>CATOPL010000011.1 GCA_951802115.1 uncultured Lachnospiraceae bacterium | reverse complement strand
GGAAGTAAGGGAAGTGGAAGAAAGGCTTAGAAAGGAAGTGTAAGCGTGTAGGAATTTACCTTTGGAAAGAGTAAAAAAGAGGTCATTTTACTTCTTTTTTACTCTTTTTGGGAGACAAAATATACCGGGGTATGGTAAGATATACGAGGTATAGAGTTTTTGAGGTCAGAGAGAAAACCTTGAAAACATAAGGAAAAACCAAGATATACCAAGATATAAGGAGATATGGAAACCATGATAAAAATTTTATTTATATGCCACGGCAATATCTGCCGCAGCCCAATGGCCGAGTATGTGATGAAGGACATGGTCGGGAAACGGGGACTTTCCAACTGCTTTTATATTGATTCGGCTGCTACCAGTACGGAGGAGATCGGAAATCGTGTCCACCACGGTACCCGTGCCAAGTTGAAAGAGGTTGGAGTTTACTGCGGAGACCACCGTGCAAAAAAAATGAAGCGGGCGGACTATGAGGACTATGATTACCTGATTGGCATGGATACATGGAATATCCGCAATATGCATCAGATTGCAGGAAAAGATCCGCAGAAAAAAATATATCGTCTTCTGGATTTTGGAAGCGCACCAAGGGATATTGCAGATCCGTGGTATACCGGGAATTTCGATGAGACTTATGATGATGTGGTGGAAGGCTGTGAGGCATTTCTTGACTTTGCAGCAGAGCAGGGGCTGATCTGACGACCAGATATATATGGTTTTTGTTCGGGATATGATTTGGTTTTCAGACATTGCAGGGCGGGCAGCGTTTTATCATTTTTGGAGCTTTTGATTTTATCGGCGTGGAAATGGTTTTGAACATGCAGAGATGATGCTGTCTGCTGCGGAAAAGAGGACGAAAAATGAAGATAATACACTGTGCAGATTTGCATCTGGATTCACGGATGGAGTCAGTACTTCCGGCTGAAAAGGCAAAAGAACGTCGGATGGAGTTATTACATACATTTATACGTATGATTGAACAGGCGGCAGAAAATGAGGTGGAAGCGGTCCTGATCTGCGGTGATCTTTTTGACGGCGCGGCGGTATCTTCCCGGGCCGGGAATTGTGTGCGGGATGTGATTTCTCAGCATCCTCAGATCATGTTTTATTATTTACAGGGAAATCATGATTCGGAAAACTTTTTTGACGATGCAGCCAGATTGCCGGATAATTTGAGGACTTTTGGATCGGATTGGACCTGTTACGAGCAGGGCGATCTGGTCATAACAGGTGTCAGATTGTCCGGGGAACACCCGGAGTATATGATGAGGGAACTGTCTTTGGACAAGAATCGGATCAACATTGTGATGCTCCATGGAATGATTACAGAGTACGGCGCTAAAAATCAGACGGAGGAAATACCGCTCAGAGAATTAAGAGAAAAGAATATTGATTATCTGGCACTGGGACATCTTCACAGCTATCGTCTGGAACAGCTGGATGAAAGAGGAATGTGGTGTTATTGCGGTTGTCTGGAAGGAAGAGGATTCGACGAATGCGGTCGGAAAGGTTATGTAGAACTGGAGATCAGCAAAGGGACAGTAGTTCCGACATTTGTTCCGTTTGCCGGCAGAGAGATTCATGAAATTCCGGTTGATATTACGGGACTTATGACGCAGGAGGAGATACAGAAAAGAGTCCGTCTGTCAGTACAGGAATATCCGTCAAAAGATTTGGTAAAGATCTGCCTGAAAGGAGAAATGGATCCGGAGGCGGAGACAGATGCAGTGTGGATACAGAAGCGACTGAAAGAAGATTTTTATTTTTTGAAGGTAAAGGATGAAACGACATTAGGGATTCGTCCAGAGGATTACCAGTATGATGTGTCGTTGAAAGGCGAATTTGTCCGTCTGGTGTTGGCTTCCGATATGACAGAAAAAGAGAAACAGGAAGTATTGCGTCGGGGTATTCGGGCTTTGACAGGAAAGGGATAAAATGCAGATTCTTAGATTACATATTGAAAATTTTGGAAAGCTGCATGACTTTGATATAGATTTCCACAGCGGACTCCATGTGATCTGTACAGAGAACGGATGGGGAAAATCCACGCTCGCTGCATTTATCAAAGCCATGTTTTACGGTCTCCCATGTACAACAAAACGTTCTCTGGCAGAAAATGACAGGAAACATTATCAGCCATGGCAGGGAGGCGCTTTTGGCGGAAGTATGGAATTTCTGGCAGAAGGAAAAACGTACAGGGCAGAGCGTTTTTTTGGTAAAAAGGATAAAGAAGATAGTTTTGCGCTTTATAATCTGGAGACGGGGCTTGCGTGTAAAGATTTTTCTGCAAATCTGGGAGAAGAAATGTTTCATGTGGATCGGGCTGCGTATGAAAGAAGCAGCTTCTTTATTCAGCAGGATTTTTCGGTTTCCATAAATGACAGTCTGAATGCCCGACTGACACATACAGAAGAGGGCGTTGGAGATATAAGAAATTATGAGCAGGCAATGATTTCTCTGGAAGAACAGATGAAATATTATCGAAAAACCGGAAACAGAGGAGAGATAGGGAAGCTGGAGGAACAGAGGAGGACGGTGCGCGGGGAGCTCTCTCAATGTCGGGAGCAGGAAGAAGAGATGAAAAAATGGAACGAACAGCTTATGTTTCAAAAACAAAGGGTAAAAGAGGCTGCCAGTGCAGTGGAAGACGCAGAAGAAAAAATTCGTCTGGCACATGAGCGAAAGCAGCTGCAATCTAAAAAGGAGCAGTATGAGCTTCTGAAGAGTCAGGCTGGGGAAAAACAGGAAGAGCTGCAGAAGACGGCTGTGGCGCTGGCCGGATACAGCACAATTCCGCCAAAGGAAAAAGAACTGGACAGGGCGCGGGAATGGATTTATCAGCTGGATATACTCAGACAAAAAGAAACAGAAGCGCAAAGACAGGTACAAGACGCCGTCAGTTATCTGGGCAATATGGAGGATGCCAAAGATGAACATACATCTTCGGGAATGATCTATGGTATTTTGGCGGGATTTTTTGTGATTATCGGAGTATTCTTTCTGTTTCGGAAAATGATTGCTGTTGGAATTCTGTGTCTTGTCATCAGTGCAGCAGCGCTTCTGGCAGGAGTTGTAAAAAGCCGCAGGGCGAATGAGCAGAAGGACTATCTGGAACATCGGATACAGGAAGGCCGTCAGAGGGTTCGGGAGACGGAGAAAGTGCTTCGCGATATACAGAAAAAGCAGGAAAACCTGGAAAAGAAGATCGGTGAATTTTTGTCGCTTCCGAAACGTACAGATTGTGCAGAAATGGAGCGCGTCTGGAAAGAAATGAGGCAGAAGAGCCGTGAATACAGAGATCTGAAGCAGAAATATGAGCTGCAGAGACAGGAAGTTTCCAGAAGCAGGGAGCTTTGGTTCCGGTATGGAGAAAATTTTCCCAAAGAGGAACGAAAGCTCTTGTCTGGTGATGCACTGACTGATATTCAGATGCTGAAAGATGGACTGAAGAACAGCCGGTTTCGCCTGGAGCATCAGCAAAAAGTACAAAATGATATTCAGTATCGGATTGCCGGACTTCGAAGAAAAACGGAGAGAATACCGGAGCTGGAAGAACAGGAGGGACGGCTTTCGGAGAAAATATCAGAAGCACTTCAGGAATATGATCTTCTGGACCGGACCGCCGAATATTTAAAACTGGCTAAAGATCAGTTTTCGGCCCGTTATTTAAAGCAGCTGCAGGAGAAGATGAAAGATTATTTAAGGGTGTTTTCGTCCGGGTGGGAGATGGATTTGACGGTAGATGTCAGTCTGCAATTGAAAGTGCAGCAGGCAGGAGCATTCAGAGACCTGGAATACCAAAGCACCGGACAACGGGATCTTCTTCATTTTGCGGAAAGACTTGCGATTTTGGATGTACTTTATCAAAAGGAAACGCCACCGCTGATTCTGGACGATCCATTTGTAAATATGGATACAGAAAAGCAGCGGTGGGCTATGGAAATTCTCAAGAATCTTTCAAAAGAACGGCAGATGATCTATTTTACCTGCCATGATTTTATAAAGGATGCGGCTGTTTAAAAAGTGCGTGATGCCTGCGGGCGTACAGATAGGTCAGAGCGTGGATCAGCGCGGTCAGTACCCACGATACCGGGTAGGATAATAAAAGCGCATTCTGTGTCGGGAACCATGCGAATATAGTTGTGAGCCACACGATCCGAAACAGGCAGGCTCCGGACAAGGCCACGATCATGGGAGTGAGCGCATAACCCAGTCCGCGCATGATTCCCATGACAATTTCCATGATTCCGCACAGGAAATAAGGCGCGCTGATCCACAAAAGGCGTGTGCATCCTGCCGCGATTACTGCAGAATCCGTTGAATAGATGGACAAAAGCGGTTCGGAAAGGAGATTGACTCCAATGCCCAGGATAAGTCCTACAATCGTTACAAGTCCGAGGCCGGAAAAGAGAATCTGATTGATGCGTCCGGGTTTTCCGGCACCGGTGTTCTGACTTGTGAAGCTGACGACTGCCTGGTGGACTGCATTCATCGAAATATAGACAAACTGTTCAATACTCATGGCAGCGCTGTTTCCGGCAACAACGATGGATCCAAAGGAGTTGATCGAAGACTGGATCAGCACATTGGAAAAAGAGAACAGAGCGCCCTGAATTCCGGCCGGCAGCCCGATCTGCATCATTCTGCGCAGACGGAGTGGATGGATATACAATTTTCTTATATTAAGACGACATGGTCCTTCCATTCGGCACAGGCAGAGAAGGATCAAAGCAGCGCTGATGCACTGGGCGATGATGGTGGCGAGTGCTACGCCGGCTACGTCCATGTGCAGGATGATGACAAAGATCAGATTCAGTATTACATTTACAGCGCCGGCTACAGACAGAAAGTAGAGCGGCTTTTTCGTGTCCCCGGCGGCGCGCAGAATAGCGCTGCCGAAATTGTAGGCCATGTTGGCGGGCATGCCGATAAAAATGATTTTCAGGTAAAGAGCGGCTTTGTTAAGAACGTCGTGAGGCGCGCCCATCTGGATCAGAAGCGGTTTGGTGAACAGAAGCCCTATGCCGACAAGCAGAACACCGGAAACCAGGCTTATGGTGATAGCCGTATGTACGTTGTCCCGGGTTCCTCTGTCGTCTTTGCTGCCAAGAGTATGTCCGACAGTTACGTTAGCTCCGATGGAAAGACCAATGAAAAGATTGACCAGCAGGTTGGTAAGAGAGCTGGTAGAGCCTACTGCGGCCAGAGATTCTTTTCCGGCAAAACGTCCGACTACAATTACGTCTGCAGCGTTAAAAAGAAGCTGCAGGCAGCCGGACAACATCAGGGGAAGACTAAAGGCAATGATCCCTGGAAGTATGGGACCGCTGCACATATCAATTTTATGAGAATTTCGGGACATCGTTGTTTCCTCCATTTTATCCTGATGTACTCCCAAAGACTTGTTGTGTCTGATTCTGTCGGATGATTTTGCCGGATATGTGTAAAATGATAAAATGTACACAGCGCGTACACTGGATGAGTTTGCGCGCAGCCGGCGGAAAATCAGCCGCAGAAGCGGATACAGAGAGATTCCGGGAGTATATCCTGTTTGTATTGGACGTGTAAGTTTTTACTGAAAAGATATCTTTTAATATAGAGCTGCTTAAGAGGTTCGTCAAGAGGTAATTGTTCTATATTGTAATTTCAGCAGCATTATTCTGAATAAAGAATCTTTAAGATTCGTTCCTGAAGTCTGTGCTCTGGCCTTGAGGCATCTCTGTGCACGCTCTTATGTAGTGCAATGGCTGTTTGATAAGGGGACTGCTGCTGCAGTATAGCTGATCCGGATTTATCGGATACAGTGCGATATGCCGTATTCATGAGGAGGAGACCTTCTGTGGATTGTGACGCGCGGCTGACAGAAAGTTATATTCAAGAAGAGTCCGGAAAATATGAGGAGTCAGATGAAGACAGAAGCGCGGCTGACGAAGAGCAATATTCAAAAAGAATTCGGGCTGGGAAATATAGGGCATCAGATGGAAACTGACACACGGCTGACAGGAACAGGTTGAAAAAAGATTTTAGGAGAGATATAAAGATGAAAAAAATTGACGCTGTGCAGAAGTTGACGGATAATTGATATTTAAATCTGTATCATCTGGATGCCAGGACCCGGAAAGGCGATTCTTTTGATTATTATTTTGCATCCAGAAATCCGCAGGAAAGGCTGAAACTTTTTACAAAAGGTCTGGAGCCGGAGGGAATTGTGATCTATGCCCTGACCAGGGAAGTAAAGCCCCGCCTGGTTTTAATTAAAGAGTATCGTTATCCGCTGGATGAAGAGATTTTTGCGCTTCCGGCGGGACTTGTGGATGACGGTGAAACACCGGGCATGGCTGCTGTACGAGAGATGAGAGAGGAGACAGGTTTTGCGTTTGCCGAGTATACAGGCGGTGCCTCCTGCTTTCGGCGTCCGTTTTTTCTGGGCCCCGGTTTTACGGATGAAACGAGTTGTACAGTGTATGGAACAGTGGATGCGTCAGAGGGAAAACAGGCCTGCGAGTCTACAGAACAGATTGAGGTGATGCTGGCGGACCGGGACCGGGTTCGTTCGATTCTGTCAGAGGAACGGGTTTCTCTCAGAGGAGCTTATTTAATGATGCAGTATCTGCAGATGCAGGATACAAATCCATTCGGATTTCTGGATGGCTGATAGATTTGGGAATAATGTGATAACCGGAAGAAGCGGAAGCCGCAGGCGATAATTCGGGACATGACAGGTAAAACGCCAGGGAATTCAGAAAATGAAGATTGACAGGACTTTGAGGAGTGAATACAATAGGTAAAAGGAACATCTGATCGATAAAATTCTTATGCAGTACATTCAGTAAGGAAGCGGCGACGAAAAGTTATGTCAGCCGGATCCGGTTCTGCGGGAAAATATAAAATATGCAAAGAGATCAGAAAAAAGGAGATAAAGATGGGTTATAGAGAGAAATATGAACAGTGGTGCAGCGATCCTGCATTTGATGAGGCGACAAAGGCAGAACTTCAGAAAATTGCGGGAGACGAAAAAGAGATTGAGGACCGGTTTTATAAGGACCTGTCTTTTGGAACCGGAGGACTTAGGGGCGTGATTGGAGCCGGTACGAATAGGATGAACGTGTATACAGTGGCAAAAGCGACTCAGGGGCTGGCTAATTATATCCGGAAACAGGGGGGCGAAGAAAAAGGAGTGGCGATTGCTTTTGATTCCCGCAACATGTCGGCGGAATTTTCTGAGACAGCTGCGCTCTGTCTGAATGCAAATGGAATTCGCACCTATCGTTTTGAAACGCTGCGTCCTACGCCGGAGCTTTCTTTTGCACTTCGGGAGCTTCACTGTATTGCCGGTATTGTTATCACCGCCAGCCATAATCCGCCGGAATATAACGGATATAAAGTATATTGGGAGGACGGTGCACAGATCACAGCTCCAAAAGACAGGGAGATTATAGCGGAAGTCCAGGCAGTGACGGGTTTCGCAGCTATTCGGACGATGGAGCGGGCAGAAGCGGAGAAGAAAGGATTGTTCCGGGTCATCGGAGAAAAGATGGATGACCGTTATATGGAGGAATTGAAAAAACTGGTGCTGAGTCCGGAGACGATTCGCCGGATGGCGGACAGCCTGAAGATTGTCTATACTCCGCTCCATGGAACCGGCAATCTGCCGGTGCGCCGGATACTTTCAGAACTGGGATTTTCCAATGTGCAGGTAGTTCCGGAGCAGGAGCTGCCGGATGGTAATTTTTCAACAGTGGATTATCCAAATCCGGAAGATCCAAAAGCGTTTGCGCTGGCGCTGGAGCTGGCAAAGAAAACAAATGCGGATCTGGTATTGGCGACCGATCCGGATGCGGACCGACTGGGCGTCTATGCCAAAGATACAAAAAGCGGGGAGTATCTTCCGTTTACCGGAAACATGTCCGGTCTTCTGATCGCGGAATATGAGCTGTCTGTGCGCAGGAAACTGGGAAGACTGCCGAAAAACGGGGCATTGGTTAAAACGATCGTGTCTTCAGATATGGCGGATGGGATTGCGGAGGAATACGGAGTAGAAGTTATTGAAGTACTGACCGGATTTAAATATATCGGCGAACAGATCAAGCTTTTTGAACAGACAGGCTCCCATGAGTATTTGTTTGGATATGAGGAAAGCTATGGCTGTCTGGTGGGAACTCATGCAAGGGACAAGGATGCGGTTGTGGCAGTTATGGCGCTGTGCGAGGCGGCGGCTTATTATAAGGAAAAAGGTCTGACGCTTATAGATCAGATGAACAATATTTATGAGAAATATGGATATTACAAAGAAGATCTGGTATCTATTACTATGAAAGGCATGGACGGTTCAGAACGGATTCAGAAACTTCTGGAAAATATGCGTAAAAATCCTTTTCAGAAAATTGGCAATTATGATGTGATAGCATTGCGGGATTATGAGTCGGATACCAGACTGGAACTTAAGAGCGGCGATGTGACACCAACCGGACTGCCAAAATCCAATGTGCTTTATTATGAGCTTGAACGCGGGGGGTGGTGCTGCGTACGGCCGTCCGGGACTGAACCGAAGATTAAATTTTATATGGGGGTAAAAGAAGAAAGTCCGGGCAAAGCAGAGGAAGCTCTGGAAGGGCTGAAAACTGCTTTGATGGAGCTTGCAAAATAGAGAAAGATGCAGAAGAGCAGTTCGGGAGGATTTTTAACCGTTTGTATTTCTTTTGAAAAAGTGGTATACTTGGAAGTATAAAGATTACATGGAAGCAGCGTCTGCTGGATCTGGAGCAGTGAGCATTCGGTCCGGATATGATACGGGCTGACGGAATTTTCAGGAGGAAATGGATATGATGTTGGAAGAATCAATCAGAATACTGGCAATGCAGGAGGAAATTCTTCAGTTTTCTCATTTTACCAATGAAGATGCCTGGGAACTGGGCAGTCTGATGGTGGCAGAAGCGGCAAGGAATCATCTTCCTGTGGCTGTCAGCATCCGGTTGAATTGCGGGTATACGGTATTTCAGTATGGTTTTAAAGGGACCAGTTATAACAGCGAGCAGTGGATGCTCAGAAAATATAATACAGTCCGCACGATGGAGATGAGCAGTCTGAGACTGTTCATGCTGCTGAAAAAGAATCAGGAGTCCCTGGAGGCGTACGGACTGAATGAGAAGGAGTATACGGCAAAAGGCGGCGGATTCCCAATTCGGGTTGCGGGGGCAGGAGTGATCGGAAGCGTACTTGTATCCGGACTGGACCATATGGCAGATCATGAATTTGCAGCGGCATGTATGAGCCAGTATTTGCGGATTGATGGGATTCCGCGCCTGCCGGTGACATTTTAGAAAATAGGTGCTTAAAAGCAACTCCTTTTTGATAAGGATTCCAGGAGAGCCTGTCAGAGGATTTCCGCGGTCAGGGAGTCGGACGGACATGCCGGCGGTTTGTCAGATTCTGGGAAAGCGTTATCTTCTGAACCAGGCTTTCATGGTCCTGAGTACCTGCAGCAGCTCCGCTTCGTTAATGATATAGGGAACCATTGCGTAGAGATAGTTCAGAAATGGTCGGCTGAAGACTCCCTGTTCAAAGGCAAATTGCTGATATCCCTGTAAAACTGCAGGATCATGAACTTCGATACAGACACATCCGCCCATAATGCGGACTTCTTTGATGCGCGGATCAGTAAAGCCTTTCATTTCCTGGCGGGTGATTTTTTCAATCCGCCGGATTTTTGACAGGTAATCTTCCTGCTCAAACAGTTCGATGGATTTCAGCGCCGCACTGCAGGCGAGGGCGTTTCCCATAAAGGTCGGACCATGCATCAGCGCCTTGTTTTGATCGTTATCATAAAAGCCGTCATACACCTTTTTGTTTGCTACGGTAACGGCGTGGCCGATATAGCCTCCGGTCAGCGCTTTTCCAAGAACAAGAATATCCGGCAGGACAAGGTCTGCCACGAACCGGTTTCCGGTTCTTCCGAATCCGGTTGCCACTTCGTCAAAGATTAAAAGCACATCATACAGGTCGCACAACTCCCGCGCACGTTTCAGGAAAGAAATGTCGTACATACGCATACCGCCGGCGCCCTGCAGAAGAGGTTCCACAATCAGACAGTTCAGTTCGCTGTGACAGAGCTCAAAGGTTTTTTCCAGAGACGGTATGTCCGTAGGAATATGGATTACATTGGGATTGGGCCCGTAGGCTTCGAGGATGAAATGGTAATCTTCATCGTCACCAACCTCCATGGTTTTAAAAGTATCACCGTGGTAAGCATGGGTAAGAGAGAGTACTTTTGTTCTTTTTATTTCTCCACGATTGACATAATACTGAAGCGCCATTTTCAGAGCAACTTCTACCGCCACGCTCCCGGAATCAGAAAAAAAGCAGCAATCCAGGTCTCCCGGCAGCCAGTCCGCCAGTTTGTCGGCAAGTTTTTGTACCGGTTCATGGGTCAGGCCGCCCAGCATCACATGGGAGAAACAGTCTGCCTGAGACTTGATGGCCTCAGTCAGCAGCGGATGTTTATAGCCATGGATCACACTCCACCAGGATGAGACGGAATCGATCATCCGGTGGTCTTTGGTATAAAGCCAGACGCCTTGCGCATCCGTAATCTTATAGGGTTCTTTCATTGTTTTCATCTGTTGGTAAGGATACCAGATCATTGTATGCCTCCTGTGTCAGTATTGCAGTAAATAGTTCGTGTTTCCTATTCCGAAAAGAATATATTCTTAAAGTATAAAAGCTGATTTGTCTGCCCGGATTCAGTGGACAGATTCGTAAAGAGACAGCAATATTTCTGCATCCATGTCAAGTTCCGTGTCTCCATCCTGCACGCAGGCAAGTACTCTGCATCCGGTTCGATGTTCGCACATGCGCAGATTATCTTCTTCCATAATATTTCCCGGATGGAAACGGTTGAAGAGAATGCCTTTTACAGGGATTTGTCTGCTGCGCATATATTCCACGGTCAGAGCCACATGATTGATGGTGCCAAGTCCGGCGTCTGCAATCAGCAGACAGGGCAGGTGGAGTGTGAGGATGATGTCTTCCAGCCAGAGTTCTTCTTCGTCAAGGCAGACAGGGCAGAGAATACCGCCGCTGCCCTCCATGGTAATGTATTCATACTGAGCGCAGAGTTCTTTGTATCCTTTCCTGACAGAGTCCATCCGGACAGGATTCCCTTCTATCCGCGAAGCGAGATGAGGAGAGACGGCACGTTCGTAGACATAGGGGCACATAGAATCCAGAGGCTGACGGATGGCGGAAATGTTTTTTACATACAGAGCGTCTCCGGGGATCAGATTTCCGTCAGTGTTTCGTTCATTACCGCTCATGGCGGCTTTATAGTAGGCGGCGTTTTTTCCGATTTCGTTCAGTTTTTTCAGGATCAGTCCGGTGACAAAAGTCTTTCCTACATCTGTACCGGTTCCCACGATAAATAACGCTTTAGTCATTCCATAACCTCGCTTCAAATCCGAGCTTTTTGATCATTGCCATATCTGTTTCTACTGTGATTCCGGCGGTGGTCAGCATATCGCCGGAGATGGCGGCGTTAGCTCCGCTTTGAAAGCATGATTCGCCTTTATCGTTCAGAAGTCCTCTTCCTCCTGCCAGACGTATGGACGCGTCCGGAATCAGAAAACGGAAGATGGCGGCACACCGACATGCTTCTTCATTCGTCAGAGGCCTGTTTTGTGCATAAGGAGTACCAGGTATGGGATTTAAAAGATTCATGGGCACGGATTTCACGCCCAGTTCTCTGGTGGTCAGCACCATATCAATCCGGTCTTCCATAGTCTCTCCCAGTCCCAGAATACCACCGGAACAGATAGATAATCCTGCTCTTTTTGCAGCTTTCAGGGTTTCAATCTTTTCTTCATATGTATGTGTGGTACAGACTTGCGGGAAATATCGGCGGGATGATTCCAGATTGCAGTGAACTCTGGATGCCCCGGCTTTTTTTAGCTTCCGGAATTGCATTTCATTCAGAAGTCCAAAGGATACGCAGATCTGGATTGATGTTTTATCGCGTATTTCGCGGATGCTTTTGCACACCTGATCGATTTCCTGGTCAGAAAGTCGTTTCCCTGATGTGACGATGGAATAGCGGAGAACTCCCTGCGCATCGTTATGTTCGGCGTTTTTTAAAAGCGTATCGGTGTTAAGGAGCGGATAGCTCTGTGGACAAGTCGCATGGTAGTGAGCGCTTTGCGCACAATATTTGCAGTCCTCAGAACAACGCCCGCATTTTCCGTTGATGATGGTGCACAGGTCAAAACCATTGCCGCAGATTTTCTTTCGAATTTCATTTGCTGCTTCTGTCAGTTCTTCCAAGGGGGAGTCCGTTAGAAGAAAGGCTTCTTCCCGGCTGATCTGTTCACCGTTTAGTATCTTTTTCTTTAACTTTTGTATGATATTCATGTTTTTTGACCTCCTGTCAGAGATTTTCCGGAAAGAATTTATTGCCTCGGACAACGAACCGAAGTGCCGGTTGGATAAGATATGATCAGATGATTTATCTGAAATTTCCAAACAGTTCCAGATGGATACGCCGCATGTCCACTGGAGATTGCTTTACATACCGGCGATAACCGGCTTCAGACGCCGTGCCAGTCCTGCGGCCAGGAAACAGAGGAAAATATCCCCCGGCACGACCAGAAGGAAGCAATAGAGAAACAAAGGCCACAGACCGATGGGGGCGTCAATGATGAAATTGCTGATGATATAATAATAGATCATTCCCATGACGTATACAATGGTCAGCCCTGCAAAATTGGCCGTTAATATTTTACCAAAAGTCAGATGTTCCGTTTTTTCAGTCATTTTTCCAGTTACATAGCTTCCTGCGATGAAGCCAAGAATGTAACCAAAACTGGGTTTTAAAATATACCAGAATCCGCCGCCGTCTGCAAAGACCGGAAGACCGACCAGCCCCAGAATGGCATAGAGTCCGACACTGAGCGCGCCAAGCTTTCCGCCCAGCAGAAGTCCCGCCATCATGGTAAAAAGAATCTGCAGAGTAAACGGGACGACAGGAATTGGAATTTTGATAAATGCTCCAACGGCGGTCAGTACTGTGAACAAAGCGCAGAGAGTCATTTCCTGGGTAGTAATTTTTTTCTTCATATGTGTGATACTCCATAAAATATGTTTCGTTTTCGCACACATCTTAACAGAAAGAGAAACGATTGTCAACCAATTTTGAAAAAAGGTTAACAATCGCTTTTTGAAATACAATTATGACAGCCTTAAGAAGATACGCTCTGTGCATCTTATGTAGCGGGGAAGACTGCCTGGCACAGAGTCAAATCATGCCTTTACGTCCAGGGAAGTTTCCCTTCGTTCTGATCCTGTCAGCTCTGCCCACATCTGCCTCATCTGGTTCAGACTGTCGCCTGCCCGGTCCAGAGCCAGACTGCGGACGCTTTGCCGACGGCTTCCTCCGGAAGCATAGTCGGTGAAGGTGTCTTCAATTTTTCTCCAGATTTTGTCAAAATCCATATTCCCGTTTTTGAGCTGACGAAACATAAGAGAAAGCTGGGAAAGATAATCATTCTCTTCGGATTCTGTATGGGTTACACCCCCAAGTTCGGCAGAATCCTGAAGGCTTTCACCCGCCATCTGTGCACCAAGCTTCATGGCAGCTTCAATATATGCTAGATATTTGTTCCGGAATCCGTCCATGATCTCTTCTCTGGACTGATGACCGGTGATTTTTTGTTCATTATGGGTATGAAAAATATCGATCAGGTGCTGGAACTTTTCCCGCAGAACGCCGTCCTCAATATAGTTTTCGCTGAAATACTGAAGCGCTGCGGTACAGGACTCCAGCATGAAGTGCACGTCGTAGGAGCTGATTGAGAGATGGTCCGTACAATTATCTCGGTGAGATGTTGGTTTGTCTTGGCAGTAATCATATCCTGTTGCCCAGCCCTGTCGAATGCCACTGTAAGCGTCCATGGCGCTGGTGATCGACTGCAGAAGTTCGTCGATCTTGCGGGCCTCGTCCGCAGACATGTCGTCAAAAAATCCACCGTTATACAGGCATTCGCTGAAAATCAGCCATTGGTTTTGGCTGCAGCCCCAGAGGATCTCGTCAATTTCCCCCGCATGTTCCATTTGCAGTGTTTGATCTCTTTCGGCCGCCTCTGTTTTTATCCGTTCACTCAGATCTGTCATTTCGCCCATGTCTCTGATCTCATCGCTGACAGTGAAGCCGTGTCCTGCTTCGGAGATTGATGCATAGTCGTAGTCTTCTCCGAACAGTCGATATTCGACGGCGGCCGCATTGAGAGCATCCTGAATGCTTTTTTTCTGTACTTCAGACAGATGGAGCTCTTCAGAATGGTTCACAGTTGGTCTTGGACTTTTGGCGTTGTATGCGCCTGTATAGATTTCATAAAAATTGTAATGATTGTTTATATTCATAATATTGTGCTCCTTTGCGGATTTGTCCGAAATTTCTCCGCCCCAAATTTCTGCCGCTTTGCCGTAACTGGCGGATATTCCTGCAGTTACAGCGTTTTATTTTATATATCGGCTGTACGTATTCCTGCGATAAGCGTCATAGCGGCGGTTTTTTGCACATATCGGCAGAATGCTCCATTCAGCTAAAAACCAAAGTTTTGAACGGTCTGGCGCATTCCGCCGTGTCGTTAAAATTTCTGGTCAACGGGTTTGCATCGGCGTCAAAATTTTGCCTTGCGCTGGCCGCTCATCGGGCAGCCCGAAACTCTGTTTTTTGGCCGGATGGAACAAGAAAGGGAATTGTAAAAAAAATATAGAAAATCTGCATAAAAAGTTTGCTAATTTTATTAACATTATGTATAATATCTATAAAGAAAGAGGGCGGAGTCATTCAAAGGAATCGGATAACTCCAATCACAGATAAAGGAGGGTTTCCTATATGGAAAAACGTATATTCAAGATCGTATCACCGACGGACAACAAAGTAGCACTGAGAGTGATACCGGGTCATTTTGTGACATCTCATTCCCATATTAATTATTATGTGGATCTGACTATGTCCCAGGCGCGCCAGAGTGAGGCGGAAGCGGCAGCGAAGATTCTGGCCAGAAAATATGAGAACAATACCGTAGTGGATACGATTATCTGTCTGAACAACTGTCAGGTGATCGGCGCTTACCTGGCACAGGAACTGACAAAGGGAGGAATCATGTGTCTGAACGCACACAATACGATCTATGTTACAGCGCCGGAACAGGATATCAACGGCCAGATGATTTTCCGTGACAATTCAAAACCTATGGTTCAGGGAAAAAATATTCTGATTCTCTCTACGTCTATTACTACCGGCGTAACACTGGAAAAAGCGATCCGCAGTGTGGAATACTATGGCGGAAAGGTGCAGGGAATTGCTTCTATTTTCAGCTTTGTCAGAGAAGCTCACGGGGTGGAAGTCAACAGTATTTTTGATGCCAATGACATGACAGGATATGCATCTTTTGATGAAAAAGACTGTCCGATGTGTAGGACCGGACAAAGGATTGACGCGATAGTCAATGGATTTGGTTACAGCAAACTTTAAGTATTCAGGAATGATTTAGTCCGCGGAGTGGAACTGCCGCGAAATGTGATTCTGCCTCCATGATCAGCAGTTTGTATGAATGCTGGTCATAGAGGCAGCATTGCGTTTTACGCTCATTTCATTTTGTGGACTGAGTCTGGCATTTGAAAAGAGAGCCGGATTCCTGCTCAACAGCAAAGAAAGAGATTTTCAAACACACTCTGGGAGAATAGAGAATGAAGGAGAAAACAGAGCATGGGACTTACACATTTTGATGAACATGGGAAAGCGGTTATGGTAGATGTGACAGACAAAGCGGAAACAGTCCGTGAGGCGACAGCGACCGGAAAGATTACGGTCAGTCAGTCCGTTTACGATGCGGTGGAACAGGGGAAAATTGGAAAGGGCGATGTTCTTGGAGTTGCCACTACGGCAGGGATAATGGGAGCCAAGCGGACTGCGGAGCTGATTCCCATGTGCCATATTCTGCCGATCACCAACTGTCGGATACAATTTGAGATGGTGCCGGAGGAAAAAACGATTTACTGCTGGTGTACAGTGAAAGTGACCGGGAAAACCGGAGTGGAAATGGAAGCACTGACGGGTGTGAGTGTGGCTCTTCTGACGGTCTATGATATGTGCAAGGCGCTGGACAAATCTATGGAGATCGGTGAGATTTATCTGTGTAAAAAGACCGGTGGCAAAAGCGGAGAGGTGAAAAATCCTCTGAAGCATATTCCGGGCAGCAAAGAAGGTCCGGCTGATTGCTGCTGATGAACTTTTGTTTTTTTGAAAAATTTGTATTCTGGAGCAAAATAAACACTTTAAACGGCAAAGTATGTCGAATGACTGGAATAACAAAAAGAAATTTATCATAATATAAAATATATGATAAATAAAGGGGGCTTTTTGTTGAGATATAAAAATACAGAGATGTATAATATGCCGTTGACTCTGGAACGCCATTTTTCCAATCTGGCTCAGTATTATCCGAATGTGCAGGATCTTCATGGCCTGTGGAGGCTTTTGAAAAAAAGGATCGAAGATAAGCTGATACATTCAAGGGGAGTATTTGTGAATTACAGTCTTCATGACGGAAGTCATAGTCGTTCGGTTCTGCAGATTATTGAACGTTTCCTGGGGGAGGAGAGGATTCGTCAGTTATCTGCCACCGATACTTTTATGCTGCTTGTCTGTACCTATGCACATGATTACGGTATGGCTCAGACCTTTAATAAAATTTACGCAATACTGGGAAGCAGTGAATTTGAACGTTTTCTGAAGGATATGGATGAAAAACAAAACATCCTGGAAAAAGAGGACTGGTGGGCGGTACATAATCTTTTAAAGTATATGAATAAAGAAAAAGGGGAGCTGTCGCTAAACGATCTGTATCTTTCGATTATGCTGGTCATTCAGCTGTATCTTCGGCCGGAACACTGGAAAAGTGTTATCGACATAGAAGAAGAATTATACGGATTGTTTCAGGACAATGTAAAACAGCGGTTTATCCACAGTTCAGAAGGCGTGGTGGAAATCTGCATGTGTCACGGACAGCCTGTGGAGAGCTTGCTATCCATGCCTGCACATGCAAACGGGATGGTCGGAGACGAATTTCATCCGCGTTTTGTCGCTGTCATGCTGCGGTTCGGGGATCTGCTGGACTGGGACAACGGGCGGTTTCCGATGTGGTTTGTCAATGAGATTTCAAAGGATCGAAATGTGATTCCGCAGCTGTCGCTGCTCCATTTCCGTAAACATGAATCAATTTCTCATTTTCTGATTACGCCCAAGAAGATTGAGATTATTGCAAAATGTAACTCCGAGCAGGACGGCTATGAAGTTGCGGAGCTGATCAGCGACTGGAAATCATGGCTTGTCAGAGAATGCCGGGAGATGGTGATCAACTGGTACGGAATTGCTCAGCCGGGCTTTGGACGTCCGCCGGGAGATTTAAAGATAGACATTTATGTGGATGACAGTCCCTATATGGCAGAAGATAAAAAGATGCAGATGCAGATGTCACAGGAACGGGTGATGAATCTGCTGGAAGGAACAAGCATTTACCGCGACAGGTATGTGGGGATCCGCGAAATGATCCAGAATGCGGTAGACGCTTCTCTTTTGCAGCTATGGAAAGATATCATCCAAAACCGGTATCTCTCTTATGGATTATCCAAAAATACGGCCCAATCAGGACTGGATCTGCTGGATTTACTAAAAGATGACCGCGCGTCTGTTTTCGGAAATTATAATATAAATGTGGAAGTAATCCTGGATAAAAAGGAAGAGAAGGTATTTATTGTAGTTAAAGATAAAGGCACCGGGATCACCCCGCAGGACATGGAGTATATTTCCAATATCGGATCGAGTAATGAAAAAGAAGCATATAAAGATATGCCTAAATGGATGCAGCCGTCGGGTGTATTCGGTATTGGTCTTCAGTCTGTATTTCAGTTGACTGACTGTATTAATTTTTACACAAGACGTCATAATGTTCCGGAACAGCAAATATCACTGTATTCTTATGGGAGAAACAGAGGAAAGATCAATGTCCGGGAGCTGCCTCCGAATGAAGACGGCATGTACAGTGACAATTCTATTCCGGGAACGAACGTCAAAATTGCAGTTGAACCAAAAAAGATCTTAAATCTGGACGGAGGACCAGGGAAGAAGGGATTTATCTACTATGACCCCGAATTTGACAGAGGAGACGAACTGGATATGATCTATGCAGAGGCAGCGCATGCCTGCGAGCATGTGATCAAAGAATCCAGGTATGATTATTTTAACATATATTTTGAAGCATTTAAGGTGGAAAAAGACGAGACGATTCCTGACCGGGAAGGGCAAAAATGCCTTAGGAGAAGCTTTTTCTGTCCGGAAACAAAAAGGGGCAAACGTTCCGGTCAGAAGCCTGTCTTTGGGGAGACAATTAATACATTTCCGAATAATACCGATTCTTCCTATGTGTTTATTGAAAATAAAGCGTGTTTTTGGGATCGGGATGCGTGCAGATGCTATACGTTGTCTGTCAGACCCTGTGCAATCAAAGATCGAGGGGGAAGGAAACGGGTTTTTCTTCCGGAGGGGGTTCCGAATCTGTATGATATCAGCTATAAATTTAATCGAATATCGAATACAGAAAGTGTTTATTCGTCAAATAACAATTCAGAATATTTGCATGCAGATTTTCTGAATATGAGTCTGCTGATTCTGGATAATCAGCCTACCAGTTATCTGAATATTGACAGAGACCGGCTTCGGGAAAAGGCGATTGATGAAAATGATCTTCTGATCGTCCGCAATCAGATACTACGTCGCTGGTGCGAATACTTATGTAAAGAAAAGGATTTGGAAAACAGCAATGACCGGTTTAAATCCAATATTGGAATTTTGATCTCTCTGATTCTACTGTTTTACCAGAATGTCGACTCAAAATTATTTGGGAGTTTTATAAAGCGTTATGGAGAGTCGGTTGAAAATATGGAACTGGTGCTGGAGACGGAGACCATTCCTGTTACATATCTCTGGGAAAAGAACAGAAAGTTTCTGGTGACGATACCCGTTCTTACCAAACACGAAGAACTGGGAACGGTTTCCGACAGCGAGGCGACGGAGATGATTCTGGAAACGGTACGCCGTCTGCCGCGCCGCCTGGTCAATATCCATTCTGTTTTATACAGAAAAGATTCCGGATTTCTCTATCATTTTTCTCTGCAGACCTCAGGAGACGGGATCAGAAGCCTTGTCATGGATGAAATCTCCAGACTTTATGATTATATGAAAGCTTTCGATGCACATGGAAATCAGCCGGATCGCGTGAATTTTTTTACTGTTCAGAAAAAGGTACTGAAGCCGGATGCGCGATATAAAAATCTGCTTTTGCCGCGTCATCCTTATACTTTCCGCAAAGGAAGAAATTTTGAATCTGTTCTGGACAGCTGTATTACCTGCTGCATTCTTTCACCGTTTGACAATGACACATGCAGGTTCTTAAAATTGGGGATCGAAAAAGATGCCAGAGTTTTTGAAGACTTAAAAGTGAAGGCGATGAACAGCCGTCAGCTGAAAAAATGTGTTGATTATATTATGAATGTGCGGTTTGCTTCCTGCACAGATAAAGTAAACATTGCAGAAAGAATCCGGAGCGAATATTTGATGTTTATTGAAAACTTTTATCATCTTCTCTATCAGAACCGAGAGATTGTGCTGGGGCAGTTCAGGAACTGAGAGGATGTTATGTGTTTTACAGGCGTCAGATTGGAACGACGATGTTGCGTAGATGTAACGACAGCATAAAATGGATAGTTTACATATATTTTAAGAAAGGATGAAAAATGGAACAGAAAGTTATTGATGAGGTGAGAAGGATACTGGAGGCAGAACCCCCAATGTTGTTTTTAGGAGCAGGCTTTTCTTTGGGGGCGTCCAATGAATATGGAGAGATTCCTCTTGGGGAGGGGCTGAAACACGAAATCTTTACAAAATTTATTGAAGGGAAAGTGTCAGAAGAGGAAAAAGCAGAAATAGAACAGTATGATCTTCAGGATGTATGTGAATATGTGGACGATCCATTAAATAATTATAAAGAACTGCGCAGTTTTATGGTGGAGCGGCTTAAAAATGTGAAGCCTGCAGAATTTCACTATACATTGTCCTGCTATCCATGGAAAAAGCTTTATACAGTAAATATCGATGACTTGGTGGAACATGTGTATCGTAAAAACAGACAGAATTTATTAATTCAAAATCAGTCGTCACAGAAGAAGGACAATCAGAATCTGGAATATATCAAATTGCATGGCTGTGTAGACGGTCCCACGGAAGAGTTGGTGTTTAGCAGGAAAGAATATAGTAACTTAATCAGCGGGAGGATGAATTTTAAGCTGAATGATCTGGTACATGATATTCAGCGGGAAAATTTTCTGTTTATTGGTGCCAGCCTGGACGAACCGGATATTGACTCCTATGTTACAAAATATGAACATGCCGGATATTTTCGGAAAGGGAAAATGATTTTTGTGGATCCCAAACCGTCTATTAAAGTTCGAAACCGGGTAAAAGCTTTTTCCGGTATTCTTCTGGAGTGGACAACGGAACAGTTTATGAAATTTTTGAGCACAATTGATTACGATCCTGATGAACAGGAGAAATGTATTAAACGGTTGAATTATTCCGGAATTCATCTTTATACGGATACTGTAAACAGCATTGAACGAAAGTATGTATACGAAAGCCGGCTGTATGAGGGATATATCTGTGAGTGGAGGGACGTACTGGAAAACTGGCTGTTTGAAAGCCCGTATTTTTTGGAACTGAAAAACCGGATTAACAGGATAGATTATGAGGAAGGAAATACCTATTGTGTTGCGCTGTATGGGGTACGTTTGGTAGGAAAGGGCTGTCTGTTAAAACAGATCGGAGCCTGGCTGAATACCAGGGGATATACTGTGCTTGAATTCAAAGGAAAAAGTCTTGACAGCAAAAAACTGTTTGAATTTATACGAATAGATAAAGGAAATCAGTATGCATTGCTGGTCGAGGACGCCAGCTTTAACTATAAAGTTATTGAGAAAATGTACGAAGAAAATAATACGGGTAAAAAACTGCTGGTGATCACAACCTCCCGGAATTATTATCATCTGAAAAAGAGATATTATCTGGAAGGGAATCCTTATGAAGCTTTCGAAATCAAAGATAAACTGGATTATACATATGCCCAGATTATTTATCGGAAATTATCGGAGAAAGGGTATCTGGGAGAATTGTCCCGAGATGAACCTCAGGGATGCGCGCAGATTGTAGGATATAGTATTCTGTCTAATCTCTTTGTGAAAATTACATATGGAGAACATTTTCAGAAACGGGTACAGGATTCTTTAAATCACCTTCTGGAAGATTATAGCGAGCAGAGCATGAGATTATTCAAAGAATTGACGTTGTTTGATCAGATTGATTTACCCTATTATCCAAATGAAATGCTGACTGCCAGATATTCTATTGATTTTAACTGTTTTCATGGAGCGGGAACAGGAAAGATATCGGCCAGTGAAGAGGCGATTGTAGATTTTGTCAGAATTGATGCGGAGGGAGTGACGTTAAAGAATAATATTATGATGGAACAGGTGAGAAAACGGACATCTCTCGATGAAAAGAAAGAGATGGTGCTTGGTATACTAAAATATATTGCGCCTTACTTTTCTGAAAATGACAACAATTACTGGAGAGTGATTTTTGAAAGCTTTTTGAAGGAAGATATCTTAGAAACCAAATTACATTTCTGTTTGAAAGATATATTACATCTGTTTTATCAGTTGAAAGAAGAATACGGAGAGATCAGTTACTACTGGCTGCAGCTGGGAATTGTGGAACAAAAGAGAAAAGATTATGCAAAGGCTCTGAATCATCTGCAGATGGCGAAGAGTATTCGCCCTCACGCTTATCAGATTCAACATGCAATCGCCCGTAACTATTTAAAGCAGGCTAATTTTACAGGAGATTCCACGGAAGCGGAAGCTTTGTTCAAAACCGGTGAGGAGAAGATGTTTGAGCTGATTAATAGTCGTGAATACTATAAAAATAAAGCGAAAAACTTTTCCGTACATTGTTATGTTCTGGAGAAGATCAGATTTTTAAATAAACATGGAAAAGAGATCAGTAACGATGATGCCAAAAGAATGAAAAGACAGATTGATTCTATCTGGGATATCAGGGATGATTATATGAATGGACTTCTGAATGAATTTATGCTTCTTCTCCGAAAAAGAAACAGACTGAGTGCGATCAAATTCCAGATGGGAGATAAATACTGGAATGCGTTAAACCAGCAAAAAGGATTGGCGGTGGAAGAAGAGACAGAAGATGCTTTGATAGAAAGCTATTGATAAAGAGTATGCTGTTTGATATGCGTCGCATGGAAAAGAAGGGCTGTCGCACTTGGCGTGCAGCTCCTTTTCCATGCAAAAATAACTGCCAGATGTCGAAAGAACCCGACAGTTTGTGTATAACGAATGTGTGACCAGACACATTAGCTTACAGAAAAATTATAGCCTATATGGGGATGATTCTTTCCGTTCCATGGAGTTAAATTTTTCTGTCGCTCAGACTTAACGTGTACTGTCTGCCGGGGTTTAAAAGGGCGGCCAGATAACTGAACGCACTGTTGGAGACAATCATCGCCTTGCATTTTGTCATCAGTTGCAGATCGAGATAATTCCTGCCCTGCATATTTCCTTCGACGAAGGTAATCTCCGGAAAATTATCAAGTCCCAGCTTTGGGGAGTTATTCCGGCACCAGTCGATATCATCAGAAAACACAAACAAATGCCATTTGCCGGGAGCCTGTTTTGTAAATGAGATCAGTCCCATACGGTATATTTCCGGGGACAGCTGCCATCCAAGTGTCACATAATCTCCCCTGCGGATATGGACGCATACCGATCTGGAATTTTCAATCTGCTCCGAATATGCAAGATTTTTCTCGTCAGTGATCTCTGGAAATGAAAATTCCTGTAAAAAGATATTCTGATATTTCTCAAACCAGTATTTATGAATCCAGTAACCATGATAATAAATATTTCCTGGCACATCCAGTATTTCAGGATAATATCCATTGCCGGGTATGGCGTAAATACAGCCGTCAAATGGGTTGAATTCATGATGGTTGTCGGTTTCTGCCACCATCTGAATGCTGATCTGGTTCTCACTGAAAATCTGAGGGACGCTTTTTCCTGCTTTTTTCTCCGCCAATATCGCATTCCAAACGGTTTCATCAAAACATGTGCTTAACATATGGGGTCGGATACCGAACACTTTTTCCAGCTCATAACCGTTATGGATTGTGTGAACAGCAAAGTATGTATCATCCAGGTACATGAATTCACCTGGGTGAGACAGTTCAAAATATCTGGCAAATATATACTGGAAGGCCTGATTTGCGAGACCTCCGTTCAAAAACTGAATCTTCACTTTCTTTTTTCCTGCTTTCTGTATTATAATTTCCGGATGTCCTGTTTTGCAGCATGTTTTTAATCCGGCGTACAAACCATCAGCATATTTTGACGGCTTGCTGTAGGATCAGGATTCCGAACACGGTATATTTTACGATAATCGGGCTGCTTTTTTTATTGAAAGGTATTGTAACATAATAAAAAGTGTCTGTAAATAAACTGTGGATATGGCGAAACAGTGGAAATGTCGGTTTTTTCATGCTATAATGCTGGCAGTATGTAAGAAATCTGGGTAAAAAAGCAATTTTCAGACACGCTTTAAAGTCAGCCGGCATCATCAAAGACTGAACAGATTGGGACCGTTGTCCCGGCACATTGACAACTGAATAGACTTTATACTCTGAATGTGATATAATACCGATCGCAGGAGAATAAACCATGAATAATGAATTATTACAAGCTCTATCTGATATGATGAATGAAAAACTGGAGCCCATAAGCGGACGGCTGGATAAGATTGGCGAGCATTTGTACAAAGTGGATGAACGGCTGGACAAGATGGACGGATGGCTGGACAGAGCAGATGAACAACTGGGCAGAATGGAAGAACGGTTGGACAAGATGTGTGAGCATCTGGACAAAACAGATGAACGACTGGACAGGACGTGTGGGAATCTGGGCAAAGCAGATGAACGGCTGGACAAGATGGAAGAAGAGCTGGGAAAAGTAGATCAGCGTCTGGATGTCATTGAATATAAAGAAGATCGTACTTCTAAGAAGCTGGATGATTTGCAGCTGGATGTAAAACTTTCTGATAAATATATCAGAAGGGATATTCATATATTATGTGAAGAAATGGACGCGGTGCTGGAATCGTTGAAGTTACATAAAATTGTAAAAATATAAAGTTGCCGTCGAAAAAGAACGGCTTATCATGGTGTTGACAAATGAAAAAATTCCTGGATTACAAAAGATTTCATAAATCAATAAACCGTATAACTGGTCACAGAAGAGTGTAAAGTCTATTGAATTGTCAAAGGGGTTTACACTTTTTTATGTGGAGAGACAGGGAGGAAAAAATGAGTTATAAAGCAGACAATGCGATTATCATGGCAGCAGGAGCTTCAAGCCGTTTTGTACCATTGTCTTTTGAAAAGCCAAAAGCGCTGATCACAGTCAAGAATGAAATTTTGCTGGAAAGGCAGGTCCGTCAGCTTCAGGAGGCAGGAATCGGGCAGATCGTCATCGTTGCAGGATACAAAAAGGAACAGTTTTATTATCTGCAGGAAAAGCTGGGGGTGACTGTTGTTGAGAATGAGGAATACCGTGTTAGAAATAACCATTCCAGCATTTATGCAGCCAGGAATTATCTGAAAAATTCATACATCTGTTCTGCTGACAATTATTTTACGGTCAACCCGTTTCAGGCAGAGGTTGAGGAACCTTATTATGCGGCGCTGTACGCAGATGGTGAGACAAAAGAATGGTGTATGCGGACAGATCAGCAGGGATATGTTGATCATATCCAGATCGGAGGTTCAGATTCCTGGTATATGATGGGGCATGCTTTCTGGAATGAAGAATTCAGCAGAAAATTCGTGGAAATTCTGTCAGCCGAATATATGCTCCCTGAGACGGCGGGACTGTTGTGGGAAGCAGTCTACATGAAACATCTCTCTGAGTTGAAGCTGAAGATCAGGAAATACAGCAGCGATTTTATTTTTGAATTTGACAGTCTTGATGAGTTGAGAGCGTTTGATCAGACTTATAAGAAAGATACTAGATCGGTGATTCTGAAAAAAATTGCTGAAGAACTGAAATGTTCTGAAGAAGAACTTACGAATTTTCATGCGGTCAAAACTTCTGGCGGCACGGAAGCTTCGGGTTTCTTTTTTGACTGCAGATCCGAACAGTATCAGTATAGTTATAAAGAAAAGAAATGGAGGAAAGCAGCATGCGGGGGAAAATTATAACAGCAGATTTAAAGGTAATTGACCGGATTCTCAGGCAGGTGCTGGGAAGTTCTGATTATATAGATGTTGAGCGCATGGGAGGACTCACCAACCGTACTTATAAAACGGTATTTTCGGATGGCCGGCAGATGGTCGTTCGTATACCCGGAGAAGGAACGGAAGAACTGATCGTACGCGCAGATGAAAAGGTGAGTACAGAACTGGCATGGAAGCTGGGGATTGATGGCGAACTGCTTTATTTTGGAGAAGACGGCATAAAAGTTACCTGCTGCATTCCCGATGCGGTAACCATGTCGGACGAGAAGATGAGAGAGGCAGAGCATATTCGCCAGGCTGCGGCAGTACTTCATAAACTTCACAGCTGTGGTGCAGATACCAAAGTTTTGTTTGAAGTATTTGAAATGGCGCAGGGATATGAAAAAATTATAGAGAGAAATCATGTGGCGATGTATCCGGATTATGATCTGGTCAAATCAAAAGTGCTGAAGATCAAGAAGGAAATAGATGCGGTCTGTGGTATTCATAAAGTTCCCTGTCATAATGATCCGTTGTGTGAAAACTGGATTCTGTCCGGAAGCGGAGAACTGTATTTGATCGACTGGGAATATGCGGGAATGAATGACGGAATATGGGATCTGGCGGATATCTCTATCGAGGCCGGCTACAGTCCAAAGCTGGATGAACTGATTCTGACAGAATACCTGGGAAGCACGCCCACGCAGACAGACTGGAAGCATTTTCTGGCGAACAAACTGTACGTAGATTATCTCTGGACGCTGTGGGCCAAGGCCCGGGTTCCATATGACGGGCAGTCTATGGAAAACTGGGCCTTTGAACGTTATGAACGTCTGAAGAAGAACATTGCCGTTTTTGAAAAAATATAATAATGACAGACGATTCTGACGGATTTTCAGCAGTTAAATATCCGGCATTTCTGTTGAAAGTATCGTCAGAATTTGTTTTGCCCGGTGTATCCATTGATGCTCTTGACAGGCTTTTCTATATCCGTTCTGAGCGATTTGTTCAAGTTGTTCTGGATTATTTAATAACTGACTGACTTTTGTGGGAAGCAGGCTGATTTCTTTCAGATCAAAAAGGATCAGTTCGCTGCCATTTTGAAAATCATTTTCCAGGGTTGTAGTCTTATCAGACAGAACAACAGAACGGCATAACAGGGCGTTGGCAATCCGCTCGGTAAAGCCGTCTTTGTGTCCGCGCATAATATTTAAAGATATTTTGGAACGCTGCATAACAGACATGTTTTCTCTTGCAGTGATTTCAGAATGATAGATCAGACATGCATGTCCGGAAAAGGGCGCAGATTTCCAGCTCTCTCCGTACACATGAATCTGAATACCGGCATCCAAAAGGGTATGGATGACTTTTTCTCTGTAATAACTTAAGATGCAGTCATTTACAGCTTTTAACTGAAAGAACAGATCAGGGAAACAGATGTCTTTCGTCAGGGAATCATCATGAAAGACGGTATTTAAAATTTTTTCGGCAGGCAGATCCGGGTGGTGTTTCATTTCATTTAGGTAGCGTAAGGCCAAAGAGCGCAGTCCGCGCTCATAAGATTTTATAGTGTGAAAATAGTCGCGGTAATTAAGATAAAGACCAATAAAAGAAACATCATAAATTTTCAGGGCTTCTTTGGGTTCCGGAAGAATGCCGGCGGGACAAAAATGAAAAGCGCCTTTGATATTTTTATAGTATTTCGCGACATAATTTATATAGTTTCTGTCGTGCAGCAGTAAGTAATAGTTTTGAGGAACGGAGGCGGCAAGGTTTGTCAGATAACCTGGATGATCAAGGACGATATTAAACTTGGGTCCGATGATATAATCATGGAAATTAGCAGTGTCTGTCATGAAATGGAATACAGGCGTCTGTATACCGATGACTGCTTTAAAACGCTGGTGGATGTATCTGCTCAGAGTATGCATGCCTTCTTTTTGAGGGTCGAAGACGATTACTTTTTGATGGCATAGAACAAGCGCTTTTGCCAGCTCTTCAGCGAAGACGTTCAGCATATTATAACATATGAAAGACCCCTTATATATCAGAATCGGAGAAGTGTCGTCGTCGATCTGATAATATTCCGGGGCATGAGCAAGCATTTTCTCAAGCCATGCAACTGCTGCTTCAGAATCAGAAAGATTGGAGGCATTCGACAACAGGGTATCTAGCACAGCAGGAAAATATCCGGAATTCTGAAGTTCCTGACAGTATTTTCCTGCAATATAACAGTCGGTACGGAAGGATTCCCACGCGGAATCGCTGCCGCTTTCTGAAAGGCCCGGGTGTGCGGCGGCAGAACCGATCATTTTTAAAGGATATTTCTGAACAGCCCGCAATAAAAATTCATAGTTTTGTTTGGCGGCAAGTTTTGTGTTGATATTTCCGACTTCCGAGTATACGGCGTCTGGGCAGATCAGTTCTCCCTTTGCCCAGTTTTCATCAAAAAGAAGCTGCAGAAAGGAAACGGTTTGTTCGTCTCCTTCCGGTAAATAGTCAGAGAGGCAAATGATTTCCTGCATGATATCCTCCGGTCAGTCAAAAATGGTTTTACAGAAATAATTGTTCATAATTGTATCATATTTTTGAACATTATGCTATATAGGAACATGGAATATCACGACAGGCGTATGAGTAAATAAACTGTGAATGTTCTGTAAACAAGCAATATGTTTACAAATCGTTCATTTTTGTGTTTGTGGTGATGGAATACGGTTGCGAATGATATACAACAGATACCGGAGCAAATTTCTGCCGCCTGCAGAAAGTCATTTTTAAACATGATCGAAAGACAAAAAACGCACGATACAACAATAACAACCCAGAGGAGGAGAAAAATGAATACAGACGAACAAAAGATCGCTTTTATTACATGTGTAAATGATGAAGAGGAATACGAGGAGTGTAAATTCTATCTAAATCAACTGTCAGTTCCAAGGGGGGGGGTACAGCGTAGATCTTATCAATATATACGACGCTCCTTCTATGGCTGCCGGTTATAATTTGGGAATGAAAAGTTCTGATGCAAAGTATAAAGTGTATATACATCAGGATGTCTTTATCAAATATACCGGGTTTATTGTAGATTTGCTGAAAGTATTTGCCTCTGACAGACGGATTGGATTGGCAGGAATGATTGGCATTACAGATTTGGGAACAAGTATCAGTACGCTTACCAACTGGAATGTGGGTAAGATTTCGGACAGCCTCAGACAATGGAACTGCAGTCTGCCGCTGAAAGAAGAAGTCTTCAGGGAAGTACAGGCGGCGGATGGTCTTTTGCTGGCGACACAGTATGATATTCCCTGGAGGGAAGATGTTTTTGACGGCTGGGATTTTTATGATATTTCACAGGCCATGGAATTTAGAAATGCAGGGTATAAAGTAGTGGTTCCCTGGCAGGAAGAAGCATGGTGCTACCATAACAGCACACACGGCGCTCTGACAAAGTATTATGACTATGGAATGAGATTTGCTTTTGAATATGGGGGAATACTGTCTGAAGCCTGGATACAGGATCTTTCGGTATATGCGCGTGGAAAGAAACGTCAGTCGGAAGTAGAAACCCTGCTGCGGTCAGTGGAAGAACTTTTTTCTGTATGCGGAGAAGAGAGTAAGGCGACATTAAGAGAGGTATTCCAAAATGAAGCTGTACGTGAATGTGAATGGCTGAAAGAATATGAAACCATCATATATATTGACGAAACAGAAGAAAGAGAGAAATCTGAAATATGCTTCTGGAAGGAAGGCATGTCTTTGTCACAGTTAGTGTCCAGGTTCAGGAAGCTGAAACGCGCATTAAAAAGAATCGAATATGGATTTTATGATTCTGATATAGCTCTGATATTGTCAGAGTATTCTGAGTATGCAATTACGGAGGTTTGTAACCGCTGTATTGCGGACAGAAGAAGGGTGTTTCAACGATTAAATACACTTTATGGAATATAAGCGATTCAATAAGTATACCTATTGACTTTCATTTATAAGTAAATCGTCTTGTAAATTTGCCAACATACAGTCTGTCATGGCTAATTATTTCTTTAAGCCTCATTTGAAGGGCGCTGGTCCTTAGGGCGCGTGTTTTGCGCCCTTAGTACCACTGCGTCCCTTGTAATGAGGAGGGGCCCACGAAGTGGGAGGAGTCCTGATTGCCTTCATTAAGCGCAAGCGGGGGCTGGAAGGAATAGTTAACCATGGCGGGCGTCCTGGTTGGCTGCTGTATTTATCAAAAACTATAATTTTGGATTTGCATTTATGAAAAATATTTAAGTAATTGTCAATGTACAGCATGTTATGCATAGCTATTCCGTTGCTTCAGAAGGACCAGAACTGTCTCATCGGGCGTGCAGTGAATGGTGTGAGCAAGAAAGGTTTTTAAAAGTTACAGAGTCTGGGAGGATATAGAAGTGAAAATATTATTTGTGGAATGGGCCAGTTTTGGAAATGAAGACATAAAAGAAGCGTTTATTTTAGAAGGACACAGATATGTCAGTTTTTATTACAATGCGGACGGAAATATAAGAGAGGATTCACAGACGGAGGAAAGACTGTCGTCCGTACTGCACAGAGAAGCGCCGGATATTGTATTTTCATTTAATTATTTTCCGGTTATTTCCAATGTCTGTCAAAAAGAGGGAGTCAGATATATTTCCTGGATTTACGACAGTCCGTTTGCTCCGCTTTATTCCCGCTCAGTTGCCAATCCCTGCAATACAGTCTGCGTTTTTGACAAAGAAGTATATCTGGAACTGCGTTTTGCAGGTATCAAGACGGTATATTATATGCCGCTGGCAGTGAATACAAAAAGGCTGGATTATTTCAGCAGAAGAGAAAATAAATCAGAATCTGATTCTGCTGCCGGCGATGAAAAACTTTCGTCGGCATATAAATATGAGATATCCTTTGTAGGTTCGTTGTATACAGAAAAATATAACTTTTTTGACTCCATGAACAATTTGTCCGACTATTCCAGGGGATATCTGGACGCATTGATGGCTGCTCAGATGCGGGTACAGGGCTGCAGTTTTATTCAGGAAACATTACTTCCGGTTCTCGAGGATCTGTACAGGGTATATCCGCTTGACCCTTCGCCGGATGGTATGGAGAGCAGAGAGTGGCTTTATACACAGTATGTGATCAACCGCAAAATAACAGCATTGGAGCGTACAAGTCTGTTATCGGCGGCAGCAGAAAGACACACGCTCGATCTTTTTACGCACCATCAGGATTACTGCATGCCGAATGTGCGTAATCACGGTGTTGCTGATTATTATGATGAGATGCCGCAGATCTTCAGAAAAAGTAAAATCAATCTGAATATTACTCTGCGCAGTATTAAAAGCGGCGTACCTCTGCGTGCATTTGATATTTTAGGCTGCGGAGGATTTCTCTTGAGCAATTTTCAGGGAGACTTTCTGGATTTGTTTGTACCGGGGGAGGATTTTGTTTTCTTTGACGGCAGAGAAGATTTGCAAAGAAAAGTGGATTACTATCTGGAGCACGAGGAAGAACGACAGGAAATTGCTGCCAACGGGTACGAAAAGGTGGCTGCCCGACACACATACAGACATCGGGTAAAAGAGATGTTCAGTCTTGACATTTAATTGTTTGGACAGATATGCCGATATATGAAGAGGGTATGATAAGTATGTCAGCATACTGATACGGGAGGACTGTAGGAGTTTTGGATAGAAAAAAGATTGCATTTATCACTTGCGTAAATGATGAAGCAAAATATGAAGAATGCAGATATTATCTGCAAAGACTGTGTGTTCCGGATGGATATACGGTGGATATGATCAGCATTCGGAAAGCTCCATCTATGGCGTCAGGCTATAATGCGGGGATGGCAGATTCGGATGCGAAATATAAAGTGTACCTTCATCAGGATGTTTTGATTATTAATATCCGTTTTATTGGAGATATACTGAAACTTTTTGCCGGTGATGAAAAGCTGGGTATGCTGGGAGTGATCGGAAAAAAAGAAATGGGAACTACCGCTCTTACTATGATGAAATGGGATACGGGAAGGATCGTATATGACTGTGAAATTATAAACAGGAAATCTCCTGAAGAGGGAGGTTTTGAGGAAGTAGCCTCGGCAGACGGGCTCCTGCTGGCAACACAGTATGATATAGCATGGAGAGAAGATGTTTTTGACGGCTGGGACTTTTACGATTTTTCACAGTGTATGGAATTTAAAAAAGCAGGTTATAAAGTGGGGATTCCGTATCAGAGGGAAATATGGTGCTGCCATGATGGACTGTGTTCGAAACTGACTGCTTATTTCGATTATTATGAGAGGTTTCTTTCGGAATATGCAGGAATGCCGGGAATTTCTGCGGACAGAAGCAGCGAAGAACTGCGGGTGTGCCAGGTCAACAAAGAGTATGCAGATCATATGGAGGAGCTGAAAAAAGGTATCGAAGATTTAATCAGTTTTGGTGGCAAAGAACAGCTGAGAGTTTTTTTTGGAAATGCGGATTTCCAGGACAATCTGCATTTGAGAGAATACAAGGCAGCTGTCTGCATCGATTGGACAGAGGAGAAGGAACGGTCGCCGATACGTCTTTGGAATGCGGGAATGTCCGCGTCTGAGCTGATCCGGAAACTGCGGAACTTAAAATGTGCGTTGAAAAGAATTGAGTACAATGCAGATGATTCTGCAAAGATTTACATAGAAATGAATTATTCGAAATATGCAGTGATGGAAATGTGCAGCCAATACGTGGCGTATGAGGACAGAATTTATCAAAAACTGGGCGGATGGCTTTCAGACACGCTCAGAGGGGACCAGGATCTGTGAAGAAGGAAAGGATAGATGCGGATATGGAGTTTGCAGCGGAATATTTTCAGGGAGAAGAACGCGAAGGTTTTTATGTACAGCCGATGATGAAACGCGCATGGGCCGTGTCGCTGGATATTTTAAAGGAGATCGATGCGATCTGTAAACGTCGTCATATTAAATATTATGGCTGGTATGGTACGTTGCTGGGAGCGGTGCGCCATCAGGGATTTATTCCCTGGGATGATGATCTTGATCTGGCGTTTTTGAGGGAGGATTATGAAAGATTTCAGTATTTTGCCAGAATGGAACTGCCTGAAGGATGGAAGGTGATGGAGGTGGGGCCAACTCTGATCCGGGTGCTGAATACAGAGGTCATCCGGCTGGATCAGGACTTTCTTGACCGGTATCACGGCTGTCCGCTAGTCATCGGAGTGGATATCTTCTGCCTTGACCATCTTCCTGAAAATACGGCAGATAAAGAAGTACATCTGAATCTGTTCTGGGCAGTATGTAATCTGTATAAACACTGGGAGCTTTTTACTGATGATAAACAGTGGGTGGAAAAAAACAGATGGGATCAGCTTGGAGAGATTGAAAAATTGACAGGATGCCGGATTGACAGACAACAGCCGGTAAAAGGACAGCTATATGCGCTTGCTGATAGGATAGCGGCCATGTACTGGGATGCTCAGTCAGATGAGGTGGCGAATATTCCGTGGATGTATCAGCGGCGTCATTATCGTTTTTCCAGATCCTGCTTTGACAGGATCATAGAGGTCCCTTTTGAAAACACAACCATTCCGATTCCGGAGGATTATGATCTGATGTGCAGACTGATTTATGGAGATGATTACAGGACTCCGATTATGCGGGCTGCGCATGACGGATTCAAGGATCAGATAGATATTTTGAGGGAGCATTTTAAAAGTCAGGGCCGGGACCTGCCCGAGTGGTTTGACATGACGCTTGAATAAGCAACGGGTGATTTTACCATAAAAATTGTATAACAAGGAGAAAGAATATGGAGCAGATGCAGGTTACGATGTTGGAAAGAAAATTACAGGAGCTGATCTGGAGTGAGGTGTATCATGATACGATAAGAGGAAGTAGATGGCTGAGTCCTGAGCTTTCGTTTTCACCGGGGAGAGGAGCGGTTGGATATCCGTTTTTATATGTGCTGTATCGGATCTTAAATGAGGTGAATCCGAAGTCTATTTTAGAGCTGGGAATGGGTCAGTCTACCAAAATGATTGGATCATATGTAAAATCTTCCGGAATTGACGCCAGACATTATGTGGTAGAGCATGACGAGAACTGGATTGAATTCTTTTCCAATCATTTTGCACTCCCTGCTTCAACGGAAATTATAAAATGCGGAATTGAAGACGTTTCGGTTAAAATGGAGAATGAAGAACGGTTTACAAATATCACAAGATATATAAATTTCAAGGAACAGTTACAGGATAAATGTTTTGATCTGATTATGATAGATGGTCCCTATGGTTACAGAAGTCCCGACTATTCGCGGGTGGATATTCTCAGCCTTCTTCCGGGCTGCTTGAAAGATGAATTCGTAATTCTTATGGATGACTGCGACAGAAACGGAGAGACGAAAACCTGTCAGATGATCATGTTTATACTGCAGGAAGCGGGGGTGCCTTTTTATATGAATACATATTCAGGGGAAAAAGATATGACTATCATTGTATCCGAGAATTTAAAATTTCTGTGTCTGATGTAATGGAAACATCGTAAGAAGTATTCTGAGCGGCGTGTGGGGAGAAGGAGTAAAACTGTATGCAAAGTGAAAATATGGAATTGCTGCAAAAGTTGAAAGGGTATCTGGTGGACGGAACTTTGACTGCAGAAAAATTTCCTCTGAAAAATGTAATGGAAATCATCCGTGTAGAATATGATCAGTGGCTGTCGAAGAAGGCGCGCCAGCTTGGAGAATATTTAGGTATCTATCATATGCTGACGCAGGCTGCGATGGAGAGAGAGGACAGTCTTGGGCTGTCGGCGCTGTTAGACGAACTTATCAGCGATCTGAATACGAGTTCGATTACGGCCTGCGACAGACTGCATGATCTTCGCGACACCGTGAGTCGCGTGCTCATAGAGAGTTACAGGCAAAAGGCCAGGGACGTATACAGACAGTATCAATATCAGTCGAAAAGAGGAGAAAATGCGTTTAAGGGAAAAGGCGTAGTCTATACGGTGATCACGGGGGGATATGATGAACTGAATCCACCGGCCTGCGTCAGTCCGGAGTTTGATTATGTCTGTTTTACTGACAACAGAGATCTGGACACGCAGATATGGGATATCCGGTATGTGGAAAATCCGGACGGACTGGATTCTGTAAGACTTGCTAGAAAATATAAAATATTATGCCATAAGTTTCTTGGAGAGTATGATTTTTCTGTTTATACAGACGGAAAGATATATGTTACGGGCGATTTGTGCGAATATATGGAGATATACAGTACAGGCAGTCCGATGCTGTGCTTTCCGCATTTTGTAAGAGAATGCGCATATGAGGAAGCAAAAGCCTGTATGGAAGCGTCAAAGGATGATCCGGAGAAAATCATCAGTCAGATGGAGGGGTACAAACAGGAAGGCTATCCGGCGAATTACGGGCTGATTGATTCTGCCTGTCTGGTCCGCCGGCATCAGGATACAGTTTTGCAGAAGGTTCTGGAATGCTGGTGGGAGGAAGTGAAAACAAAAAGCAGGCGGGATCAGCTGAGTATAGGATACGCCTGCTGGAAGAATCGGTTTCATTATGATCTGTCCGATTTGTTTATATACCAGAATCCGTATATCTGTAAGAAAAGGAGCTGGGAACTGCCGTATTAAAGCGTGTCTGAAAATTGCTTTTTGCAGGCGGACATGTCGGTATGTTCATCTGGCAGCTGTCGCGGGTTTTGGCTTCTGCGGACTGTAGATTCTGCTTTGTGGTATATTCGGTTCCAGATTCAGTTGATTTGAGCCGATTCGCAGGTATGTCCCGGAGAATATTAAAAAAATATAGAATTTTCTTAATAATGAAGCTTTTTCCGCCGATATAGTAACTAGCAATAAAGTTCAGATTTGGAAGATACAGTTCGTTTCTGATGAGATAACAGGAGACGGACAGATATCATATATGGAAGGTGGTTTGGCGAATATGATCATACAGCATAATATACCGGGTCTTAATGCCACTAGGAATAAAAAAACTTCAGAAGGAAAACTCAGAAAGAATCTGGAGAAGCTTTCATCCGGGTATCGCATTAATCGTGCCGGTGATGACGCGGCAGGGCTGGCTTTGTCAGAGAAGATGAGAAGTCAGATGGAGGGTCTGAAGCAGTCCCTTCGCAACTGTACAGACGGAATCAGCATGACGAATACCGGTGACGGTGCTCTGATGGAAGTGCATGCCATGCTGCAGAGACTGCAGACACTGGCAGTTGAGTCCGCGAACGGTACTTATAATACGATTGCCAGAGGGAATCTGGATCAGGAGAGGGTTCGTCTTCTGGATGAGATCGACCGGATCACAGAAACCTCGAATTTTGACGAGATTCCGCTGTTCGATTCCGGAGACGGTTTTCCGGGCCTGAACCCGCCGGAACAGTCAGACAATATTGATCTCCAGATTGGTCCTACGGCGGGAGAGACGCTTGCCGTGGAACGCTATTACATGAGCAGCCGTGCATTGCTGCTGGACAGCACTGATTTTACAACGCAGGAAAAGGCGAATCAGTCAGTGGATATGATTAATGTGGCGATCGAGGCGGTGGCGGATGTCCGGGCGGCATTTGGAGCGGCCGGCAACCGTATGCAGCATGCTTATGCGAATCTGAGTGTGGAAAATGAAAATATCACGGCTGCTGAAAGTCAGATCCGCGATACGGACATGGCGCAGGAGTTTACACTGTTTACCAAAGAGAATATCATCCTGCAGTCGGCGAATTCGATGAATGCTCAGGCGAACTCGATTGTTCAGTCGGTTCTCAGTCTTCTTCAGTAACAGGAAAACGGAAAAAGTAAAAAATATACTTAAGTTTTCCAGAAAACCACCGATAATTAAGAATGTAAAGCAAATCAACATAAAAACTTTACAGAACTTTCCGAAGCAGGGGCCCTCTTCGGGGAGCAACCGGGGACAGGGAAGTTCCTGGAAATATCAATCATAAATAACAGGAGGAACATTTTATGATTATTCAACACAACATAGCAGCGATTAACTCTTACAGAAATCTTGGTATCAACCAGGGTAACTTAAGCAAGAACCTTGAGAAACTGTCTTCCGGTTATAAAATCAACCGTGCAGGCGATGACGCAGCTGGTCTTGCAATTTCCGAGTCCATGAGATCTCAGATCAATGGTCTGAATCAGGCAATCAACAACGCAAACGATGCTATCGGATTGATTAAGACAAATGAAGGTGCTCTGACAGAGACTCACGCTATGCTTCAGCGTCTGACCACTCTGGCAAGCCAGTCTGCAAACGGTACCTACAATACTGTTGCAAGAGGAAACCTGCAGCAGGAAGTTTCCCGTCTTCTGGACGAGATCGACCGTATCGCTAATAAGACGAACTTCAATGATATCTACTCTCTGAGTGGAGATGGTTCTCTTCAGTTCCAGATTGGTCCGTCCGCAGGTGAGACGATCACAGTTGCTAAACAGGCTATGACCAAATCCGGTATTTCCGTACAGAGTATTGACGTATCAAGTCAGAGCGGCGCTAATGGAGCAATCGATACGATCAAGAGCGCAATTGACTGTGTATCTTCCTTCCGTGCTGCTCTCGGTGCTGCACAGAACAGAATTGAGCATACAGTTAACAACCTGAGAGTTACATCTGAGAACATTACAGATGCTGAGAGCCGTATCCGTGATACAGATATGGCAGACGAGATCACTGCATTCACGAAGAACAATATTCTTCTGCAGGCATCTCAGTCCATGCTGGCACAGGCAAACTCTGTACCGCAGAGTATCCTGAGTCTGCTTCAGTAAAAGCAAACAGCAGTTTATTACGATTGACAGTTATATTTGTCGATTATGTCGGGCTCAACTGTTGTTGGGTCCGACAATAACAGGGCCTTGTAACAAAAAGCTATTTCGAAAGCAAGCGCTTAGAAATAGCTTTTGTTGTCTTCTGCTATATATAACAGGAGAACTTAAACTGAAAATTATGAAGATTTTATTTATTGATTGGGAAAGCTATGGAAATCAGGACATAAAAGAAGCGTTCCTGTCGGAGGGGCACTGTGTTGTTGATTTCTCTTTTACGTTTGACGGAAAACTGAGACATAATCCGGAGACAGAACTGCGGCTGTATTCTGTCCTGCATCAGGAAGTGCCGGATGCAGTGTTTTCTTTCAATTATTTTCCGGTAATTTCCAAAGTGTGTCAGTCGGAAGGGATCAGATATATTGCCTGGGTTTATGACAGTCCGGCTATCCTGCTTTATTCCTGTACGATTGTAAATCCCTGCAATACCATATATGTATTTGACAAAGAAGTGTATCTGGAATTTCATTGCGGGGGGATTCAGACCGTGCATTACATGCCGATGGCAGTTAATGTGGAACGGCTGGACCGGATTTCGGAAGAATCTTTATGCAATCCTTCTTATTCCTGCGATGTTTCTTTTGTGGGTTCTCTCTATACAGAAAGATGGAACTTTTATGATCAGATGACCGGACTTCGAGATTATGCCAGAGGTTATCTGGATGCTTTGATGGCGGCTCAGATGAAAGTACAGGGATATAATTTTATACAGGAAGTTCTTGCTCCGGTAATGGGCGATCTGCAGAAAGCCTTTCCGATGAGCCGTAACGAGGACGGCGTGGAATCGATGGAGTGGTTTTATGCACAGTATTTGATCAACCGTAAGATTACATCACTGGAGCGTGCAGACTTACTCACTTCTGTTGCCGGGGCGTATGGTCTTGATCTTTTTACCTATGACCCGGATTTTTCAGCGCCGGGACTGCGCAATCATGGAGGTGTTGATTATGATTATGAGATGCCAAAAGTGTTCAGAGACAGCAAAATCAATCTGAATATTTCTCTGCGCAGTATTAAGAGCGGGATTCCGCTGAGAGCATTTGACATTATGGGAAGCGGAGGTTTCCTGCTCAGTAGTTTTCAGGCGGATTTTCTGGACTTCTTTGTGCCGGGTGAGGATTTTGTGTTTTATGAAAGCAAAGAAGATCTGCTGCAGAAGATCGGTTATTATCTGGAACATGAAGAGGAGCGGCGTGACATTGCCCAAAATGGACATGACAAGGTGTCGGCAGAGCATACGTACAGACATCGGGTAAGAGAGATGCTGGATTTGTGAATAAACAGCGATGAGCCGGACAAGTCCCGGAGACTTTACAAATATGTAAGGATGGGAAATTTTCTTTTTGATCTGTGGGATGAAAAGGCAAGTTGCAAAACTTTGGAGAAGATAAGATGGGAAAAATCAGTGTAGTTGTTCCGTGTCATAATGTATCTGAGTATCTGGACAAATGTGTGGAATATCTTTTGCATCAAACGATTGGGATAGAAAATATGGAGATTATTCTGGTAGACGATGCTTCCACGGACGATGGCGCCACACAGAGCCTGATTATGGAATATGAACGACAGTTTCCGGAGACGGTTATGGCAGTTTTTCTGGAAGAAAATCTGCGGCAGGGCGGTGCGCGAAATGTTGGAGTTTCTTATGCCGGCGGGGAATATCTGATTTTTTGTGATGCGGATGATTGGATGCTGGAGGAAACACTGGAACACTGTTATCATGCAGCCAAGAAATATGATGCGGATGTGGTTGAATTTAAACGGATCAATGTTGGCATCCGGGATATGCACATTGATCTGAAGTGCGGGGATGACAGTCATCTGACAGAACTGGATACCGAAGAAAAGAGAAAAGCGTATCTTTTAGATTTGAAAACAGGGGATTATGGTTCGCAGAACAAATTGTACAGACTGTCTATGATCCGGGATAATCAGATTGTTTTTCCGGAGCATTTTATTTTTGAGGAAGTTTCGTTTGCCCTGCCGGTCAGAATGTACGCCAGAAGACATTATTTCCTGGATGAGCAGCTTTACGTTTATTATGTGTCTCCGGGCAGTACCATACGCGGTGACTGGGGGCGGGAACACCGGTGGGATAATCTGCGGATCTGGATTTTGCTTACGGGCGAGCTGGAGCAGAGGGGGCTGTTTTCGGCATATCGACAGGAGATCGAATATTTATTCCTCAGACTGGGAGTCGGATATATGCTCGCCATGCTGTTCGTAAATTATGTTTTGACAAAAGACGAATGGAAATTTCTTGTGGAGACGATACAGAGGCTGTTTCCCGATATTAGGGAAAATAAATATCTGCAGGATAACAGCAGCATGGAGAACAGGGTCTGGAATCAAATGCTGCTGGGATGGCTGAATATGGAGTTTACGGATGAGAGTGTGCAGGCGGCAAACCGGCTGATGGCAGAGTGTACACGGTCCTAGTACGGAGTCCTGGAACATGTCTGCACTGTTGTAAGATTTGGAAAACAGGAGGAAGGTATGCGGAAAGTAAGTATAATCATACCATGCTATAATGTGGCAGCATATATTGACAGGTGTATGGCTTCGATTGCTGCCCAGACGATGGGGATGGACAACCTGGAGATTATCTGTATCGATGACGCTTCCACAGATGATACATGGCTTCACCTGCAGAAATGGGAGTGTCTGTTTCCGGAACATATACTGCTGATCCGTCAGGAAGTGAACCGGCGGCAGGGAACGGCCAGAAATATTGGACTGCAGTATGCATCAGCCGACTGGATTGCTTTTGTAGACGGAGACGACTGGCTGGAACCGGATTATCTGGAGCTTCTCTACCGGCCTGTGACAAAGTACAGCTGTGATGTGGTCTGCTGTGAAGCGGAGAGAGATTTTTCAGATACTCTCGTTTATTTTGATGAGAAAGACAGAGGAGATGGGGAAGATCAGTATCTTGTGGCGGATACAGACGAGGCAAAGAAGGGTCTGATAGCAGCTTCTATTGTGGGGGAAGCGGCGTGGGGTAAGATCATCCGCAGGAAATTTCTTCTGGATTTTCAGATCTTTTTTCCGGAAGATTTGACATATGAGGATCATTACTGGGTTCCGATGCTGCATATTTATGTTACAGAGGTCTATCGGATCCCAAAGAAGCTGTATCATTATTTTGTCAATCGTCACTCGACGATTTTGGTGAAAAATACAGATTATCATATGGACTGGGTCACAGTATGGCTGATGAAGTGGAAGGAGTACAGCCGGCGTGGTCTTTTGCGGGATTACCGTGAAGAATTGGAGTATGACTGTCTGCAGGACGCGGTGGGACTTATAAAAATGCTCATTCTAAGATATGATGAACCGTCATTTTCTTTTTTTCAGCTGGTGAGAGAGATCGTACAGGAACAGGTGCCGGATTATCAGGAAAACAAATATGCGGAAGATCTGACAGGTATTTATGGAGAATTTTTGAAAGCGCTGTATGCACCTGCCGACAGAACAGGTTTCCTGCAGATAATAAAGCAGGCAAAACAATACTGGGGTATTGAGGACTGAAAAAGAATTTGTAATGAAAGATGTGGGATGAAAGGCATGAAAATACTGTTTGTTGAGTGGGACAGCTTTGGAAGAGTGGACATCAAAGAGGCATTTACTGCGGAAGGACATGAACTGGTCTTTTTTCCTTTTGATGTGAAGGAAGCGGATCTCAGGCATGATCAGGAGATTGAAGACAGGCTTCATTCTACATTGCGCAAAGAGACGCCGGATGCGGTTTTTTCGATAGATTTTTTTCCGGTGATCTCCAAAGTCTGCAGGAGAGAGAATATCAGATACATTTCCTGGATCTATGACTGGCCTCATGTGCTGCTTTATTCTGCAACTGTCATTTTTCCATGCAATGTGATCTATGTTTTTGATAAAGAAGTATATCAGGAGTTCCGTAATGCCGGAATTACCACTGTACACTATATGCCGCTGGCAGCCAATACAAAACGTCTGGATGCTATCACAGCGGACGCTGTCGGGACACCGTCTTTTGCCTATGATATTTCATTTGTAGGTTCCCTCTATGTGGAAAAGATCAATGTGTTTGACAAGATGATGTCTCTCATACCGGATTACGCGAAGGGGTATCTGGAAGGTCTTATGGCTTCTCAGCTGAAAATACAGGGCTATAATTTTATTCAGGATCTGCTGGCTCCTGTGATTCAGGACCTGTATCGGGTGTTTCCGATAGAAATTACTCCGGATGGTCTGGAAACACTGGAACATCACTATGCACAATATGTGATCAACCGCAGAATTACGACGATAGAGCGTATGGATCTTCTGGAGGCGGCTGCCAGAAATCACACGGTTGATCTTTTTACTCATGTAAAAGAAGTTGAGATGCCCAATGTGCGCAATCATGGGAGTGTGAACTATGATTATAAGATGCCGCTGATATTTAAACAAAGTAAAATCAATCTGAATATTACACTTCGCAGCATAAAGAGCGGAATTCCACTGCGTGCCATGGATATTATGGGCTGCGGCGGGTTTTTGCTCAGCAATTATCAAAATGAATTTCTGGATTTCTTTGTACCGGGAGAAGATTTTGTTTTTTATGAGAGTAAGGAGGATCTGGTACAGAAAATAGATTATTATCTTCTTCATGAAGAGGAGCGTCAGGCAGTGGCCAGAAACGGTCATGATAAGGTGGCGGCGGCACATACCTACAGACATCGAATCAGGGAGATGCTTGACTTATGAAAATATTATTTGCGGAATGGTCAAGTGTCGGAGAACGTGATTTGAAAGAGGCGTTTGCTGCAGAGCAGCATGAATTGATATGCTTTCCGTTTGTGCTTGCAGACGGGCGTCCGATTCGGGAGATGGAGAACAGTCTGTTGCTGGCGTTGGACAAAGAGAGGCCGGATGCCGTTTTTTCTGTTGATTATTTTCCGGTTATATCCAAGGTCTGCAATGAGAAAATGGTCAGATATATTTCATGGGTTTACGACAGTCCGCATCGTGAGCTCTATTCCAGAACGGTGATCAATCCCTGCAATGTCATTTATGTGTTTGATAAAACTCTGTATTCCGAGTTCCACCGTGCAGGGATCTCTACGGTTCAATATTTGCCTCTGGCAGTCAATGCAGAACGACTGGATGCTGTAAAAGAAACATATTTGGCGCCGGTTTTTTATAATATATCTTTTGTCGGATCTCTTTATGTGGAAAAGATAAAATACAATTATATTGATCGGGTGGCGGGGGCCCTGTCTGATTATGCGAGAGGTTATCTGGGAGGGCTTATGAATGCCCAGCTGCAGATACAAGGTTATGATTTTGTGGAGGAAATTCTGTCTCCTATTATTGATGAGCTGTGGAAAGCTTTGCCTCTTGGGATTCAGCCGGATGGGCTGGAGACAAGGGAGTATCTTTATGCACAATATATTATTAACCGCCGGCTTACGACGTTGGAGCGGCTTGATCTTTTGAGTGTGGTCGCGGAAAAGCATCTGGTTGATCTTTTTACATGGGGAAAAGATTTTACGATGAATCATGTGTGCAATCACGGCTCTGTTGACTATTACAGCGAGATGCCGCTTGTTTTTAAGAACAGTAAAATTAATTTGAACATCAGTCTGAGGGGGATTCACAGCGGGATACCTCTCAGGGCTTTTGATATTATGGGTTGCGGAGGATTTCTGCTCAGTAATTTTCAGGCGGATTTTCTGGATTTTTTTGTGCCGGGAGAGGATTTTGTCTATTATGAAAATAAAGAAGATCTGCTACAGAAAATTGATTATTATTTGCTTCATGAAGAGGAACGCAAAGCGATTGCCAAAAGAGGACATGGCAAAGTGGTAAAAGAGCACACTTACCGACACCGGGTAAAGGAGATGTTAGATCTGTAGGAAATTTGAACGTCGCAAAGTGCGCTTCATCTGCTTTCAGAACAGGAGAGGTATATGCGAAAAATAAGTGTGATTATTCCATGTTATAATGTGGCTTCTTATATTGACAGGTGTATGACTTCGATGATTGACCAGACCATCGGGATCAGGGATCTGGAAATTATCTGTGTGGACGACGCTTCCACCGATGATACCTGGAATTGCCTGCAGAAATGGGAACAGCAGTTTCCTGACAATATTCTTCTTCTGCGCCAGGAGGTGAACCGCAGACAGGGAGCGGCCAGAAATCTGGGGCTTTCTGTCGCCTCTGCGGACTGGATTTCTTTTGTGGATGCGGATGACTGGCTGGAGCCGGATTTTTTTGAGAAACTTTATTGTTCTGTGCTGCAGTGTGCCTGCGATGTGGCAGTCTGCGGTTGGGTGAGGGATTCTTCCGAAACTCTTGTTTATGCGGAAAAGAACCGCGGGGAAGGGAGTGTGCAATATCTTGCTGCAGACACAAAAGATGTTTCACAGACATTGCTTAAAAATATGCTTCTGGGACCCGGAGTACATGCAAAAATCATTCGCAGAGAATTTCTGCTCAGGAACAATATCTTTTTTCCGGAAGGGCTGATGTATGAAGATATGTACTGGTATCCGCTTCTGCATCTCTATGCAGAGGGTGTCTGTGTAGTCAAGGAATATTTATATCATTATTATATGAATCCGCATGGAACAGTTATGTCCAGGAACGAGATGTACCATCTGGACTGGTTTACAGTACAGATGATGAAGTGGGAAGATTATCACAGACGCGGTCTTTTTGAGCAGTATGGGGACATTCTGGAGTATGATGCCTTGAGCGATGCTGCCGGTTTTGTAAAATTGATGATTTTCCGGTTTGATGTTGCTCCGTTTTCGTTTTTTCAGCTGGAACGTGAATTTCTTGCAATTCATATTCCGGATTATAAAGAGAATCGGTATGCATCAGACTTTTCAGAATTATATCAGTTCTTTTTGAAAATTCTTTATTCATCTGTCAGTGAGACAGAATTTCAGCAGATGATAAGTCAGGCTAAAAAGAGCTGGGGAGTGTCAAATGATTTATAAAAACAGCAACGAACCGGAGTGCTGACCCCGGGAGAATAGTTGTCGAACGATAATAAAGGTAGTGATAAAAAATGAAAATATTAATGATGGCTTGGAGCAGTGCGGGCAGAAAAGACCTGGAAGAGGCGTTTGTTGCAGAAGGACACAGCCTGATCTATCCGCCGTTTTCCATTGAAGAAAAAACATACAGAGATCTTCCGGAAGTAGAGCGTCTGATGGCTTCCCTGCTGCGCGAGGAAGCGCCGGATATTGCATTTTCCGTGAACTATTATCCGGCAATCTCAAACCTCTGCGAAAAATATAAGCTTCGCTACATTTCCTGGACGTATGACAGTCCCTACCGCCGGCTTTATTCCGTGACCGTTACGAATCCGTGCAATGTGATCTATGTATTCGATAAAGAGCTGTATCTGGAATTCCATAATGCGGGTATTAAAACGGTGCATTATCTGCCTCTGGCGGCCAACACGGAGCGTCTGGATGCGATTGGGGAAGCTCCGTCGGATTCTCTGCCGTATTTGTATGATGTTTCTTTTCTTGGGTCTTTGTATGTAGAGGATGACGGTTTTATCAATGGGATCTTTTCTTCTCTGTCGGATTTTACAAAAGGGTATCTGGATGCACTGATGGCAGCTCAGCTGAAGATACAGGGGTATAATTTTATTGAAGACGTTCTGGGACCGGTTCTTGACGATCTGTCACGCGCATGTCCGATTGAGCATGAACCAGGATGCTTTGAGACGAAGGAATATTATTATGCAAATTATATTATTAATCACAGGATCACAGCAGTAGAACGAATCGATCTGCTGGATGCGATTGCGAGAAATCATACCGTTGATTTCTTTACACAGTATAAAGGTTTTTCACTTCCCAATCTGCGTAATCACGGTTTTGCGGAATATTATCATCAGATGCCGCGGATCTTTAAGCAGAGTAAAATCAATCTCAATATTACTCTTCGCGGTATGAAAAGCGGTATTCCACTTCGTGCGATCGATATTATGGGCTGCGGAGGCTTTTTGATCAGTAATTTCCAGTCAGGTTTTCTGGAGCATTTTGTACCAGGAGAGGATTTTGTCTATTATGAAAGCAAAGAAGACCTGCTGCAGAAAATAGACTATTATCTGGAACATGAAGAAGAACGAAAAGTCATTGCCAGGAACGGTCATGACAAAGTTGCGGCGGAACATACGTACAGGCACCGGGTCAGAGAGATGCTCGGCATGCTCGGCGGGTGAAAAGCGAAACAGGTAAAAGAGGAGAGGCATAGATGAAAAAGGTAAGTGTGGTGGTTCCGTGCTATAATGCAGCTGCGTATCTGGATAAGTGCGTAGAACAGCTTGTGAATCAGACACTCGGCATTGACAGCATGGAAATTATTCTGGTAGACGATGCGTCAACGGATCATGGTGAGACACGGAATCTGCTGCTGAAATATGAACAGCGTTTTCCGGACACCGTTATGGTTATTTTTCTGGAGGAAAACATGCGGCAAGGGGGGGCCCGAAATGCAGGCGTTTCTTATGCAGGCGGCGAGTATCTCTGCTTCTGCGATGCAGACGACTGGCTTCTGAAGGAAGCGCTGGAGCACTGTTATCAGGCTGCGAAAGAATATGATGCGGATGTGGTTGAATTTACAGGAGAAAACGTCACAGACCGCGGAGCAAATGTCGAATTGAAAAAAGGGACACAGAGCCGGTTGATTGAACTGGATACAGAAGAGAAAAAGAAAGAGTTTCTTCTGCAGGTCAACGGACAGGTGACGTATGGTTCGCAGCAGAAGCTGTACCGGACATCTTTGATTCAGAAACATCAGATTACCTTTGCCGAGCATCTGATGTTTGAAGAGCCTTCCTTTGTGGTGCCAGTCAGACTGTACGAGACAAGACATTATTTTCTTGACGAATGTCTCTATGTCTGGTATCTCTCATCCGGAAGTACGATGCGAAGCGACTGGGAGCGTACACACCGATGGGATAATCCGCGCGTGTGGCTGGCTATGATGGAAGATATGTCGGCCAGAGGGCTGCTTGAAAAATATTATCCGGAACTGGAATATCAGTTCTGGAACTGGGGACTTGGATTAAGCCTGATGATGCTGCTTCAGAAAGGGTGCACTCTGCAGAAGGAGGAGCTGCGGTTTTATGTGGACATGACGCTGAAACTCTTTCCGGATATCCGCAAAAACGGATATATGAACTGTACGGCAACAGCCTGGGATTACGCGCTTTTAGAGCTTCTGGATATGGAACTTACAGATGAGCAGGCGGGTTTTATCAATCAGTTTTTAAGAGAATGTATGTGAAAACAATGGTTGGAGGTACTTGAAATGAAAATATTATACCTGGAGTGGAGCAGTACAGGAAAAAAAGATCTGGAAGAGGCATTCCTTCAGGAAGGACACAGCCTGATCTATCCGCCGTTTTTTTTCATGGAAAAAACCTATGCGGACCTTCCGGAGGTTGAAGATAAACTGCGTACTGTGCTACGTGAAAAAGCGCCGGATGTAATATTTACCGTCAATTATTATCCGGCGATCTCCAATTTCTGCAACAGAGAAAAAATACGTTATATTTCCTGGATCTATGACAGTCCCTATGGCCGGCTTTACTCCAGAACGGTACTGAATCCATGTAATATTATTTATGTTTTTGATAAAGAGCTGTATCTGGAGTTTCACAACGCCGGGATTTCCACAGTGCATTATATGCCTATGGCTGCCGATACAAAACGTCTGGATGCCGTCAGAGCCAGTCTGGAGAAGCCGCTGCAGTATGCTTATGACATTTCTTTTGTCGGTTCGCTTTATCTGGAAAAAGCCAATTATTTTGATCAGATGATGCCCTTTTTGTCAGATTATACAAAAGGGTATCTGAACGCTTTGATAGCGGCGCAGATGAAGGTACAGGGGTATAATTTTATAGAAGAAGTGCTAAGCCCGATTATGGAGGATCTGTCCAGGGCATATCCGATCAAGCGGGAACCAGGATCCATAGTATCAGACGAGTGGAGCTATGCGAATGCCATTATCAACCGCAGAATTACGGCTGTAGAACGAATCGACCTGCTGGATGCGATCGCCAGGAATCATACGGTTGATTTTTTCACTTATTATAAAGATTTTACGCTTCCGAATCTCTGCAATCACGGACCGGCTGATTATTATGAAGAAATGCCGCAGATTTTCATGCAAAGTAAGATCAATCTGAATATTACCCTTCGCGGAATGAAAAGCGGTATACCGCTGAGGGCTTTCGACATTATGGGCTGCGGCGGTTTTCTGCTCAGTAATTTCCAGGCTGATTTTCTGGATTTCTTTGTACCGGGAGAAGATTTTGTCTATTATGAAAGCAAAGAAGATTTGCTGCAGAAAATTGATTATTATCTCGAACATGAAGAAGAGCGTGAAGCCATTGCCAGAAGCGGGCATGATAAAGTGGCGGCGGAACATACGTACCGGCATCGGGTGCGGGAGATGTTTGATTTTTGAGACAGAAAGGAATACAGGGTACGATGGGAGTAGAGCAGTCGTTTTTTAAAGAAGAGGTGCGTTCCGGCTTTCTGGTGACAGAAAAGCGTAAAAAGGTGTGGGCGGTTGAACTTGAGATTCTGGAGCTGTTCGACCGGATCTGTAAAAAATACGGACTGGTGTATTATGCGTATTACGGCACGCTTCTGGGAGCAGTGCGCCATCAGGGATTTATCCCCTGGGATGACGATATTGATGTTATTATGTTTCGGGATGATTATGAAAAGTTTAAGGCGATTGCGGCGCAGGAAGTAATCAGCCCATATTATTTCCAGAACCTTTGTACAGAGGATATGACGTGCGGCTTTTCCAAGATCAGAGACTGCAGAACGACTGCCATTGAGTTTGAGGATGTATCGGCGGACTTTAATCAGGGAATCTTTATTGATATTTTTCCTTTTGACAGTGTCTGCGACGGTATCAATACAGAATTTTCTGCGATTGCAAAGATTCAAAGAGCGCTTTGGGCGGCAGTTACAAAGCCGGCCAGTATATTGGAAGAGATTGAGCAGAACGGATTTGAGGGAGGATTTTCTGCTTTTCTGTTGGATTTTATGAAGAAAGATGTTACGCAGAGGGTGGAAATATTTGAGGAGTTCTGTCTTTCACAGTTTGGAAAAACAAAAAAATCTAATGTGATACTTTATGAGATATCCGATATTAGTAAAAGCGTGCCCAATGACTGGCTGAAAGATATTATTTATCTTCCTTTTGAACATTTACAGATTCCGGTGCCGGCGGAATATGACAAGATTCTGACGCAGGAATATGGAAACTGGCATCAGTTTGTCCAAGGAAAATCTGCCCATGAAGGGATTGTTTTTGACCCGGATATGCCGTACGATGAATATTTTTCAAAATATATAAAAGGATAAACGCGTATTTATATAAAGGCGGGTGGCATATTTTGGGGCAGAAAAGGAATGAAATCAATATTTGAGAAAGTATCGGAGGATAAAGGATGGAGTTTGCGGCGTCGTTTTACAGGGAAGAAGTACGTTCCGGTTTTCTGGTGACGGAAAAACGGAAAAAGGTGTGGGCAAAAGAGCTTGAGATACTGGAAAAATTTGATGAAATCTGTAAAAAACATGGGCTGGTATATTATGCGTATTACGGAACGCTTTTAGGAGCGGTGCGTCATCAGGGATTTATTCCCTGGGACGACGACCTTGACGTCGTGATGTTTCGGGATGATTATGAGAAGTTTAAGGTGATCGCGCAGCAGGAGGTTACGGAGCCTTATTTTTATCAGAATTGTTATACAGATGAAAGAATATACAATTTTTCCAAGATTATGGATAATCGGACGACGGCGATTGAATTTACTGATCCGCCAGAAGGCCTTCATCAGGGAATTTTCATTGATATTTTTCCCTTTGACAGTGTGTACGACGGCGTAAATGAAGAATTTCTTATGGTAGATATGCTTCAAAGGCTGCTTTGTAACGCGATTTATGATCCGTTTTTGATACTGGATGCGCTGGAACAGGGAAAACTGGGCCGTTTTACTGAGTTTTTTTTAGATTTCATGCAGAAAGACATCTGGAAAAAGTGTGAAATATTTGACGCTTTCTGTCTTTCGCAGTTTGGCAGTACGCAGAAGGTCAATTATATTTCCAGTGAGTTAAACGGAACCGGAAGTAAAAGCGTCTATAAAGACTGGATGAAAGACATTATATATCTTCCGTTCGAGCATATACAGATTCCGGCGCCGGCGGAATATGACAAAGTTTTGACGCAATGTTATGGAGACTATCATCAGTTTGTTCAAGGGACGTCAGATCATGAGGGGGTTATTTTTGACCCGGACATGCCGTATGGCGAATATCTTAAGAGGTATATAAAGAAATGAAGATTTGTGTGATTGGCGGAGGGAATATCGGGACGGCAGTCGCGGCTGACCTGGCGGGAAAAAATCAGGTTGCTGTATTAACCGGACATCCGGAGAAATGGCAAAAGGGGTTGTCCAGTTATGATACGGAGAAGAAAATCACAGTGCATACAGTGTTAGAAAAAGTCACAGGGAATGCAGAAGAAGCGCTGGCAAATGCGGAAGTTGTTTTCCTGACGGTTCCGTCTTTTTTGACGGAGACGGAGATTCAAAGGTGTCTGCCATATTTAGATGCCGGAACGATATTCTGTATAATGCCCGGTACAGGAGGGGTTGAATTTTTCTGCAGAGAAATGTTGGAAAAGGGAGTAATACTTGCAGGTTTTGACCGCGTCACCCACATTTCCAGACTTACAGTATACGGAAGCAGTGTAAATGTGGCCAAGAAAAAGGGAGTCCGTATAGCAGCAGTTCCTTGCAGGGAAACCAAGAGGATCGCCCGCCTGATGTCCGGACTTTTTGAAATGGATTGCGAGCCGCTGGACAATTACCTGACAGTGACGCTTACACCATCCAATCCGATTCTTCATACTTCCAGACTTTATGATCTGTTTGGAAATTATCAAAGGGGAATGACGTGGGATCGCAATCTGTATTTTTACGCGGAGTGGACGGATTCTGCTTCAGAGCTGCTGCTTGGCTGTGACGAGGAGTTGCAGTCTGTATGCCGGGCTTTTGAAACGGCGGCTCATATGAATCTGCAGGGAGTAAAGCCGCTGAAGCAGCATTACGAAGTTCGGACGGCAACGGAAATGACTCACAAAATGCAGAGTATTCACAGTCTGAAAAATATTTTATCTCCCATGGTGCGGCAAAACGGTTTTTATGTCCCGGATTTTAACTCCCGCTATTTTCTGGAAGACTTTCCGTATGGATTGTGTATTTTAAAAGGGTTTGCAGAACTGGCCGGCGTTCCGGCAGGTCATATGGATAAAATTTTACAATGGTATTGCGGGGTTTCCGGGAAGGCCTATTATGACGACGATCGTTTTGTGGGAAAAGATCTTGCAGAAGCGGCGATACCACAGAATTATGGAATCACATCATTCGAAGCGCTTGAGGAATTTTACGGATAACAGGAGGTAGGCGATGCAGGCGGTTATTTTGGCAGCCGGAATGGGAAAGAGGCTGAAAGATCTGACAATGAATCATACAAAATGTATGATCAGAGTCAATGGCGTTACGTTGATTGAAAAGATGCTGGCTCAGCTGGACGCGCTGAATCTGAAGAGGATCGTGATCGTGGTCGGTTACGAAGGGAAAAAGCTGATGGATTATATTGCCTCTCTGGATGTGAAGACGCCTGTTGAATATATTGATAATTCTGTTTATTATAAAACAAACAATATTTATTCTCTGGCTCTGGCGAAAGAACAGCTGAAGGAAGACGATACCTTATTGCTGGAGTCAGATCTGATCTTTGAAGACAGTGTGCTGACCTGGCTGCTTGAAGATGAGAGAGAGACGCTGGCTCTGGTGGATAAATACGAGAACTGGATGGACGGAACGGTCGTCAAACTGGATGATGAAGATAATATTCAGGCGTTTATCAGCGGCAGAAAAATCGTCTTTGAGGATATACCATTCTATTATAAAACAGTGAATATTTATAAATTCAGCAGACATTTTTCCTGCAATTATTATGTGCCTTTTCTGGAGGCGTATACGATGGCGCTTGGAAATAATGAATATTATGAACAGGTTTTGAAGGTGATTACGATACTGGATAATCCTGAGATCAAGGCCAAACGTCTGGCAGGGCAGCGCTGGTATGAAATTGATGATATACAGGATCTTGATATTGCGGAATCTATTTTTGCCGACAGTGAGGAAGCCAGGGTTCAAAAGATGCAGAAGCGCTATGGCGGATACTGGAGATATCCGCATTTGCTGGATTATTGTTATCTGGTAAATCCCTATTTTCCTCCGCAGAGATTAATGGATGAAATCAAGAGTAATTTTGATGCGTTGCTTACTCAGTATCCTTCCGGTATGTATGTGAATTCATTGCTGGCCGCCAAGAATTTTGGCGTTAAACAGGATTATATAATAACCGGAAACGGCGCGGCGGAATTAATCAAAAGCGTTTTTGATCTGTATGAAGGGACGGTCGGTTTTATCAGGCCGACGTTTGAAGAGTATCCGAACAGGTGCGGCAGGGATCGCAGAGTTATTTTTGATACGGCTTCATTGAACTTTCGATATCAGGCTGATCATATTATGAAATTCTTTTCCGGAAAGAAGATTGACATGCTTGTTTTGGTCAATCCGGATAATCCCAGCGGTAATTTTATTGAAAAAGAAGGCCTGTTGGAATTGTGCCGGTGGTGTGAAAAGAAAAAGATTGATCTGCTTGTAGACGAGAGTTTTGTCGATTTTGCGGACAGCCTGGACAATACGCTGATAGACAACAGGATTCTAGAGCAGTATCACAATCTGATCGTAGTAAAAAGTATATCCAAATCTTACGGAGTCCCAGGGCTACGTCTGGGTATACTGGCTTCTGCCCGGACGGATTTGATAAAAAGGCTGAAGAAGAACGTCTCCATCTGGAACATGAATTCTTTTGCGGAATTTTATATGCAGATTGCTGAAAAATACAACGGAGAATATGCAGAGGCGATCGGCAGATTTAAAGATGTGCGCAGGAATTTTACAGATACTTTAAAGCAAATTCCAGGACTGGGAGTCTATCCTACGCAGGCGAATTTTGTGATGTGCGAAATTAGGGGCGGCCTTTCTTCGGCACAATTAACAAAAATATTATTGATAAAATATCATATGTTAATTAAAGATCTGACCCCTAAAATAAATAATGGAAAACAGTATATCAGGCTTGCGGTCAGAAAGCAGGAGGAAAATGACTCCTTTGTGGAAGCTATAAAGGAAATTTTCCGGGCGGAAAGGGGAGATTGATCATGATCAATAAATATATAAAAATCGTTAAAGGAGGTGAACGGAATGAACAGGGCGGAGTATAACCGGATAAAAGGGGAGCTTGATAAAGCAGGCACAGTAATAGACCGTATTCGAATTCTGTGCGAAAAGGATTATGAGGAAGAGATGATCCGTCTGACATGGGAGCTGGGCTATGTGATCGAAACGCTCAATTTTGAACTGACAGGAAGCAAAAAAGTCAGCTTCTGTGATCTGGAGTGCCTGGAAAAGAAAATGATGCATTTTGAATGCAGAGAAGAACTGGCAGGATGCTACAGCGATTGGAAAGACGGTATGACACAGATTCTGGAGCGGAGATATTATGCAAAGAATGTCTGGGATGAGAAATTTCTAAAGCTGATGGACTATATCTGCTTTGTGGATTTTGACGTAATTGTGAAAAAGGCAAAAGAGTCTTTGCTGGGTCAGGGAGAAGAGCTGATAAAAAAGTTCTGTATCTATTATCAGGAATACAGTGAAATGTGGGGAACTCTGGATACGGCCGCTGATCGGTATGATGTTATTGTAAACAGAGTGACAGCCCTGAAAGAGCACAGAAAGGACTTTCTATGGCTGTATCACAGGCTGGGGGACTGGAGATCAAAAATTGTCCTCTGCAGTATGCTGTATAACTGGCTTACGTTTGATCTGGAGTACATCAATGTCATGAAAGAAGGTAATTTTACAGACTATTTTGATCTGGATCTGGTGCGATGCGATGAACGGGAAGTGGTGGTTGACCTGGGAGCATGGACCGGTGATTCCGTTGAAAATTACATTCGCACTTATGGCAAGTATAAGAAAATATTCTGCTATGAAATTGATCCGTCCAGTGTGAAAGAAATGAAGAAAAACCTGGCTCAGTATCCTGATATTGAATACAGAAATAAAGCGGTGGGCAGTAAAAACAGTATGGGCAGTTATGTGACTTCCGGCCCGCTGTCAACGATTAATAAAATTACAGACGACCATTCAGGGACAGAGATCGAGATTGTGAGTCTGGACAGCGACATTGATGAAAAGATAACTTTAATTAAAATGGATATTGAAGGGGCGGAACAGGACGCTCTGTTAGGTTGCGAGAGGCATATCCGGGAAGAGCAGCCGCGGCTGCTGATATCGGTTTACCACAATAATGAAGATATCTGGAAGATTCCCAGAATGATATCAGATATGAATCCGGATTACCGGTTTTATCTCAGAAGTAATGGATGGCAGTGGGGACCGGCGGAGATTGTATTACTGGCAATATAAATTGCTCTGGTGAAGTCAGTGAATTATGCAAAATGGGGCCGTTTCCCGTGATCAGCTTTTACATTGGCGCTGATTGCGGGGAGCGGCCCCTTTTATAGATTTATCTCTTGTGATGAGGTCTTTCACGTACAGTCGTGCACGCTCTGTTCAGAGCGGTCAGCATACTGATCTTAAATTTATTCTCATAGTAGTTCAGTACAGGTGAGAATGACCGTTTGCCGATCACTACGTATTTGGACGGCAGAGAAGTCAGCGTGAGCGCACGCACGTCGGCATTGCAGCGGGGACAGGTGCATACGTCGTACTGTCTGAGAATGCTGTCAAGATCCTGCTTCATGAGCAATTCTTCCATAACGTTGACAAAATGGTATTCTTCCTCTTCCTCATCAGGAAGGATTTCCAGCTCGATATCCAGCTCCTCAGACTGTACTGTGTCTGTCTGCGGGGAAACCGGAGCAGTTTCCTGTGGCTGTGCATCGGCCGGTTCTGCAGGAGACGCATCGGAAACGGTACTGGAATCCTGGAGAACCTCGTTTTCCAGCTCATCTGTAAGATTGCTCAGAATCTCCTGAGAAAGCTTATCATTTCGGCTTCCCTCGTCTACGACAGTGACTTTTTTGGGGATCGGCGTGTGTGACTGAACACCGCCTGAAGAAGCAGAACCGCCAACCTCCGGTGCAGGACCATTTGTCAGCAGATCCAGTATATGTGATGTTTTGTTTGTTTTTTTAGCCATTATCTGACTCCTCCTTTTTTAATTCCAAATGAATTTCCGGTGCGATTTCTCTGATGAAATCCAGGTAATCCAGCACCGCTCCTGAATTAATATTATATGTAAAAATGCTTTCGCCGTGGGCCGGAGCCTCTGCAATCGCTACTCCAGGACGAATTCTTGTTTTGAACACCTTCGAATCGATCTGTTCCGCCAGCTGACTTGCCATGTCGAGAACATCGCGTGCCAGAAGCGTGCGCTTATTGAATCTGTTGAGCAGAATTCCCAGGATATTCAGACCCGGATTAAAGGTACTGCGTACGGATTCAATGGTTTCTTTAAGCTGCGCAAGTCCGACCAGGCTGAGAATATCAGAAGCCATGGGAATGATCAGATGGTCAGAAGTGGAATAGGCGTTAACCGTTAAAAGGTTCAGTGCCGGCGGAGTATCAATGATGACATAGTCATACCGATCGATCACAGGTGCTATGGCATTTTTAAGGATATATTCACGTCTGCCGGGAATGTTTTCCAGACCGTTGCTGCTCAGGCTGATATCGGAGACCAGAAGATCGCAGGTTTCGCTTTCGACCAGCGCTTCTTCGACCGGAACAGAACCGTTTAAGACATCCAGGACCGTATAACGGTTCTCAGTCCCGCCGCCCAGACAGAACCCCAGATTGCCCTGGGGGTCCAGATCGATACCCAGAACATTTTTGCCGGTCAGAGCGATCCCGGAGGCCAGTGCCGCGGATGTAGTGGTTTTGCCCACACCGCCCTTCTGGTTTGAAACTGTAATAATGATAGCCAAGACAGTACCTCCAAAGTGAAAGAATGTAAAAATGATTTTCCAAAGTATTATGATTATTATACAACACGTCGATAAATAAGTATAGATAAAAAATGATTTTTTTCAAAGCATGACAGCAGGTACGGTTACAGATCAGCCATGATGGATCAGGAGAGGCGGATGGGGACCTGCGCAGGAAGCGAAAGGAGAGAATAGAGATAATGGCAAGTTTATCAAGTACAAACAGTGTATCAAGTTCCAACAGTTTGGGAAATACATCACTGCGCGGTTTTGGCGGTATGGTGTCCGGTATTGACCGTGACTCCATCATCGAAGCAATGACGCTGCACGCGAATAACAGAGTCATCGCACAGCAGGCGGAGATTACAAAGCTGGGATGGAAGCAGGAAGCATATCAGAGTATCACAGATCAGATTCTGGGGCTGGCTGATGACTATCTCAGTTATTCATCCGGCAAGAGTCTGGTGGATTCCTCTATTTTTGCCAAAAGCGTAATTACCGTTCATGGAAAGGATGAATCGACCTGTTTTGTAAAAGCGACAGGTTCCTCAGAGCTGGCAGCCAATGTCTCCATAACATCTGTCAGACAGCTGGCTACATCATCCATGCGGGAGTCTGATGCGCTGGGCGGAAAGCTGCAGACAACCCTGACGGATCTGGGCACGGAATGGACATCTTCCAAACTGCAGGGAACTCAGCTTGTTTTCGGTAATTACAATGATGACGGCAGCGTTGGTTTTGAGACGACGTTTAAGTTCTCAGGCACATATAAAGAGATGGTCGACGGGAAAGAAGTGACCAGGACGATCGATTATACGAACGCCGACGGCCTGCCGGAGGAAGAGTTTTATCGGAAGCTGGCATCCCAGCTGAACGAATCTCTGGAACAACAGGAGCTGAAAGTCGGCGAGACCACGCTTTCCGATGCAGTTCAGTTTGTTGCCAAAGCGGACGGTACAGGCATTACAATCGAGGAGAAGACTGCGGGTTCTGCCAATAGTATCGGTATCAGAAAAAGTTCTTCGGCACTGACGGCATTGGGATATAAGGCGCCTGACGGAGATGACGATTCAAAATCAAAGGGGTTATCTCTTTCTGAGTTTGGAAGCGGACAGACGGTGTCCTTTACAGACAGCGCTTTGAATACACAGACAGCGCTTTCATATCTGACCGGTAAGAAGCTGACTTTCAACTTTGACGGAAATCAGAAGGAGATCGAACTGATCACAGCGGATGAGGCAAAAGATTATGCCGGAAAGACAGCGGAAGAGCAGCTGGAACTTATGAAGAACAATCTTCAGAAGCGTTTGGATCTGGCATATGGAAAAGGTGCAGTGACTGTTAACGCCGATAAGGATCAAGGGCTTTCTTTCTCCGCAAAATCTGACAGCGTTACCGGCACTTCCAGTACGGTATCGATCAGATCAGGAGATAAAGAACTCCTGAACAATCTTGGGATTACGGACGGAGAATCCAGCAAGATTAATCTGAGCGGAAAGCTGTCTCAGTCGGCGCTGAAAGACAGACTTGGTGATCTTGGACAGTATGCATCATCTGACGGATCTTTGAATCTTAAGATTAACGGTGTGGAAATTAAAGGTCTTACTGCTAACAGCAGTATCAGCGATATTTTGTCAAAGATCAATGCTTCAGACGCAGGCGTAAAGGCGACCTATTCGAATGCTACCGGAAAATTTATGCTGGTGTCCAGTGAGACGGGAAAAGGCAGAGACATCAGTCTGGATTCTGATCTGGCGGAGAAGCTTTTCGGCGGCGGAAGCTTTACCGAAGGCCAGGACGCAATCATTTCCGTCAGCTATGGCAACGGGGACGTGATTCTGAATCGTTCTTCGAACACTTTTGATCTGGAAGGTATGAGCGTTACGGTGTCCGGTGTATTTGGCGGTGAGTATACAGATTCTGTTCCGGTAGAAGGAAGGTTTTCGGTCAACGGCGCTACCAACGAACGTATTTTTAAGGCCTACAACAGCGTTACCGGAGAATATGATATAGACATTGACGAAGAAGATGCGGTAAAAGGCGAGATTTATAAGGACGCAGACGGAAATCTGGTGAATCATAAAGGTTACCGGGTAGAGGGTGATGCAACAAACGGCTACAGTCTTGTATTGAATAAAGAATGGAAAGCAGATACCTCCGCAGCGGTTACCTTCAGTGCAGCGGCGGATGTAGACGGGGCAACAGAGAGAGTGAAAAGCTTTGTTGAATCTTTCAATAATCTGGTGAAGGAGATCAATAAGCAGGTTACTACCCGTCCTGACAGCAGCTATGGTGTGCTGACGGATGCCCAGAAGGCTGAAATGAGCGAAGATGAGATCGAAAAATGGGAAGCAAAGGCGAAAGAGGGAATTCTGTACAATGATTCTACCATGCGCGGATTGAGTATGGATGTGCAGGGTATTTTTACAAAATTGATGAGCAGCGGCGCCAGCTATGCTGATCTGGAAAAGATCGGAATCACTTATTCAGATGATTATCTGGACGGCGGTACTCTGGTATTTAATGAGTCGGCTTTCAAACAGGCAATGCAGAGTGATCCGGAGCTGGTATCTAATATATTTACAGGCGGAGGAGAGGTGTCAAAAGGTCTTGCGACTGTTGTAGATGAGGCGTTTACTCCATATGCAACCCGCTATTCTTCCAAAAATGCCAGCAATGGCTCAAAGGGGTCTTATGGTGCGTTGATTGAGATAGCCGGAACGTCAAAGAAAGCGACGACTCTTTATGATAATCAGATCTACACACAGCTTAAGACGATGAATGAGACGCTTGAACGTCTCAAGCTGACGCTTAAAACGCAGCAGGAGCGTTATATTTCGCAGTTTACTTATATGGAGAGTATGATTAACCAGTTTAACAGTCAGTCCAGTTATCTTTCTCAGATTTCAGGATGATGAAGAAATATGTGTTGGAACTGTCGTGACATGCATCTTTGCCTGTGTACACAGTACGAAAGCGTGTTTGGAAATTTATTCCTGTTGGCTGAATGCCCCATCAAGCGTAACATTCAGCTGACGGAAAATAATTTTCAAACACGTTTTGACAGAAAAATTTTTTGAGGAAGGAATCCAGATGAACGAGCAAACCAGATACAGTGAAGAAGATATTAAATCCATGTCAGGTCCGCAGCTTTTGCTGCTGCTTTATGATGAGGCCATCGCGCGTCTTACGAGCGCAGAACAGCTGCTTGAAGATAAGAATTATGATGAATTTGACGACTGTATGGGACGTGTTTCGAGGATTGTCCGTTATTTGAAGGATATTTTGGATATGAATTATTCAGTCAGCGGCGATCTGAAACGGATTTATGAATATCTCGTTTATGATCTTAGTGTTATAAAAGCGGGAAAAGAGAGTAAACGGGAAGAAATCGGACGTATCCTCCATATTCTTACAGAATTGCGGGAAGGTTTTGATGGTGCCAGCAAACAGGTAGATGAGCAGAACGTTGAGGAAGGGATCAGATGAACGGATACAGTAAATATAAAGAAAAAAGTATTTATTCCATGTCAAATGGAGAGCTCCTGCTGCTTTTATTTGATGAGACGATTAAACGTCTTATAAGAGCGGAGCAGTCTCTGATAGATGGAAATTATGATGATTATGATGACTGTCTGAAACGTGTTTCGAAGATTGTTCGTTATTTGATAGAAATTCTTGATATGCAGTATCAGATCAGCTGGGATCTGAAGCGGATTTATGAGTATCTGATTTATGACCTGAGTGTAGTGAAGGCCGGAAGAGAGAGAAAGCAGGAGGAGATTGGACGTATTCGTCATATTCTGTCTGAGCTGCGGGAGGCTTTTGACGGTGCAAGCAGGCAGGTGAATGATATGCGTATACCTGCTCAGAGAGAGGTAAGAGGATAGGGATATGGCAGAAACAGAACTGGACATGAGAAAGGTCATGGTTCTTTTTCAGAGGCGTTACAACTTTATAAGAGAGATTGATCGTCTGACAAATGAACTATCGGATGCGATGGCGCGGGGTGATGAGGTATCAGTTTCTCTGGTTCTCCAGATGCGCGCAGATGAGATGGCAAAGTTTGATGAATGCACACATGAAATCTGGCAGATGTGCAGCATAAGCAGAAAAGCGCTTCAAAAAATACGTACTTTGATTCAGTCGGATCCGGAGGAGAGTATCGGGGAAAGCCCGGAAGAGAAGAAAATCTATGAAATCAGGAGGAAAACTCAGACCGTAATTGACAGGCTGCGTGTGATTGATGAGAAACTCAATCGAAGGGCGGCCGGAAAGGATTCATTTTACGGAGCTGAGGTCCGGTAAACGGATGCAGGAAAGCTATGAATCAGTTGCTGTTTGATGGGCGTTCCCTGGTGGGAATTGTATCTTCGATTATTCGTCAGGATGATCTGCGAGTGAACTATAACCGTCTTGACTGGGAAAGAATGTATCGCATAGCGGATTATCATAAAGTTGCCAATATTGTTTATCTGGGAATTCTCGGTTACAGAGAGTCTGTGCCGGAAAAATGGCAGCAGCGTTTTTTTGACAAATATCAGGAGTCTCTGATGTTTGGCGAAAACTATAAAGAATCGATAAAAGAAGTATTGATGTGGCTGGATATGCGCAATATCTCATGTACAATACTTACTTCAGAGGTGGTTCGTGAGTTTTATCGGATTCCGGAGGCGGCGGATACAAGCCCTCTCCGGATTTATCTGGATGAGGGGAGTTACTCACTGGCAAGGGGATATCTGATCGATCTGGGCTATGAAACCGATGAGATGCACCAGGGTCCGGGAGAGCGTTTTACAAAGGTATCCGGAGTTTCTGTTGATTTGTACCATGTGTTGCCTTTCCGAACGGCAAAATATGTTAAGGGTATGCATCGTCTGATAGAGAATGCCTGCGGGAGAGAATCTTATAAGCGAATCCGGGCGCTGTCTGTGGAAGATGAGTTTATCTATCGTATGGCATCAGCGGCATATCGCTATGTGACGGATGAGCTGACGATGAGGGAAGTGATTGAAATACAGATCTTTCACAGAACTTTGAGGGACAGGATTCGCATGGATGCAGTTCACAGAAGGCTGAAGGATTTCGAGGTGGATGTACTGGCGGATAAGATTCTCAGGATTTCCTATATGTGGTTTGGAGACAGAAAGGATACCTGGTATGAGGGATTGCCGGAGGATATGTCTGCATATGATATTCTGGAAGAACGTTTGCTTACCAGAGGTATTATTAACCACGAGACGGATGATCAGGCTCTGAAACTTTGGAAAATGGTACATAAGGAGCTGGAAAAAGAAAAAAAAGAAGAAGAAAAGCGTCAGAGAAAAGAAAAGGCAAAAGAGCGTTGGGAGAGTGTGAAGAGAAAATTCGGATGGGTTTTTCCGGATTATCATTATATGGCTTCTATTTATCCGCTGTTGGAAAAAGTGCCGGTGTTGCTTCCGGTTTTTTGGCTGCTCAGAGGAATAAGACTGTTGGGAAGAGCTTTGAGAAGATAAGAGCAGTTATTTTATTGACGATAAGAATGGAGCTGTCACAAAATATACTCCTGTCTGTTTATTCAGTAATACTGGGTGAACAGACAGGAGTATATTTTATAAACAACTCCCAATTTGCTGATTAAAGCCAATATTTATTCAACTTTGGGTATCTGATTTTCTGAAGCTTTTTCAGCATCATGTTTGTGTTTTAGAATAGATTGAAGCTTAAGTACAGAATCGGCGCCGGGAGCAAGAGCAGTTCTATTGCTTTGTTCGGCTTCTGACAGTTCTTCTCTGAGAATAGAGATCTGTTTTGGAGCGTCGATCGCAAGACGTACCCCATCTCCTGCACATTCAACTACTGTGATCCGGATATTATTGCCAATCAAAAGACTCTCATTTTTTTTTCGTCGAAGTATCAGCATGATCAGTTATTTCCTCCGTCCTCGGTAATTACAGAATCATTCTCTGCAAGGAAAGAACGCATTTCATGACGATATTCATAAGATGAATTTTCTAAAATCACCTGGATTCCACAATGGGTTTCCGGATTAATTACCAAAGGACATTTTAGGTTTACCGTATTATCCAAATAATTGCTGTGCATAGCACAGATCGCATAAAAAGCAAGTTCTCCGCTTTCCTTTACTCCCAGGCAGGCAAGCTCTTCAGGAGTCAGTGTAGGAGAATAGTCAGGACAGAGAAAAAGCGGATTAACAACTACAAATCCTATTTTTGCTTCGTCTACGGACAATAACACGAGCATCAGGTCGTCTTCTGCTTCTTCATCAAGTCTTAAAAGAAGATATCTTTTCAGATCCGGAAAACCAAACAATCCGTCTGAAAAAATGATCAGATCTTCTTCGTTGTAATGTACTGTACCATAATCTGTCTCGATAGTCATATTTTATAAACGCTCCTATGTGGCTAGATTCAGATTCCCACCAACCTGCGGATCACGTGGGGGAACATAATTAAAATCTCCCAGATACTCAAAATGCAGTTCCGGGTATTGAGTAACAATGGTCATCACCATTGGCGGAAGGAAAGTGAGATCTCCTTTTGCTACTTTCATCTCCAAAGATCCTCTTTCCACGGCATAGGAAGAACCGAAATTCACAGATGTTCCGCTTCCTGTTGACACTGTCGTTGCTGTGATTGCTGCTGCCACTTCTGTATAGGCTGTATTCGTTGTTGTAAAATCCGGTGCCGCCGTCATTGCCGACGCTGCCGTATTCGCTGTTGAAGGAGCGGTCTGCGCAGAAGACGGAGGGACTTTGGACTGTGTCTGATGGAATGCGGCCTGATGATGGGATATATTCTGTCCCTGAGGTGCAGCTGCAGTACGCTTGGAAAATGTCCGGTTGATCTTTGTAATGTCTTTCATGGGCATACTGCCTTTGCCTGCACTGCGGTGAAATGACATCTGACGTGCAAGTGCCTTTCTCCTTTCCAGATCCACAGAATCAGAACTGACCAGACGTGCATTCTGTGTATATCGTACCGTGCGCATGGGTACGGAAGTGATTTTTATAAGCTGCTGCATAAAAAAACCTCCTTTCTGGAAACAGAAAAAATTTCTATCTCATAAAATCGAACAGGGAAGATCCCAAAATATTGGAACCAACCTGAAGTGCAGCGCTGTATGAATATTGATTGTTGTACATTTCATAAATGGCAGTATATGGATCCACACCTACCGTATTTGTGTATTGTTCCGTCAGAGAATCCTGAATACCCTTTAACTTGGTCTCCATTTTTTCAAGAAGATTGTATTTGTTGCCAAGGTCGGAATAGACAGTGCTTGTCGTATGCTCGCTTACGGTCATCTGATCGACAATATCGCCCAGCTCTTTGTTCAGTGTCGTACGGTCGGAGCTGCCGGAGTTCAGATAGGTATCCAGAGAAGTGATTGCTTTGGCAGTCAGTCCGAGAGGACCATTTGTCAATGCTTCCATAATATCTGCCTCTGAAACAGCACCGGTTTTGACGGCTTCAGAGGTGATTCCAGTCAGTATATTCATACCGCCGGTATAAGTATCCAGAAGACTGCTTCTGTCGCGGATATCCCCGTAACCCAGGTCCATATATCCCTGTTCGGACATTGCGCGAATCAGGTCCTGACCGTTACCGGATGTTAATTCAAACTTACCATTTTTCAGTTCCATTGTAAACTCTGTCACATTGGTCTCTCCGGGAAAGACATGGCTGTAGGTAAGTGTTTTACCGTCTGAACTGAGATTGAAAGGCGGAGTGGAAATGTCGTTGCCGCCATAAATATAAAAACCCTGATACTGTGTCAGCAGATCATTGACTATATTGTGCTCCTTCTGGAGCAGATCTTCCCGAAGCGTTGCCAGGGCAGTGTCCGATGTAGTGGCAGTGGTGGACTTCAGCACAATATCATTTTTGGCAGCAGAGAGAGTGGTCTGAATATCATAGGCGCCCTTTTCCTGCTGATAGAGTCTGGATTTGACATCGGTAAGGAGTCTGGACTTGGACAGCGCCTCCTGGAACTGATTGTCGATCTCTTTCCCGGTGTAATAGGAAAGAGGACTTTCAGCAGCGGTCTCGTATGCTTTGCCGCCGATCTTGTTGATACTTTTATTCAGTCTTTGCTGAACGCTGTTCATTTTATTGGTGTAATTTCTGGTAATTGCCGTATTTGTTACTCGCACTTTTATACCTCCATTAATTTATCGATTAACGTCCGCAGATACCGGTGTTGCTGATCAGTGTGTTTAATACCTCGTCAAGGGCAGTCATAAGACGGGATGCTGCATTGTAAGCGGACTGGAACATCATCATGTTGGACGCTTCTTCGTTCATGCTGACTCCGGATACGGAATCACGGGAATCCTGAATAGCGTTCAATACAGTCACATTTGTTTTTAAAGCTGCTGCATTGTTATAGGAATCATTTGCCAGTACTGTTGAAACATGGTTGATATAATCGGCAAATGAATTGTTTTTCAGATCAGGATTGTTTGCGCCCAGGATATTCGGGAGGTTTGAGGTACCGGAACTGTATGGCCAGGTCGCCTTCATGGCTTCAAGCATGTTCAGGACCGTATCCGTGCTGCTTTCTCCTGCCGTGCTTATCTGTACATTTCCATTGACCCATTCGGTGTTGATTCCTATATTGGCGGCAGTAATATTGTCCTTGCCTTTATCGTCTTTATTGAAAAGCAGAAACTGTTTGTCGGGATCCACCGGATTAACAGCCTGGTTCGCACCATAAATATTTATTGTATTCATGACATCGGCAAAAGATTTGGCAAGAAGATCAATCTGATTTCTGTAATACTCATATCCGTTGACATCGGAAATTCCTGCTGTCGTTCCGTCTTTCCAGAGCATATTAAGGCTGGCCTGAATAGAACCACTTGTCAGCTGATTGATTTTTTTGTCAGCTGTATTCAGCATATCGTCTTTTGTCAGTGTCAGAGTTTCCTGCGCCTTTGGATCTGCAAGATTTTTTTCGCTGCCAATAAAAGTAAACTCAAAATTGGTCGGATCCGTACTGTCTCCGGTCATCTCGAGTCTTCCATAGTTCTGGCTGCCAGTTCCTTCAGTTCCTTCTACAAGCGTCAGACGCTGTTGGTTGCCGTCCTGGTCCAGATAAACCATCTCTACCCGCAGGTCGTCCGGCCACTCTTTTTTAAACAGAGGATTGCCGTTGCTGTCAAGGTGATAGAGTTCTGCTTTGGCGGCATCAGGATCCGCATTAATGCCGTCATGCATCTCATCTTTATAATAAGTAACTTCGATCGGAATATAACTTGCAAGTTCATCCAAAAGGACGTTTCGTTCATCCATCAGCTCCAGACTCTGCTGGCCGAGGATCTGATTCTGCTTGATCTGACGGTTCAGATTGCCGATCTGCATCAGAATATTATTGACGTTCTCCACGGCGCCCTGTTCACTGGAACCTTCTCCTTTGAGCTTGATAAATTCCAGCCGTTCCGCTTCGTCGATCTGTCTGGAAGAGTCGTTCAGCAGATTCGTCAGCGCCTGCATTCTGGTGCGCAGTTCCGTCTCGTAAATCGGCAGATTAACTTTGGGCGCGTCATGCATTGCGAGCAGAGTAGAGCGGATGTTGACAAAAGCCTGATGGATTCCTTCGACATCTGATTCGTCAAATACCTGTGCAAGCCTGTCGAGAGAGGCCTGAAGTCCTTCTGTATATCCGGCTTTCTGCATCTGGCTCCGGTACTGAACATCAAGATAAGGATCACGGATCTGCGAAACTCTGTCCATACTTACACCGAAACCGACAATGACCTCGGCTCCGTTCATATAATTAGAGACAGGCGTTCGATAATTGATACTGGATGTCTCAAGCGTCTGTCTGGTATATCCCACTGTATTCATATTAGCCAGATTCTGACCGACGACGTCCAGCCGCTTCTGGTTGGCCTGTATAGCGGAGAGTGCCGTCGAAAAACCGGCGAAAGTTGCTCGTACCATATGTTTTTTCCTCCAAATATTATGTTTACTATTATAATTATGCCAAAATTCTGATGAAAATCAGACATATTTGCTGCGGATTCTGGCCTGAGATGCTCCGGTGTGACTGATATTTCCGGCATTGTCATAGGATGCGCCCTGACGGGTGAAAATCTCCAGTTCATGAAGCCGCACTTTGATAATCTGTTCAGAAGCTTCACGGGCCTGCTGCAGCTGTTCCAGCTGTCGTTCCAGTTTTCCAAACAGAGGGGTCAAAGCTTCCTGTTGCTCGGGCAGGGCGGCATCAAGTATCTGATGCAAAGTAAAAGAGTTCCATCCTAATGCATCCTGAAGCTTCATGCGCCGCTGTTCAAGCCCCCGGAGCTTCAAAAGGTGTGCCTGTTCTTCCTGGATGCAGTCGTCAAGCAGCTCATGCTTTTTCTCGGTTGCAGCTGCTGTCTTGATCTGCTCTACACGGGCAATGTCTTTTGCCACAGTGGTCAGACTTTGGATCACGGCAGTATATTCTTCGAATGGATCATGTGTTGTCTGGTTCATATTCTGTAGTCGGGCTCCTTTCGGTAATTGTTCAGTTCAGTCCCAGCAGTCGGCCCGCGATTCTCTGTGCATCCGGATGGTAAGTGCCATCTGCAACCTGCTGTCCGAGCTCTCGCACCCGTTCCGGGCTGGCGCCGCGGCCGATCTGGGAAGCGGCTCTCTGAGACAGAATGCGGGCAAAGCTGCCGTCTTCCTCCTGGCTGCTTCGTGGTCCGTTGATCGTTACCGTATCATAATTTCCCTTTGTTTTTTCTGACTGTGCGGCGTGTCTGCGGGGAGCAGATACCGGTGTGCGGTAAGAGGGATTTAAAGTCTGAAATTTGACATTCATGGAAAAGCCTCCTTTCTAACAAGCGTACAGGCAGACAGGCTGTCTGTTCAGGCTCAAAATATATCTTTACAATATTTATCGGCATTTTTTTCGACAGGATAAGTTTAACCGGAATAATTCAGGTTTTATTTAGTATTTAACTCCGTTGCAACGGCTATTCCTGCAAATTTTTTCTTGCCGTACTGCGGCTGGTGGAGTATAATAAATAAGAATATGTAAAAAACACATTCTGGATTGTGCCTGAATCTTTATTATCCGCTGCCGGTATGTGTTGTTTTGCGGTGTGTCTGGTCTGTCAGGCACTGTTTGCCTTCCGGATGAAGGAGCATTTCACCGGCTGCATTGCAGATCAGCGGCCTTGTCTACGGACAAAGAGAAGATCTGCCTGCGTCGGTCGTTCAGGCAACATGGATATGGAAAGTAGCGTCGGGCGTTCTGCGTCGGAGCAGGCTTATGAAAAATATAAAATTTGCCGATATATATAAATTGAGATAGAAATAAGAATATATAAAACAAAAGCTGGAGGAAGTATGGCTAATATATTACAGGTGACGACTCCAAACCTGAATACAGACAACCGGAACACACCAAGTCCCATGGACCCCAGGAATGCAGGCGACAACGCTGTGGTCCGCAATCCGGTAGATCCGACCCGTGTGGTTCGCGCAGACGGCAGAGACGGGCAGCAGGCCGGGGATACGGGGCAGAATGATGTGCTTGGAGCTATCAATTATGAGAGCAATTACAGTGCATTTATCAAAGGCCTTGGTGAAAACCAGGACCTGGCAGGGGCTCTGGAGCGTCTGCTGTTTACTGATGCGTCTATCTTTCAGGCTTCAGGAAATACAGAGATTACTGCACTTGTGGACCAGTTCCTTATGTCTCTTCGAATGGATTCTCCGGAGGATCTTCTTCAGTTTCTCCAGGGACAGCAGGAGCTGCAGGCAAGATTCAGCGGAGACTTTTTTAACAAGCTCCGTTCTGCTTTGACTCCGAATGCTTCAGACAGCTTTAAAGATGCAGCGCTGGCATTTTTAAAAGGATATAATAACTATGCCTCCGGCTCACATCTGCTGCAGCAGATGCATTCTCTGACAGAAGATATTGAACAGTTGATGCTGCGGTCTTTCCGGGAAGAGTTCCGGGGACTGGCGGAATTAATGAACTGGGGAGCGGCAAACGGAGATACGGCGGGAAATACCGGCATTTTAAATGGCAGAATGATTCCGTTCCTTTCTGAATATATATCACGGACACATGACTTTGGAGCGGTTCGCGATGCGACGATGCTGCTGATTTTCAATGCGGTGCGCTATCAGAACGGGGATGAGGGGCGTCTACTTCAGATGTTTGACCGTCTGATGGACGACCGGGATTTTGCCAAACTGTTTCAGGGAGACGAACAGTCGAGCCTGGCCCGTCTTTTGCAGGCGGGTGCGGATGCATCGTCGGCTCAGAGGCCGGTGATGGCGGAGTTTGCAGACAATCTGGCGAATCTGCTTCTGCGGGGCGCCAACGGTCAGGCCGGTCTGGAGAATGTACAGCAGTTCTATACAATCATGAACGGCATGCTCATGAATGAAAGCGTATATATGCCGCTTCTGCATTTTATGATTCCATTTCAATATGAGGATAACAACGTCGTGTCGGAGATGTGGGTTGATCCGGATGCCAGAAGAGGAAGTGAGGAAGAGGGAAGGAAAATCAAATTGTTTTTGAAGTTTGATATCCAGAGTCTCGGCAAATTTGAACTGCTTATGACTCTTCAGGACCGCGAATCAAAGATGCAGCTTTTTGTGCCGCCTCACCTGACAAAGCAGGATAAGAAGATTCAGGCGGATGTATCGGAGATTTTGAAAAAGAACGGAATTCGGCTGGGGCAGTTTTCGGTGTATGGTCGTGTGCGGGACAGAAAGGTGACGGAAGTATTTCCGGAAATACGGGAAAAGGAGACAACGATCAATGTCAGAATTTGATGATTTGATGAGGCAGAAGGCCGTAGCGCTGAAGTATAATCCGGATAAGAACGGCGCGCCGGTCATCGTTGCCTCCGGTATGGGATATCTGGCGGAACGAATTACGGAAACCGCCATGGAAGCGGGAGTTCCTGTTTATGAAGACGACTCTCTGGCAACGCTTCTGACTCAGCTTCAGCTTGGTTCGGAGATACCGACGGAGCTGTATCAGGCGATTGTGGATATTTATATTTATTTTCTCGGTTATGTGCCGGAGCGGGAGAACCCGGATACGGGTGCGGCAGAAGACCGCCCGGAGGGAATAGAAGATACGGCCCTGGAAGAGTGATATAGCAGGGGCTGACGGACAGATATGAAAAAAGGCAGTAGGGAAGGAGTGCGTCAAATATGATAGACGGAGTGTCGGCAGCCGAATTATACGGTATGGCTTCACAGGCAGAGAAAGCATATGAAAAGGGAACATCGGATGGTAAGCTGAAGTTCAGGGATGTGTATGAAAATACCGCAGAGAGTATGGATGCCATTTTTGAGGAGGCAGCATCAACATACGGTGTTTCAGTGGATTTGTTAAAGGCGGTGGCGAAAGCAGAATCCAACTTTAATCCCAGTGCGGTTTCTCATGCCGGAGCGATTGGCGTGATGCAGCTTATGCCGGCAACGGCCAGTTCACTGGGGGTTGCAGACCCTTTTGACGCCAGACAGAATATTATGGGCGGCGCCAAGTATCTGAAAAGCAATCTGGAAAAATATGGCGGCGATGTCAGTCTTGCGCTTGCAGCATATAATGCAGGTCCGGGGAGTGTGGCCAAATACGGTGGAATTCCGCCGTATGCGGAGACACAGAATTATGTAAAAAAGGTAACTTCTTATATGAGTGGTTCGCCGTTGTATGCGGGAACATTTGTGAACAGCAGGAAAGAGACGCCGGGAAGTTCCTATTCCAGCAGCTTGGACAGTATTTTGGGAGCGTCTTCCACGACGGACAGTCTTGGCAGTCTTCTGGGAACGTCTTCTTCAGTGGACAGTCTTGGCAGTCTTCTGGGTTCTTCTGCTACGACCGGTAGCCAGTACGGCTTTCATTCTTCAGGAAATCTGTACGGAACTTCAGAACTGGCAGGGCTTGGCAGCGGTTACGGTTCTTCCGCTTTGACCGGTATGGGAAGTCTGTATGGTATGTCATCTGTCTATGGTTCTTCAACAAATCTGCTGAGTCTTTTGCTGGGCGCATCTGTACAAGACAGAGAAGACGATGAACTTCAGGATAAGGATGATCTGTACAATCTGGTAGAACTGGTGAAGCTTCAACTGATGATGAATGCTGGCGGTCAGGTGGGAACGATGAGCGTCTGACGGAGAATTCTGCAGGGGTTGGATTTGATGACAGAGGAGAAAAAAGGGGGCAGAAAATGAGACTGAAGGATTGCGAGAGCTGTCTGGTCTATGGTACGGACAGGAAACCTTTATCCAGGGCAAGAGTATATGAAGTGAAGGAGAACGTGCTGCAGCTTTTTTTCAGTACTCCGAAGCTTCGGAACGCCAGACTGAAAGTGATCGTGGATTTCTATGACGGACAGCATGGGCTGCTCCGCTGTCTGTGCGATATGACGCTGAAGAAAAATCCGAAGGTTTTTGAAACGGGAGAACCATGGATGGCAGACTGTGTTCTGGTAAAAGTTTATGAGTCGGTTCAGAGGCAGAAAGATATACGGGTAAAAGTGCAGATTGCATCAGAATTTGCGGTGGAAGACGGCCGGAGCGTTACGGGAACAATTCAGAATATCAGTGCCGGAGGCATGTATTTTGTTACAGCTCAGAAACTGAATCAGAATCAGAGAATTACATTTGTACATAAATTTAAAACAGACCATCACAGAGTAAATGCAAGGGTGCTTCGGGTGCAGGATCTGCATGGCGGTTATGGATACGGATGCCAGTTTCTGGATCTGACGCCGGGTACAGAAGCGGATATCCGGAATTTTGTGTATGTGAGGCAGATCCAGGGGCAGCTGGAAAAGCAAAAGAAACATGGTCTGCAGGTAGATGAAGAGTTATGAAGATCAATCTGGTGATGATCGTAAAAAATGAAGAGCGTTGTCTGAAAAAATGCCTCCAGGCGGCAAGACCTCTTGTGGATCGGATGATTGTCGTGGATACCGGATCGGAGGATCAGACCAGAGAGATAGCAAGGGAGATGGGCGCCGAGCTGTTTTCTTTCAACTGGATCAATGATTTCTCCGCTGCCAGAAATTATGCTCTGGAACAGTCCGACGGGGACTGGAATCTGATCCTGGACGCGGATGAAACTATCCGGCCATATGAGCGCAGCAGGCTGGAAAACATTCTTTCCGGACGGGAGGGAATATGGCTGGGCGGGATATTGCGGTATGATTCTTATCCGGATGAGGACGGGGTCAGCGTCAGCGCTTCTGTTCTTCCGCGTCTGTTTCCGCGGGGAGTCCGTTATACCGGGCGGATTCATGAGCAGCCGATGGGAAATTATCCCTGCTATCAGACTCCGCTGGAGGCGGATCATGACGGATATTTGTATGCTGATAAGGGAGAGAGGAATCTGCCGTATCTGATTCGGGAGACAAAGGAACATCCACAGGACGGATACTACCAGTTTCAGCTGGCATCAACCTTTCGGAATCTGAAGCGGCTGGAGGAAAGCCTGCCGTGTTTTCGCGCTTTTTACCGTCTGACCAAAAGGGAGGAAGCTTATCGTCCGGGCGGCGTGGTGTTATATTTGTATACGCTGCTGGATGTCGGGACTGTGGAATGCCTGAATGAAGCCGGCGCAGTGGTGGAGCGGGAGGAGCCCATTCTGGGAGGATGGTCGGATTTCTGTTTTGTATGCGGGCTTTTCTATATGAAACGGGTACTGTCTGATGTGGAACGGTATATCGGTCTGCTTCCGAATATTGAGCGATGTTATAAAAGATGCCTGGAGCTGGGGGAACGTCCGGAACTGGGCGGCGTGGTAGGAACCGGATCTTTTAAAGCAGCGTACAATCTGGGGACATGGTATGAGGTGTCCGGACAGATAGAACCGGCAGTCAGATATTATCAGATGTCGGCGCAGGCGGGGTATGAGCCGGCAAAAGAGAGACTGAACATTTTAGGATAAGAGAAAACAGCGGGATGCCGGAAGAAGGCGCCCGCTGTATTTGCATCCTTATTTTGCCAGAGCAGGCTTATATTTCATTGAAAACAGGCGATATACTATACAGAAGGGGTTATTCATTGTTTGATATATGGTTGCATAAGGAGAGATCCTTTTACAACAGAGGGCAGGGAGATCATCAGAGTTCTCTGCTGAAAAGGTATAATGATACCGGAAAGGAGAAGAATAACATGGCAACAAATGGAATCGGCGGTGTAGGTGCGAATTATGGCTACGGCTATAATACCGGCTACAACAACAATATGGACTATGAGTCCTGGGTCAACAGTTCGAATGAGAAAGCGGAAGAGCTGAAGGATAAATATACATCTACCGACAGCACAACGGGTACCTCCGGTACTTCTAGTACTACCGGCAGCTCAAGTAATACGAGTTCTGTCAATAACAAGTACGGAACGTCGTCCAGCCCTTCTGCATATCTGAGGAGCTATCAGATGGCACTTACGGATTTGGAAAAATCATCGGCAGCGCTTCAGAGCTTTGAGAAAGACAATGTGTTTGACAAGTATGAGCAGGCTCTGGCGAAAGCGGATGAAGCGGCAAAAAGCGGCGATCCGAATGCGATCAAGAATGCACAGGATTCTGTAGAGAAAGCTTTTGGCAACATTGTGTCTGCGATTGAGAAGTTTGCAAATGACTACAATAGCACGATGTCTTTCCTGAAGAACAATAACGGTACAACCGCGACGGCAGCATCTGATATGGCGAGCTTTGAAAGCTACACATTGACGGACAAGGCGCTGCAGACCTTTGGTCTTAGCAAGGATAAGGATGGATATCTTTCTGTTGATAAGAAGAAACTGACTGAATCTCTGGAACAGAGCTATGACTTTGTGAAAGAGACAGTAGGCGGTCAGTATGGTATTGCAGAACGTGTGGGAACCAAGGCGACCAGAGTACTGGATTCACCGGTTGAACAGATTCTTGGCAAAGACAGTACTTCTACAGACGAGACCTCTAAAAAGACGAACACTTCGACCAGTGCTTCCAAAGGTTCATCCAACAAGTCGGTAATGAACGACTCGTTTACTTCTTTTGCGAACTTTGCGAAGAGCGGAGCATTCAATCTTACCAATTATTATGCAGTAGGAATGCTTCTGAACACGATCGGATAGGTCCATACAGAGAATTTTCTATGATATTTAAAACAGAAGGCGGCAGAAGGATCTGCCGTCTTCTTATAATGGGAAAGACTGCAGTCTGCCGCAGATGTCAGGATATGCTTTATGGACGTACTGCCCACAGTGGTCCGCCGCTGTCGTAGCTTTTTTTCAGTTCTGACAGAAGCTGTTCCAGATCCCATTCCAGTGTGCAGTGTTCGTAGCTGACCGGGTCGGCGATGTAGACGTTACCATTGTCAAGAAGCTTTGTAAACAGTACAAAATGTCCGTTCTGAGTCAGTGTGCCGCGGCCCATGAGAGCGACCAGAATATGGCCTGAGGAGAGAAGCTCCGACGCGTGTTCGCAGGAGCGGTCCGTAACACTTTCGACCTGAAGTCCGTAAGCTTCCAGTGCGTCCGGGATCAAACTGTGATAAGAGCCGCCGTGAAGAGCATAGTATCCGTTGTCAGAGGACCAAACCGCAATATCCGTCGGATCAACGGCGGTATCGCTGAAGCTGTTGACAACCATGGCGACAGCTGTGGGTCCGCAGCCGTATTTTTTCAGGGGATCATTGTCTCCATAGAGAAAGTCTCCCCAGCGGATATCTCCCTGATGATAGTAAAGCATGGGACCACAGCTGGTATCAAGCATATTCAGATAGATCTGGTCGACAGGATCGTTGTATTCAGCCTGCAGGCTGGAAATATCGCCGGGTTCTCCGGTAGATTCCATAAAAGGTATGGCTTCTTTTTCAATTACTTCTGTGTCGGCAGCCTTTACGGGTTCCTGCTCCGAAGTGTCAATCCAGGACAACGCAGTTTCTGTAAAGGATGCAATCTGTTGTGCAAAATAAGTTCGTAAAGATTCTGCACGGGAAAAAACATCTTTTATGGTAAATGGCGGGATCAAGAGAAAAAGACTGACCGTCAGCGTAACGATGCAGATGGCGATTCCCAGGATCAGCAGAACAGGCAGGACAGCCCGTTCTTTTTTTTTCGATTGCCGGTAAAATTTCATGGTATCATCAACTCCGATATATTTTATAAGTTTGCGGGGCAGACAAGACAGAGTGGTCTGCAGCAATCTTTGTCAATGTTTAACAAATATACTTATTGATAAATACAGTAGCTAACCAGGACGCCCGCTGTGGCTAACTATTTCTTTCAGCCCCCGCTTGCGCTTAGTGAAGGGACGCAGCGGTACTAAGGGCGCAAAACACGCGCCCTAAGGACCGGCGCCCTTCAAATGAGGCTTAAAGAAATAGTTAGCCGTGACAGGCTGGATGTTGGCTAATTTACAAGGAATTTTACTTATAAATGAAAGTCAATAAGTATAGTTTTTGATAAATACAGCAGTCCACCCATGTTAATAAGATTATATACGATAAAATGTATCTTGCAAAGTGGGACGAGATGGAAAGTCAGAGAGAATTACAGAAATCCTGAAATTTGATTAAAGGGGAAGAAAAAGAGGAAAACAAACCAGGAAAATTTGACGAACCACCGAAAATATGGTATGCTTTTTCACAGAGAAAACATCAGAAAGTGCTGCCCGGATTATCGGGCAGAAAAGGGAATCAGGTGAGAATCCTGAACGATCCGGTCACTGTAAGCGGGAGCAAAATCTGACGTATCCCATTGCCGCGGGGCGAGAAGGGAAGATGGAGCGAGGAACTGGTGTATGTTACATCAGCAACCGTAAGCCAGGAAACCTGCTTTCTGATAAAAGGGGAGCTTCCGACGAAAGCAGATCCGGAATACAGTATGAGGGAAAGAATATCAGACAGAACACGATGCCGGCAGGGTTTAGTATTCCATGCGGAGCGAAGCGTGCAGGGTGTCTGACTGTAGGAAGGACTTGCAGCGATCAGTGTTGCAGGTTTTTTTATATATATGGGAATGAAAATTGAACTGTCGGAAACCTTTTAAAATATCATTACAGGAGAGATAAAAGATGGTATCATTTATTGGAGCCGGTCCTGGGGACCCTGAACTTTTGACAATTAAGGGGAAGAAGATCATTGACAGCGCGGACGTAATAATCTATGCAGGGTCTTTGGTCAATCCGCAGGTGCTTGCAGATGCAAAAGAAGGCGCGGTTATTTACAACAGCGCCACTATGAACCTGGACGAAGTGATTCAGGTCATGAAGGATGCCGAGGAAAGGAAGCTCAAAGTGGCAAGAGTGCATACCGGTGATCCGGCGATCTACGGTGCACATCGGGAACAGATGGATCGGCTGGACGAGCTGGGAATCGAATATGAGGTGATACCCGGCGTCAGTTCTTTTCTGGCAACGGCGGCTGTGCTGAAAAAAGAATACACACTTCCAGGTGTGAGTCAGACAGTGATTTTGACCCGCATGGAAGGAAGAACTCCCATGCCACCGAAAGAAAAACTTCTGGATCTGGCAAAGCACAATGCGACAATGATTATTTTTCTGAGTATCGGCATGCTGGAGGAAATGTCTGCGGTGCTCAGGCAGGCGTATCAACCGGAGACGCCGGTGGCGGTAGTTTACAAGGCGACCTGGGAGGACCAGAAAATCGTGTATGGAGATCTGACGAATATTGCTGGCCGGGTAAAGGACGCAGGCATTAAAAAAACGGCACTGACGGTAGTAGGTAATTTCCTGGGTGATGAATATGAACTTTCGAAACTGTATGACAAGACATTTACAACAGAATTCCGAAAAGGAGTGACGGAGTAATGGGGATCTCACTGATCAGCATCAGTCATCAGAATGCTCCTCTCTCCATCAGGGAACTGTTTGCATTTCCGGAAAATGTGCAGGCGGATTTGATGAAGCAGATGCTGGAAAGAAACTATGCGCAGGAGTGTATTATCATCAGTACCTGCAATCGGACAGAAGTCTATGCCTGGTCGGAATATTCAGGAAATCATTTTACAGATATGCAGGAACTTCTTCTGGAATTCGCCGGGGCTGCAGATGTGGAACATATCGGGGATTATGTGCGTTTCTACAGCGGAACAAAAGCGGTGAGACATCTGTTCCATGTGGCGGCCGGGCTGGATTCTATGGTAATGGGGGAGGATCAGATTCTGGGACAGGTGAAGCGCGCTCATGAACAGGCGAGACGGGCGGGAACATGCGAAGTATATCTGAATACGCTGTTTCGGTATGCAGTGACTGCAGCAAAGAAAGTGAAAACAGAGACGGATCTGTCCCGTACGACGGTGTCTATGGCGACCATGGCTGTGAAAGCGGCTGAAAAGACGCTGAGTTCGCTGCATGGCAAAAAAGTCATGCTGATTGGCGCCTCCGGCAAGATCGGCAGTGTTGTGCTCAAAAATCTGCAGTGCATTGAAGGAGCAGAGGTCTATATTACATCCAGAAATATGAGACAGGCCTGCGCGGACAGGCACCATAAAGTAACATATCGGGTGATGGAATATGAGGACAGGTACGGCTTGATGGATGAGATGGACGTCATCATCAGTGCAACCAGCAGTCCTCATTACACGATTACATACGACAAGCTGGCAAAGTGTCTGAAAACTTCAAAAATGAGAGTTCTGGTAGATCTGGCCGTGCCGATTGATATTGAGGCGAAAGTGGAATGGCTGCCTGGGATCCGACGTTACGATGTCGACGATTTTCAGGAGCTGGCAAAAGCCAACAACGAAAAAAAACAGCATGAAGCACAGGCGGCGGACCAGATATTAGAGGAGATTCGTCTGGATTTTGAGCGGTGGATGGTATTTCAGCAGGCGCTTCCAGAGATTGGCAGAATGAAAGCATGGATGCTTCAGGAAGCAGAAAAAAAGGGACTGGAAAAGGCGATCGACAAGATGTTTTACCGGATTCGTGACAATTCCAGCCCGGATGCACTGAAAGCATTTTTTGAGCGAATGAAAATGGAGTGAACGATAGACGGTAAATGTCTGCCTGGAGAAGAAGTGTCAATGGGACACGAAGCATAAAAGGAACAGGTGTAAAAACTTTCACAGGAGATGGAAAAGATGGGAAAATTATATGTAGTGGGTTTTGGGCCCGGCGGATATGAACATATGACGGAGAAAGCCATTGAGGTGATCAGAAAAGCGGATGTGGTGACAGGATATACGACTTACGTCAATATAATAAAAGAATACTTTCCGGATAAGCATTATATTGCGACTCCGATGATGCAGGAAGTAAAACGCTGTGAGATGGCGGTAGAAGAAGCCGGGAAGGATCAGACCGTTGCCATGGTGTCCAGCGGGGACAGCGGGATCTATGGCATGGCCGGGATTATCTACCAGGTGGCAGAGGAAAAACATGCAGATATTGAAATTGAAACTGTACCGGGGGTGACAGCGGCAAGTGCGGCTGCCTCGGTACTGGGGGCGCCGCTCATGCATGATTTTGCAGTGATCAGCTTGAGCGATCTGATGACACCGCTCGATTTGATCATGAAACGGGTGGATTGTGCAGGGCAGGGAGATCTGATTGTCTGTCTTTATAATCCGAAGAGTAAAAAGAGAACCGGTTATGTGGAGCAGGCGGCGGATATCCTGATGAAATACCGAAAAAAGGAGACGCCGGTGGGAATTGTACGCAATGCGGGCAGAAAAGACGAGACGGTAAATATTACTGTGCTGGAGAAGCTGAAGGATGCGAAAATCGATATGTTCAGTGTGGTCATTATCGGTAATTCGCAGACATATGTGAGAAATACACGGATGATCACCCCCCGGGGATATTCATTATAAGATCGAGATATGAGTATATCAGGGAACTGATTCCTGAGTGTGCAGTACGCACAAAAATATAGCAAACGGGAGGCAGTATGCAGAATATAATTCGGATCGGAACCAGAAAGAGCAGGCTCGCGCTGGTCCAGACGGATATAGTGAAAAGAAAGATAGAGGAGATATTTCCGGAGGTTCAGGTGGAGTTTGTGGAAATGTCGACGAAAGGGGACGAGCTTCTGGATCGTTCACTGACTTCTTTCGGCGGGAAAGGCGTGTTTACAAGAGAGCTGGAAGAAGCACTGTTAAGCGGAGAGATTGACCTGGCAGTGCACAGTGCCAAAGACATGCCGATGGAGTTTCCAGGAGAGCTGGGGATCGGGGCGGTTTTAAGCCGCGGATCGGCAGAAGATGTGATCGTTACCTGTGACGGGACCAGACTGCAGGATTTGAAGCCCGGCATCGTAGTGGGTACCAGCAGCCTTCGCCGGGAACTGCAGATCAAAATGATCAATCCGCTGGTCCGGATCCGGATGATCCGGGGAAATGTACAGACCAGACTCCGGAAACTGTCAGAAGGCCAATATGATGCGATCGTTCTGGCGGCGGCAGGGATTGAGCGTCTTGGGCTGTCGGAAAACAGCGACTTTCATTATGAATATCTGGATCGTTCTTTGTGCCTTCCGGCGGCGGGACAGGCGATTCTGGCGGTGGAAAGCCGGAAAGGACATTTGGAAGAATTGCTGAAGACGATCCATGACCGGCAGGCAGCAGTTTCTCTGTATGCAGAGCGGGCATATCTGGCAGCGATCGGCGGCAGCTGTAATGCTCCGGCGGCAGCATATTCCTGGCTGGAAGGAGAGATACTTCATATGGAAGTATTGTTTGCTCCGGATGGCAGGCATCTGAAAAAAGCATCAGGCAGCAAAAAGACGGGTCTTTGTACAGAACTGGCAGAAGAACTGGGCCGGGAACTGGCTGCGGAGTTGTGCAGAGGAAAAGTTTGGCTGGCAGGGGCCGGACCAGGAGACAAGAATCTGGTGACGCAAAGATGTCTGGCCTGTATCCGGGAGGCAGATGCGGTTATTTATGACAGTTTGGCTACAGATACTCTGCTGAATGAGACAAGGAAAGATGCAGAGCTGATTTATGCCGGAAAACGTGCTTCAGCTCATCACCTGAAGCAGGAAGAGACAAATGCACTTCTGATTCGACTGGCGAAAGAAGGAAAAAAAGTAGTCCGTCTGAAAGGTGGAGATCCGTTTATTTTCGGAAGAGGAGGAGAAGAAGCACAGGAGCTCAGAGCGGCTGGAATTGAATTCGAGATCGTGCCGGGCGTATCTTCCTGTTATGCGGCTCCTGCCTATGCGGGAATTCCGGTGACACACAGAGAGTATGCGTCTTCTTTTCATGTGATCACCGGTCATGAAGGAAATCACAAAGAAGAGAAGGTACTGGATTACAGTGCACTGGCAAAGGAAGAAGGGACACTGGTTTTCCTCATGGGACTTAAAAATCTCCCGAATATCACAAAAAATCTGATGGAAAACGGAAAAAATCCTGCCACAGCGGCGGCTGTGATTCAGGAGGGAACAACGAGCAGGCAGCGTCTGGCGGTGGGAACACTCCAGAATATTGTGGAAAAAACAGAGCAGGCAGGAATTCAGACGCCGGCAATTACCATTGTAGGCGATGTAGTGTCTTTAAAAGATGAGATCGCATGGTACGGGAACGGCGCTCTTGCAGGCGTACGCGTGCTGGTGACCGGCACGGAAAAAATGGTCGAAAGTCAGTGCCGGGCATTGGAAGCAGAAGGTGCAGAAGTCATCTCCTACAGTCTGATTCATACAGAGCCTCTGTTTACAGAAGAACTGTCAGAGGCGGTAGAGAAGCTGGAACAGTACAGCTGGGCAGTATTTACCAGCAGTAACGGAGTGGACCTTTTCTTTAACTATCTGATGGCATGCGGAAAGGATATACGTGTGCTGGCAGGACTGCGTTTTGCAGTGATTGGAGAAGGTACCAGAAACGCGCTGGCATCCAGGGGAATCCATGCGGATTTTGTACCGACAGCATATAGCAGCCGTGATCTGTCAAAAGAATGGGTGCCGACACTGAAAAAAGAGGATCGGGTTCTGCTGCTGAGGGCAGAAGAGGCGTCCAGGGAATTGAATCTGGCATTGGAAAAAGCGGACATTGCATACAAAGCATTGTCGATTTACCATACGGCGGTGGACGAGCGGAAAAAAGAAGAGCTGAACCGGATTCTTCCGCAGGCAGATTATGTGACGTTTGCCAGTGCGTCGGCGGTGAAAGCATTTGCGAATATGACGGATGTAAAAAACATGAAAGCAAAAGCAGTCTGTATCGGACCGGTGACCGAAAAGGCTGCAGAAGCAGCAGGGATACGCGTACACCGGTCAGCGGTGGAATATACGGCGGAAGGAATAAGGGATGTTCTGCTGTATGACAGGAGATATGGTGGATAATCCGATTCCGGGAATATATATCGAAGAAACAGCAGGCGTGGTGCTTTTGTTCTGGTTTGGTTATATCCTGCTGTTCTTTTTTCTGCGTCATCTGATCCGCAGCGGAACAATGAGCAGATGGATTTTGCTCGAAGGTATATGGATCTGTCTGCTGGCGGATCGTTTTCTGGCAATATATGTCGGTGAATGCTATCGATTGACGATGGAATGGGAACCTTATTTCCGGCGCTGGCAGTTTTGCGTGTTTATGCTGATATTACAGATTGCTGCAGGAGCGGCAGCGCTGCGCTGGTGTAAACAGAGACGGAGCAGGAGCATTGCTTTTGGGTGCATTGCGGCGGTGGGGGTTTTGCTGTATGCAGGTGTCTGAGACTATGGTGAACTCTGTTGTGCCGCGTTCATTTGGATCAGAAAGGACTTGTAATGGCACAAAAATTCGATCATGATATTTTCTATCACTATACAGACTTTCAGGCGCTGGACGGGATTCTGCGGCGTGCGCAGCTGCGCGTCAATAATGTTCTGAATATGAACGATGCAGCGGAAATGCGCCTTTTTATCAGCGGTCTTTGTCAGGCAGTGGTAAAAAGGCTGGAGGAAGACGGAAAGAAGGATCTGGCAGAAGAAGTTCAGGATTTGTTTGAAGAGGAGCTGAAAAAGGAGTTTTTCTATTCTGCATATGCGGCCTGCTTTTCTTTTTACCGGGATGACGCTGCTCAGTGGGAGCGGTATGGGAACCGCGGCAGAGGTGTATGCATAGCTTTTCACGGGGAGCTGCTGCAGAAGATGGCGGAGGGGGATCTGTCTTTGCAGAAGGTGTTCTATCAGGATGACATGACAGAACACGGGCTTGTAGATGTGTTTTATCAGCTGGCTCTGAGCGGTACGGAATTGTCGGGAGACAATCCGCAGATTAAACATGCGATGCATGACGCATGGATTTGTTCGGTAGTCTATAAACATCCGTCTTTTGCTTCTGAAAATGAAGTGCGGCTTGTGGTCTATCCGTATGAGAAGGAATATTTTGATGTGAATCCCTGTTATCATGTGACCAAAGAACGGATTAAAAAGTATTATCCGCTGGATCTGGAATCCATGTGCTGGAAAATCGGAATCGGGCTGGAAGACCTGATTGCAGAGATTATTATTGGACCGGAATCCACACAGTCCGCGTGGATTCTGAAGGATTATCTGCAGGATCACGGTCTGAATGAACTGGCGGAGCATGTGTCATTGTCAAATTGTCCGCTGCGGAGACCGCCGGCATAGTACGCTGTTTTTTCAAGCGCACTTCGGGAACCATGTCCGAGACAGATAGCAGGCACTATTATGCAGTTATGAATGCTGGAGAAAGAGGTATTGCCATGTCAAAAGCGCCGCGCCGGAAAGAAAAGAATGAATTTGCAACATGTTCTGAGGGTGCGGAACCGATATGTGATGTGTGATTTTCACAGACAGGCAGCAAAACAAAGATGAAATTGTTACATGGTGGAAATATATATGATGAATATTTAACAGAGATACGTGGAGAAAACGGAATCGGGCTTGTGGATTTTTCTGCAAATATCAATCCGCTGGGGATGCCCAAGAGCGTACGGGATGCAGTTGAACAAGCGCTGCAGGATGCCGTGCATTATCCGGACCCGCTGTGCCGGAAGTTGAAAAAGGCGTTGGCAGCGGAGCATGGACTGGCAAAAGAGACGTTCATCTGCGGAAACGGCGGGGCGGATCTGATCTATCGTCTGGTCTATGCGCTTCGTCCGAAGAAGGCGGTTCTGACTGCGCCCACGTTTGCGGAATATGAAGAAGCGTTGAAACAGACGAATACAGAGTGCAGATTTCATGAACTGAAAGAGGACTTTGAGGTCAAAGATACTATTCTGGAACTGATTGACCCATCGGTGGATCTTCTGTTTCTCTGCAATCCCAATAATCCGACCGGGCTTTTAATGGAGCAGAATCTGTTACTTGGGATTCTGGAAAAAGCAGACAGATGCGGGACACTGCTGGTATTGGATGAGTGTTTTCTGGATTTTACCGGTCAGGAGGAAAGATCTCTGATTCCGTACATACAAAAAACAGAGAATTTATTTATACTGAAATCATTTACAAAAATGTACGCAATGCCGGGTATCCGGCTGGGATATGGGATCAGTGGAAACAGAAAGCTTTTAGATCGTATGGAGTCGGCCGGACAGTGCTGGGGAGTCAGTGTTCTTGCATCTGCCGCCGGAATCTCGGCGCTTGGGGAGAAGGAATACAAACGGCGTGCAGTTTTGCTGGTGAAAAGAGAGCGCTCTTATCTGAAAGCGGAACTGGAAGCGCTGGGTGTACAGGTTTGGGATGGACAGGCGGATTATCTGTTTTTTCGGGCTGCCGGAATCTGTGATCTGTATGAACGCCTGCTGCCATACGGAATTCTGATCCGGAAATGCGGAAATTACCGGGGACTGGATAAGGACTACTATCGAATTGCGGTGAAAGATCATCAGTCAAATAAGAGGCTTACGGATGCCATGAAGAAAGTGATAGAAGTCCGGACCGTTTTTAAGCAGAAGTAATCGGTTTTAAAGAAAGGAAACGATGACAATGTGGGAAGCCATCATTCGGACGAAAGAATATCAGAAGCGGTTGGAAAACTGTCTGCAGGAAGAGTTGGAACGTCTGAAGAAGGAAAAGAAACAGCCGGTCAGCCGTGAACAGTTTATGGAACATATGGAGCTGGAATCTATCCAGGTTGAGCCTGACGGAGTCTTTGAATTCTGGTTCGGTGACGGAGATTTGTTTTATGGACACTCCATCCATGTAGCCGGCGATGTGAAAGAAGGACCGGACTGGGCGCAGATCGAAGGGTAAGGAGTGTAAGGCAAAGGAGATCAGACCATGTCAGACCATACAAAGCTTAAGGAACAGTTTGTAAAAAATATGCAGAAAACTTCCGGGCTGTCAAAAACAGAGAGAAAACTGCTGCCAGTGCTGGATCGGAGCGGTTCTCTGTTCACAGGGATCGATCAGGAAGCCTGCAACTGGATCAAAGGACTTCTGTTGGCCAGAGATGCAAGAAAACCCAGTGAGGTCTACAGACAGCATCTTTCCGGGCTGGTGGCAGCGTGCGTGCGTTTGGAGCAGCAGGAGGAGTTTTATTATGCGCTGGATGAGATGAACTGTTTCCAGGCATCCGCAGGAATATTCCGGCGCAGCGTGCGGGGAAAAAGCTATACGCCTTTTGTGGAAGACGGTGTCCGGCTTCTGTGGGCGTATGCCAGGTTACGCTTTTATGATAAGGAGCTTTCCGATGTACTGACCGGAAATGTGCCGCCTGAGATCTGCAATGATGCAAGAGATGAGAGCTGGTTCTATGCCGGAATGCTGGCAGCTCAGATTGATCATGGGAACGAGAAGACGATCCAGGCGGTAAAGGATCTTCTTCTGGGAGACAATAATACCTTGATGATCAGCCGTGAACTGCTCCGGGGTATTGTTATGAGCAAAGATGAGAGTCTGTACCGGACTCTGGGTGATTTTCTAGTCGCCGCCAGACTTCAGGAGGGAGTCAGACAGGCGGTTTGCGAGGCGATGGATGAAGGAAGAGCAGAAGCGTTTCAGTATCTGTTTCAGGTGATCGAAGATCATGGGCTGATCCGTTATTCTTCCGTGAAGCGGGCGGTCAGTACCTGGATTGGTATCTATGACTATAAAAGCATGGAACGGATGGCGGACAAACTGTTAAAACTTATGGGGAGATGTCTGCGGGAACCGGTTTTTCTGGAAGAGCAATTAAAAGGGGAGGACGCGGTAGCTCTCTGCTGTGCTCTCTGGGCAAAAGCTTTTTATGATGTGAAAGAAGCGTCGGATGTGATTCTTGGCCTGGCAGAGGATGGAACCAGACATCAGATGATGACTGCGTCGTATTATCTGGAAGCCTTTCAGAGTCGCCAGATGTCTATGAAAGCAGCAAAAAAGATTCTGTTTACATATCCGGAAGATTTGGAGCTGGCTGCATGTTATCTGCCGTATTTTATGGGAGACGTGTTTGAACGCTTTGACGAGATTGTGGAATATCATTCGAGCGGCTGCAGCAGATACTGGTATTCTCCTTCTTATGACAAGGGACAGATGCCGAGGATGATTACGCCTGAGAAACTGTCTCTGAGCAGGGAAGAGGCTGAACGTGCCTATGAGCTTTTGAAAAGTTTTGTGGAAAGACTTCCGAAAAAGGGGCTGGAACTGTCACCCTGTATTTTCCCCTGGTATAAGGTATCTATGAGCCGGTCAGATGTGGTGATCCGTATGTGTCTGCTGGCCTGGGCGATACAGGAGGATGTATATCTGGACGAGGCGGCAGGACTTTTGCCAATGATTGGCGAGGGAAGGCATCTGGCTGCACGTGTTCTTCTGTGCAGGCCGAAAACGGAGATAAGAAAACAGATTCTTCTGGACTGCCTTCACAGTCAGGAGAATAATACCCGGAATGTGGCGTTTACACTGGTGAAGTATATTTGCCTTCTGCCGGAGGATTACCGGAAGATCGAAGGTAACATGAAATATAAAAAAGGGCGTACGGAGACGCTGGAGATCCTCAAGCACCAGGAACCGGACGCACTTAGAGACTGTATCAGCAGGCTTTTACATGAAAAGTCTGAAGAGTGCCATATGGGTGGTCTGGAACTGGCCTGCTATCTCAAGGAAAAAAGATCTTCAGAGTACCGGAGGGTAATCCCGGTACTGAAGGAATATGAAAACCCGACGGAAAAGGAACGGATTCTTTTGAAAGAACTGATCGGAGAGCGCAGCCGGGCGCAGGAAATTCTGAAAACTCCAGGCTATGGGCTCTATGATCCGAAGAAGGAGTGGGTTATTCCAAAAGTTCATGTTGATGTTTCACAGGCGTCAGAACTGTTTGTCTATGGGGAAGCGGCATGTATTCGTGTACTGGAGCGGCTGGACGCCTGGATCGGGGCGCATAAAGATCTGGAATATCAGGATAACGGGGGAGAGGAACAGCTGCTCGGCGTCATACTGGTCCGCGGACAGGACCAAAGAGGCGGCTGGGACGGATATCCGTTCGGAGAACTGTGGGAGCAGTTTTATGAGGAAGAGATCAAGGATCCGCAGCTTGTTCTGGAAGTCTATTTGTACCAGGTATGCTATCATGGAAGAGATGATTACGGCAGACACACGGACCTGTACCGGAAGGTATTTGGAAAAGGAACGGAAAAAGAACAGCCATTTAAAAATCTGGTTATCCGGGGAAGCTTTCCGCGTCAGACGGAGACTGTCGTGGAACTGCTGTTTCGAAAATATGTGCCCCGGGAGACAAAGGTACACTGGGGACTCGTAGGGATTGCAAAATTATTTTCAGTACTGACATATTCGGTGGATTCTGATGTGAACAGAGTTATGCCGTGGAGAACAGAGGCGCGGCTTTTGGCACGAAACGGTCGTCTTCCTGTCTTTGACAATCTGATTGTCTGGCTTGGTATGGCAGACGGGAAGCACTTTGAAGATGCTTTTTCCCTGCGGTTTCGTATGGGCCAGGACAACAGGAGAATGGATTATCTAAATGCCGCCGGCAGCAGATTCAGTAACGATCTTGTGAACTTTTCGGATTTGGTTCAATGTTGTATCAGAGGGATCTGGGATAAAGATCAGTTCTATAAAGCGGTATTTGCATTTTATGACCTGGGGCAGCTGCTGGGGCTTGTGACAGCAGTGGCAAAATACTGCCGGGATTCGTCTGCCGGCAGTCTGGGTTTCAGAAATGACCATATGCTTTTTGGTCAATGGAGAAAAGAAGAACGGCCGCTGGATTCGTCGGCGCCGGAAGTACAGTTGATGCTGGAACTGTATGAAGAGGTGATGCCGAAGGTGCTGGAGGTAGAACTCAGCCGGGGCGAACAGGCGACGCCGTTTTCCAAATATATGGCAAATATTTGTATGGTAGAAGGGATACCGGTTCTGATCCGGCTATTGAACGCTATTGGGAACGATGTGCTGGACCGGAATGCTTATTATTTTGGAAATGGAGAAGACAGGCGCAGGGTTTTAAGCAGTCTGCTTATGAGATGCTATCCGAAAAAAGAGGAGACAGCAGAGGATCTTCGCCGGGCGTTAAAAGGCAGCAAGATTACCAGAAAGCGGCTTACAGAACTTGCCATGTATGCGCCTCAGTGGATACCGCTGCTGGAGACATATCTGGCGTTTCCCGGGCTGCAGAGCGGATGCTATTATTTTATGGCGCATACCAGCGAGTGGCTGGATGATGGAATCATGGCCATGGTGGCAAGGTATACGCCGCTGTCCAGGGAAGAACTGTGTGACGGAGCTTTTGATGTAGTATGGTTCCAGGATGCGTACAGTCAGCTTGGAGAGAAAAATTTCCAGCTTTTGTATCAGGCTGCAAAATATTCTTCTTATGGGACGGCTCATGCCAGGGCAAAAAAATATGCGGATGCCGCCCTTGGAAAGACTGATTTTGAAACGCTGAAGGCACAGATCGCCGGAAAGAGAAATAAAGATCTGCTTATGAGTCTGCCGCTTTTGCCGCTTTCCAGAGACAGAAAAGAGCGGGAAAAGGAGCTGCTGGTCCGTTATCAATGTATACAGGAATACCGAAAAGAGAGCAGGCAGTTTGGGGCGCAAAGGCGTGCCAGCGAAAACAGAGCGGCGGATATGGCGCTCCGAAATCTGAGTATGAATGCGGGATTTGCGGATGTGACCCGTCTGATGCTGCGTATGGAAACCAGACTGACGACGTCGTATGACAAATATTTTGACTGGCAGCCGATAGACGATGCGTCGACGCGGATTTTTGTGGATGAGACAGGCAGGAGCAGTCTGCAGTTCAGGCGGGGAGAGAAAATACTGAAGTCTCTGCCGGCGAAGTACAAGAAAATTCCGGCAGCGGCAGAATGTCAGGCGATTGTTAAAAAATTAAAAGAACAGCATACAAGGACCAAAAGTATGCTGGAACAGTCGATGGAGGACGGAACGGTCTTTGAGGTCTGGGAACTGCGGGCGTTTTTAAATAATCCCGTTATACGTCCGCTGACGGAATCGCTGGTGTATATAATGGAAGAAGCGGGGGAGGAAACCAGGAAGGCAAAGATCATGGGATTTTTGTCCGGAGAAGGATTCACAGACTGGTCCGGGAAGACGACAGCCATTGCGCCGGAAACAAAAGTAAGGATTGCACATCCCTGTGATTTATACAGAGAAGGGCACTGGCAGGATTATCAAAGAATGTTGTTTGAGCGAAAACTTCGCCAGCCTTTTAAGCAGGTATTTCGGGAATTATATGTAAAGCTTCCGGAAGAACTGGAAAAAAGAAAGACGCGTCTGTTCTGCGGATATCAGATTCAGCCCCAAAAGACGGTGGCGACGCTCCAGGGCCGGCGATGGGTAGCGGATTATGAGAGCGGACTGCAGAAAATTTATTATGGCGAGAACATTATTGCAGTACTGCTGGCTCTGGCTGACTGGTTCTCTCCCAGCGATATCGAGGCGCCAACGTTGGAGGCTGTGGTTTTCTATGACCGGACGGACTTTTCGGAACTTCGGATTGGCGAGATTCCGGAACGGATCTACAGTGAGGTCATGCGGGATGTGGATCTGGCGGTAAGTACCGCATATGTGGGCGGCGTGGATCCGGAATCCAGTCGTTCCACTGTAGAGATGAGGCGGATTATCGTGGAAGAAAATCTGAGATTGTTGAAAGTGAACAATGTCCGGCTTCAGAGAAATCATGCGCTGATCGAAGGGAAATTTGGACAGTATACGGTGCATCTTGGCAGCGGCGTAATTCATCAGGTGGGAAACGCCATGCTTCATGTGCTGCCGGTGCATTCCCAGCACCGGGGAAAGATTTTTCTGCCTTTTGTGGATGAAGATCCTAAAACGGCCGAGATTCTGTCCAAGATTCTGATGTTTGCTGAGGATCAGAAGATAAAAGATCCGGCGGTGATTGCCCAGATTGCAGCAGATATCTGACAGGAAGCGTTTTTGTGAAAGAAAGACTTATGAGAAGAGGTGAAGTGATTGGCGAAGGCAATCATGGTGCAGGGAACGATGTCGAATTCAGGAAAAAGTTTTCTGACAGCGGGACTCTGCAGGGTGTTTATGCAGGACGGGTATAAGGTTGCTCCCTTTAAATCGCAGAATATGGCGTTGAATTCTTATATTACGAAAGACGGACTGGAGATTGGGAGGGCGCAGGCCATGCAGGCGGAGGCCTGCGGGATTGAGCCTGCGGTGGAGATGAACCCGATTCTGTTAAAACCGACCAGTCATGTGGGCAGTCAGGTAATTGTGAACGGAGAAGTCCGGGGAAATATGAAAGCCATGGACTATTACCGGGACAAAAAAAGACTTCAGTCAGATGTGATGGAAGCTTACGGCAGACTGGCGCAGAAATATGAAATCATTGTTATTGAAGGGGCCGGAAGTCCGGCTGAGATTAATCTGCGGGAAAATGACATCGTCAATATGGGAATGGCGAAAATGGCAAAAGCCCCGGTGCTTCTGGTAGGTGACATTGACAGAGGCGGTGTTTTTGCGGCTTTGTACGGAACGGTGAAACTTCTGGAAAAAGATGAGCAGCAGATGATCAAGGGACTTGTGGTCAATAAGTTCCGGGGAGATGTGGAGATCTTAAAGCCGGGGCTTCAGATGATAGAGGAAAAGCTGGATATTCCGGTGCTGGGGGTAGTTCCTATGGAATCGCTGGATATTGATGATGAGGACAGCCTGTCAGACCGGCTGACGCAGACAGAGAGAGGGACCGGGTTGGATGTGGCAGTGATCCATCTGCCGCACATTTCAAATTTTACAGATTTTTCCATATTTGAACGGATGGATGGAGTGTCGCTGCGATATGTGCAGAAACCCGGGATGCTGGGTGATCCGGATCTGATTATGCTGCCCGGGACAAAGAATACGATGGACGATCTGCAGTGGATGAGGGAATCCGGTATGGAGACGCTGATTCTCCGTCAGGCGGAAAAGAAAACTCCGGTTATCGGTATCTGCGGAGGCTTTCAGATGCTGGGAAAAGTGCTGGAGGATCCCTGCGGGGTGGAACATGGAGGTTCTATGCGGGGGATGGGACTTCTGGATATAAGAACGGTCTTTTGTGAGATCAAAACCCGGACACAGACTGCAGGCAGGATGGAGCAGGGCGCTGGTCTCTGGAAAAGCTGGGAAGGGCGGGATGTGACCGGATATGAGATTCATATGGGAAAATCCGAGAATCTGGGCGGATGTCTGGAACTGATCCGACTCTCAGACGGAAGGCTGGATGCGCTTTCGAATGAGGACGGCAGTGTGATGGGAAGCTATCTTCATGGACTCTTTGATACCTCAGGTTTTGCAGAGGCGATGATCCGAAAACTGATGGCAGCAAAAGGGATGGAGTACGGAACATGGAGCTTTGATCTGGAAGCTCACAAACAACAGGAATATGACAGACTTGCGGATCTGGTGAGACGTTCGTTTGACATGAAAAAAATATATGAGATACTGGAGGCGGGAATCTGATGCTTGACAGAATAGAGATCGTAAAACCGACGGAAATTGAGAAACGGAGCATGGAGATTATCACGGAGGAACTGAATGGAAGAACCTGGCCGGAACCGGAGTTTTCCATTGTGAAACGGTGCATTCATACTTCTGCAGATTTTGACTATGCGGATAATCTGTGCTTCTCAGAACGGGCGGCCATGCTGGGGGTGGAAGCTCTGCGGCGGGGGGCGGCCGTGGTGACCGATACAAAGATGGCATGGTCCGGTATTAACAAGAAAAAACTGGAAGAATACGGAGGGGAAGCTTTCTGTTTTATGTCGGATGAAGATGTGGCAAGGGAAGCCAGTCAAAGGAAATGCACCCGGGCGGCAGTCTGCATGGAGCGTGGAGCCGCTCTGGACCGGGAGGTTATCTTTGCCGTAGGAAATGCGCCTACGGCGCTGATCCGGCTGTATGAACTGATTCAAGAAGGAAAGATTCGTCCCGCGTTGATCATTGGAGCGCCGGTTGGGTTCGTCAATGTGGTGGAAGCAAAGGAACTGATCATGACGGCGGGAGTACCGTATATTGTGCCCAGGGGGAGAAAAGGCGGCAGCAATATCGCGGCGACGATCTGCAACGCCATGCTGTATACCGGGGTGTGAGTGCGCTTCTGCGTGGTTGCTTTAAAAACCGGAGCGAAATTTTAACAGGAGAGAAAAAGACATGCAGAATCTGGAAGAAATCATAAACGGAATCCGGCCTGTGGATAAACAGGCCATGAAGGATGCCTGGCAGTGCTGGGATTCTTTGTGTAAACCGCTTCGGGGGCTTGGCCGTCTGGAGGAGATACTGGTGCAGATCGCAGGTATCTATGGAACCTCCCGTCCTCATCCGGACCGGAGAGCGGCAGTGATCATGGGAGCCGATAACGGAGTAGTCGAGGAAGGTGTGACGCAGACGGACAGTTCAGTGACCATACAGGTGCTGGAAAATATGGGGGACAGTCTCTCGACGGCATGCGTCATGTGTAAACTTGCAGGCTGCGAACTGATACCGGTAAATATCGGTTCGCTGACAGACGGAAAGCACCCGCGGATTCAGAACCGGGTTGTGCGGTATGGAACGGGAAATATTGCACAAGGTCCGGCCATGTCCAGGGAGGAGTGTCTGCAGGCGATATTAACAGGGGTCGAAGTGGTATGCGACCTAAAAAAGGATGGATATAATCTGATTGTGACCGGTGAAATGGGAATCGGAAATACAACTACCAGTTCTGCCTGTGCCGCGGTTTTATTCGAGCAGGAAGTCGAAACCGTCACCGGGCGCGGTGCAGGGCTTTCCTCTGAGGGGCTTGAGAGGAAGATAGCGGTTATCAAAAAAGCGATTGAAATAAATCAGCCGGATAAAAACGACGCGGTTGATGTGATTTCCAAGATCGGCGGACTGGATATTGCAGGTATGGCTGGATGTTATCTGGGAGCTGCTTACTGTCGAATGCCGATTCTGATTGACGGATTTATTTCAGCGATCTCGGCGTATCTGGCAGGAATGCTCTGTGAGACGGCAAAGGAATATATGATCTGTACCCACTGTTCGGCAGAGCCGGCGTCCAGGCTGGTGGTAGAACGCCTGGGAATGACAGCGCCGCTGCAGGCAGGTATGCATCTGGGCGAAGGGACCGGGGCGATCATGGCGCTGTCGCTGATCGATCAGGCGGTAAACGTCTACTATCATCTGGCGACCTGGGACGGAGGAAAAGTGGAGGCATATACGCATCAGGTGTAGAAGAATACATGGAACAGTTTATTTACAAAAACAATAAAAAACTGAGGTATGGTTATACAACAGGTTCCTGTGCGGCGGCGGCGGCAAAGGCGGCGGCGTTTATGCTGTTATCAGGAAAAACGACCGGTTACATAGACCTGATGACGCCGAAGCGGATTCCGCTGCATCTGCAGGTGCTGGATGTCAGCAGAGGGCAGGACTCTGTAAAATGTGCAGTCCAAAAAGACGGCGGAGACGATCCGGATGTGACAAACGGAATATGGATCTATGCAGAAGTATCCTATCATGTTCAGGTTCCGAAAGATAAAAGTCAGAAGACTGATCCGGGCGCCCTGGACAGCAGCCGCATTCATATCGACGGCGGCAAAGGCGTGGGTCGGATTACAAAGCCGGGGCTGGAACAGCCGGTGGGGGCGGCGGCGATTAACAGGGTCCCCCGACAGATGATCTGTGAAAATGTGCTGGAAGTCTGCACACAGTTTTGTTTTACCGGAGAACTTCAGGTTATCATTTCCATTCCGGAGGGGGAGGCGCTGGCAGAGAGAACTTTTAATCCCAGACTTGGCATTGCAGGCGGCATCTCGGTTCTTGGCACCAGCGGGATTGTGGAACCTATGAGCGAACAGGCGCTGATTGATACGATTCGCGTGGAGATCCGACAGAAACTGGCAAACGGGATGAAATATCTTCTGATTGTACCGGGAAATTACGGCCTGGATTTTCTGGAGACGTACGGACACGGTCTCCGTCTGGAGGATGCGGTAAAATGCAGCAATTTTGTAGGAGAGGCACTGGATGCCGCTGCGGAATTCGGGGCAGAAGGCGTGCTGCTGGTGGGACACATCGGAAAATTTGTAAAGCTTGCCGGCGGAATCATGAACACACATTCTCATAACGCCGATGCACGTATGGAGCTTCTGACGGTTCACGCGGCGCTTTTGGGAGCGCCGGTTCCGTTGCTTTCTCAGATGATGAAAAGCGTGACTACCGACGATGCGCTGAGCTGGCTGCAGAAAGAAGGACTGACTGCGCGGGTGATGGAACGGCTGACGGAGCGGATGGAATTTTATGTGAATCAGCGTGTTCAGAACCGCCTTGAGGTAGAGATTATTACATTTTCCAAAGTGTACGGAGTTCTGGGTCAGACCGGGAAAGCAAAGGAGCTGTCAGAAAAGATAGCAGGCCGGAATCATGAAAGTTCTCATCAGTTGCCTGTCTGAGTACAGTGCGGCTTATGAGACGGGAAGATACAGAATCGGGCGGAAGAATCAAAAATCCGGAGGAAGAGAATGAAAGCGGAGATTATCAGTTTTACGGATCATGGAGCGCGGCTGGCGCAGAATCTGGCAGAGAAGCTGCCGGAAAAAAATATTTCCTGCAGGGCATGGGTGAAGAAAAAGGATGCGGCTTTGCTGGAACATGTCCGGATACTTTCATCGCCTTTGAAAGAATGGACATGCGAACAGTTCTCAAAGGCTGATGTGCTGATTTTTATTGGGGCAGCAGGGATTGCAGTAAGGAGTATCGCGCCGTATATACGCAGTAAAAAGACGGACCCTGCGGTTCTGTCCGTAGATGAGCAGGGGAGACATGTGATCGCTCTTCTGTCCGGGCATATCGGAGGAGCCAATGCCATGGCGCGTCTTGTGGCGGAGATCCTGGATGCAAAACCGATAATTACAACGGCCACAGATCTGCATGGGAAATTTGCAGTGGATGCTTTTGCAGCACAAAGAGGGATGTATCTGGACTCGATGGAAACTGCAAAGGAGATTGCAGCGGAGCTGGTGGCGGGAAGACGCGTGGGAATGCGAAGCGCCTGGCCGATATTCGGTGTCGTGCCGGAAGAGCTGGATACAAAAGGAGTCCCTCCGGTGGGGTTTGCCGTGGATATCAGAAAACGACCGCCTTTTGCACATACTCTTTTTCTGGTTCCCCGGATTACGGTACTGGGAATCGGGTGCAGAAAAGGAACAGAGGAAACGCGCGTAAGCGATGTGGTGATGCAGGCACTAGAAGAGCATCAGATCTTTTTGGAGAGTGTCTGCCGAATTACATCGATTGATCTGAAGAAAGAAGAGAAAGGAATACTGGCTTTTTCAGAGCGTCTGGGAGTTCCTTTTGAGACTTACACTTCCGGGGAACTTGCACAGGTGGAATCGGAGAACGGGTTTGAAGAGTCGGATTTTGTGAGGTCGGTTACGGGCATTGGAAATGTCTGTGAACGAGCTGCCTTAAAGGGAGCAGGGACCAGGAAACTGCTGATCGTGAAAACCGCCCGGGAAGGGGTAACCGTGGCGGCGGCAGCGATGGATTATGCCGTCTGGATGGAGGATTGAGAAAATGGAGTCGGTGATTATATTTGCCGGAACAGTGGAAGGAAGAGAGCTGTCGGAATATCTGTCCGGACGGGGCGTCCGGGTGACTGCATGTGTGGCTACAGAATATGGAGAGACTTTGCTGCCGCAAAGTGAATATGTGAGAGTGCATACAGGACGAATGGATCAAAAACAGATGGCAGAATTTATCCGGAAAGAAGCTGCGGATCTGGTCGTGGACGCCACGCATCCTTATGCGGCTGTTGTCTCTCGGAATGTATCTTTGGCATGCAGGGACACAGAAGCAGAATATCTCCGCCTGATCAGGAAAAGCGATACAGCAGGCACGGAACATGCAGTACGGGTTTCTTCTGTAGAAGAAGCGGCGGCGTATCTGGCAGGTACGAGAGGCAATATCCTGGCAACTACCGGCAGCAAGGAACTGGCGAAATATACCGTCATTCCGGATTATGAGAAGCGTGTTTTTGCACGTGTACTCTCTACCGGCGAAGTAGCGGTCGCATGTGAGAAACTGGGGTTTCGCGGGAAAAATCTGATCTGTATGCAGGGGCCCTTCAGCGAAGAACTGAATACGGCTATGCTCCGGCAGTTTGACTGCAGATATCTGGTAACAAAAGAGACCGGTAAAGCCGGAGGGTTTGAAGAAAAAATACGCGCGGCTTCCAGGGCGGGAGCCAGGGTAGTACTGGTGGGCAGGCCGCCGGAGAACGAAGGATATTCTTATGAGGAAGTCATAAGGATACTGTCAGAGAGACTGCAGGAGAGCAGGAAAGGGATACCGGTCACCCCGGAAGAGGACAGTTCGGTTGATAAAGAGACAGCGTACAAAGGTCAGGATATGCGGGAACAAATCGTGACTCTCATCGGTATCGGTATGGGAACGTTGTCAGGCATGACAGTGGAAGCGGCAGAGGCGGTAGCCGATGCGGATCTTCTGATCGGCGCCGGCAGAATGCTGGAGGCGGCGGGTCGTGCGGACAAGCCTTTTTACAAAGATTATGACGCGCAGCGGATTGCGGATTATATTCGTATGCATCCGGAGTATGTCCGTCCGGCCGTACTTTTATCCGGCGACATCGGATTTTACAGCGGAGCAAAAAAGCTGTATGAGGCGTTGAAAGGTACGGACTGCGAGGTTCGCAGTATCTGCGGTATTTCCTCAGTGGTATATTTCTGTGGAAAACTGCATCTTGCATGGGAAGATGTGTGTCTGAAAAGCGCTCACGGGAGGGAAACCAATCTGATAGGAGCAGTCCGGTCTCATGAAAAGACGTTTACGATATTAAGCGGAGCGGACAGTGTGGGGAATCTGTGCAGGGAGTTACGGGAATACGGGCTTTCTCACGTGTGGCTGTCAATCGGGGAGCGGCTTGGCTACCCGGAGGAAAAGATTACCTGCGGAACACCGGAGGAGCTTGCCGGTGGGCTGTATGACGGACTTTGCGTGGCGCTGATCGTGAATCGGGAGTATTTCGGAGGGGTACGCGCCTGTGTGGACGACGAAGCGTTTCTGAGGGGAAAGGCACCCATGACAAAGAGTGAGGTCCGCAGTCTGTCTGTGGCTAAGCTTCGCCTGACCAGGGATGCAGTGGTCTATGATGTGGGCGCCGGTACCGGATCTGTATCTGTGGAGATGGCTCTGCAGGCGGCCGACGGCATGGTTTATGCCATTGAGAGAAAAGAAGAAGCCTGCAGACTGATTGAAAAAAACAAACGAAATTTTGGAACGCCGAATATTGAGGTGATCTGCGGTCTGGCGCCGGATGCGCTGGAGAGCCTTCCTCTGCCGACGCATGCATTTATTGGCGGTTCCGCCGGAAATCTGAAGGAGATTATGGAGTGTCTGCTGAGAAAAAATCCCCGGATCCGCATGATCATCAATACGGTGACGCTGGAGACTTTGGCAGAGGTGACGGAATGTCTGAAGATGCTTCCGGTGACAGAAGAAGAGATTCTTTCTGTGAGTATTGCAAAGGCGAAAACACTTGGACAATATCACCTGATGACGGGGCAGAATCCGGTCTACATCATAACCTGCCGGGGAGGAAGGATATGAGGACGCCGGGGATACTTCTGACTGCTCCTGCAAGCGGGAGCGGAAAGACGCTTATTACCTGCGGCATTCTGCAGGCGTTCGTAAACCGGGGACTGAAGACCGCATCTTTTAAATGCGGTCCGGATTATATCGATCCTATGTTTCATGGGAAAGTGATCGGAACGAAATCCCGGAATCTGGATACATTTTTTACAGATGGGGATACGACCCGTTATCTGTACGCTAAAAATGCTGACGGCTGTGATGTGGCGGTCGTAGAAGGGGTTATGGGATATTATGATGGTCTGGGCGGTATTCGGACTGAAGGAAGTACCTATGATGTGGCGCGTACGCTGAATCTTCCGGCGGTTTTGATCATCAGCGGAAGGGGCGCCAGTCTGTCTGTACTTGCCATGATCAAAGGTTTTCTGGAGTACAGACAGGACAGCCGTATCTGCGGTGTGATTCTGAATCAGATCTCGCCTGTGATCTACGGGCAGTTAAAAAACTTGATTCTTCAGGAGCTTGATGTTCAGGTATTCGGTTATGTGCCGAAGATGACGGAGCTTTCTTTAGACAGCCGTCATCTGGGACTGGTGATGCCGGGGGAGATTGAGAAGCTGAAAGAAAAGCTGAATTGTCTGGCAGAAGCGTTGGAAAAGACGCTGGATCTTGACAGTATGCTTCATTTTTCCAGAGAATATGACGCTGAGAAGAGCTTCACGGGTGCTTCTGCGTTTTATCCGCCGGAGATCAGAAAGATAAACGGAAGAAAAGTCCGCGTTGCAGTGGCTGAGGATGATGCGTTTTGCTTTACATACCTGGATAATCTGGAACTTCTGGAAAAGCTGGGAGCAGAGCTGGTGCCTTTTTCACCGCTCAGAGACGCTGAGCTTCCTAAAGAGGTGTCAGGTATCATCTTAAGCGGCGGATACCCGGAACTTCACGCGCAGGCTCTCAGCCGGAATGTGTCCATGAGGACAGCTGTCAGGAAAGCTGTAGAAGGCGGTATGCCCTGCATTGCGGAATGCGGCGGATTTTTGTATCTGCACCGGGAACTGGAGGGTACGGACAGAATATTTTATCCTATGGCGGGCATCCTGGATGCAAAAGCATACCGGACAGAAAAGCTTTCGCGTTTTGGTTACATTACGCTGGAAGCAAAAAAAGATCAGCTTCTGGGGCCTTTGGGAATTAAGGTTCGGGGACACGAATTTCATTATTGGGACAGCGAAAGCTGCGGTGCGGGCTTTCATGCGAAAAAACCGGTTGGAAAAAGAGAATGGGACTGTGTTCACGGGACACAGACCTTGTATGCAGGGTTTCCGCACCTTTTCTATTATTCGAATCTGCAGGTGCCCTGTCATTTTCTGAATGCGTGCCGTCAATATGAGCAGTGTTGTGCTTCTCAGAGCAGCGGTGTCCGGGAGCAGGGAAAGATTTTCTGTTCAACAGATATTGTCTGAGACAGAATAATGACCGGCAGAATATGATTGCGGTATTTGTATAGTGCGAGCATAAAAGGAAGGGGAGATCAGGCAATGCTGTTATTGATCACCGGCGGAAGCGGGAGCGGAAAATCAGAGTATGCAGAAAAGATGGTGCTCAGACTTCAGAAAATGCCCCGTCTGTATATAGCGACCATGTATCCTTTTGATGAAGAGTGTCGTCTTCGGATCCGGCGCCACCGTAAGATGCGGGCAGAGAAGGGCTTTAAGACGCTGGAATGTTATACAGGGCTGAAAAACGCGGATGTGACCGGTTACGGCACAGTTCTTCTTGAGTGTATGTCTAATCTGACTGCCAATGAGCTGTATCAGGAAGGCGGTGCGAAAGAGCGATGTGCAGAGGAGATTCTGGCAGGCGTTCACAGGCTTCTTGGTCAGTGTGAGCATTTGCTGATTGTGACCAACGAGATTTTTTCTGACGGGGTGGATTATGATCCGGAGACCAGAATTTATCAGAAATATCTGTCGGAGATTAACAGGCAGATTGCATCCATGGCAGATGCGGTGGTGGAGGTAGTCTACTCTGTTCCGCTGGTTCATAAAGGAAATCCGGAGGAAATGGTATGAAAAGAGTATGGAACAGTTTTCTGATCGCATTGGCAATGTTTTCCAAGATACCGGTACCGCGGGCGGACTGGGATAAAGAAAATATGAAATATATGATCTGTTTTTTCCCGGTGATCGGAGTTGTCATTGGATGTCTGGTCTGGGGATATGGACAGATCTGTGCTGCGGCCGGGCTTGGAAGCCTGATGCGAGCGGTCGGTTTCGTGCTGCTGCCTCTTCTGGTGACCGGAGGGATCCATATGGACGGATATCTGGATACAGCAGATGCATTAAGCTCCTGGCAGCCAAAGGAGAGGAAACTTGAGATTCTCAAAGATTCTCACGCAGGCGCTTTTGCAGTTATTATGGGATGCGCCTACTTCATTCTTGCCCTGGGAGTGTGGAGCGAGATGGAGAGCGAGGTTCTGCCGGTACTGGGCATCGGATATGTGCTGTCCCGGACACTCAGCGGTATGGCGCTGTCGACGTTTCCCTGCGCCAACAAGAAAGGATCTCTGGGGATGTTTGCCGATGCGGCGCAGAAGCGGGTGCTGAAGACTGTGCTTGGCCTGTGGATGCTTGTCTGCGCGGGAGCAGCTTTTTGGTGGGACTGGCGGTATGCGCTGATTTTGTTTGGCACTGCTTTTATTGTCTATGTCTATTATTACGGTATGGCCATGAAAGAGTTTGGAGGTACGACAGGAGATATTGCCGGTTTTTTTGTGCAGGTGTGTGAACTGGCATCTGCCTGCACCCTGATGCTGGGAGGCAGATTTTTATAGAAAAAGGCCGGCCGGTAGTGAACGATTAAAAACAGCGGGAGAGGAAAAATATGATACTTGTAACAGGGGGATGTTTTCAGGGGAAGACTGCCTATGCATGTAAAACTTTTGGGATCGGCAGGGAGGAAGCTGCGGACGGGGCGGTGTGCCCGCCGGAGGAAATTTATAAGACAAAGCTTCTGTTTCATTTTCATGAATATATCCGCAGACTTATGGAAACAGAAGAGAGTTTTTCACTGGAAGCGCTGACCAGAAAGAATCCGGAAATTATTTTGGTGACAAATGAGCTCGGATATGGAGTGGTTCCCACAGATCGTTTTGACCGGGCGTACAGGGAGAAGACCGGGCGGGTCTGCTGTCAGGTGGCAAGGGAAGCAAAACAGGTGCATCGGGTAGTCTGCGGGATCGGGACGGTGATCAAAGGTGGCTGAGATCATATTGCTCCGCCATTCCATGACACAGGGAAATCTGGAGGGACGATACATCGGCTGCCGGACGGATGAGCCGCTTTGCAAGGAAGGGATTCGGTTGCTCAAAGGCAGTGTTTATCCGTCGGCGGACAGGATCTATGCCAGCCCTATGAGGCGATGTGTGGAGACGGCGCAGATTCTGTGGGAAAAGATTTCCGTGGTGCCGGTGCCGGTGCTGCAGGAATGCGATTTCGGAGATTTTGAGAACAAGAATTATCAGGAACTAAGCGATGATCCGGTGTATCAGGCCTGGATTGACAGCGGAGGAACACTGCCGTTTCCGGGTGGAGAATCTATGGAAGCGTTTAAGCGCCGCTGCCAGTCGGGATTTGCAGAGCTGGTTCTGCAGATCAGGGAGCTGGAGATGCAGTTTTTCGCCGACAGAAAAAGCAAAACCAGAACAGAGACTCCGGGAATGGGTTTTTCAGAGGGGAGAAGTCAGAACCTGCCGCTTCGAGTCGCTCTGGTGGTGCACGGCGGGACAATTATGGCGATTATGGAGCGTTTTGGATTTCCGAAAAAAGATTATTTTGACTATCAGGTTAAAAACGGGTGCGGATATGTACTGACACCTGTGGAAGGAACAGACTTATGGAATTATCAATGCTTGCCGTAGGATTTGGATTTTTACTGGATCTTATGATCGGGGATCCGCACTGGCTCTATCATCCGATCCGTCTGGTGGGACATCTGATCAGCGGTCTGGAGAAGCTGCTGCGTTATCTTTTTCCCGGGACAAAAAAAGGTGAACTGGCAGCGGGGATTTTTCTGCTGGCATTGACAGCCGGAATTACTGCGGCGTCTGCATGGGGGCTGCTTTTACTGGCGGGAAGAGTGCATCCGTATATCCGGTTTACACTGGAAACCGTGATGTGTTATCAGCTTCTTGCCACAAGATCTTTAAAAGACGAGACGATGAAAGTATATCATGCACTGAAGGCGGGCGATGTAGAAAATGCACGTCATGCGGTTTCCATGGTGGTAGGAAGGGATACGGCTGTGCTTGATGATATCGGCATCACGAAAGCGGCGGTGGAAACCGTGGCGGAAAATACGTCGGATGGAATCGTTGCGCCGCTTTTGTTTATGATAATTGGCGGAGCGCCGCTGGGTTATTTTTATAAGGCGGTTAACACCATGGACTCCATGGTAGGATATAAAAATGAACGTTATTTGTATTTTGGCAGGGCAGCGGCAAAGTTTGATGATGTGCTTAATTATATTCCGGCCAGGCTGTCAGCGGTGCTGATGATATGCGCCTCCGGTCTTCTGGGGATGGATGCGGTCAGTGCATGGAACGTATATGTGAGAGACCGTTTTAATCACAGCAGTCCGAATTCTGCGCATACAGAAGCGGTTACGGCCGGGGCGCTGCATATTCAGCTGGCAGGAAACGCATACTATTTTGGAAAACTGTATGAAAAGCCGACAATCGGAAATGCGGACCGTCCGGTGGAATACGGGGATATCCGGCGTGCGAACCGGCTTCTTTACGGTACGGCAATTCTGGCGCTGGCGGTATTTCTGATCATGAAAGGAGCGATCTTGTGGGTAATGTAAAAAAAGGATGTCTGCATATTTACTGTGGAGACGGCAAGGGTAAGACAACAGCGGCGGTGGGGCTTGCAGTGAGGGCGGCAGGATGCGGACTGAAGGTATTGTTCTGCCAGTGTATGAAGGACGGAACCTCCGGCGAAGTGAAAATGCTGAAGAAACTGGGGATTGATTACTGCTGTTGTACAGAAAAGTTTGGATTTTACTGGAATATGACAGAAGAGCAGAAGGAGCAGGCGGCCCATGCCTATACCCATCTTTTTGAGGATGCGACAGTGAAGGCGGAGGATGAGGGATATGATCTGCTGGTCATTGACGAGTTTATGAGCGCCTATAACCACGGAATGATCTGCCAGAAGACAGCGCTTTCTTTTCTCACGGAGCGGTCGGAAGGGCTGGAAATAGTACTGACCGGAAGGGATCCGGGAGAAGAACTTGTGAAGCTGGCAGATTATGTGACGGAAATGAAGAAAGTGAAGCATCCTTTTGATGAAGGAGTGCCGGCGCGAAAAGGGATCGAGATGTAAACATGAATTATAAAGCAGTCATACAATACGAAGGCACCCGTTACCGGGGGTGGCAGGTGCAGGGGAATACGGAACATACAATACAGGGAAAGCTGGAAGCCCTTTTATCGAGACTGGAAGGCGCCGATGTAGAGGTACATGGTTCCGGTCGGACGGATGCGGGCGTTCATGCGGCGGGACAGGTGATCAGTTTTCGCTGCGCAAAGGACAGGAATGTGGAGGAGATCAGAACCTATATGAATCGGTATCTTCCTGAAGATATTGCCGTACTGTCAGTGGAAGAGGCAGCTCCGAGATTTCACGCGCGGCTGCACGCGGTGAGAAAGACCTATGTGTACCGGATCTGGAACGATCCGGTCATGAATGTATTTGGACGGCGTTTTCTGGCACAGGTGGAGGAGCCTCTGGATATGGCGGCTATGAGAACTGCGGCGGAATATCTTCAGGGAACCCATGATTTCCGGGCATTTTGTTCTCTGAAACGATTCAGAAAGTCCACGGTACGGACGGTGGAAGAGATTGGGATCTGCAGGGAAGGCGCCGGCGTCGAGATTACATATACCGGCGACGGATTTTTGTACCATATGGTGCGGATTCTGACAGGAACTCTGGTGGAAGTGGGACTTGGATTCAGAAAGGCTGAGTCTGTGAAAAACATATTGGACAGCAGAGACCGGGCGAACGCCGGACGCCTGATGCCTCCGGAAGGCCTGATGCTGATGAATGTGGAATATAGGACAATGTGAAAGGCAGAAAACGACAGATTTTCCGCTATTTTTTACAAACAGGAAAAAACTGCTGGACGAACTGCTGAATTTGTGAGAAAATAACAGTATATGAGGCCTTACCCGTACAGGCCTAATATGATAACTTGAAAGGAGTTTCAAACAAATGATTTATTCACGTGAAGTAGAAGAAATGTGTCCGGTAGCTCAGGGCGTTCATCACGGCGCCGCTCCGATTCCGGAAGAAGCAAAATGGGTGCAGGCGAAGGAAGTGAAAGACATCTCCGGCTTTACCCACGGTGTCGGCTGGTGTGCTCCGCAGCAGGGCGCCTGTAAGCTGTCTCTGAATGTGAAGGAAGGCGTGATCCAGGAGGCTCTCATTGAGACCCTCGGATGTTCCGGTATGACTCATTCTGCAGCTATGGCTTCTGAGATTCTTCCTGGCTTAACGGTTCTGGAAGCTCTGAACACAGACTTGGTATGTGATGCCATCAATACCGCTATGAGAGAGCTGTTTCTGCAGATCGTCTACGGACGTTCCCAGTCTGCATTTTCTGAGGACGGACTTGCAGTCGGCGCAGGACTCGAGGATCTTGGAAAAGGACTTCGTTCTCAGATCGGTACTATGTATGGTACGCTGGCAAAAGGCCCCCGTTATCTGGAGATGGCAGAAGGCTATGTAACCGGTATTGCTCTGGATGAGGACAATCAGATTATCGGATATCAGTATGTGTCCCTTGGAAAGATGACTGACTTTATCAAAAAGGGTGATGACCCCAACACTGCATGGGAAAAAGCAAAAGGCCAGTATGGCCGTGTGGCAGATGCGGTTAAGATCATTGACCCGCGTAAAGAGTAATTTCCGAGGAGGTAGACAAAAATGGCATTATTTGAATCATATGAGAGACGTATTGATAAAATCAACGCTGTATTAAGCAGCTATGGAATTGCTTCGATTGAGGAAGCAGAGAAGATTACAAAAGACGCAGGGCTAGATGTCTATGCACAGGTAAAGGCTATCCAGCCAATCTGTTTTGAAAATGCATGTTGGGCTTACAT
>CATOPL010000010.1 GCA_951802115.1 uncultured Lachnospiraceae bacterium | reverse complement strand
GCTCAGCATTTTGTACGAGTGCTGAGCAAACCGGCAGGACCGCGTTTTACAGCGGCCTTTTTTGCGTGCTTTTTTAGATGTCTGCATGTTGCAGACAGAACGGAATTTGTATTCCCTAAATATTTGTTTTAAATGTAAACAATTACATTTTGACAAGAAGAAAAACAAATAGCATAAATCCAAATATTGTTAATGTTGTATAATTTGATTATATAAAATTGTATAATAGTACCAATTTAGTTAAAATAGCCATAAAATAACATTGACAGGAAATGAGATGTATGGTATAAGAAAAGTAATCGATTACATTTTATAAAATAAGCGCGCTGGATAAGGAGGGATTACAATGAAGGATATTAAGATATCCTATAACACACTGGTTTATGCTGATGAAGATATCAGCGCAGGAATCGCCCGGCTGGCCAGATTCGGGTATGACGGAGTAGACATTGTCGGTGAACCGTCAAACTATGATGTCGCAGAGATCAGATCTTTACTGGAAAAATATCAGATTGAGGCATCTTCAATTTGCGCCGTGTTTGACGAAGAAAGGAATTTTGTATCAAGTAATCCGCAGATCAGGAGACAGGCCATTGATTATGTCAGGGAATGTGTGGACTTTGCCGCTGCTATCGGGGCAAAAGCGATTTCTGTTCAGGCAACCGCCTGCATGAAGATAAATCCGGAAGCCAGTGAAGAAGAAGAGTGGAACTGGGGAGTGACCGGGTTAAGAGAAGCAGGAGAATATGCCGCAGAAAAAGGGATTCGCCTTACACTCGAGGCATGGAATCGTTATGAGACATATTTGATCAATCGTCTTGACCAGGCGCTTAAGATGGTAAATGATATCAACTTATCCAACGTGGGCGTGATGGCGGATACCTATCATATGAACATTGAAGAAAGTAATATGGGAGATGCAATCCGCAACACCGGCGATAAACTGTTTTATGTACATATTGCGGACAGCAACCGAGCGGCGCCCGGAAGAGGACATATCGATTTTAAGGAGGTTGCGCGGGCATTGAGGGATATTCATTATGAAGGATGGGTGTCCATGGAGCTGCTTCCTGCAGCAGCGGATCCGTTTGGTGGAAAGCGTTGCGATGAATTTTACGATCAGTACACGGAGGAATCAATCGTATATCTCAGAAAGCTTTTTGAAGAAGTTAAATAACAGACAGAAAACAGGAAAAGGAGAACATTAGAATGACTATGAAAAAGTTGGGAAGTATCACGATGGCAATGCTGCTGTGCGCAAGTCTGGCGGCATGCGGAAGCAATGCAGACAGTGTGACTGAGAGTGAAGCGCCGCAAAGTGATGCTGTGGAAAATAACGAGTCGGCTGAGGCGCCCACGGACAGCGAACCGGCTGAAAGCGAGGCCGCTGCAGAGTCGGGAGACAAACTTCTTGTTGGTTTCTCCGCAGGTTACAGTATGGTTCAGCACTGGGAACTGGAAATGAATGGATGTCAGGCGGCTGCAGATGAACAGGGAGTAGAATTTATCTACAAATTTGCAGACGGAGATGAAGCACAGCAGGTTGCAGATATAGAGAATATGGTAGAGATGGGCATTGACATGCTGATTGTGGGACCGTGCAATTCAGAAGGTATTGTTCCTACTGTCGATGAACTTCAGAATGAAAAGAAAATTCCGGTCATGACAAGCGATATCGGCATCAGCGGAACAGAGGTGACATCTCATGTCGCTTCCGACAATTACCAAATCGGAGTGATGGCAGCGCAATTTGTCGGGCAGGAGCTGGAAGGAAAAGGAAAAATTGCGATTGTAGGATGGGCTGCAGCATCGGCTACCAAAGACAGGGAAGACGGTTTTGTAGACACGATTACAAAGGAATTTCCGGATATTGAGATCGTTGCGAATCAGGATGTGGGCGGAAGCCGTACCACTTCTCTGGAAACAAGTGAGAACCTGATTCAGTCGAACGGAGAGATTGATCTTTTCTTTGGATGTAATGCAGAATGCGCACTAGGCGCATATTCAGCGACTCAGTCCGTGAACCGTACAGACATTAAAGTGGTTTCTGTAGATTCTGACAATGAAGTGATGGAAGCAATCTCCGGAGACACAAATCTTGTGGCGACTGTTGCACAGAACCCCTATGAGATGGGATACCAGGCAATGTCCAATGCCATCAAATATCTGAACGGAGAGACTGTGGAAAATATCGCCATTGATGCGCAGGTTGTTACCAAAGAGAACGTACAGGAAGTTATTGACAGAGATCAGGCGTGGCTGAAATAAAACATATTAGCCGGAGCTGACGCAGAACAACCGTTGCCTGTGTATTTGGTCCGCTCTGATTTACACAGTGCTGCCGGGCGCACAGGGAGCATCCGGTTCTGCGCAGTTCCGTTTTGAAAAAGCTGGAGGGATGAGTTATTTTGAGCGATGTAATATTACAAATGAGCAATATTACCAAACGATTTTCCGGCGTCACAGTTCTGAACAAAGTGAATTTTAACCTGAAAAAAGGCGAAGTACATGTGCTGATCGGAGAAAACGGCGCCGGAAAATCAACACTGATGAAGATTCTTACAGGTATTCATCAGAAAGATGAAGGGCAGATTCTGCTGGTGAACAAAAACGGAGAGCTTGAGGAGACAGAGTTGAAAAACCCGGTTATGGCTCTCGAACGGGGAATCAGCATGGTTTTCCAGGAATTTAATCTGATGGAAAATATGAATATAGCTGAAAATATCTGCATTGGATATGAACCTGTAAAAGGCGCGGTTCTGGACCGGAAGAAAATGATTGAGACCGCCAGAGAACAGATGAAAAGAGTCAACATGGAAGAAGTCTCTCCGACGGCGATTGTGGAAACATTGACAACGGCTCAGAAACAATGCGTTGAGATTGCAAAATGTCTTTCACATGATGCAAGAATTATCATTCTGGATGAGCCGACGTCAAGCCTTTCGGAAAAAGAAGTGACCACCCTGTTTTCCCTGATCCGTTCTTTGAAAGCAAGCGGTGTGAGTATTGTCTATATTTCTCACCGCATGGAGGAAATCTTTGAGATTGGTGACCGGATTACTGTATTTCGGGACGGAGAGATGATTGATACGGTTTCTGTAGCAAAGACGTCTGAAAATGAACTTGTAAAAATGATCATTGGAAGAGAATTTGTATCGGATCATCTCAGTGAGAAGGTCGTGAAACACGAAGAGGTCAGGCTGGAAGGAAGACATATTTCTGTAGGAAAATTTGGAAAAGAACTGGATTTTCAGGTTCATAAAGGCGAGATTTTGGGTGTTTTCGGTCTGGTAGGGGCAGGAAGAACAGAGCTGGCCAGGATGATCTTTGGAATTGATCCTATAGGAGACGGTATTTTGTACAAAGATGGGGAGCCTGTCCGGATTGCGAATCCCAGAGATGCGATTCGGCTGGGAATTGGAATGATACCGGAGGACCGGAAGAATCTGGGCCTGATTACAAAACTGAACGTAAGAGACAACCTGACTCTTGCTGCCTTAAAAAGAATGTCTGTGATTCTGAAAAGCCGTGCACAGGAAAGCAGTCTGACAGAAGAATACATAGACAGACTGGGAATTGCAACCTCCGGGCAGCAGCAGATCATAGAGCGTTTAAGCGGCGGTAATCAGCAGAAAGTGGTTATTTCCAAATGGCTTGCTCTGGATCTGGATGTTATTATTCTTGACGAACCGACCAGAGGGGTTGATGTGGGAGCCAAGGCAGAGATTTATGCGATCATGCGTCAGCTGGCGGATGAAGGAAAGAGCATTATCATGATTTCTTCCGATCTGCCGGAAGTACTTCGCGTCAGCCATCGGATTCTGGTGATGCATGACGGGGAGATCAAGCTGAACAGGCCGGCAGGAACGCTTGATCAGGAACAGATTATGCATGCAGCCATTAGTTAGAGCGGAGGATGAAGAGATGAATCTATCAAAAAACAAAGAAATGATCAGGCAGGGAACGCTGGTAGCCGTCCTGTTGCTGGAAATTATCCTGTTCTCGTGCTTTTCTCCTAATTTTTTTACATTTTCCAATCTGATCAACGTACTGCGTCAGATCTCTGTCACAGGCATCTCAGCGGTAGGTATGTTCATGATCATACTGCTGGGGGATATTGACCTTTCGGTTGGAGCCGTCTATGCGTTTGTAGGAGTCATGTGTGCTTATATTTTCAGAGCGACACAGAATACGATCGTGGTATTTCTCTCGGCAGTGGCCATAGGAACCTGTATAGGAGTAATCAGCGGGTTTATTACGGCGAAGGGCAAGATTCCTGCCTTTATCACCACGCTTGCAGTAACAAGCGTCTGCAGAGGAACGGCCTATATCCTTACCGGAGGTACTCCCATTGGAATTTCCAATCCCAAGTTTACCGTATTTGGGTCCGGATATGTATTTTCTAAAGTACCGATTCCGGTCATTATTATGATCGTGGTACTGGCAGCCGGATTTTTCCTGATCGGATATACGAGATTCGGCAGATATGTGTATGCGTGCGGAGGGAACGGACAGGCCAGCCGGTGGTCGGGTATTAACGTAGACAGAATCAGAATCCTGGTATTTACGATTTCGGGGTTTTTATGCGGAATCAGCGGTCTGATCCTGGCGGGGCGTCTGGGCGGCGGGCTGCCGGGCGCAGGCGACAGTGCGGAAATGGATGTCATCACTACAGTGGTTCTTGGCGGCACCAGCATGTCCGGAGGAAAAGGAAAGCTGTGGGGAGTCATCCTCGGTGTGTTTGTGGTAGGAGTATTAAATAACGGACTGACGATGATGAATGTGTCTTCTTACTGGCAGCAGGTGGTAAAAGGTGTGATTATACTGATGGCGGTTCTGTTTGATATCAGAGCTTCCAGAACGGCATAAGAAAACAACATGGATTTAAGGAGAGAACATATATGAATAAGGAAATGACAGCGGTTACGTTTAAAGACATTGCAACCTATGAAATCGGGAAAAGAGCAGTTCCGGGAATTCAGAAACCCGATGATGTTCTGGTATCGGTGGAAGCATGCAGCATCTGCGGAACAGATGTGCATCTGCTGAACGACCCGCCCGGATTTATCGGTACAAAAGGCATCGTACTCGGTCATGAGTGCGTTGGCAGAGTCGAAGAGACCGGTACAGGCGTAGGAGGACTGAAGGTAGGAGACCGTGTAGTACTGGAACCCAACGTGGCGTGCGGCTACTGCAGCTACTGCCGCAGTGGTGTGCCGAATATGTGTGAGAACGATGTGATTCTGGGCGTTACGATTGACGGGGTATTTGCGGAGCAGTTTGTAGCTCCGGAAAAAGCTCTTGTAAAAATACCGGATGATATGCCGGCGGATGTGGCAGTATTTGCAGAACCTGTGAACTGTGTTATGGGAGCCATGAACAAACTTCGTCTGCTTCCGGGAGAAACGGCACTTGTACTGGGAGCAGGACCGATCGGACTGTATTTTACGATGCTTTTAAAAGCCAACGGGGCAAGCAAGGTGATCGTATCTGAGCCGTCTGCATTCCGTGCAGAATATGCGAAAAAGTGCGGAGCGGATGTGGTGGTGGATCCGACAAAAGAAAATCTGGCAGAAGCAGTAAAATCTCTCACAGGAGGTCTGGGAACGGATGTGACGGTGGATGCGGTAGGCGTGCTGTCGCCGGATGCGATCGCATGTACAAGAAGAGCCGGGAGAATTGTTCTTTTTGGCCAGAACGGAGCAGTAAAAGAGACCATCTGTCAGAATGATATAACAAGAAACGGCCTGACCGTATTTGGCAATTATATTGGATTGTTTACCCTGACAGCTACCGTGAAGCTGCTGGCGGCCGGGCTGATCCCGGTGGAAAAAATCATAACCCACAGACTGCCTTTGACAGAGTTTGGAACCGGTCTGGAAGCCATGAGAAAAGGAGAGGCTCTGGAAGTCATCATGTATCCCGGGAAATAAGAGAGGAAAAAGCGATGTATCAATATAGTATGACGCAGTGGATCGTTGGCAATGAAGAGATGGAATACAGTTTCCGGCGGCTGAAGAAATACGGTTATGATGGAATTGAATTCGCGGCAGAACCATACTCGCTGGATGTGAGTCTTCTGCAGGAACTGATGAAAAAATACGGAATATTCTGTACGTCTTTGTGCGGAATCTTTCCGGAAGAAAGAGATCTGACTTCTGATGATCAGAGAATTGCGGAAACTGCCATTCAGTATCTCAAAGACAGTGTGGATCTGGCAGCAGCCGTGGGCGCTCCTTATATGATTGTAGTGCCCTCGCCGGTTGGCAGAACAAAGCCTCTGGAGTCATGCCCTTATGAAAAAGCATGGAAAAATGCAGTGAAAAATATAAGGACAGCGGCTGACTATGCACAGGAGAAGGGGATTCGGTTTGCAGTAGAGGCCATCAATCGTTATGAAACTTATCTGGTCAACAATCTTACCAGCGCGTTTACATTTGTAAAAGACGTTAACCATCCGGCGGTTGGGCTTATGGCTGACTTGTTTCATATGAGTTTGGAAGAGCGCAGTATTCCGGACAGCCTTCGTATGATATCTGATTATTTAATGCATGTACATATTGCAGACAATACCAGAGAGGCCGCCGGTCTTGGAAGCACAGATTTTAAAGCGGCGCTGCGGACGCTTAAAGGCATTGGTTACCAGGGGCCGCTTACCATGGAGTTCCTGCCCAGAATCGCTGACCCATATGCAGCATCTGATATGGGTACCCTTTCGGATATGATGGATTTATATGCTGCCCAGGCAATAAATTATATGAAAATACTGGAAAATAGTGTAGAATAATTATGCTGAAAAATTCAGTAATATACGTTAAGGGAGATTGAAGTATGGCAACGATTCAGGATGTCGCAATGAAAGCGGGTGTTTCCGTGGCCACAGTATCAAGAGTTATCAACCAGAGTAATACCGTGGCGCCTAAATCTGTAAACAAAGTAAGAAAAGCGATTGTAGAGCTGGGATATCAGCCCAATTTTCTTGCCAGAGATTTGAGAAGGGCGGAGACAAACCGGGTGCTGGTGTTGCTGCAGTCCATATCGAACCCATACTATGCAACGATCGTAAAAGGGATTGAGGACGTTGCGCAGAAGCATAATTACAGTATTATGCTCTGCAATACGGATTCAGAAATTGCACGCGAAAAAAATTATATCGATCTGCTGGGAAAGAAGGTAGTCCAGGGAGCGATTTTTCTGGACACAGAAATGAGCAGTGAGGAAATCAATCTGCTGGAAAAAAACAATCATATTGTTTTTTGCTGCGAATATCGTCCGGGAACACAGGTTTCTCATGTCATGATTGACAATTATAATGCGGCAAGGAATATGGTAAGTCATCTGATTTCACAGGGACATAAAAAGATTGCGCTCATTGCCGGAGACCGTCATCTGGCATCGACGAATCAGAGGTATCAGGGATATATAGATGCCATGTCTGACGCCGGACTTGCAGTGGAAAAACAGTGGATCTTCTGGAGCGAGGAGAGCAGTTTTAAGATGGGTATGAGAGCGGTGGAAAACTTTCTCTATTCCAAAGACCATCCGACGGCAGTATTTGCGATGTCAGATATTCTTGCTATCGGGGCTATACGCGCCGTTCATACCCATGGTTTCCGGGTACCGGAGGACATAGCAGTGGCCGGTTTTGACGGCATTGAATATTCTGCCGCCAGTGTTCCCAGCCTGACTACGATCGTGCAGCCGAACTATGACATGGGCGGATTGGCGATGGAAATGCTGATACGCAAGATGAAAGACGGTGAAAGAGAAAATAAAGAAGTCGTTCTGGAACATGAACTGGTGATCCGCGAGTCTACTTCCAGAACGATTGTATAAAACTGAAGTTGATGACGAAACGGAGGAACTATGATAAATATTGGGGTTATCGGATGTGGAAAAATCGCGCAGGTCCGCCATCTGCCGGAATACGCAGCACATCCTGTGGCAAATATTGCCGGAGTTTTTGATCTGTGTGAGGAACGGGCAAAAACAGTTGCTGAACAATATCATACGAAAGTATATGCTTCTTATAAAGATATGCTGAAAGATCCAGAGATCGAAGCGGTGAGCGTCTGTGTGGCGAACGCGGTTCACTGTGAGATTACAGTAGAAGCGCTGAAAGCAGGCAAGCATGTCTTGTGTGAAAAACCGATGGCTGTTACGCTGGAACAGTGCGAGCTGATGGCAAAGACTGCAAAACAGGAAAAAAGATTTCTGATGATCGGACACAACCAGCGTCTGACAAAAGCACATGCCAGAGCAAGAAGGCTGATTGAACAAGGAGAGATCGGGGATGTGATTTCATTTCGGACTTCGTTTGGGCACAGCGGTCCGGAGACATGGACCATTGACAGCAAAAATGTGTGGTTTTTTGATAAAAAGCTGGCCGCGTTCGGTGCTATGGCAGATCTCGGGATTCACAAGACGGACCTGATCCAGTTCCTTACAGGGCAGAAGGTGGCCGCAGTGACGGCCTATGTCGGGACGCTGGATAAAAAGGATGCACAGGGAAATCTGATCGGAGTAGATGACAATGCCATCTGCATCTATGAGATGGACGGCGGAGCAGTAGGGACGATGACTGCCAGCTGGACTCACTACGGTTCAGAGGATAATTCTACGGTTCTCTACGGAACAAAAGGCATCATGTATATTTATACGGATCCGGAATATGCGGTGATCATAGAATACAAAGATGGCACGCGTGGGCAGTGGAAGCTGGATCAGATCCAGACGAACGACAATCAGACAAGTTCGGGCGTAATCGACCTCTGGATGGAGAGCCTGGTTCATAACTGTGAGCCGGAGATATCCGGTGAAGAAGCGCTCAGCGCCATGAGAGCGGTGTTTGCTGCACTGGAATCTGCCAAAGCCGGTGCCCGAGTAACTGTATAAAGGGGGATAAGAACATGACGAGACCGATTACACTGGCGTCCGGCCAGTTTGGAGATATGGGTCTTGAGGAACTCTGCGCGCTGGCGTCTGCCGCTGGATATCAGGGGCTGGAGCTGGCAACACATGCTCATTTTGATGTGGAAAAAGTGCTGAATGAAGATGGATATGTGGACTGGATAAAAAATACCATGAAAAAATATAATCTGTCCTGCTATGCCATATCGGCACATCTGACCGGTCAGTGTGTGGGAGATGTATGGGACCCGCGGCTTGATAATTTTGCCCCGTCTGTATATTCCGGAAAGCCGGATCAGATCCGCACTTGGGCAGTGGAAGAGATGAAGCGTACAGCGGAGGCTGTCGGCAAAATGGGGGTAAAGATTATCACCGGATTTACCGGGTCTCCGATCTGGGCCTGGTGGTATTCTTACCCGCAGACGACGAGTCAGATGATTGAAGAGGGTTACCGAAAGATATATGATCTGTGGACGCCGATTCTGGATGTGTTTGATCAGTATGGCATTCGCTTTGCTCTGGAGGTGCATCCAACAGAGATCGCTTTTGATTACTATTCAACCGAAAGATTGCTGGATACCTTTGATCATCGTCCCACACTGGGCATCAATTATGATCCAAGTCATCTCGTATGGCAGGGGGTGAATGAACTTACGTTTTTGCGTGATTTTGCAGAACGGATTTATCATGTGCATATAAAAGACGTAAAGATGAATCGAAATGAAAAGTCCGGTATTCTTGGTTCACATCTGGAATTCGGAGACGTAAGAAGAGCCTGGAACTTTGTGTCCGCAGGACATGGAGATGTGGATTTTGACGGAATCATCCGCGAATTAAATCATATGGGGTATGACGGTCCTCTCTCAGTGGAATGGGAAGATTCCGGAATGGAACGTGAATTCGGGGCTGCAGAATCCTGTGCATATATTCGCAAAATGAATTTTTCGCCTTCCGATGTGGCGTTTGATGCAGCGTTAAAAACTGATTAAAGTTATTACAGCAATGTGTTCCGGCTTTCTGCACAGAGGAAAGTATGGGAGTGAACTAAAAAACAGGTTTGCCTGCCTCAGACGGACTTATCATGTCCGGATGAGGCAGGCAAACCTGTTTTATTTATGAAAAAGCTTTTTGAAAAAACCTTTTTTCGGCTGCGGCTTTTCAATGCCGCCGCGGGCGCCTTTGATACCGGTAATATAGATGCCGCTGACTACGACCTTGACTTCTTTTTTTACCGGAAGCAGTTCAAAAATCTTTTCATCTGCAATCAGGTTCATGACCTTCGGTCCAACCTTTGCTTTTACAATAGGCATCTTGGACCGGCGGAGATATTTGGGTACCTGGTCGATGACCATGGCGGGCAGACCGGAATCCTTTACTCTCAGCCGCTTCTTATCGATGATCAACATACTGACAGTCTGTGCCATGGCGTCGATTTGCGCCTGGTTTTCGGCCTGTTTTTTCTGCATTTTATTGCCGAAATAATAAAGGGCTATCAGAATGATGACAAGGATAACAAGGATGACGATTAATACTTTCCACATCATTGTATTTCTTGCTCCTTTTGTTCTGTTTTCTCGTCCTATTGTAGCATTGTTTGTGGTAAAATGCAATATTTGTAATTTGGGGTTGATTACGATATAATTTAAAAAAGTCACTTTTTACATTTGGCAACGAGCGCCCGATGCAGACGGATGTTTCTTCTGTCCGGCGGTCAGGGTTCCCTCCGCTTTGCGCCGGTGACAAAGTACAGTCAGGGAAAATGTGTTTTTAGAGAAAAAATATGAAAAAACTGAAAGAACGATACGACAACACCCGTTTCCGTACGAAACTTCTGTTGATTTTCGGCATTACTTCTCTGCTTCCGATTTTGATTATCCTTATGGTTTCTTCCAGGCTGAATACCAGGAATATGACGGACAAGGTGGATGAGCTGATGCGTATGAACCTGATGCAGATTGCAGAGCGGGTAAATCTGAACCTGGAGGTCTATACAAATGTCCTGTATCAGATCTATCAGGACGAAGAGATTACAGAAAATATCAAGCTTCTTCTCAAGGATGCGGATGCCGGCTATGCGGCCGCCTATAACCGGATTAATGACCGCCTGAAGCAGTATAACACAACCGAATCAGGCGTTCGATGTACAGGCGTGGTCTGTACGGACGGTACTTCGGTCGTCTATGATTTCGGCACGGATTCATCCATTGACCATCTTTGGAAAGATTATCAGGATCTGAGGATGACGGAGCCGTACCGGGAGGCAGAAGGGCAGCCGGGAATGGTTATCATACCAACCATGGCTTTCAAAGAAAGGGCGGGTTCCAGACAGGAGGGAACCAGGCATTACTTCCATATTGCCAAGCGTGTGTTTGATCTGGAGAATCTGGAGTCCGGAAGCATTGCTACGATTATAATGTCGGTGGATGCGGATGTTCTGAACAGGATCTGCAATGCCGGGGAGACGGAGACCGGTATTAACTTTATCATGGATCCGGAAGGCAGGTGCATTTCCTATCCGGATGAAGATTTTTCGGGCCTGAAGAAGAAAGAAGGTCTTTCTATTGAAGAGTTTGTGAATTTGTCCGGTTTTATGGAGAACCGGGATATAGCGGTCACAGCTTATGAAGATCCGGTTACAGGGTGGACTTTTTATAATGTTTATGACCGGGATTATATTTTACGGGATGTGGCGGCCTCTCAGCGGCTCTACATCGCCATCGGCGCTTTTGCAGTTCTGGCTTCCACAGCGGCAATCGTAGGTCTTGTAAAACAGATTAACCGGTCGGTGGATGAAGTGATTCTCGGGATACAGAAAGTACAGGGCGGAGATATGGACACCCGGGTGAAAATCATCTGCAGAGATGAGATCGGAAAGATCGCGGAGAATTTTAACGAGATGACCGTGAGGGTAAAGAACCTGATCCAGGAAGTGAAGACGGCTACGGATCGGCAGAAAAATGCAGAGATCCGTGCGCTGGAAGCGCAGATCAATCCGCACTTTCTTTATAATACTCTCGATTCAATCAACTGGATGGCGATTGAAAAGGAGGAATACGAGATCAGCAGAATGATCCGCAATCTGGGGATTATCCTGCGGTACAGCGTAGATAAAAGCAATTCGATTGTGACCATCCGTATGGTGGAAGAATGGCTGGAACGATATATCAGTCTGCATCAGATGCGGTTTGAAAATGTATTTTCTTATCAGATTCATGTAGATAAGGCGGCTAGGGACAAGAAGATCCACAAGCTTCTTCTGCAGCCTTTTGTGGAAAATGCGATTCTGCACGGGTTGAAGGATAAAGAAGGAGGCGGGGTTCTCTATGTGGACATTGGGCTGTCAGAAGATCAGAAAATGCTTCACATAATTATTGAGGATAACGGAAAAGGGATGAGCGAGGAACTGCAGGAGCAGTATAATAATCCGAAGACGGCTGTTGTGGATGACGAAAGGGGCATTGGTCTCCACAATGTGTTTTCACGGATCCGGATGTATTACGGAGAGAGCGCATCCTGGAAGATCAAGAGCATCAGGAGTATGGGAATGGTTATTACCATTAAAGTGCCGGTGATGGAACAGGAAACAGTATGAGAATCTTAGTGGTGGAAGATGAGATCAGAATCCGCAAAGGAATTGCCAGTCTGATTGACAGACATACAGAACACACAGTGATCGGTGAAGCAAAAAACGGTGCAGAAGGTTATGAGATGGCGCTGAAATATCAGCCGGACGTGATCATAACGGATATCCGTATGCCGGAAATGGACGGGCTTTTGATGATGCAGAAGCTTCAGGAATGGGGAGGCTCCTGGCATTTTGTTATTCTGAGCGGTTATTCAGAATTTGAGTATGCAAAGCAGGCGCTACGCTACGGGGCGGAAGACTATCTTCTCAAACCGCTGGCTCCGGAGGATGTGACGCGGATTCTTGCTGCCATACAGGAGAAGATTGAGGCGGAACTTAAGAAGAATCAGGGGATGCCGGAGAAAAGACTTCGGGATTATCTGATCGAAAACGATCTGAGCAGTACGAAAGAGCTGGCTGCGGTGTGCGGATGTTCAGAATACGGAGCATTCCGGCTTATATGCGCCTATGCGGGGAATGCCGGGCAGGAGGACAAAGATGTCTGTCTGGACCGTTTTCAGAAGCTGAAGCAAATGTTTTCCAAACAGAAGATGTATTTCTTTTTTACGGAAAGCACGCGGGAATTCATCTGTCTTCTGGAGGACCAAAACTGGGAACAGATCCAGGGAGAGCTGAGGCATAAACTGCTGGGAAGGAAACTGTCCGGCGGACCATGGGCATGGGCGTCCGGCAGGGCGGAAGGTTTTCTGGAGTTGAAAGAGACATATGAAGATCTGAAGGCACGGTATGTATATGCCATGGTGCTCGGATACGATCAGTTCCTGACAAAAAAGAGGACAGAAGCGTTTATTCCGGAATCCTGGCAGTATCCGAAAGTCAGGGAGAAGCAGCTTCAGAAAGCATTTTATAAAGAGGAGAGAACAGAATTTCAGGAAGCGGCGGACGGATTTGTGGAAGAACTTTCAAAAGCCCGGATTCTGCCGGGACAGCTTAAAGAAGGCTGCATGAAAATGGTGAATTTTCTGACCGGTCTGGCACAGGAACACCGCCGGGGAATTTATGAGCAGCTTCAAAAACTGAATACAGTCAGGCAGATCGGCGGCGCAGTGACGTTTCAGGAGCTTACGGATATTTTCTGCGAGGTAGTGGGTGTGTTTCTTCAGCATATGGGACAATGTGAGGATATCAGCAACTATACGATCAAACGGACGATTGACTATATCCGTATGCATTATCAGGAAAGTATTTCACTGGAAGGGGTAGCTTCTGTTATGGATATCACTCCGGAATATCTGAGTACGCTGTTCAACCGGGAAATGGGGGAAAACTTTACCATCTTTCTGAAAAAGTTCCGCATCAGCCACGCTAAGAGGCTTTTAAAAGGAACGGATAAAAAAATCTATGAGATTGCACAGGATGTTGGATATGCGGATCCCAAATATTTTAATCGGGTGTTTAAGGAAGAGGAAGGTATTTCGCCCGGAGACTACAGAAGTCTGCAGCATTGAGGGTGCAGAATGGGGGGATAAGGATGAGAGGCAGGGAACAGTCGACAGCTGCAGGACATCGACGGCATCAGCAGTGTAAGAGAGGCCGCGGGGGAAGTATAATCGCTGCAATATGTCTGTTTCTGGCAGTCTGCGGCTGTCAGAGAAGGACTGAGGAAGATAGGTCTGTTGATGGTGGGAGGGAGAAAATCGTCCTGTGGAGTTATTATGAAACAGAGGCTCAGCATGATGCACTGGATGAACTGATTCAGGGATTTAATCTTGAGCAGGATCAGTATGAAGCTTCCTGGGAATATGTGCCGATGACAGATTTTACCAAAAAACTTACAATGGCATATACGGAGCAGGCGCTGCCGGATCTGGCGCTGATTGACAATCCGGATATGCCGGTCTGTATCCGGATGGGGCTGTTTGAGGATATTACGGAATTTCTGGAGGAACTGCAGGTAAAAGAAAATTATTATCCGGACCTTCTGCAGACAGTTACGGCAGACGGCCGGATGTACGGCATCCCGGCGGTGTGCAATAATGTGGCGCTGATCTATAACCGGAAGTACTTGGATGAGGCAAGAATCGATCCTCCCGGAACCCGGGAAGAACTGATGGATGCTGCCGGAAAGCTGACAACAGAAGGCAGGAAGGGGTTTCTGATGTCCGGTATTGACGGAGAACAGGGAGCGTTTCAGATTCTTCCCTGGATCCTGTCTGCAGGAGAGCCGGCAGATGAACTGGGAGGAGAAAAAACCGCGGAAGCGCTGACCTTCCTGTACGAGCTGATGGAAAACGGTTATATGACTCATAACTGCATAAATCTCTCTCAGACCGATGTGGCCCGGGTGTTCATAAACGGTGAAGCGGCTATGATGGAAAATGGTCCCTGGGTTTTTCCCATGCTGGAAGAAGCAGGGATTGATTACGGCGTTAGTCCTCTGCCCGCAGGCGGGGCGGGAAGCGTGATCGCAGGCGGGGAGAATCTGGGAATTCTCAGAGGAAAAAATACAGAAGGCGCAAAGCTGTTTCTGGAATACTATAATGAAGATGTGATAATGCGGAAATTCTGTGAAAAAACATGCTCGCTTCCGGCAAAGACTGGCGTGAGGATGCGGGATCAGTCAGGCATGCAGGTGATAGAAGCACAGATGAAAGGGGCGATGGTGCGTTCGCGGATTCCATCCTGGAATAAGCTTTCGGGAGAATTGACAGAGGCATTTTACCGGATGACTGTCGGCGAGGTTACTCCGGAACAGGCAGCTGCGAGGCTGGATACAGGGAGCGGAAACTAACCTGAAAATATTCCACCAACCTTAAATTATTAGAATAACAGATAGAAACAATCTCCTTTATAATAGAGCCATCAGTAACAGGTTGACTGGAAGGATCTATGATGAAGGAGGTTTTTATGAACAGAAAAAGACTGATCGCCGCGGGGCTTACAGCGGTACTTTCCATGACGGTATTCGCCGGCTGCGGAGGCGGCAATAACAGCAGTACTGCCGGAGGAGACAGCGCACCGGCGGCAGACAGTACACCGGCGGACAGCCAGACAGCAGAAGCAGACGGGCAGACAGGCAGTACAGAAGGCGGAAAAGAAGTTGTAATCTGGGACTATTTTGAGACGGATGCACAGAAGGAAATGATGCAGAAACTAATCGATGGTTTTAATGCGTCTCAGAGTGAATATACGGCTTCTCATGTATATGTGCCTTTCTCTGATTATGAAAAGCAGCTGACATTGGGCGTTGCTTCCGGGGAGCTTCCGGATCTGGTCATCATGGACGGTTGCGGAATGGCTTCTTTTATCTCCATGGGGTTGTTCGGAGATATTTCGGATGCAGATGTAAAATGGGATGAGTACATTGCGGGTCCGATGGAATCCACGATGATGGATGGAAAGCACTACGGAATTCCGTTTGCGACCAACTGTACAGCATTGTTCTATAACAAGGATCTGTTTGATGCGGCCGGACTCGCTTATCCGGACGAGAATACGACCTGGGACGATTTTAAGGAAATGGCGAAGGCGCTGACCAATGACGGTGTATATGGTTTTGGCAACGCAGCGACAAACACGGATGAGGGTACTTTCCAGTGTCTGCAGTGGCTGTATACGGCAGGCGGTTCCTACACGGATATCAAGAATGGTGCAGACGCCTATCAGCTTATGCAGGATATGATTAACGAGGGCTCCTGGACGAAAGAAGTTGTAAACTGGACACAGTCTGATGTCAATAACAACTTTATGGCAGGTAATCTGGCCATGCAGCAGAACGGTCCCTGGCAAATTCCGGGTATTGAAGCCAACGCTCCGGATCTGAACTATGGAGTGACCGTACTTCCAAAACGTGATGCGGATGCCGGGCAGGCAACTTCTATCCTTGGAGGAGAGAATATGGGCGCTGTGAAAAAGGACGATATGAGCGGCGCTGTAGCATTTATTCAGTACTATGATCAGACCGAAGTCATGGTGGAGGCGATGAAAATGTATGGTTCTTTCCCGCCGAAGACCGAGGCTGCAAAAGATGCTTACTGGACCGAGGATCCGATTCAGTCCGCGTTTATCACACAGCTTGAGACGTCAATTCCCAGAGGCCCGAGCGCATCCTGGCCGTCCTATTCGGCAGCGATCCAGAAAGGATTTCAGGAGGTCATGACCTCTGCCAAGACACCGGAACAGGCAGCAGAAGATACACAGGCGGCAGTGGATGCTGTCAAATAAAACAGTGAAGATAAGACGGTTGTAAGACATTAAGGGGCTGTCATAAAACGGGGCTGCCGCAAAAACACCTCTGTCTTGTGCACGGCGTTACCGGCTGCACAGATAAGGTTCCTATTTTGCGGCGGCCCTGTTTTACGGCTCCTTCTTTTTTGCAGGCCGTTATTTTAGAAAGGGGGAAACTTTCGGATGAAAAAGGGAAAAATGAAATCCGGCACATATCTGGGATTTATGTTTACGCTGCCGGCAGTAATCTATATGCTGATCTTTATCGGTTATCCGATGATAGAAAACCTGATCCTGAGTCTGAAAAATGTGGACGTTTATACGTTTGCTCAGCCGGCCAACCAGCAGTTTATAGGGATTGCCAACTATGTGGAACTGTTTATGGATACGAATTCAATTATGACAAAGTCTATTATCAATACACTGATTTTTACAGTGGGTTCGATCTTCTTCCAGTTTTTTATCGGCTTTGGTCTGGCTCTTCTGTTCAGTAAAAAATTCAGAGGCTGCTCCTTCTTCCGGGGTGTGACCATGATCTCATGGCTGCTTCCGGTGACGGTGGCAGGGCTTTTGTTTAAATTCATGTTTGCCAGCAGCGGCGGGATTATCAATCAGTTTCTGATGGCACTTCACATTCTGGATACGCCTCTGGACTGGCTTTTAGAGCCCCGGTCCGCCATGACGGCCATCATTGTGGCAAATATCTGGATTGGTATTCCATTCAATATGATGCTTTTGATTACCGGACTGACTACGATTCCTTCCGAAGTGTACGAAAGCGCAAACCTGGACGGGGCCGGCAAGCTTCAGACGCTGTTCAGTATTACAATACCAATGATCAAACCGGCAATTATGTCTGTGCTGACACTGGGATTTGTCTATACTTTCAAAGTTTTTGATCTGGTATGGGTTATGACAAAAGGAGGACCTGTCAATGCGACAGAGCTGGTATCTACTTACGCATATCGTTTGTCCTTTGAAGAATTTCTGTTCAGCAAGGGTGCGGCAGCGGCCAATGTGCTGTTTTTAATTCTCCTGGTGGTGGGATGCTTCTATATCAAACTGATTAATGATGAAGAGGAGGCCATGTAATGAAAAAAGAGACAAAAAACAATATCAGATTATTTGTGATTGGAGCCTGTATTTTTGCGGTCTTTATCTTTCCATTGTACTGGATGGTAGTGACGGCGCTGAAAACGCAGACGGAGATTTTTGCGATACCTACGCCGATCTGGCCCAGGGACTTGTATCTGGATGAATTTAAAGAACAGTTAAGTCTGTCCGGAGATACTTTACGGGGCTTTAAAAACAGTGCGATCATCGCCTGCGGTGCGACGCTGATCTCTACTGTATTTTCTATTCCGGCGGCTTACGGACTGGCAAGATTCCGCTTTAAGGCCAAAAAGGGGCTGATTCTGTTTTTTTTAATCACGCAGATGCTGCCTTCCACTCTGGTACTGACGCCTCTGTATATTATGTTCTCCAGGATGGGACTATTGAATACTTATCTGGCACCGATTCTGGCAGATGCAACTTTGGGGATTCCTTTCAGTATTATTATTCTGCGTACTTATTTCATTTCAATACCCAAAGAACTGGATGAGGCGGCAAATATTGACGGATGCGGGCATGTGCAGTCTTTTTTCCGGATAATGCTGCCGATTGCCAAACCGGGCGTAATCGTGGCGGCGGTATTCTCTTTCGTTTATGCGTGGGGCGATCTGATCTATGGAATTACTTTTATCACCAATCCGACCATGCGTCCGATCACATCCAGCATCTATAATTATGTACAGCAGTATCAGACTCTGTGGAATTCTACCATGGCGTTTGGAATTATTGCCATCATGCCGGTGGTACTGATCTTTATTTTCATGCAGAAATACATTGTCAGCGGTCTGACCAATGGGGCAGTAAAGGCATAATTTACTGTCGGATTTTGTGTTGCGCCGGATAGCCTGTTATGGACGACGGTTCCTTTCAAAAAGCCAGTCAGGAATCCTTGCGACCATAACAGGAATATTTGTCGATGACAGAATGTACGGCGGCAGACGATATACAGCGGCCGGACAGCAACAATAATAGGAGAGGAGACATATGAGAAGCGAATCACTGGATCTGAGAAAGATAAAAATTAAAGATACATTCTGGTCCAAGCATGTGGATCTGGTAAAAAGTGTGATCATTCCTTATCAGTGGGATGTGATGAACGACCAGATTGCGGACGCCGAGTCCAGCCACTGCCTGGAGAATTTTCAAATTGCGGCGGGACAGAAGGAAGGGGAATTCTACGGAGCAGTCTTCCAGGACACGGATATTGCCAAATGGCTGGAAGCAGTGGGATTTTCTCTGGCGTATTGTCCGGACAAAGAGCTGGAGCGGACGGCGGATGAAGTCATTGATTTGATTGCGCAGGCGCAGCAGGAGGACGGCTATATCAATACATATTTTACAATTCACACAGATGAGAAAAGGTGGAGCAATCTGTGTGAAGGACATGAACTTTATACAGCCGGACATTTGATGGAGGCGGCTGTTGCGTATTATCAGAGCACAGGAAAGCGAAAATTTCTGGATTGCATGTGTCGTTTTGCGGATTTGATCTGCAGCACTTTCGGGGCAGAAAAAGGAAAGAATCATGGATATCCGGGTCATCAGGAAGTGGAGATCGGGCTGATCAAGTTATATCGTCTGACCGGAGAGCGGCGTTACCTGGATCAGGCAAAATATTTTATCGATGCCAGAGGTGCAGGTGAAAATTATTTTCTGAAGGAAATGAATACACCGGATCATCGTATGATATTTCCGGAATTTCACAATTATGATCCCTGTTATTCACAGTCTCATCTGCCGGTGAGAAAACAGGACACGGCGGAAGGACATGCGGTACGGGCAGTCTATATGTACTGTGCTATGGCGGACCTGGCATATGAGTATCAGGATCAGGAATTGTTAGAAGCGTGTAAAAAACTCTGGAACAATATAACACAAAGGCGGATGTACATTACCGGAGGGATCGGCTCTTCCGGAATTTTGGAGCGTTTTACCACCGATTATGATCTGCCCAATGAATATAATTATTCAGAGACCTGTGCCTCCATCGGACTGGCGCTTTTTGGTCTGCGTATGGCGCAGGTTACCGGTGAGGCGTCCTACATCGATGTTGTGGAACGGACTCTGTACAATAACATTCTTGCAGGGATTGCACTGGACGGCAGGAGCTTCTTTTATGTAAATCCACTGGAAGTGTGGCCGGATGCCTGTATGGAACGGACGTCAAAGGAGCATGTAAAACCGGTTCGCCAGAAATGGTTTGGAGTTGCCTGCTGTCCGCCGAATATTGCCAGGACGCTGGCTTCTCTGGGGCAGTATATCTACAGCTGGAATCGGGAACACAGGGAATTGTATGTAAACCTTTTCGTATCCGGTACTGCAGAGCATCAGACGGGGAACCTTACATTGCAGATTAACATGGAAACAAAATTTCCATGGGAAAATCAGATAACAATGTCGCTGTCCGGCATTTCTGAGGAGGGAATACGGCTGATGATTCGTATTCCTGATTATGCAGAAAATTTCCGCATCTGCAGTAATGGAAAAAAGGTTCCGTACAGAGAGAATAAAGGTTATGCGGCTGTAGAAGTGAAGAAGGCAGGAACATATGAGATATTCTTTGATGCCGGAGCGCGGTTTGTCCGGGCGAATCCTCAAGTCCGGGCAGATGTGGGAAAAGTTGCTGTCGTTCGCGGGCCGTTAGTCTACTGCCTGGAAGAGGCCGACAACGGAGAAAATATGTCTGCACTTTATATAGACACCAAGCAGGAAATTACGGAAAAAGCAAGTGATTTGTTCGGCGGTTCCATACTGTTATGCATAAAAGGAGAGCGGGTGGTGCAGGACTCCTGGACTGGCGGACTTTATAGTACAGCGAAGCCGGAACAAAAACCGGTGACGCTGACGGCAGTCCCATACGCTTACTGGAACAACCGTGGTGTCGGCGAGATGACCGTATGGGTGAAAGAGATGTAGACGGAGAAGGCTTTTGCAAAATCTTTTCAAAATCCAGAAAATACCTTGTTGATTTACAGGAAATGTAGTAAAATAGGAATACCGGCACAGACGTGCTAAATTTTGGATAGAGAAAGGATGACCAACTATGCCATTAGTTACCACCAAAGAAATGTTTAAAAAGGCCTATGAAGGCGGTTATGCAATCGGTGCATTCAATGTGAACAATATGGAGATCGTTCAGGGTATTGCTGATGCAGCAATCGAGCTGAATTCTCCGATCATTTTACAGGTATCCGCAGGTGCAAGAAAATATGCAAAGCACAACTATTTAGTAAAACTGGTTGAGGCTGTTCTTGTAGAAGCTCCGGATCTTCCGATTGCTCTTCACCTGGATCACGGCGCAGACTTCGAGATCTGCAAATCCTGTATCGACGGCGGATTTACTTCTGTCATGATCGACGGTTCTCATCATGATTTTGAGACTAACATCGAGCTGACGAAGAAGGTTGTAGAGTATGCGCACGAGAGAGGCGTTGTTGTAGAGGCAGAGCTTGGAAGACTGGCTGGTATCGAGGACGCAGTCAACGTATCCGCTGCAGATGCAGCTTACACGCAGCCGGATGAAGTAGAAGAATTCGTGACCCGCACAGGCGTAGATTCCCTGGCTATCGCTATTGGAACCAGCCACGGTGCATATAAATTCAAACCGGGTACCAATCCGCAGCTTCGCTTTGATATCCTTGCTGAGATCGAGAAGAGAATTCCGAAATTCCCGATTGTTCTTCATGGTGCATCTTCTGTTCCGCAGGAATTTGTTAAAATTATCAACGAGCATGGCGGCGCTTTGAAAGATGCGATTGGCGTTCCGGAAGATCAGCTTCGTCAGGCAGCCAGATCAGCAGTATGTAAGATCAATATTGACTCTGATCTCCGTCTTGGTATGACTGCAGGTATCCGTGAGGTTATGTGGACCAAACCGGAGGTATTCGATCCGCGTGATTATCTGAAGGTTGGACGTGCCAACGTTAAAACGGTTGTTATGCATAAGATCAAAGACGTTCTTGGTTCTGAAGGAAAAGCTTGAGAATCTGTTGAATAGTCTCAGATTGAAAACTGTTTTTGTCTGTGCTTCCGTGAATATTTTGTTCAGGGAAGCACAGACAAAGTTTTAATCAGTTTATTTTCAGATACATTTCGGACCGGAGGTCTGTTTTAATCTGTTCAGTGCCGTTGGAGGTGGATAAAGAACTGACGGTTTACTGAATTCTGTGAATTTTCTTTCAGATTTTCTCAAATTATGTGTATTTTGATATATAGCGACTATCTGGACGTCTGCTATTTTTATTAAAAACTATATTCACCGGCTTCTTGTTTGGTATCTGCTTTTGCCGGTTATTCTGAACGGCCTGTTCATGGCCGGTTTACCAGTAAGAAAATTATATTTTTATCAAAACCTATACTCATTGACTTTCATTTATAGGTAAGTTATCTTGTAAATTTGCCAACATACAGCCTGTCACGGCTAACTATTTCTTTAAGCCTCATTTGAAGGGCACCGGTCCTTAGGGCGCGTGTTTTGCGCCCTTAGTACCGCTGTGTCCCTTCACTAAGCGCAAGCGGGACTTGTAATGAGGAGGGGCCCACGAAGTGGGAGGAGTCCTGATTGCCTGGCTGGAAGAAATAGTTAGCCATGGCGGGTGTCCTGGTTGACAGCTGTATTTATCAAAAAACATACCTTATTGAACATTAGTAGTTCCATAAATATAGATAAAAATGTTTTCGGAATATACAGGAATCAGATACGATGACGAGAACAATGTAAATGCAGCATAGAAACTGAATTGTGTTTTCAAAAGGCGAAGCAAGTTTGGAAAGAAATAAGATTTTATACTTTAATGTATTTGGATTTTTTAACTGCCGGGAAACAGAAGAAAAAGAGACTGCGTTGAAAAAAGCGGGTAAAAAGGTTTTATCTTTTCTGCAGTATTTTGTCGTGAACCACAAAAGGACGATTACATCAGAGGAACTGATCGATCAGTTCTGGTCGGAAAAAAACAGCGTCGATCCGGCCAATTCACTGAAAAATATGATTTTTAAGGTCAGAAGTCTGCTTAAAAATATGTATCCGGAGCAGGAAAGTCTGATTTTAACTCTTCCAGGATGCTATATGTGGAAGACTTCTGTGTGGATTCAGCTTGATTCGGAAGAGTTTGAACAGGTTTGTCTGGAGGCAGGGAAATGCCAGGAAAAAGCTGATCTAAAATCGCTTCTTACGGCGGTTTCTTTATATAAGGGAGATTTTCTGTCCGGCAATGACAGCGACTGGGTAATCCCCCTCAGAAGGTATTATCAGACTTTGTATCTGGATGCCTGCAGAATGCTTCTGCCACTTTTACAGGAACAGAGACAATGGACAGAAATGCTTCATATCTGTGAACGTGCATTTGCTGTGGACAGCAGTGCGGATATATTTGTTGACTATGAGATGGAGGCTTTGATTGCTATGGGATATCCGGAGCGTGCTCTGGAAACATATCGGAATTTTCGCGATCTGCTCTGGAAAGAGTTTGAGACTGAGCCTGAAGAGAGAACGGAGAAAATCCGTATACAGGCAGATGGCCTGTGTCAGAATACTGCCGGCAGTCGGGATATCCTTAAGCAGATGGCTAAAACAAAGATGAAGGCTCATGCATTTCTCTGCACATTTCGACTGTTTCAAAAAATAGTTTCTCTGGAGAAGCGCCATCTGTCTTACGCCGGTCACAGTTCTGTACTGGTGCTGGTCAGCCTGAACGGTAAAGCGAAGGCTGTCGCTGACGCCAAAAGGCTGGAGCGGATTTTGCTGGAACAATTAAAAATCGTAGCGCCTGTGTCGAGGCTTGGCGCAGGGGCCTATGTGATGATGCTGAGCAGAATTTCTGTAGAAAATGCATATATTCTGCTGGAACAGCTTGATCGTGCTTTTCACAAAACATATGCTCATTCCAGTGCGTTTCTTTCCTATGAAGTAATATTGTTGAAAGCTGAAAAAGATTGATAAACTGCAAAAATTAACCGTTGGATAACCAAAGCCTGATATATTGAGTGCAAAGAAGAAAGGGAATTGCATTCTGGTAGGGCAGTACAGACTGTGAACCACATAAAGATGATGCGTTAGGAAGGTGAAATGATGCAGAAACCTGTGAAAGGATACTTAAATGAAACCAAAAGAAGCCGGCGAAGATGCAGAAGGCTTGGAATCGCCGCAGTAATTCTGGCTGTGTGCGTGACAGGAACTGCCGCAGAGGGACTGATCCAGCCGGCAACTGTCATGGCAGAGGAAATAAAATGCAGAACGAAAGAGCATGAGCATACAGATGCCTGTTATCAGGATGAGCTGATCTGTGCGCAGGAAAAAGAGCCGCCGGGGAAGGCGGGGAGCACATCGGATTTGGAACCGGAAACAGATACAGGAATTCAGAAAGATACCGGTATCGGGACATCTGATGCAGAAAAAGGAGATGATGCGGCTGTATTGGATACAGAGCATTTTACAGAGGCGGACATGGTAAAGGAGCAGGTTTCTGACGGAGAAGAAACGACGATGGATGGTGAGCGGGAGGTGGACGGGGCGCATTCCCATACAGACAGCTGTTTTGCGGCGAATGATATTTTGGAATGCGGCGAAGAGCATGAACATACAGCGGACTGCTATAGAATAGAGAAAGCGCTGATGTGTGAGGAGAGCGCGGGAAGTCAGAATACAGATGATTGTGATATGGATGCGGATGATACGGAACACGTGGATCGGAACGAGAATATCGGACAGCATATACACACACCGGACTGTTACATTACCAGGCCTGTCTGCGGTCTGGAAGAACACCGACATTCGGAGGAGTGTCATATCAGTGATTTTGCAGACAGGGAGGAGGCGTCCGACTGGGAGACGCTGTATAAAGATGTTGTGTGGAAAAATTCCTGGGCCGAGGATCTTCTGGCGTCGGCACGGTTGCAGGTGGGATATAAAGAAAGTGAGAAAGATTATCAGACTGCAGAAGACGGAAGCCGAAAAGGATATACCCGTTATGGGCAGTTTCATGGGGACCCGTATGTCGATTGGAATACAGTATTTGTAAATTTCTGCTTATACTATGCAAAGCTTGCAGATACAGGGATTTTTCCGGATGAGCCGGATGCGGATATATGGTATGACAAGTTTGTAAAAATGGATCAGAAAAACAGCGCGTTTTTGGCACTTCCGGAAAATTATGTGCCGAAAGCCGGAGACCTTGTGTTTCTTGAGAGCGCAGTTAAAGATACGGGAGAGGAGGAAACGGAACCGAAGAAGCGGATGGGGATTGTATCTTTATACGGCGAGGAAAAAAATGAGATTATGGTAATCGAAGGAGACAGTGATAATGAAGTAAAAGAAAATACATATGATATCAGTGATGCCGGCAGCAGTCCTGTCCGTGCGTATCTGATGATTACTGAACTGGAAAAATCTCTGAAGACCGGAACTCTGACAGCGGAGGGAGAAGATTATACGGTATCTGTATGTTTTACAGAAGAAGCAGCGCTTCCTCCGAATACGGTTCTGAATGTCAGAGAGATCAAAAAAGACAGTGGAGAATATCAGATCTATTACAAGCAGTCACTGAAAGCTCTGAATATGGAAACTTTGAGTTTTGCGCGTTGCTTTGATATTACATTTCAGGCCGGTAATGAGGTTATCGAGCCGTCTGCACCGGTAAAGGTGACAATCACGGATAAAAATCTGATTCAGATGGAGCAGGACAATATAAGCAATGCAGTTCACTTTGCAAGAGATGGTGTTGAAGTACTGGATGCTGAGACGGAGCGGAGGGAAGATCATAAAGGATATTTTTTCAGGTTTGATCAGGACAGTTTTTCGGTAACAATGATTACAGGCGGCAGAAAGTCCGAAGCCGACGACAACTATATCTGTTACAGACATAAAATTACCAGTCTTGATGAACTTGATGGGAAGTCTTTCTTAATTACAAATTTAACTTCCGGTACTTCGGCAATGAAAGGAGAGACAGGTAAGAGAGGCTGTCTGTCAGGAGATACTTTTAATTTCAGAGGAAATCAGGATGTGTTGAAAAGGAGTGGTGCATACATATGGAAATTTGAAAGAGATCTGAATACCAGTTCCGGATTTACAATTTATAATATCGGAACAGACCAATACTTACGTATTGAGAAGGATTTAGAGAGCGAGTCTGGCAATTCTGCCAGGATTACACTGGGAAAAAAGATGACATTAAATGTCAGCCTTAATGATGCGGAAGGAACTATTGCAATTTCCGGCGGTTTCAGTAATCATAGTTTCTATATTGGCCGGTCTGCGGAAAATCATGCGGGCGGAGGCAATGACGTTTATTTTGCGGCACAGAGCAGAAGTAATAATTCAGATATTTCAACTGATCACATCACATTATTCAGTACCGATCAAAGGTACATCGTTTTAAATCCCTATAATATCAGAGAAAATGGTTCTAATTCTCCCTACCGTTTTAAAGTAGATGGTAAAGAAGGTCCTTTAAATAAAATTGCTGTTGAAGTTACGGCAAATATTGCTTCTATGAAAATTACTTTGCCTGATGATGCAACAAGAAAAAGGAACTTTATGATAAACAGTACCAGCCATTCGATTAAAGACTCCGATAACCCGTCTGCATACAGGTGGAAATTAAAAGGCTGGTATAATCTTGCATCCGGTGAATATATCTCCGTGGAAAGCGGGCCCAAAACGGTAACCATAGATTTGAGAAAAAACAATGTATTTTATGCAGATTGGGTAGCGGCAGATTATGATAATGGAAAAACTGATGGAATACTGGGTACTCCGATTCCAACAGTAAGTGCGGAAATATCAAAAAGTTTTATGACAACAGAATTGTATGACTATAACGAACTGGCTAATATTACTCTTCACAGAACAGATCCCAGAATTGGAGCGAAGGTCGTACAAAATGATGCGCTTACCGAAACATGGACTGCAGTCAATAACCTTTCCGGCAGGGGCTTCGGCTTTCTTGACGGTGCATATAATTATGCAGCGGAGCATAATGCAGAAGGCCGGCAGAAATATGTAGGAATAAAAGGAGCTTTGGGTTATCCTTTGGGTATTGACAGGAGCAGAATCCCGGATGAGGATACAGATGATAAAATCTTTGATACATTGTTCGGGCAGAAGAGTCTTATGGGGATACAGTATCTGGGGAATGCAGCCGGGCTGTATCAGCTTGATGACAAAGGCTATTATGAGTACAACAGCGATCGGAATGCAGCTTCTTATAATCAGTCTGCCGGACAGTTTTATGTATATGGCAATTCTCAGAAAATAAGCAGAAAGAGCGCCTCTCAAAATGATATAACTGATTCCTTTTTGCCGCTGAATGGTGAATCAGATATGTATACGCACATGGATGGTCAGGTAAATTACTGGTTTGGAATGAAAACGGAGATAAACTACTGGCTGAACGATCAAAGCGGGGGAGCTGATCAGCCCAATTACAATCATGGTGAACCTATGATATTTCATTTTACAGGAGATGATGATTTGTGGGTATTTGACGAATTTGATGGAAAAAGATCGTTGATACTGAATTTAAGCGGTGTCCATGCGGCACTGGAAGGAAGCATCAATTTCTCAACAGGGGTAGTTACATATCAGGGAGAAAAAGGAAGCAAAGACCAGCAGATGAAAACGGAGTTTCAGCCAGGATTGCATAAACTGATTATTTATTATATGGATCGGGGAGCAGGGCTGTCAAATTGTAAAATCAGGTTTAATCTGGTACCAAGCTGGAGTTTTGAGGGGGAACCTGTACAGGCGGTTTCTGTTACCAAGCGATGGCTGGACGCGGAAGGAAAGGAACTTGCAGAACAGGATGGGCGTACGGAACCTGTCACTGTAAAGCTGTTTGAAAAGTCTGCAGATGGAATCAGTACGGAGATTGATGCAAAAGAACTGACATCTGCTGACGACTGGACGTATACCTGGAAGTATCTGAATAAAGACAAAAATTATGAAGTCAGGGAGGTTGAGTCACTTTCTTGTAATACGACAGTATCGGAGCCGAAATCAAATCCCTGCAGTAATTGGATTGAGACAGGGAATCTGGAAGACGGGGACAGAATCGTAATCGGCAATGGTATGGCTGACGGTACGGGACGTATACTGGCGGAGATATCGGGGGTAATCGCCACCGTCAACGCGGATGTGTCAAATTCGGGAGATGTTCTTATCAGCGATGGGGCTGAAGACAGAGGTCTGCCCGGGAACTGGCAATGGATTGTGCACGCCGATCAGTCATCGGCAAACGGACATCTGCAGTTTCGGCTGGAAAGCGCTGGATACCCCGGATGGTATCTGAATATTAAAGATACTGCTGGTCCAAAGCTGATCAGAGGAAGTGCTGATGCAAGTATGTTATATTTTTCCGGAAACGGAAATCTGACAGGAACAAGCGCTAATCGCCTGATCATCAACAGCAATGGTACAGGATTTGAAATAGCAGCCAAGCGTACAGGTGAAATGACGGAAAACGGGGGTGATGTACGCCGTGTACACCTGTATAAATATGACGAACGGGCGCAATCCGGATGCAGAATAACCAATTATACAATTACCAATACTCTGATTGCTGCGAGGCTTCAGATTCAGAAAGTAAACCTGATATCGGACAAAGAAGCTCTCAGAGGTGCTGAATTTAAAATCTATGGTCAGGACTACTACAGTGAAGAGGGCATGGTAAACAACAGCGCGCTTCCTGTAGTGAAAGAGGCTCTGGTTTCCGGGATGGATGGTTCGACTTCTGTTACTGCTCCATTGCCTGTAGGTATTTATTATCTGGTGGAGACAGATGCGCCGAAAGGCTATGCGCTTTTGACGCATCCCATCAGAATTAAGATCAGTAAAGATGGTACAGGAGCAAAAGTAAATGTCAATTTTCAGATAGAAGGTTGGGAAGAAGCGGATCATGTAACATACGACGAGACTGGGGGAAGATTTACGATTGCAGTTCCAAACAGAGTACTTTATGATCTTCCGAGTACAGGGGGCCCGGGAATCTGTGGGTATATATCCGGAGGTATGATGCTGGTGCTGTCGGCAGGATGGATTCTGTACCAAATATATGAAGTAAAAAGGAGAGGAAAATGAAAAAGTCAGAACGGTTTTTGGCATTGCTGCTGAGCACGATGATCCTTTTCAGCGGATCAATGATAACGTTTGCTGCAGGAGAGACTTCAGCGGTCAATGTAAGCGTTAAAGGGATAGAGGATGAGAAAAGCCTGATCTGTACAAATGAGGAAGAGAATCATGACCATGGAGAAGTCTGCTATAAGTCTCTTCTTTCTGTCAAAGCATATCAGATTATTACATACGATGAAAGGGGATTCTATAAAGAGGTACTTGATGACACGATTTCAAAAGGAGACGTGCTTACAACCGTTGACGGGAAAGAGATACAAGAACTGATACCTGATGCAGAAAATATACAGACATTATTTCGCACAAGTCTGAATCAGTTTTCAGATGTACATATTTGTGATTTTGAAAAGAACGAGGACGGCAGTTATACCCCTGCCGGAGATGTGATTTTGTCTCCGGGTACATGGATGGTAACGGTATCAGGTTCAGATAAGTATTTATATAACCCGGCGATTGTCAGCGTCAATATAACGCCGGATGGTATCGTGTATGGAACTTTGAATCTGGAAACTGATTCATGGGCCCAACCTGGTGAGACACCTCTTTATTTAAAAAGAGATGAACCGCAGATTACCAAGACAGCGGAAAGTGCGGCCACGGTTGACGGCAGGACAGATCCGGTTGTGACAGGAACGCAGTTTGGAGATATTCTGAAGTTTAAAATAGAGGCAGACATTCCAGGCTATATGAAAAATAAATTAAATATTGAGTATTCGATTGAAGATATTCTGACTGGACTTACATTGGTCAAGAATGAACAATATCAGCCTTCTGCAACCATTGCCGGAGCAACACCTGAAGATATAAAGGCAGCAGATACTGCGGTCAAAGATGCAGTCAGCCACGGGGCGGCAGGATTTATCATGGACAGTCTGAGCAGCGAATTTCTGGTTCGCAATGCAAATAAGAAGATTACGATTGTATATTTTGCAAAGGTGACAAGTACAGAATTAGTCAATGTCGATCAGTTGAACAACACTGCAAAACTTAGTTACAGCACCAATGATACAGACCGTGTTCGAACAAAAGAGGATGAGACCAAACATTATACATTTGGTTTTGATACATCGGTGATCGGAACAATCGGGACAGGAACACAGGATAAGACCGGCGAATTTATTAAAATAAATGATAAAGGGAGCGTTAAATACAGCGAAACAAACGCTGGTGAGATAGTGAAAACAAACGAGCTGGTAGAATACCTCAACGATGCAGAATTTCAGCTGCATATAGGAAGCGCACAGGGAAAACTGTTTAAAGATAAACAAAATAAAGAGATATTTCGAACAGATGGTAGCGGGCGGCTGCAGATTGTTGGCCTTGATGACGATACAGACTATTTTCTGGTTGAGACGAAAGCGCCGACTGGCTACAGTATCCGTACAGACCCAATCAGAATTCGTATAACGGCAGATTATGATGAGAATGATGATTTGAAGGGGTATTCGGTGGCTATAGGGGAAAAGGAAAATGAACAGGTAACACATTATTCTTATTATGTGGTAAATGGAAAAACCGATGTCGTGAATACAGGTGATACGGCGTCAAATCCATATGGATTCAAAAATACAAAACTGGCAGAACTTCCTTCTACCGGCGGTGTCGGCACCACAATTTTTACTTTTGGCGGCTGTATGGCTATGGTTACTGCAGCAGGACTGTATTTTGCGAATTGCAAAAAGAACAAAAAATAATGCAACATTGGGAACCTGAATGAAGAAAAAAATAATGATAGTACCAGTCCTGCTGCTGTTCTTATCAGGTATGTCTCTTCTCATGTATCCATTTGCAGCTAATGAATGGAATAACTATCGGCAGCGAAGGCTGATCACAGATTATGAGAATACCGTAGCGCAGATAGAATCAGAAGAGCAGAACCGGGAATGGGAAAGAGCAGAAAGATTTAATGAATCGATACAGAGAAATGAGCTGTACGGAGAAGGAGACTCTGGAAGGCGGAGTACAGACCTGACAGACAAGGAATACCTGGCGGTTCTGAATGCTGCAGACAACGGGATTATGGGATACCTGTCTATTCCAAAGATTGATACCTGCCTTGCTATCTATCATGGAACCGGAGAGGAGATTCTTCAGACTGGCATTGGTCATCTGAGCGGAACCAAACTTCCGATTGGGGGAAAAAGTACTCACAGTGTGCTGGTTGCACACAGAGGACTTCCGAGTGCACGGCTTTTTACCGATATTGATCAACTGGAGTATGGAGATTACTTCTATATTCATATACTGGGAAACGTGCTTGCTTACAAGACTGATCAAATTCTGCCCATGATAGACAAAGATGACAGAAAAACTTTGGAAGAAGCGCTTCAGATTATGGATGGTAAGGATCAGGTTACGCTGTTCACCTGTACTCCTTATGGAGTAAACAGTCATCGGCTTCTGGTTCGCGGCACGCGCGTTTCATATGAAGGTGAGGAGAAGGCGTCTGCACAGACAGATACGACGTTGAAACCGGATTGGAATCATGATACAGGGTATCTGATCCTGGGACTGCTGATAACGGTAATTGCAATATTGATTATAAGATTTTTAACACGACTGCAGAGTTCCCGGATTTAAAAGTCCTGTCAGAATAGAAAAGGATGTGAAGGTAGTGATTAAAACAGGAAAGGGAGGTGCACTGATACTGCTTCTGTTGATGATACTGGTATTTATACCGGTTACGGCATATGGTGCATCGGCTGTTGATATAGACAGAGAGTGTACACTGTCTTTTGAACTTGGCAGTGACTGTGAGGAATTGAAACTTCTGTCGATTCCGGTAACTCTTCATAAAGTTGCAGAGGTAACGGCAAACGGCGTTTATGAGACATGTGCAGAATATGAAGCGTTAAAAGAAGCACTGGATTCTCTGAATGCCGGGGCAAAAGCGAAAACATGGACTGAGCTGGCAAAAACAGCCGCAGAGCTGACCCCGGAGGATGCTCAAGGAATCCGGATAACACTAAAAGAAGGAGAAGGAAAGTTGACACTTGAAACCGGGCTGTATCTGGTATCGGCACAGCAGGTTATGTCTGCAGAATATAATTATACATTTTCTCCGTACCTTGTAGCACTTCCGGGGAACAGCTATGACAGCCGGGATCCGAATAAAGAAGATGATACCTGGAACTATAATGTGACTGTAGGTCTGAAGCCGGTTCGGGAAGTGCGTCTGGGAAGTATTGTGGTCAGGAAAACGCTGACGTCGTTCTGGGAAACCGGACAGACTGCATCTTTTATCTTCCGGATAGAAGCGACGAAGCCTGTAGACGGAGTTCTGCAGAGGGTATACAGTGATGTGATCGCTGTTGACTTTACTTCGCCCGGTACAAAGAGCATAAAAATATCAGGTATTCCGGCGGGAGCGACAGCTGAGGTAACAGAGATTTACAGAGGGGCATCCTACGAACTGGAATCGGAGTTTTCGCAGACCAGAGTTATTGTTGCGGATACGGAGGGAATGATACCTGTAAGAGTGTCGTTTCAAAACCGGTATGACAGGCATTTAAACGGCGGTACTAGTGTGGTAAATCACTTTGTCAGTACTTCTCTGGAAGGTGAGGCAAAGAAAATGAAAAGGAATCATCTGATATACAGTATTCCGGCTTATAATAGAAGGCACAGCATATCAGCAATTAACGGGTGGGTAAGCCGGTTGCTGACACAGCGGCGCTACGTCTGAGCAGAACAAAAGAAATGGAGATAAAGATGCGAAAATATAGAACTCAGATATTCTTCTGCCTGTCAGCGGCAGCTTTTATGCTGGCAGCCGGAGTATCAACAAACAGATCGCTGGCTTATTTTACCACCTATACATCGGCATATGGGGAGGCAGTTCTTCATCTGGGGTTTACGACCACAGAGATTGAGGAAGAAATAGAAGGCTGGATCAAGCGAGTCAGAATCAGCAACACAGGAGAGCAGGAATGCTATGTTCGTGTACAGGCCTTTGCAGGGAAAGCTTATCAGGACAGTCTGGTCTATATGGATGGTTCGGGGAAATGGTCTTTAGGAGAGGGAGATTATTATTATTACAATGATATTCTTGCACCCGGAGATGTTACAGAGGAGCTTCTGATTCAGATTGATCATAAACAAAGAGAGCAGGATTTTAATGTTATCGTTGTTCAGGAGCATACGCCAGTACTATACAGGGAAGACGGGCAGCCGGAATATAACTGGGATATCAGGGCCAATACTGGTGAGAGAGGGAGGAGGGACTAAGCAATGAAGAAGAGAAGATTCCCTTCCGCCAGATTGCTGCTGCTGTTTTTTCTCTCGGCAGTGTTGATTCTTCTGAGTGCAGCAGGCAGTACAAGGGCAACATTGATGTATTACAGTGAAAACTATTCTGTGGAAGTTGCAGTTTCCAATATCGGTGTGAGTCTGCTGGAAAATGGAGAGGTTATAAGCTGTCGGAATTATAAAGAAGACAGATGGGCAGAAAAAACAGGATACCTTTTGGAAAACAGATTTGATGATGAGAGACTTGTGCCGGGACGACGGTATCCGGAGGAACTGAGTGTTGTTAACAGCGGAGCGATCGACAGCTATGTGCGTGTGGTTCTGTACAAAAGCTGGAAAAACGCACGGGGAGGCAAAGATACGACCCTTTTTCCGGAACTGATCGGCTTCGAAATGAATCTTAACAGAAGCGGATGGATTGAAGACAGAAAAGCTTCCACACCGGAAAGAGCAGTATATTATTACCGGTATCCGCTTTCTCCGGGACAGGAGACCCCGGCACTCTGCCGCAGTTTCAGGCTGGATCCGTCCATTTGGAAAGAAGTTACGGAGCTTGTGTCAGAAGAAGAAAACGGCTACAGAACTATTACTACAACATACGCATACGACGGATACAGTTTTTGTGTAAATGCAGAGACAGATACAGTTCAGACACATAACGCGCAGGAGGCGCTTAAAAGTGCCTGGGGAATAGATGCGAATGTAGGCGCAGATGGATCGTTAAATCTTCAGTAGGCAGGTGAACTTATTGAAAAAAGACAGAAACAGGAAAGAATGCTTCGCAGCATGCCTTTATATGGTAACGACAGGGTTACTGAGTGTATTGATTTTATTTTGTCTTCCGCTGACGATTCCAAGGCTGTTTGGCATTCATATCTATTCTGTTATAAGCGGGAGTATGGAGCCAGTTATTCCGGTGGGCAGTCTCATATATGTCAGTGAGACAAAACCGCAGGAGATTTCAGAAGGTGATATGATTGCTTTTTATGGGGCCCGTGATTCATCATCCATCATTACACATCGAGTCGTGGAACAGCGTGTGCCCGAAAAGGAATTTATTACCAAAGGCGACGCAAACCAGACCAAGGACATGAACCCGGTTCCCTATGAAAATTATATTGGAAAGGTCATAGGTCTCTTACCGGGGATTGGAAAGGTGGCAAAGATGCTTTCTGATTACAGAAGCAGAATTCAGAAAGGAATTCTGATAGGAGCGGCCGTATGGTTTCAACAAGTATTAACAGGCATGGATCAGAATAACAGGAGGTAACAAAAGTATGAAAAAAAAGGCTTTATGCCTTGCTGTGGCGGTAATGATGCTGTTTGGAATTACATTTACTGCACATGCGGAAAATTTCACAGGAAAAGCCGGATGGAAGGTACAGTTTAACGGAGATGAAATTCAAAGCAATTTTACATCCGCGGATATTGCAGAAATGATCTATGCACTGGAACCGGGAGACAACATTCGAATCAGTCTTGCTCTGGAGAATATATCCGGAAGAAAAACAGACTGGTATATGACGAACGATGCCAGAAGCCTCGAAGACAGTCAAAGCAGGGCGGACGGCGGTGCATATGCTTATGAACTGCTTTACACAGATGGAAACGGAAAGGTTCGGGTACTGTACAGAAGTGAAAATGTAGGTGGGGAGAAGGATGCGTTTGCGGGCAAGGGACTGCATGAGGCGGTGGACAGCCTGAAGGAGTTTGTGTATCTGGATCATATTGCACCAGGCGAGACCGGAGCAGTGTCTTTGATGGTTGAGCTGGATGGCGATACCCAGGGAAACAGTTATCAGAACACACTGGCACAGCTGCAGTTGAATTTTGCGGTGGAGATAACAGAAGAGGGTAGTATCCCGGGAAGTCCTGCGCCGTCGGCATCGGCAGTGTATTCTCCGGGGACAGTGCAAACGAATGACAGGTCTAATATCGTATTGTGGTCTGTTCTGACGATGGTCTGTGGACTGTTCCTGATGTTCTGGGGAGTGAAATGTTACAGAAGAGAAAACGATATAAATCCATATATGAAAAAACCAGATCTTTGATTATCTTCTTGAATTGTTAGATTCAGAATTTCAGATATCTGGCAAACCTGAAATAAATGGGCTTTCGTCTTGCACTGGCAAGAAAATCTGAATATAAAAGAATTAATATTCAAGAAGAAAACAGATGATTGGGAAACGGTATCTGCGTATATACTGATTTCGTTGCATTTTAAATCTGTCTGGCAGGTCAGAAGTCTGACATCATTGAAAAAGGAGGTATACATGAGCAGACGAAAAAAATATTGGGAATTCCCGGCTGTATTCATTTTCCTGTGTATGGCAATTTGTATGGGATCCATTGAGATTCGGGCGGCAGGGGCCGGTGCGTATACATATCAGGTTACTTTTTATGCGGGAAACCATGCAGCTTTTCATGGAAACAGTCATGTGGAGGTGATCGGTTCTGAATATGAAATACACAGCAGCGGCTCTGCGATTACAGTGAGCGGCCTGAAAAGAGGAGCGCGTATCAGTTTTGATGCAGGGGTGCCTGGCGCGATGGATATGGGAGAAAATAACAAGTATTATGTGAAAGGTATCCGTCAGAGCGGGCGTGATAATGATACGGTTGGTCTTCCCTCTTTTGAAGTAACAGAGGACAGAGATTATGTAGTGGCATATGGCATTCGGGGAGAGCTGACTTCTTATATTGTAAACTATCAGGACGATTCAGGACATAATCTGATTCCTGAAAGGACATATTATGGAAACGTTGGCGATCGTCCGGTAGTGGCATTTCTGTATATCGACGGGTATCAGCCGCAGGCATATAATCTGACAAAGACGTTGGTAAACAATGCGGAAGAAAATATGTTTACCTTTATATATGCAAAAGTATCTCCGCAAAAAGGGAGCGAAGCGGATGAGGAAAGCAGTGAAACAACGGGATCTGCTGAATTGCCGGGCGCTGAAGGAGCGGCATCCGATGGAATCATTGAAACTGATACGGCAGTGCCTGACGGAACAACCAGTGCCGGCGTGTCGGTATTGGATGCAGAAAGAGATGAAAGAGAAGACGCAGGAGGGATTGCAGATGAAGAAGATGCGGAAGAAGCAGTTGAAGCTGAATTTGACCACCATGACGCAGTGGAGGTCCCGGATGAGGATGTTCCGCTGGAGCTGATGGATGAAGATGTTCCGCGGATGCACGTAAAAGAAGAAAAACATGCGTCGAAGAACATCCGTATGATTCTGGGAACGGCAGTGATTGGAACAGCAACAGTTGTGCTGACGGCAATGTATGCCCGGCGGATAAAAAAACGAAAAAAGGACTGACTGTCGGATCTGGCTTTTACCTGCTCTGACAGCCTCCCGGACAAGTAATCTCAAGAAGCTCTTCGATTACATGATGCAGTAACACTGCCTGATCTGTATCAGCGGCCTTATAGTATACTTCTTTGCCTTCTCTGCGGCTTGTAATAAGCCTGCCTGCTTTCAGCGCTTTCAGATGATGGGATACGGCGGGGCTGCTCATATCCATCATGGCAGAGATATTAATAACACATTCTTCACAGTGGCACAGAATCCAGAAGATACGTAACCGGCTGCTGTCTCCCAGCAGTCGGAAAATATCTGATAACGTCTGGAAATCTTCTGTTGATGGAATAGAATCTATATATTTTTCCAGGATAGCCCCATGGTCATGGGGCAGTTTTGTTTGGTTCAAAGTAAATCAGTTCCTTTCTGAAAATTCAATCGTACAGGTTTGTTTTTATATTTTTTGTTATTCTTCATTCAAAGTCGAACATCATTCAAATGACAGAGAATTTTATTCAGTATAACACAAAACAAACAGACTGAAAACAGGGAGAATCTTTAAAGAAGTTCTATTTCATTGACGGCAGTCCCAGTCCAAGTGTAGATCTTCCCTGAATTTGTAAAAATTTCTTATATGAAGGACTTGCAATTTGACCGGAGTTGTGTATAATATAATTAAACAATTAAATAAATGTTTAATTATTAAAAACCGGGAAAAGGAGATTGCAAATATGAAAAAGACTTATAAGATTGAGGTGGATTGCGCCAACTGTGCAAATAAGATGGAGGATGCTGCCAGAAAGACAGCAGGTGTTAAAAGCGCAACTGTGAACTTCATGACTCTTAAAATGAACGTGGAATTTGAAGACGGTCAGGACCCGAAGGCAGTTATGCAGGCAGTCCGGGCCAACTGCAAAAAGGTTGAGGATGACTGTGAAGTATTTATCTGATGAGACTGTCCGATGCCACGCTTTGAACACGCACAGGCAGAGAGGAGGAGAAATTGTATGAATAAAAAGCAGAAAAAGATGCTGATCCGGATTCTGCTGGCAGCATTTTTGATGATTGTCATACATTTTATTCCGGTAAAAGGGCTGATTCGATTTGCGCTGTATCTGATTCCATATTTGATTATCGGATATGATATATTGCTCAAGGCCGGAAAAGGCATCAAGAATCATCAGGTGTTTGACGAAAGCTTTCTGATGGCAGTGGCTACCATCGGCGCTATGGCTCTGGCGGTGTATAAAGACGGAGATTATACAGAAGCGATTGCTGTTATGCTGTTCTACCAGATAGGAGAATGGTTCCAGAGTTATGCAGTTGGCAAAAGCCGTCGGAACATCAGCGAGTTGATGGATATCCGTCCGGATTATGCGAATGTGGAACAGAACGGGACTCTGATGCAGGTGGATCCGGATGAAGTTGAGATTGGTGCTGTCATCGTTGTACAACCGGGTGAGAAGATCCCTATTGACGGTGTGGTTTTAGAAGGGAGTTCCAGTCTCAATACCAGTGCTTTGACAGGCGAGAGTGTTCCTTGTAATACGAAAGCAGGAGAGGAAGTCATCAGTGGCTGTATCAACCTTACCGGAGTACTGAAAATCCGCACTACAAAGGAATTTGGAGAATCCACGGTGTCAAAGATTCTGGATCTGGTGGAAAATGCCAGCTCCAGAAAATCAAAGTCGGAAGACTTTATTTCCAAATTTGCCAGAATTTATACGCCCCTGGTATGTTACAGTGCTCTTGCACTTGCATTTTTGCCGCCGCCCGTGCGCATGGGGATACTGGGGCTTCCGGCAGATTTTGGAGACTGGATATATCGTGCACTGACTTTCCTTGTAATCAGCTGCCCGTGTGCACTTGTAGTCAGTATTCCGCTGAGTTTTTTTGCAGGTATCGGAGGAGCAGGCAATGCAGGAGTCCTGATTAAAGGTTCCAACTATCTGGAGACGATGTCTCAGACCAGAACGGTAGTATTTGACAAGACCGGAACACTGACGCAGGGGATTTTTGAAGTCAATGCGGTCCATCACAATAAAATGGAACAGTCAAAGCTTCTGGAATATGCGGCTCTTGCAGAAAGCGCCTCCTCTCATCCCATCAGTAAGAGTCTGCAGAAAGCTTACGGAAAACCTGTTGACCGGACCAGGGTGACAGAGATTCAGGAGATCAGCGGCAACGGAGTGATGGCCCGGGTAGATGGTCACATGGTAGCGGCAGGTAATGCCAGGCTGATGAAACATCTGCAGGTAGAATACAGGGATTGTTATCATGCAGGAACTATCGTCCATATGGTGATTGATGGAGTATATGCAGGTCACATTGTAATCTCTGACAGGATCAAGCCTAATGCAAAAGAGGCGATGCTGGCCTTAAGATCTGCAGGAGTGAGAAAGATCGTCATGCTGACAGGAGATTCCAAAGCAGTCGCAGGACAGGTTGCGGCAGAGCTGGGAATCGACGAGGTATACAGTGAACTTCTTCCTGAGGGAAAAGTGCAGAAGGTAGAAGAGCTGCTGGAAAAAATGAATGGTAAGGAAAAACTGGCATTTGTCGGAGACGGCATCAATGATGCGCCGGTTCTGTCGCGTGCAGATATCGGTGTCGCCATGGGAGCCATGGGGTCGGATGCGGCTATTGAAGCGGCAGACGTAGTTCTGATGGATGACGATCCCTTAAAAATTGCCAAGGCTATTCGGATCTCACGGAAATGTCTGCGGATCGTTCATCAGAATATCTGGTTTGCCATCGGCATCAAGGCAGCCTGTCTGCTTTTGGGAGCATTGGGAATCGCCAATATGTGGCTGGCAGTATTTGCGGATGTGGGTGTTATGATTCTGGCAGTTCTGAATGCAGTTCGGGCATTGTTTGTCAAGAAGCTGTAAAGCGAATCAAAGAATATGGACGGAGATCTGTTTTGATCATAGGAGTTTGATTCCTGAAAACCACGAACCGAACGGATATGCTGACATATCCATCTGGCGGCTGTCATCAGGCCCCCGCAGTTTGCTGTGGGGGCCTGACCAGGTAAGAAAGTATCGGCCATGCCTGGTATTCAGGACTCGCTGCGAATATCGGCTTTTAGAATCTGTAACAGAGTATGGATCAGTTTTTCGCTGTATGGCAGGAATCTGTCGGCTACCGGGCCTACCAGAAATGCGCTGATGATTGTGCCGATCCCGACTGCACCGCCCATAAGGAAACCGCTGGCTACAAAACATACGTCGACCAGGATGCGGACAGGTCCGAACGGTTTTGACAGTTTCTCGCTGAGAACGATGGCAACAAGATCATTAGGACCTGTACCCGCATCGGACTTAATGACGATCGTCATGCCAAATGCCAGAATGATACAGCCCAGGGCAAGGGTCAGAAGCCTTACGACAAAAGGGTTCCCGGGATGGACCAGATGCCTGAGAAAAAGTGTAAATACATCGATAATTGGACCGCCAAAAGCCATACATACAAGTGTACCGGCTTTGACATAACCTTTATCTATAATCACAAGGATCAGCATGATGAGGATGCAGACAGTGGCATGTGTATATCCATGGGTCGACCCGGGGATATACGGTCCAAGTGTCCGAAAAATCCCCTGTATCAAGACATTAAAAGGGTCAGCGCCCAGATCTGTTAAAAGGAACAATGTCACACCAAGATGAGCGATGACAAGTCCAACCAGCAGAAACAGCAGCCGCAGGATGTATTCTTTGAAACTTCTTTTCATGAGTATATACTCCACTTCCATCATTTATTGTGTATCATAACATGGAAATGGCTTCTAAAACAACCGTTTTTATTAGTCTGTATATTATAAAGAGGGAAAAAGAATGCTCAGCTCTTTCCGGATACGCTTCTGCAAAATTTTCAAGAAGCAGAATGTGATAGTGACCGGAAAATGTGTATCTGATTAGAGCACAATCTCATATTTTTCAACGTCAAATGATCCGTTTCCTTTCGCTTCAAAAGAGATTCCGTCGGCTTCCTGCGGGGTGTAGATGCAGGAGGACATTACCTGTTCGCCGTTGTTGATGAACAGTTCTACCGAGTAACGGTCCATAAGGATACGCAGTCGGATTTTTCCGTTCTGATCTCTCACGGGCGCTTCACGGCGCGATATAATATTGTAGCGAAATCCGGAATTTGTGCGGTCAAAGGTTACCGTATTTTTTGCAGTGTCATAAATAACAGAAACGCTGTACTCTTTATTTTCTGCAAGATGGATCATAAAACGCTCCAGAGAACCTTCGTGTTCCGGGCGTACAGTCACAATCATATCCAGAATTCGTCCTGAGACTCCGGGCAGCTTTGTATAAGACTGCAGAGGAAGGTTTGTGTAAATTACCGGATTTTGACGATAGTTCAGAAGTTCTCTTACCGGATTTTGAATCAACCTTCCTTTCGAAAGGACAACCTCTCTGGGGATTGTAAACATTCCGTTCCATTTGGCATTATCCGGACAAAGATGACTGTTCTCCCACGCCTGCATCCATCCGATCAGTACCCTGCGTCCATCTGGTGTTTCCATGGTCTGCGGTGCATAGAAATCAAGGCCGTAGTCAACAGCAGATACCAACTCGCGGGTAAAATGATGCTGTGTCCGGTCATAAGTTCCTGTCAGGCATATGACGTCATTTCCATTGTGGAACTCCAGCCCTTGTGCGCACATTTCCTGAGGAGATACAATCAAAACTGCTTTTTCACCAAGCTCGAAAAAATCGGGACATTCCCACATGCGTCCATATTGATTCCGGCACCGGTCGAGGATTGTGACATATTTCCAGGAAAAACCGTCTTCGCTGGAAAAGAGTGCGACTGCGCCGCTGCCGTCGGCAGTGCGGATACCCGCTACAGCAAAAAAACAGTTTTCACTGTTGTCATGCCAGATTTTCGGATCCCGGAAGTCTTTTGCATAACATGTTTCCGGAATATCATCGGCCGTAATGACCGGATTTTTTTCATATTTCTCATAATCGATGCCGTTGCCGATGGCGACGCACTGTGTCTGACGGCATTCAGAAGTATTGTCCTTTCCCTGCACTCCGGTATACATCAGAAGCTGACGCCCGTCCGGCATCTGCAGTGCGCTTCCGGAAAACACGCCCTGAGCGTCGTACTGACAGTCAGGAGCCAGAGCAGCGGGAAGGTATTCCCATTTGATCAGATCAGAGCTTTTTAAATGTCCCCAGTGCATGGGTCCCCAGTGGATGTCATAAGGATAATATTGATGAAAGAGATGAAACTCTCCCTGATATACGGAAAATCCATTGGGGTCATTCAGCCAGCCTACAGCAGGTGTAACATGGTATAAAGGACGTTCCTCTGGAAGAATCCGGTCTTTATGCTCTTTTTCAAATGTTCTTGCCTCGACTAATTTCGTTTGCTTCATCGTTATAACCTCGTCTCTATTACTATTCATTTCTTGTAAAATACAGATGCTGCGTAATAAAAAACAAGGGAAGGTATTACCCTCCCACTGTGGTATCACCGGGTCTTAACACGGCCTGCAGTTCCACCTTTTTGTTTTTTATTTTTTTTCCGTGAATGAGATCCACAATCAGATGAACCGCTTCGTTTGCCAGGCGCTCGATTGGCTGAACGATAGCCGTGATCCTTGGATAAGTCAGCCCGATGCTGCTGGTACCGTCGTAAGTGATCAGCTTTAGATCTTCAGGAATGCGTTTCCTGTGGAGCAGGGCAGACTGCAGGATGGCCATGCTCATTAAATCTGTGGCAAAAATACCGTCAACATCAGGGTAATCCTCCAGCAGACGGGTGGCAGTTGTCTGATAATAGCTGATGTCTGCGGTAGGCCATTTTACACAGCAGGAACGGCAGCTGATTCCATGCTGCTTCATCGTTTCTGCAAATATGTCATGGCGCACATTTGCAGGCGTGGACACTTCTGTTTCTTTTTTGGAACCGACAAACTGCAGGACATTGCGGCAGCCGGAACGGATCAGTTCTTCGGCTGCCATACGGCCGCCTGTTCTGTGATCTACCGAGACACGGGGAATATTTTCTCCCAGATCCCGGTCCAGTGCAACGATGGGCAGTTGGATATTTTCATACTGTGAAATATCCAGAACCGTGTGAGCTCCAAATATAATGCCGTCTACTCTGCGCTGTTTTAACATTTCCAGATAGCGCTGTTCATAATTCTGTTCATAATATGTGTTGCAGATCATGGTCTGATAGCCTTTTTCACACAGGACCATTTCTGCGGCGTTTACAAACTGGGCGAAAAAAGGATGCGCTACCTCCGGCACGATCACTGCCACAATTCCGCTTTTCTGGAAAAACAGATTCCGGGCCATTTCATTTGGCGTATAGTTCAGCTCTTCTATAGAAGCCTGTACTCGCTGTCTGGTTTCTGCTTTTACGTAACCTTTTCCACTGAGTACACGGGAGACGGTTCCTACTCCTACCTGGGCGTGTTTTGCAACATCCTGAATCGTAGCCATATCTTAATTCCTCATACATTATATTTATTCCCGCAGATAAAGAATCATACAGCCATGCCGGCATCTGCCACAGGGGCAGGATGTCCGACAGCCTGCGGCAGGATATCCGGCTCCTGGAGGCAATGAGGCAGGCGATTGTAAAACAGACGGATCATCAACACTGCCAGGATGCTGTGCGCCGGCGGTTTATGTCCGATATCGACCAAAGTGTGAACGGAAGCTTCCATAGCTTACTGGTGGAAAATGAAACTTACACGGACGATCAGTCAGGCTTTGTATAAGAAGGAAGCGTTCTGGAACGCGCTTTGGTGAATACAGGAGTTAGCAGCTTTTGTTCTGCAACAAAATCTGTGTAAATATCCGACAAATACCATGCGGGTTTTATTCTGGAATAAGTTTACGTTCTTTTTCAGAAATTGTCAATTATCCCTTGATTCCGGAGGAAGCGATTCCCTCGATATAATATTTCTGCATGAAGATAAACATGATCAGCATCGGAATGGCAGAAACAACCAGTGCAGCCATGATTGCGCTGTAATGGATTGGCTGCGTTCCAAAAAACACCTGGATAGCCAGCTGGATGGTACGTTTGCCTTCGCCGGTCATGACCAGGAACGGCCACATAAAGTCGTTCCAGTGCGCTACGAAATCTAAAATAAATACAGTTGCATAGACGGTCTTGGATATCGGCATAACTACCGTAAAAAAGGTTCTTACCGGACTGGCGCCGTCCAGTGCAGCCGCTTCCAGCAGTTCGTCAGGAATATCGCAGAAAAACTGTCGAAACATATAGATTGAAAAGCATTTGGCGACAAAAGGAATGACCAGAGCAGCCAGTGTATTGACCCAGCCAAGCTGTGACATTTCGATGTACAGAGGCAGCATGATTGCTTCCATCGGCATAACCATCAGAGCTACAATAAAGTTCAGCATCATGCCTTTGCCTTTAAAGTCAAATTTCGCAAGCGCGTATCCACAGATAGAGTTTAAAAGCAGGTCGAGCACCAGAATCAGCGCGATGTAGACAAAAGTGTTTTTGAATACCTGCAGCATATCCAGCCTTGAAAACACTTCTTTAAAATTATTCAAAGATGCCTGAACCGGAATAAATGTTGAAATAGAATTCATATTCGCGAAAATCTGTGCTTCCGGTTTGAGCGATGCAGAGATCATCCAGATCAGGGGCGATACAAAGATGATTCCAATAATGATATTTCCTGCATAAAACAAAAGTTTCGTCAGAAAATTCTCCATTTTCATTGATTTTGTCATGATCTGTATCCTCCTTCTCTAATTGGTCTCAGCAATCAGCTTTTTCATGGACAGGGACATAATGACCACAATGACGAAGAAAACAGCGGCGACGGCGCAGGCATAACCAAAGTTTCCCTGCTGAAAGCCCTGCGTGTAGATGTAGTAGACGAGCGTCTTGGTACTGTTCTTAGGTCCGCCCTGGGTCATGACATAAGGCTGTGTAAAAAGCTTCATCGCCTGAATCATGGTGATCATCACTACATATTTGATTGTGCCTTTCAGCCCGGGCAGTGTGATGTACAGAAACTGCTGCACTTTGCTGGCTCCGTCCACGGAAGCGGCTTCATACTGGTCTCGGGGTATTCCCTGCAGACCCGCCAGAAAGATCATCATCTGATAGCCTGCTCCCTGCCATCCGGACATAAAGATAATGGAATTCATCGCTGTTTTGGAGTTGGTCAGGAAATTGATGGGTTCCATTCCCAAACTGGTCAGAAGTGAATTGATGAGACCGGTATTGGGATTGGAATTGTAAAGCACAGTCCACAGGATGGAGATGACAACCATGGAAGTCAGCTGAGGACTGAAATACATCGTTCGGAAAATGGCGACCCCACGGAATTTGGAAGATACCAGCATAGCCAGCGCGAGAGCCAGTATGCACTGGAAGGGTACTACGAATACAGTGAAATATACCGTGTTGCGAAGCGCCAGCCAGAAATCATCGTCCGTGAACAGTTTCAGATAATTTTTAAAACCAATAAATGTGATATTGTCCGGTCTTACGATCTGGTACTGGAACAGAGAGTAATAAACTGTGTACAGGATCGGGACGACCAGGAATGCAAATAACAGGAACATAGCCGGGACAGTAAAAATATAGGCCGCTACGCGTTCGTTCCTTTTTCTGCCGGAAAGGCTGGATGTCTTAGACATATTATTTCTCCTACTATTTAAAGTGCCTCTTTTGTCGTCTTTGCATTTTGTTTTGTGCGGTTTTTGTACCGGATTCAGGCAGCATAGCCAGCTATACTTCCTTTAGCCGGTACAAATTCTCTGCAAATAGTGATGCATATCTGACAAAAGCAAATTTCAGATATCAGTGTATTGCTTGGATTAGTTTCGTCTGAATGATATATTTCGAATGTACAGGACAAAAATCCCGGTGCAGCACTGCCACACCTGCGTTTTCTGACCTGCACATTCAAAGAAACATTCTGTGTGGTTGGTCCGGTTATTTGCCGAACGATGTAGCAGAGCGCGCCTGAACATTCATTTTCGCCATCTGCACGCCCCACTTTGCGGTACATTTGACTCTCACCCGGTCAATGTAGCCACTGCGTCTCCCTCATTCGGGTATAATCTCCCGCAAACTGTGAGGTACATCTGCCAAAAAGCAATTCTCAGACATGCAGAAGTCTGCGAATGGGATGTACGTGGGCTGTCAGTTTGCATAATACATGTCGTAATCTTCTTTAAAAGCGGCTGCGACTGCATCCAGTTCAGACTGGATATAGGCAGTATCTACGGTATGGGAAGATGCCGCTTCGGAAAAGATGTTTGTCATTGCCTCTGCATACTTGGTGGAGAACACAGAATAGGAAGGAGTTCTCGGGCGGGGAACTGCCGTATTCTGAAGCTGTTCTACAAACATGGCGCGGGGGCCTTCGGCATATTCTGCCATCGCCGGATTTTCATAGGAAGAATTGCGGGTTGCAGGTTTTGCGATAGCCGCTGCATAAGTAGCAGTATTTTCGCTGTTAATCAGCCATTGCAGGAACTGTCCGGCAGCATCTACGTTTTTGCAGTCTTTGCTGATAGCTGCAGACCAGTCGCCGCAGGGAGATACCGCTTTTTTTGTAGAGTCGGATACCGGATAGTAAGTAACACCCCAGTCGAAATCCGCGCTTGCTTCCAGAATGGAGACATCCCAGGAACCGCCCAGCATGGTAGCGCAGGCGCCGTTTAAGAATTCATCCTGAATCGGATCGATGTTGGCATAGCCGTTTGCGATCAGGTTAGCAAGATATTCGGCGGTTTCCACACATTCTTTGCTGTTGATATATCCTTCTGCTTCAGAACCGTCCTCACTGACAAAATCTTTTCCATTGGAGATAAACATGGGTTCCAGTGCATAGGGAAGGCCCTCGCCATGATCCATAATGATGTGAGTTCCGACATAATTATCCGTAGTGCATTTCCTGGCAATCTCTTCCAGCTCAGACCAGGTCAGCGGATGTTCCACAGTGCGGGATTCAATATCTGCCACATCTACGCCGCACTCGGTCAGATAATCTTTATTGTAATACAATGCTACAGACGATTCGGTGGCGGAAACTGCATATAATTTTCCGTCATAGGTGCACTGTGCGACGGTGGAATCTACAAAGTCAGACAAATCTTCCTGAGTAAAATAATCATCCATAGGTACGATGATTCCGTTGGCTGCATAGTAAGAGACGGTAGGGCCGTCAACATAGAAAATGTCCGGGAGGTCATTGGAGGTGACGGCGGTGGTGATTTTGTTTTCATAAGCATAAGAGTCGGAGCGATCGATGGCCTCACGGCTCACCTGAATTTCAGGGTGAGCTTCGTTCCATTCGGCAAGTTTTTCTGTCCACCAGGCCTCCACTGCTTCTTTGTCCGTAGGACTCCAGATTGTGATGCTGACTGCACCTTCTACAGAAGCGGCGTCACTGGAGGTATCTGCGGTAGAGCCTGATCCTCCGCATGCTGTCACAGACATTGCCATTGCAGATATCAGAAGCATACTTAAAACTTTTCTCATGTTCATAAGGTTTCCTCCTTTTATTCATGGAACCCGTTCCATATAAATAATTTTTTTACCACAGGGTATTTCCTGTGGCGCTTTAAATATGGAACCCATTCCATTTGTGATGAATAAATGGTAGCATTTTATTGTAAAAATGTCTATAGTTTTTTGAAAATGAATACAAAAATGGGAATATATACAAAATTATAGTTTTGAATTTGTATATATTACACATAAAAAATGATAATTATAAAATTAAAACAAAAAATATGTTGCGGAACCCGTTCTATAATGTTAAGATATTAGAAAATCAGAAAGGAATAAATATAAGCATGAAAGTATTACAGGAAGGTATGCTTGCAGATTTTCTAAACCGGTTTATGGATATTATTCTGCTGAATGCACTGTGGTTTCTATGCAGTCTGCCGCTTTTTACGATGGGAGCTGCCACATGTGCACTGTATGAAGTGACCATGCGTTTTGCGGTATATGAGAACCCGGCAGTAATCAGAACATTTTTTCTGACGTTCAGAAGATGCTTTCGGAAAGCGACGATATTGTTTTTGATTTTTCTGGGAGCAGGGATGTTTCTTATAGCAGATCTCTGGTGTGCGTTTCAGTGGAAAATACGATTCCAGTTTCCTGTTGTGGTCGTAATTCTGGCGGTCGCTTATTTTTATCTGGCAGTTTTGAGTCATGTGTTTCCGGTTCTTGCATATTTTGATACAGGAGTCAGAGAATGCATCCGAAAAGCATTTTTTCTGTCTATGAATAATGGAGTATTTACAGTGTTTATCATGGTGATTAATCTGTCGCCGGTTTTTCTGTTTCTTTTATTGCCCGGTTATTTTGGACAAATCCTCTTTATGTATTTGATCGTCGGTTTTGGAGGAATTGCCATGCTGTGTTCTCTGCATTTGATACGGCTCTTTGCCCCTGAACGGGTGAAGAAGGCGGAGGAATTTTATGCTTAATGAAATAATGTATCTGTGAAGCAAAACTGACGAAATTGGATGAGATTGAAGACTTAATGAAAGAAGTGGCTGATTTTTACTTGAAGCAAAATGGCGTCATGGACGTACATTATACAAAACGTACTCATTGGCAAAAAGATTTTCATGCTGTGAAAGAGTAAGAAGGCTGTTATGCTTATAACTGCAGGAACTTTTAAGGTGTTGCATGGCAGGCGTATGCTGTGGTAAGGATTTAAATGGATTTTGCTATGCCTGCAGGACAGAAGTTTGACAGATATTTTTGGCCATGTTACAATACGTACATAAAACCCGCAAGGGCGTGGATTTTTCTGGATATGATCCATTTTTCGCCACACAGTTGCTGATCTGGCAGCTGTGCGGCGTTTTTTTGTGTTCTGATGAAGTCCGGACATTATGCTATTACATTTATTCTGAAGTAACTGATGCGGCATGTGCTTACTGATGACAACACGCAGTGGGCGCGAATGGATTCGTCGGGAGACAGAAGTTTTTTCCGCAGGATTGTATTACTGCAGAGGAGAGCGACGTCCGATCAGTCTGCCCAGGGATTTTAATTTTCTGAAAGAGAAGGGAGAATACAGAGTGGAACAAACCTATATGAAGGAAAAAGGGATTTTGCAGCTGGTACTTGTTATGTCGCTGCCGATGGTATTGTCCATGATGGTTAATTCACTGTACAATATCATTGACAGTTATTTTGTGGCTAAAATCAATGAAGACGCAATGACTGCGTTGTCGCTGGTATATCCTCTGCAGAATCTGATCAATGCGGTAACGATTGGTTTCGGCGTGGGACTCAATGCGGTGATCGCATATTTTCTGGGTGCTCAGGAACAGAAAAAAGCGGATCAGGCGGCGACTCTGGGTACATTTTTAAATGCGGCGCACGGGCTGGTGCTGATGATATTGTGCATTGCGGTGACTCCGTCTTTTCTTGGACTTTTTACGTCTGATGCCGCCACAATCGACATGGGAGTCCGTTATTCCCGGATTGTATTTGGTTTTGCGGTCATCATATCACTGGATCTGTCATTTGAAAAAATTTTTCAGGCGGTCGGAAAGATGACAGTGTCTATGGTCAGTATGCTGTGTGGTTGTATTGCAAATATTATTTTGGATCCGTTGCTGATCTTTGGAATAGGACCCTTTCCATCATTAGGGATTGAAGGTGCGGCGATTGCCACGGGATTAGGACAGGTGCTGACGCTTGTAATTTATCTGTGTTATTATGCACGGTATCCGATACCGGTGAAACTCAGACGGGAATGTCTGAGGGCGGACAAAGAGATTGTAAGACGACTGTATTCTGTCGGTATTTCTGCTTCGCTGACGTTATCCCTGCCGTCGCTGATGATTTCCTGTCTGAATGTGATCCTGTCCGGATTTTCTCAGGCGTATGTGCTGGTACTGGGGGTTTATTATAAACTGCAGACTTTTCTGTATCTGACTGCAAGCGGGATTGTTCAGGGGATCCGTCCGCTGATCGGATATAATTACGGGGCCGGAATGTACGACAGGGTGAGAAAGATTTATCGGACTTCTCTGTATCTGATCACCGTAATTATGGCATTGGGAACTGTTTTGTGTTTCGCCACTCCCGTACCTCTGATGGAATTATTTAGCTCCAGCCCGGATACGGTGTCTGCCGGCGCCGCTGCTCTTCGGATCATCTGCATCGGTTTTACCGTATCTTCCGTGTCCGTAACCACCTGCGGAGCTCTGGAAGGTCTTGGCATGGGAAAACCTTCGCTTGTGATTTCTCTGTGCCGCTATCTTCTGATCATGCTGCCAGCTGCATTTTTGCTGAGTCGTGTGCTGGGAGCAAGCGGTGTATGGTACGGTTTTCCGGCGGCTGAATTGCTGACGGCGATTATATCCTGGGGACTGTTCCGGAAAGCGGTTCCCTCTGAAAAAAATGACGGTTTTGTCTGATACAACGGCAGACTCTGTTTTGAATGAGTGCGAACAATTCTGGTAAAAACCGGAAGTTCGCACCTTTTTTTATATGATTATTTTTATAAACATGGTTAAAATGAAATAGTACCGAATTTCTCAGGCCTTGGATTTCCGGGAGACCGGGTCCGGGCGGTGCCGCCTCCGGTGGATGGATGGTATGCCAAAGCGGTACAGAAATTTATTTTATGATGATTCGGAGGTTCGAATCCTCCACTGTTTTGGGGAAACAGTTTGCTAAGTGGTAAAGCAATCATAAACAAGTGCAGTGTCCATGCAGCTCAAAAAAGCGGAAGGACCGCGTTCTTTGCTTTTCCCGAAAGTATTCTGTACAGAAGAAGGTAACGTTTTTTACTGTACCTGAGGCTTTTGTCTTTTAGAGCGTGTTTGAAAATCGCTTTCCGGCAGATGTGCGTCACAGTTTGCGGGAGATTGGACCTGAATGAAGGAGGCGCTGTGCTGCGTTGACCGGATAAAGATCAAATTACCGTAAAGCAGGGCGTGCAAATGGCAGGAATGGGTGTTCAGACAGCTCCAGGACTGATAGAGAACCGACCGGATCTGGCAGGAACTTTGGCCGGAAAAAGGCAGCAGATTTTGGATACCGGAAGAAACGACTAAAAGACAGCTTCTGCGGACGGCAGAGGGCCCTTTGAAGGATCGCCTTTACTCAAGAAATCTTCCCGTTTTTCCGGTGGGAAAAGCAGGCGCACTTCCACCTAAAAAACAAAACCGGCGGAACTATAAAAACAGCATCGAAGCGGACAGAGCCCGGAAGGATTTTCAGAAACGAAAGTGGAGGGAAATACTTCCAGGGGAAAGGGCGAGGGAAGCAAGATGCGGAACTATAAAAACAGCATCGAAGCGGACAGAGCTAGGAAGGATTTTCAGAAACGAGAGTGGAGGAAAATACTTCCAGGGGAAGGGGCGAGGGAAGCAAAGATGCAGAACTATAAAAACAGCATCGAAGCGGACAGAGCCCGGAAGGATTTTCAGAAACGAAAGTGGAGGAAAATACTTCCAGGGGAAGGGGCGAGGGAAGCAAAGATGCAGAACTATAAATAGGAGGAAAAGCTATGAAGTATATGATTAAGGAACAGGAATGCGGATATTTGCTGAAAAACGGAATTCTGGTTAAATTGCTGTTTGCAGGAAAATATCAGTTGTTTTCCTGGATGGGGTATGAATTAAAAATTGTATCCATGATTGGAAAAGTAGATACACAGGAACTGCCGGTGGAACTTCTGATGAAGCAGCCGGAATTCTCGGCGCGTGTCATTCGGGTTCAGATTCCTGACAGCTGCATCGGGATGCATATGGTAAACGGGGTATACCGGCAGGTGCTGACAGGAGGAGAGGCACTGTACTGGAACGTTTATGAGACGAATGAGATTCGCCTGATCGATGTAACCGGAACCCGGATTACCGAGGAGCAGGTGCCGGGGATGTATAGACATCTGCTGCCGGCGAGAATGCACAAGAAAATAACGGTCGCAGACGGCGAGACGGGACTTTTGTACATAGACGGGAAATATACAGAACAGCTTGAATGCGGCACGTATGATTACTGGATCTATGCACATGAAGTATCCTGTAAAATCTTCAATCTGAAGATTCAACAGCTTGATATTTCCGGGCAGGAGATTCTAACTGCCGATAAGGTGGGGATCCGCCTGAATATTCTGTGCAGCTATCGGATTACAGATCCGCTGTCTCTGGTACAGAAGATGGAAGGCTCCGGAAAACTGCTGTATGCGAAGCTCCAACTGCTGGCGCGGGAATATGTAGGCCGGTACCGTCTGGATGAACTGCTGGCACAGAAAGAAGAAATCGGAAGATTTCTGTGTGCACAGATGAAGGATCTGCAGGAGGAATATTGCGTGGAAATGATAGACGTGGGCATCAAAGATATCATTTTGCCGGGAGAAATCCGGGATATTATGAATACCGTGCTGGTGGCGGAGAAAAAGGCTCAGGCCAATGTGATTATGCGTCGGGAAGAGGTGGCTTCTACCAGAAGTCTTCTGAATACAGCCAAACTGATGGAAGAAAACAGGATTCTGTATCGGTTGAAAGAGCTGGAATATCTGGAAAGGATCTGCGATAAGGTGGGTTCTGTTTCGCTGAACGGGGCGGGGAATATTCTGGAACAGCTGGCAGGCTTGACGCTTCCAAAGGAAACGAAAGCATCCTGACAGACGGAAAAAAGATTTTTCTGCCTGTCAGAAAGATGCCATAAACTGCCTGAAAATCGTTTTCCGCCGGCTGTGCGGCGTAATCTGTAAAAGATTTGCCCCAACTGGACACGGCGCGGCAGGCTGCGCCCAGTTCTTTTGGGACAAATATACGGTAAAGTGGCACCTGGCCGGTATTTTTTACCGGCCAGGCTTTTGCACAGATGCACATGGAACGGAGAAACCTCAATGCATTTTAGACATCGGGTACGAAGTTTCTTGTCAACAGTGAAACAGCGCTGACATTTTATCAGATTGCATCTGATTATAGCATTTAAACATCAGACAGTATTATTTTTTCAGCTTGTTCCTTTTTCTCATAAACACAAGGCCAGAGCCTACCGCAGCGCAGCCAAATACACTCAGAACAGGTATGATTACATTGGTATTTCCTTTGTCTGATTTACTGACATTTTCTGAATCTTCGTCAGACGCATATGGAATTTTGCTTTCATCACCCTCGGATGCCGTTTCGGTTTCTTTAGGATTCTGTGATGGCAGATTTTCTGTATCCTCAGGCTCCCTTTCGCTGTCAGGGAATTGTTTTCTTCCAGCGTCTTCAGATAATTTATTTGATGTGTCTTTGGTTTCCTTCAGGTCTGCATCATCCAAACTGCCTGCCTGTCTCGTTGTTCCTGCAGTACTGACAGGAGCGACCAGGCTGCCGCCGTTACCATTTGCGCTGTTATCGTTCGAGCTTCCGTTTGCGTTGTTATTGTTTGAACTGCCGTCACTGCCGTTTGAACTGTTATCGTTCGAGCCGCCGCCATTACCGTTTGAATCGTCGTCGTTATCGTTCGAGCTGCCGCCGTTACCGTTTGAACCATCATCGTTACCGTTCGAGCCGCCGCCGTTACCGTTTGAACTGTTATCGTTCGAGCCGCCGCTGCCGTTTGAACTGTCGTCGTTGTCGTTTGAATCGTCAGCAGGAATACCCGCAGTCTGACGATAGCCGCAAATCGTACAATCCCGGTGCCTGCTGCCTCTTCGGGAAGACGTCGCATCAGCATCAATCACCCAGCTGTCATAGCTGTGCGTTCCATAACCGTTTTTATCACGATTGTCAGTTAAAGAGCAGCCGGCGCTGCACTCATGCCAGTGACAGGTTTTGTCATAGCTCCAGTTTTTGGACCAGCGGTGTTTGTGAACGCCCTCGTTGTGATCGGGATCTTCTTCGTCCTCATCAGGCCAGAAATCACCCGGGTCATCGGGGTCCGGTGCGAAAGGATCATCAAATATGGCGTTGCAAATCACTGTTGTCCCTATAGACTGCAGGGATCCCTGCAAATATGGATTCAGCATGGATTTCCATTCCGCCTCGGTGCCGCCAAAGTAAATAAATTTCAAAGCATTGCAGCTGTTAAACGGATTTTGTCCAATATTCGTTACGCTTGCCGGAATATACAGTGTGAGAAGCGAGGAACAGGACTCAAACATGCCGCTGCTGATACAGTCTGCTGTCTGGGGCAAGGTCACACTTGTCAGATTCCAACATTGCGAAAACAGATTATCGCCCAGTGCGGTCTTTTTACTGCCAGGCATAAATCTCACACGAACCATTTTTTCACAGCTCATAAACGCTCCTGCGCCTACTGACGTAATACTTGTCGGAAAATCAATGTATAACAGGCTTGTGCAACCTCGAAAAGCATTGCTTCCGATTGTTTTTACTCCCTTGGAAACGCTCACAGAAGTGAGGTTCTTACAGTTATGAAAAGCGTGATCTTCGATCGATTCAACTGTGCCCGGGATCGTCACGGAAATCAATCCGGACTCATAAAAGGCATTCTGGCCAATCTTCACTATACCGCCAGGAATATATATACTGAGAGCAGTACTCTGGTAAAAGGCATAGTTACCTATACTCGTTACACCATTTTCGATAATGACTGCACCGACGCTGCATCCGTACCATGGCGGAAGATGATCCGGGGAGTAGTCCGGCATCATTCCCTTGCCGGAGATTGTCAGTATTCCTGCTTTCGTCAGCGACCAGCTCAGACTCCCTTCCGTCCCGCTTTTCACTACTTCGTCCGCGCCAGGTTTATCTGAAGGAACATGATGATCGGGATAGCGCGTAATTATGTAGTCTGCGGCTAAAACTTCCTCTTTGCTCATCGCACGTCCCCAATGAACGGACTTGTTGTAGTTCGCTTCAGCGATTATGACTCCCCCTGTACTCTTTTGCAGTACAATCACGCTGTGAATGTTGCCATTTACCCGAAGGATATCACCGACTTTCACATCTTCAAATGTAAAGCCGCCTCCGTTGATTACTCTTGCAGGTAAATTGCCAAAGGCCGTATCGCTGAGGATGAAAGCGAAAGCTGAACAGCCCACGCCGCTGTTTGCGCCATAAACCTTTCCGCCGTTCCAGACATAAGAAGCGCCCAAATTTCCCTGACTCCCGTAGGGGGTAAAATTTGTCCATGTCATTCCTTCCGGATAGTTATCTTTTAAGGCGATCATCGCCTCATAGGCCTCCTGATAAGTCGGAACGACTCCTGCTGCCCGGGCAGGCCCGTTGTCTGACCTGACATAGCCGCATTCGGTGCATATATTGTCATCCTCATAGCAGTGCTCTGCATAACCCTCTTTTTCGCTATTGGCGCTCAGGGGACAGTTTTTTGCATCACACTCGTGCCAGTGATAGCTTTCATCACAGTCCCAGTCCATGGACCAGCTGCACTTGTGGACACCGGAGGCAAAATCTTTGGACAAAATATGATCGGGACGTTCCATATTGGCAGGCAATTCGCCCTTGGAATTTTCAGACAGATCGTCTTTCGCACCCTCTTTGGAGTCCGATTCCGCATCTTCTAAGGTGCCTTCTTCAGAGTCCGATTCCGCATCCTGTGAGGTACCCTCTTCGGAATTTGATCCTGCATCTTCTAAGGTGCCTTCTTCAGAGTCCGGTTCTGTATCCTCCGAGTTCGATTCTGTATCCTCCAAGTTCGATTCTGTATCCTCCAAGGTGCTGTCTTCCGAAACGGATTCTGTATCTTCCGAAATGTCTTTTTGGGAGTCTGAATGAATCTTTGCTTCCATTTCTGACTGGACATTTTCATCTGTATTTGCTTCTGCTTCTGATTTGGTATGTTCTATTACGGCGGGCTGGGTATCCTCCTGTCCGACTGATTCGGTCGCCGCTGCCGGAAGAACAGAAAAAAACAGCACAGTGATAATCACTGCCTGCGAAATCAGCCATTTTTGTTTCCATTTCCAGTTCATACTTAATCTCCTTATGAATGTGTCCTGTTTCTCAGTCAGAGAATCACGATGCGCAATCGTATCGGTTCCGGGGGCTTATGTGTCTGTTCTCTTCCACAATCCCGGCAAACTCATGTTCCGGAATCAATGGATAGAAATCTCAAAACCAGAACGACCGTTTTTCTGTAAACTTCACGCTTTCATAAGGGCCGCTCTAAAATATGATATGTAAAAACGACTTTCTGGTCATCAGATTTCTCCATCCTTCACGGTTTCTCTGAGCTGATATGATCCGGCCTTTTATTTCAGTATAAAAGATATGCGGAGCAAATTCAACTGAGAATGTGGATGTTCTGTTGATAATTTTGGTGTTTTGAGATACAGGGTTTTCTGAATAAAATTCAGAGCTGCTGAAACTTCGCCTGTCGGCTGTACAGAAGAAACGAAAATCAGGCATACTTTATTTTCCTGGATAATGAGTCGGGCAGACATGACAAATGTGAATCAGACTGCATAGAGGATAAAAACTCAGCTCTCAGCAGAGCTGAGTTTTCGATAATCAGAGGGAGACATTCCCTTCTGTTTTTTGAAAATGCGGCTGAAATAAAGGGGATTATCATATCCGACAAGATTTGCGATTTCAGAAATACTGTAGTTTGTTGTTTCCAGAAGCACCTGGGCATTGGTCATGCGTCGCTCTACCAGGTACTGCATGGGTGTTGTATGGGTATACTGTTTGAAGCTGCGAATGAACCAGCTGACGCTCATTCCCCTGGAGGCGGCATATTCTTCAATACTGATTTCAGTATGATAGTGGTCGTTAAAAAACTGTATGGCAAGTTCCATCTGCATATCCAGATAGATGTCTTTGCGCCGATGGACTCTGCCGATCTGTCTGCTGATCTGAATCAGAAGCTCAAGAAGCAAAAAGGTCAGAAGTTCCGGATAGCAGATCTGGCATCGCTGGAGTTCCTGTATCATCTGTTTAAAAATTCTCGTGTATTCAAGTGAAGCCCCGGTGGTAATCACGCGCATATCGTCAGTAATACCGTAGTGCCGGAGGATATTTTTGACATTGTTTCCGGTAAAATGAACCCAGTATACCTCTGTCTGTTCTGTACCGTAGTATACATAACGCTGAGGTTCCTTCGGCCGGTAGACGACGATCTGCCCGGCGGTCACGACGGTATCTGTTTCGCTTTTATCAAAATAAAAATGCGCTTTTCCGGATGCAATGTACAAAATTTGAAAGTCCAGCCTTCCTTTGGGTCTGTGAGTAGGAAGCTTCGGGCGGGTGTACAAATGATAAGTGCCGCAGCTTCCTACAATAAGCGGGCGGCTTTTGTCTTTAAAATCTACAAGGGAACGATTCAGGTAAGCGGAATTGATGTACATGAGGCGGCTCCTTTCAATCTGCTGAATGCTGTTGGAAACCGGGCATTAGTTCTGAGCAGACGCTCTTTTGGACGAGTAATCAGGATTCTTCGTCCTGTGAGGAGTTTTTTGACTGTATTAAGAGACCAGTCAGGGATGTTACAGGACAAAACTTTTGTATTAAGTGATCTGCAGTTCGAATATTTATATTGTACCATTTTGTGCATGTTTTGTCTAATGGAGTCCATGGCGTTTTGAGCATTTTGCCGCTATAATGATAATCACAGAGAACAAAGACGTAGAAAAGCAAAAGGGCAGAAGCAAAACTCTAAATCAGGAGGCAGCAACTATGATTGTACCAAAACACTATGAAAATCTGAATGTACTTCACGAAAACACCATGCCGGCAAGAGCTTATTATATTCCGGCATCTGTACGAATGGATTCGCTTGTGGAGAGACGGGAGGACTCGGATCGTCTGCAGATGCTGAACGGAAAATGGAGCTTCCGTTATTTTAGCAGTATTTATGAATTGAGAGAGACATTTTATGAAACAGGTCATGACATTTCCGGGTATGACAGAATTCCGGTGCCCGGTATATGGCAGACGGCAGGCTATGATACTCATCAGTATACGAACATCCGCTATCCTTTCCCGTTCGACCCGCCGTATGTCCCGCGGGATAATCCGTGCGGAGCATATGTACATGAATTTAACTACCGAAAAGATGCTACAGCACCAAAAACATATTTGAATTTTGAAGGAGTGGATTCCTGCTTTTATGTATGGCTCAACGGAGAATATGTCGGATACAGTCAGGTGTCTCACTGCACAAGTGAATTCGATGTCAGCAATTTTGTCATCGAAGGGCCGAACCGGCTGGCTGTGCTGGTGCTGAAGTGGTGTGACGGCAGTTATCTGGAGGATCAGGACAAGTTCCGCACGAGCGGCATTTTTCGTGATGTGTATCTGATCAAACGTCCGGAGCAAGCGATTCGTGATTACTTTATAAAAACATCCCTTCAAAAAGAAGAGGCGGAAGTCTCCGTTGAGATGAAATATTTTCAAAACAAGGTTCTCACAGCGGCGTCGATCTATGACGCGGACAACCGCATGGTGGATATGGTCAGATGCCAGGAAGAAGACAGGCTGGTGCTGAAAATTTCCGATCCGGTTCTGTGGAACACAGAGAAACCATATCTCTATACGTTGGTGCTTGATACGGAATCGGAGGTGATCGTGGATTATATTGGACTGCGATTGGTCGATATCCGGGACCATGCCGTCTGCCTGAATGGAAAAAAGATTATTTTCCGGGGAGTGAACCGCCATGATTCTGATCCGGTTACAGGTCCGACGGTCTGCAGAGAACAGATGATAAAAGACCTGACGCTGATGAGACGGCATAACATCAACGCGGTCCGGGCGAGCCATTATCCGAACGCGCCGGTCTTTCTGCAGCTGTGCGATAAATATGGTTTTCTGGTGATCGACGAGGCGGATGTAGAAAGCCACGGTCCGGTAGAAACCTATCACAAAGACAACCGGGATGAGAATAAATTTGACTGCTGGAATGAATCGATCGCGGACAATACTCTGTGGGGAGATGCAATTCTTGACCGGGTGCAGCTGATGGTGGAAAGGGATAAGAACCGTTCCTGCATTGCTGTCTGGTCCATGGGAAATGAGAGCGCTTACGGCTGTAACTTTGAAAAAGCGCTGCGGTGGACGAAAGAGTATGATCCGTCCCGCCTGACTCATTATGAGAGCGCCAGATACCGAAAAAGCGGAGTGCGCTATGATTATTCCTGCCTGGATCTGTACAGCAGAATGTATCCGGCCTTTGAAGAGATTCAGGAATATCTGGACCGGGGACCAGGAAAACCGCTGATTCTCTGCGAATACAGTCACTCTATGGGCAATGGCCCCGGAGATCTGGAGGATTATTTTGAACTGTTTCAGAGACATAATCAGATGTGCGGAGGCTTTGTATGGGAATGGTGCGATCATGCGATTGCTCATGGAAAGACAGCAGAAGGAAAAACGATCTATGGATATGGCGGAGATCATGGAGAGGTGATTCATGACGGGAACTTCTGCATGGATGGTCTTGTATATCCGGACCGGACTCCGCATACAGGCCTTCTGGAGTACAGAAATGTCTATCGACCGGTGAGAGCGGTTTCTTTTGATCAGGAGACGCAGAAGCTGACGCTTAAAAATCAGATGGATTTTACGAATTTAAAGGATTATGTAGAAATTCATTATGAAATAAACTGTGATGGACTCTGCCAGGAAGGCGGTATACTTTCTGTGGTTGAAGCAGAACCGGGGGAGACAGGGGATATTTTTCTGAAGGTCAGGATACCGGAAAAGGGCAGAGCTTATCTGAAGCTGTTTTATTTCCGCAGAGAAGAAGAGATATTAGTTCCGGCGGGATATCTGCTGGGATATGAGGAGATTCTTTTGAAAACAGAGGATGGAAGGAATCAGACTGCTGTCAGATTTCTGGAGCGTAAAGAAGCGGAGTTGTCTTCAGATGAGCCCGACATAGAAATCAAGGAGACAGATTGTGCTGTATTTTTGAAAGGAGCGAATTTTGTTTATCGTTATGATAAAAGGAGCGGACTGTTTTCTCAAATGCAGTATGGCGGAAAAGAGTATCTGGACCGGCCTGTGGAATGGAACATCTGGCGGGCGCCGACGGACAATGATATGTATATCAAGAAAGAATGGAAACGGGCGCAGTATGACAGAGCATGTGCGAGAGCTTACAGAACGAGGATTCGACATACAGGAACAGCGGTGGAGCTTTCTGTCAGCCTGTCAATATCTGCAGCTTCTGTGCAGCGTATGATGGATATAGAAGCGGTATGGGAAATCGATCGGTCAGGAGGGATACAGGGGAAATTTTCTGTGCGGCGAAATATGGAATTTCCGACGCTTCCCCGTTTTGGACTTCGTCTGTTTCTGAATCCGGAATTTTCACAGGTGTCTTATTATGGAATGGGACCTTATGAAAGCTACCAGGATAAACACAGGGCCGCTTTGCATGGACTGTATCATGCGTCGGTGAGCGGACTGCATGAAGATTATATCCGCCCGCAGGAAAACGGAAGTCATATGGACTGTGATTATGTATTGCTGTTGACGGACAGTATGGGTCTGACAGCGGTATCAGAACAGACTTTTTCGTTCAATGCATCTGTTTATACACAGGAAGAACTGGAGAGAAAAAAACATAATTATGAACTGATGCCTTCGGGGAGTACAGTTTTGTGTCTGGATTATGCGCAGAATGGAATAGGCTCTAACAGCTGTGGGCCGGAGGTGATGCCAGATTATCGATTTGAGGAAGAAAATTTTATATTTAACATGAAACTTGCACCATTTGTAAAGAACTGACGGAAAACAGTCTGCAGCTTCAGGTATTCAAAGCATGCAAAAATCCGGAAACGGATACCTGAAATCTCTGCGGAATGTATACCTGCTGAACAATTGTACGGCAGGATATAAAAATGATCAAGAAAGGGAGTACTTTATTTATGCAGGAAAAAACATATTTAAAATGGTACAACAAAGTAGGGTATGGTTCCGGAGATATCGCTGGGAATGTGGTATATGCTTTCTTATCCTCCTTTGTCATGATCTATCTGACCAATACGGTGGGACTCAACCCTGGGATTGTGGGTTCTTTGATTGCCGCGTCCAAATTTTTTGACGGAATTACCGATATCTTTTTCGGAGCAATGATTGACAAAACGAAGACCCGGCTTGGAAAAGCAAGACCGTGGATGCTTTATGCCTATATTGGCTGTGCGGTAACGCTGGCTGCAATCTTTGCGATCCCTGTCGATCTTGGACAGACGGCTCAGTACGCCTGGTTTTTTATCGCCTATACGCTTTTAAACGCCGTCTTTTACACAGCTAACAATATCGCCTATTCAGCGTTGACCGCTCTTGTGACGAAGAACAGCAAGGAGCGTGTGCAGATGGGATCTTACCGGTTTATTTTCGCCTTTGGCACCAGTCTTCTGATACAGTCTGTCACGATTGGAGCGGTGGCGTATTTCGGCAGCGGGGCTGAAGGCTGGCGGACAGTGGCTATAATTTATGCGCTGATGGGGCTGCTTGTCAATACCGTCTCTGCACTGTCTGTCAAAGAACTGCCGGAAGAGGAGCTGAATGAGTCAAAAGAAAATGCGGAGCAGGAAACAGAGGAAAAATACGGTCTTGCTGAAGCGGCAAAGCTTCTTGTGTCCAACCGGTTTTATCTGATGATCTGTGGCGTGTATATTCTTCAGCAGGTGTACGGCGCCATGATTAATATGGGTATTTATTATATGACCTATGTGCTGAAAAATGAAAATCTGTACGGGGTATTTTCCTGGGCGATCAATATCCCTCTGATCGCAGCGCTGGTAGTGACTCCTACACTGGTGGCAAAGTGGAAAGGGATGTATAAACTGAACCTGAGAGGCTATATGCTGGGTACGCTTGGACGCGCGCTGGTAGTGGTGGCAGGTTATGCGGGCAGTGTGCCGCTGATGCTTCTGTTCACCGGAATAGCGGCTCTTGGACAGGGGCCCTGGCAGGGAGATATGAACGCAGTGATTGCATCCTGTTCTGAATATACCTGGCTGACAAAACAAAAAAGAGTGGATGGAACCATGTATTCCTGTACGTCTCTGGGAGTGAAACTGGGAGGCGGACTGGGAACCGCGATTGCAGGCTGGATGCTGGCTGCCAGCGGATTTGATCAGTCTCTGGCGGTGCAGTCGGAATCCTGTATCCAGATGCTGTACTTTATGTATTTGTGGATTCCCATGATTATCAGTCTGGTGATCACCTCGATACTTTCGAGAATGAATGTGGAAGATACAAACAAAATGCTCAAGCAGAAGCTGGAAGCAAAGGCAGATTAAATCAGGACATTGATTAAGGTTTGTCGGGAAACGCAGTCCCGGCAGCCTTTTTCAATATTCAGACCTATGGTCTCCCGGGACGTGCATTCCTTTGTTTACCGATAATATACATGTTCAAAATAATCTGCATAAAAATTCAGAAGCTGATTGATAAAATCTTTGATTCTGTCCATGATGCGTTTTCTCCTTTCTGAAAGCGGGCGAGCGCTGCTTTGTCGGTTTGCTCTTATCAGAAATTTTCTGTCTGTTTTACAGCAGGAAAAAGTTTCTGATGCCGGAATACCAAAACGGTCTGCCGGTTGCCTTACATGAATTATCATAGCAAAAAGAAGGAGAAAATACATGCCAAAAAAGATCAGAAAACAGACAGTTTTTGCAGCATCAGAACATGTCGCATGAAAAGCTGTTTACATGCGGGATTGCCGGCAGGACCAGGCTATAAAACAGATTTATTGTTTTCAAAAGAGAACAGAGAGGAGGGTTGCGGATGTATCCATTGTACGAAAAGACAGAGGCGGGAATTCAGGTGATCTGTAAGGAACCGGAACATGTAAAGCCGCATCTGCACCGGGCGATAGAGTTTGTCTATGTTATAAAAGGAACGCTGGAGCTGGGAACAGGAAAAGAGCTGCACCATATGACAGCGGGCGATCTGGGAATTGTATTTCCGGATGTGATTCATCATTATCAGGTGTTATCGAAAGGAGAAAACAGGGCCTGTTATATATTGGCGGACCCTCTGGTGTGCGGTGTGTATGGGGAGGAGCTTTTTCAGTATTGTCCAGAAATTCCGGTAATCGCAAGAAAAGATGTGCCGGAAGATGCGGTACATGCGCTGGGACAATTAATGAGGGAGGAAAAAGAGAAAGCGGTAGGTCAGGCGTATGTACAGATTCTTCTTGGGAAAAGTATGCCATATCTGTCTATGACAGAAAAGGAAAGGATGGGAGAGGGGGATCTGGTATATGAACTGGTCGTTTATATGGCGGCTCATTTTCGTGAGGAAATGTCGCTGTCAAAAACGGCTGTCGACCTGGGAGTCAGTAAATATGTGCTGTCCAGAGTGTTTTCCGGAACATTTCACAGCAGTTTTAACCGGTATCTGAATGATATTCGCCTCTCCTACGTCTGCGAGCTGCTGGAATATACAGACAGATCGGTGACAGATATTTGTATCGAAGCAGGTTTTGAGAGCCTGAGAACCTTTCACCGTGTATTTCGGGAGCGGTACAGACAGACGCCGAGGGAATATCGAAAGCGTCGAAAAGAGAAAGCGCTGAGGTCAGTTTGAAAACTGTTTTCTGCAAAAGATTCCCCGGACGGAAATCTGCATATACAGATGATCCGCCGGGGATGCAAATATTGGCCTGCTTATGACATGTATTTTTTCAGGACCTCACGTACAGCTCCCGGGCCTTTGATCTCTTCAAGGAACAGTTCCTCGATCCGGTCGCCGATCCCTGCTTTATACAGGTCGATGCCGAAAATATTGGCATTGGAGAGAATGTCTTTTAACTGTCCTTTGTAAGTCTCCGGTTTTCCAAGCTCGATGTCTGCAAGTTTTGCGGTCAGTCCCGGAATCATCGGATCTGCTGACAGTTCAAACTTTTCCCCTTTGTCATCTACACCAAGAAGGTATCTGCACCAGCCGGCGATGGCCAGCGGGATGGCCTGCAGTTTTTTGGCGTCGCCATATTTATCTATATAGGCTTTGATAGTCTCGCCGTAACGGATTCCGACTTTCTGAGAAGTGTCCGTTGCAATGCGCTGAGGCGTATCCGGCATAAACGGATTCGGGATACGTACATTGATCACCTCGTCCACGAAAGCCTGCGGGGAAAGGATACCCGGGTCTGTAACGACCGGCATGCCTTCCACCGGACCGATCTGATGAACCAGTTTATTAAGCTGAGGATCCTTCATTTCATCGGCAATCAGCGTATAACCAAGCACACACCCATAAACAGCCAGTGCGGTGTGGAGCGGATTCAGGCAGGTGGTCACTTTCATGCGTTCCACTTTGTTGACAGTATCGCGGTCTGTCATATATACCCCTGCTTTTTCCAGCGCGGGACGTCCGTTGGGGAATTTATCCTCGATGACCAGATATTGGGGTCCTTCTGCATTGACAAAAGGCGCGATATAAGTTCTTTTAGAGGTGATCACAGGTTCTATTTCTTCCACACCCAGTTTTTTAAGCTCTTCGCACACAGAATCTGCCGGTCGGGGGGTGATTTTGTCGATCATCGACCAGGGGAAGGCGATCAGACTTTCATCAGACAGATAGTCAATAAATCCTGCGTCGACAAATCCTTTTTTCTTCCATTCATCAGCCATGGTGAGGACAGCATTCTGCAGTTTTTCTCCGTTATGAGAACAATTATCCATAGAAACGACTGCCAGAGGGAACTTTCCGGCCTGATAGCGCTCCAGAAGAAGCGCACATACAACTGCCATAGCAGAACCGGGATTTGCCGGTCCGTTGTCAATGTCTTTCTGGATAAACGGGAAGAAGTTTCCGTCCGGACCGCTCAGCGCATACCCTTTTTCTGTAATCGTAAAGGAAATCATCTGAAGTTTTGGACTGACAAAAATTTCTTTCAGGCGGTTCCACTGAGAAGCATCTGCAGAAATGGCTTTGATCGCCTCTGTAAGTGAGCCGATGACCTGCTTTTCTGTGGAAGCGTCTGATTTTAAAGTGACTGCCAGCACCAGATTGTCATAAGGTCTGTAGATTTTGTCAACGACATCAAAATCAAAAGTTTCCACACAGGTAATTCCTTTGTCGGCAGCGCCCTGGCTGAGCAGTCTGTCCGCCAGACCGCCGATAAAGATGCGGAAGATATTTCCTGCGCCGAAATGTACCCATACCGGTGATTTTTGTGTATCAGAAGCAATTTTTTCCACGTCATAGGACGGGAGTGCAATCCCTGCTGAACTCCATGCGGCTGTGTCTTTAATTCCATTTAAAGTAAGTTTCATTTTAATTCTATACTCCTATTATAGCTGTGTAGATGTCAGAAAACGGTTTTTCGATCACAGGATCTTTTATGGGTGTATTTGTGCCGGATCATGTGTCTGACCGTTTTCTGACATCTGCGGTTTTACTTTGATAATTTGTCAATCGCTTCCCAGAGGCCATTCAGGTAAGTTGCGCCCAGCGCACGGTCATACAGGCCGTAGCCGGGACGGCCGACTTCGTCCCAGATCATTCTTCCATGGTCCGGGCGCACGTAAGTGTCCGGACAGGTTTCATAGATGGCTTTCATGATTTCGAACATATCCAGATCGCCGTCCTTGGAAAGATGGCTTGCTTCGCGGAAATGATGATAGCCATCCAGGAATTTGACGTTGCGTACATGCAGCGCTGCGATACGGTTTTTTTCACCGAAGTGACGGATGATCTCCGGCACGTTGTTTCCTTCGTTTGATCCCATAGAACCGGTGCACAGGCAGAGCGCATTGGCCGGAGAATCATGAAGCGCGCAGATCTGATCGAACTGTTCCTGTGTGTGGGCGATGCGCGGAAGACCGAAAATCGGCCATGCCGGATCATCCGGATGACATGCCATGCGAATACCGACTTCTTCGCAGACAGGAATGACCGCATCAAGGAAATATTTGTAGTTTTCACGAAGTTTGTCAGGAGTCATTCCCTCATACTGCTTTAGCGTTGTCTCCAGCTCGGCCAGCCGCTCCGGTTCCCAGCCGGGAAGGGAAAATCCATTGCTGTCTGCCGCAGTTTTGCGGACGATTTCCAGAGGCCCCATGGTTCCCAGGTCTTTTTCGTTGAAATACAGGCTGTTGGAGCCGTCTTCCGGAATCGGGCGGGCCAGATCTGTACGCAGCCAGTCAAATACCGGCATAAAATTATAAATGATGACTTTCACGCCGTATTTTGCCAGATTGCGGATGGTGATATTATAATTTTCAATATAGTTATCACGGGTTGGAAGCCCCATCTTGATGTCCTCGTGTACGTTGACACTTTCGATGACTTCACATTCCAGTCCCGCTTCGTGCACTTTGTCGATATAAGCTTTGATTTCTTCCTCGGTCCATACCTCACCTGCGGGTTTGTAATCAAGGAATCCCATCAGTCCGGTCATCCCCGGAATCTGTTTGATCTGGCTTAATTTTACGGAATCACTGTTCTCTCCGAACCAGCGGAATGTCATTTTCATAGTTGATTTTCCTTTCTTAAAACGTCAGCACCATCCAAACAGGCAGTTTGTCGTTTCGATTTCTGTCTGGATGGTGCACGGTATTACATATCAAAAATAAAACTGCTGTATACAGGCTTTTTTGCTGCCTGAAATCTGTGTTTGGGCAGCGTCTGCCGGGGGAGGGCAGTGTGAAATCAGCCTGCGCCCAGAAGCAGATTGGCAATGCCTGCTGTCAAAAACGGTACATAGGTCACCAGGATCAGAACTGTAAAGTTTGAGATCAGATAAGGTACCAGCTCTTTTACGACGCCTGTCAGCTTCGTCTCTCCGATGTTGGTTGCTGCAAACAGGCATACGCCTACAGGCGGAGTACAAAGACCAAGAACCAGGTTCAGCACGCACATAACACCGAACTGAATCGGATCCACACCTACCTGAAGTACAAGGCCAAGAAGTACCGGAAACAGAATCAGGATCGCTGCAATGGTTTCCATGAACATGCCGACAAATATCAGTAGAAGATTGATCAGCAGCAGGATGATATATTTATTGGTGGTAAGAGAAAGCATGGCGTCTGCTACCATCTGTGGAATCTGTTCTTTTGTGAGAATGTAAGCGAATACATTTGCCATACCGACCAGTACCATGATGGCTGCGCTGGAGGTTACGGTAGATTTCATGCACTCGATCAGACGTTTTACAGTCAGCTCTTTATAAATAAAGAAACCAACAAAAATACCATAGACAACTGCCAGGATAGAAGCCTCTGTCGGTGTCACGATACCAAAACAGATACCGGACAGGATAATGAGGGTCATCAGAATGGCAAAAAATGATTCTTTACCGGTAGCAAGGACTTCTTTTAAAGTAGCCCGTCTTTCTGCTTTAGGATAATGACGTTTTTTGGAGATGTACCAGGACACAAAGATCATGCCTAAACCCATAAGAATTCCCGGTACCATGCCGGCAACGAACATCTTTGAAACGGAAAGTCCGGTCATGGTGGCGGCCATAATCATGGGAACAGAAGGCGGGATAATCGGTCCGATACAGGAAGAGGCAGCTGTTACCGCACAGGAAAAATCTGCGTCATAGCCGTCTTTTTTCATTGCGGGGATCAACACGCCGCCCACGCTTACGGTGTCTGCAAGAGCTGTACCGGAGATGCCGGCAAACAGCATGGAAGCCACGACATTGGCGATAGAGAGTCCGCCGGTAATATGTCCTACAATCTTGTTGCAAAATCCAATCAGTCGCTCGGTAATACCACCCTGATTCATGAGTGCTCCGGCGAATACAAAACCCGGAATACAAAGCAGAGTAAAAGAATTCAAACCTGCAAAAAACCTCTGTGCAAACATGTACACGGACATTCCGTTTCCGATAAAATACAGCAGGGAGGATACACCCAGACTGAAAGCAACAGGCACGCCGAGCGCCAGGCATACAATGAATGAAATAAATAATAATGCTACCATATCCTACCCCTCTTTCTTAGCAGTCAGTATCATATAAATTCTCATAAGGAAGCTGATTACGTAGCATCCAAACAGGAAGGCTTCTGATACATAGATGTATTTCATCGGAATCAGCAGTGCAGTAGATACCATGGTGACAGGTGTAACAGCCAGAAGTCCCTGAGGACCGACAACACAGTTAATAAAGATGAAGCCGGCAAACACGCACAGTACGGCCAGGATCATGATTTTGATAATTTTTTGCACAATTTGCGGAAACATTTCTGTCAACATTTCCACGCCTACATATTCATCGCTGATAACGGCTGCATTTCCGGCAAAAGCGACCATATAGATAAAAAGATAACGTGCGGCTTCTTCGGTCCAGTTCGGTGCTACCGGAAGAAAGGTGCGGGCGACGACCTGGATCAGAACACTTACAATGAAGCCGACGAGTCCGACAATACCGATGGCGGTCATGATCTCCCGATAAACTTTAATGATCTTATCCATATTTCCTCCTATTAGAGTCCTGCATCTGCCGCATGGAATTACCGGCCTCATTCACGTTATGAAATGCCGGTGGATATTTTACGGACAGATGCCGATTAGAGTTCTAACAGATTCATAACACAATCCTATAAAATCAATGCCGGTTCCATGTCTGAGGAAAACCGGCGTTGATCTGTGTGTACGGTCGAACAGAAATGTCCGACAGAATCTGTTTTACTGTGCTGCCGGGTCAGCTGCGACGATCTTGTCATAGATCGCTTTCTGCTTATCGGTCAGTACTTCAAGAACACCGGAAACTGCTTTTTCTTTAAACGGAGCCTGATCTACTTCGATAAAGGTCATGCCTTTTTCTTCCAGTGTGGATTTCAGGCTTGCTTCTTCCTCCAGAAACAGTTCATGTTCATAGGCGATTGCTTCAGCAGCACATTCCTGGATCATGGCCTGAGCTGCGGGGGAGAAAGAGCTGAATCTTGCTTCAGAAATTGCCATGTAGACCCATGCTCTTAAATGTTCGCTTTCGATGACATAATCCTGAACTTCATACAGCGAAGCGTCAAAGATGTTTGCAAGCGGGTTCTCCTGTCCGTGGATAACGCCCTGCTGCAGGGAAGTAAAGATTTCAGAAAATGCCATTGGAGTAGGTTTTGCTCCCATTGCATTGAAAGCAGCCATAGTCATGCTCGACTCCGGAGTACGAATAATGAAGCCCTGAAGATCATCCGGACTGTGGATTTCTTTATTGGAAGTAATGTTGCGAGGTCCGCGTTTAACTGCACCCAGATTCCGGAGACCTGCAGAAAGCATCAGAGAATCCAGTTCCTGTCCTACTTCGCCGTTTAGAACAGCGTCCATATGCTCATCGCTGGTGATTGCGTAAGGCATGCCAATGATTCCGAGCTCTTCTACATATGTCTGCATGGACTCGCCGGTAAGTACAATATCGCAGTCTCCCATTCCTGCGATCGCAGACTGGACAGTTTCGATTTCACTTCCGAGCTGATTACTCGGGTAAATGGTAACAGTAATGTTGCCGCCGGATTTTTCTTCAATCAGTTCTTTAAATTTGACTGCCATCTTATGCCAGGTATGTGTTTCGGCATTGATATGGCTGAAAACCAGGTCAATTTTTTCCACATCGCCAGATGCCTCTTCCTGTGTTGCTTCAGTAGTTCCATCAGAAGCAGGCTCTGCTGCAGGAGCAGTATTGCTGCTGGAAGCACCGCCGCCGCATCCGGTCAGGACGCCTGCTGCCAGTACTGCTACCGCACTCAGAGCAAGAATTCTGTTCAGTTTTTTCATGTGATAATCCTCCTTTAATTTTTGGTATGGCATTTTGCAGAAGTCAGGTCTGAAAATTGCCGTCATTAAAAACTGTACTTGTATGGTAGCATACTTTTTGGAAATGATAAATAGGGAATAATTCATAAAAATAAAACGGTTTATTTGTGATAAATTTACAAAAAAACACTTTTTGACTCCATAATATTGACAATTTAAAGAAAAAGTGCGAAATTTACTTGTATGGTAGCTGAGAATTCATTTTGTAAAAATAACAAAAAAGGAGAGGATTATTTATGAAAGCTGTACAGATTATGGCTCCGGAACAGCTGAAAGTGATTGAAATGGAAAAACCTGCTGTTGATAAAAAGGATCATGTCCTTGTCAGAATGACGGCGGCGGGGATTTGCGGTTCAGATGTGGGTATCTACCATGGTAGCAATGCGGCCGCGACTTATCCAAGGATTATCGGTCATGAGATGGTGGGACGTGTGGAAGTAGTCGGGGAAGCCGTTACAGGGCTGAAAGTGGGTGACCGCGTCATTATCAACCAGGTGACAAGCTGCGGGGAGTGCTATCCGTGCCGGATCGGGAGAGGAAATGTATGCGATCATCTGGCAGTGAGGGGTGTGCATATTGATGGAGGATATCGGGAATTTATCGTGGTTCCGGAATCGGATTGCTATCTGTTGCCGGATTCTCTTTCCGATGAAGAGGCGGTTATGATCGAGCCTACGACGATCGCGATACAGTCCTGTTCCAGAGCAGAGCTTGGGAAAGACGATATGCTGCTGATCCTGGGTGCAGGCGCTCTTGGGAGCACCATATTGAAGGTGGCCAGGGAAATCTGCGATCATATTATTGTGGCGGATATTGTGGACGGAAAGCTCGAAGAGGCAAAAAAGAACGGCGCAGAACATACCATAAATGTACTGACGGAAGATCTGGAAGAAAAGGTCCGGGAATACACTGGAGGACACGGTTCTACAGTTTCCATTGATGCTTCCGGTACCAGGGATTCTCTTTTGAAACTTCTGACAGTGACGGGAAATGCAGGACGCGTGATGGTAATGGGATTTTCCACTGCTCCGGCAGAAATCAATCAGTTTCTGATCACATCCAAAGAGCTGGATGTTCGTGGTTCCAGGCTTCAGAATAAAAAATTTGGAGAAGCGATTGAGCTAATTAAAGCAGGAAAACTGGACCTTAGTGGTTCTGTGTCCCATACTTTTCCATTTACAAAGGCACAGGAGGCGTTTGATTTTATAGACAGCCGGGATCCTTCTATCCGCAAAATTGTGCTTACATTTGACAATCCGGTATGATCCGGTTTTCAGAATGCGTTTGAGAATTCATGACTGCCGTCTGTATACCCCGCTTTGCAGTATATTTGGCGCAGATATGCCGTGCTCATTCGGAGCAGATTTATCACAAATTGTGACGCGCAGTCAGTGAAAAAGCAATTTTCAAACCTGCTTTTGTGTACTGAGCAAATACGGACAAAAAGAATTTTAGGAAATACGGCCGGTATTTTTATGGTGAAAGGGTATCGGTCTGACGGATAAAAAATAAAAAGGAGGAAAGAAAATGAAAGCAGTCAATTTGGAAAAACCATGGAATATCTCTCTTGTAAATAAAGAAAAACCGGTTCCGGGTCCGGGAGAGGCGCTGATCCGGATCATGAGCGCGGGGATCTGCGGCAGTGATATCGGCGCTTTCCGCGGAACCAATACGCTGGTCAGCTATCCAAGAACCATCGGACATGAACTGGCAGGAATTGTGGAGGAAATTCCTGAAGACAATCCCAGAGGATTCAAACCCGGAGACAAAGTGATCATCGATCCTTATCTCTACTGCGGGCAATGCTACCCCTGCAGCATTGGGCGAACCAACTGCTGTACGGATCTCAGGGTGCTGGGAGTTCAGACAGAAGGCGGTATGGCAGAATATTACTGCCATCCTGCAGATATGCTGATTCGGATGCCTGCGGATATGAGCTGGACAGATGCAGCGATGGCGGAACCTCTGACCATCTCTCTCCACGGCATCCACAGAGGCGGATTGAAGGCCGGCGAATACTGTGCGATCATCGGAGCAGGGCCGATCGGCCTTCTGGCAGGTATGATTGCTGAAGCCTATGGAGCACATGCCATTCTTCTGGATCTGGTGCAGGAACGTCTGGATTTTGCAAAAGAACTGGGTGTGGAATATACGATTAACTCCAAAGAGGAAGATCCGATAGAACGGATCCGGCAGATCACCAAAGGAACAATGGCTCAGCAGGTGATGGAGTGCAGCGGAGCGAATGCGGCGATTCGTTCGGCGCTCGACTATGTGAGTCATGCAGGACGTATAACGCTGACCGGATGGCCGAAAACAGAGACTCCTCTTCCCACAGATATGATTACCCGTAAGGAGATTGATATTCGTGGCGCCCGTACCAGTGCTGGTGAATTTGAAGAAGCCATTGATTTGATTTATACAAAGAAAGTGGATATAACGAAAATTTTAACCAGGACGATTTCTATTGATGAGGCTCCGGATACAGTCCGTGACATTGAAAAAAATCCTGGCAGTTATATGAAAGTGGTAGTCAATATGTGCGACTAAAATGTATCTGTTAATTTTTCAGAATACCTTTGTCCACTGAGGACACATTTCCATATTATAGCGGAACATTTTAGGTGAAGGCCGTGCTGCTGCAGCTTGAAAACGATAGCATTGCCTGACGAACATCATTGGTTTTCTGGCGTAAGGCGCCGTTTTTGTTTGCTGTGTGCGGCAGAACTTTGCAAAGTTCACTGTGTATTAAGAAAAAAGGGAGCAGATTTATCGTCTGCATCCCTTTTTTTACATGTCGGCAATCTGAGTAAAAAAATCAGGACAGAAATTATCCAGCTCTTTTTTGTCGATTTCATGCCTTGTCAAATGCCGTGTCATGACCATTTCCGCCAGTTCCGCATCTCTTTTTTCCAGTGCATACAGAACATTTTCGTGATCATTGATCATCTGATCGACTTTGGCTTTTTTCAGAGTGCGGTAAGCCAGAGTTCTCAGGCGGTCGAAATGGACCATCTGCGTCTGAAGAAATTCATAAGTGCGGATTTTACCGACGGACTCAAAAAGCAGGCGGTGAAATGCTTTGTCCAGTTCCATCATAATGCTGTATTCCACACAGCGATCGGCTTCTTTTTTCTGCTGTCTGAGATTGTCCCGGATCCGTTCTATGTCTTCTTTCCCGATGCCTTGCTCGCAGAAAAGGCGAAGTACGGATTTTTCCAGCGACAGGCGCATGAATTTGGATTCTTCAATAATCTCATAATCAATTCTGGTCACAAAGCTTCCTGTCTGGGGAATAATTTCAACCAGCCCCAGACGGCCCATTTCAATCAGTGCTTCCCTTACAGGAGTGCGTGATATATTCAGCAGAAGAGCCAGTTCGTTCTCGCTGACTGCGCTGCCCGGGGGAAGCTCAAGATCAATTATATTCTGTAAGATTACGCGGTGAGCATATGCACGGGCTTTTTCTCCGGGAATCCTGTCTGATAGTTTCATTTATGTACCTGCCTTTGAAGTATAATATATTTCAGTGTATCATGAAATACAGGAAAGTTCCAATAAATTTTTAAGTCTGCCCTGTCTGAGCGGGTTGTATTTCAAAGGAAAGTTACGATATAATCAAAGACAGATGTATACACAGGAGGTACGAAATGTTCGAAGTGTCCGAAAGAAATTCTAAAGAGTCGGCAAAAGACTATGTGATGCGGATTTTGATTGACAATATTATAAATGTGAAGCTGGAACCCGGAGAAAAACTTCTGGATCAGGAGCTCTGTGAGGTTCTGAAAGTAAGCCGGACGCCTTTTCGGGAAGCGGAGCTTACGCTGGCACAAAGACGCCTGATTGATATCCGCCCCAAAATAGGCACATATGTATCTTACATTGATGCGGCACTGGTAGAGGAGGTGCGCCATTTAAGGAGCGTCCTGGAAGCGGAGCTTGCCGTTATGGCGTGCGCGGTCCTGGAAAAGGAGCAGATTGATCGTTTGTGGGAAAATCTGGCGGTCTGGCAGATGTACATTCAAAAAAAGCAGGAGGATAAAATATTTCTTCTTGACAAGCAGTTTCACGGAATGCTGTATAAGATGTGCGGACGAATTTACTGGCATGAACTGGTGGAAAATATTGCGCCTCATTTCGATCGTACAACAATTCTGAGTTTTCGCTGCCGTTCTATGGAGCATATTCTTCAGGATCATGAGGACCTGATCCGGGCGATTGAAAAAAAGGACAGACTGAAAGCGGAAAAAACTGCCAGAAGGCATATGGAACGCTACACAGAAAATATAGACACGATCCTGCAGGAGTTCCCGGAATATTTTCGTTGATGGTGTGTAAAATCCGGAGGTTCTTTTCTGTCGGTTACAAATGAATGCATGTATCTGTACGCCTGATTTGCAGGGGATTTTGGTCTGTATTTATTCCCGCGAGCAACGAGCCAAGTGGGCATGTTTACATGCACATTTGGCGACTGCCGCGAGGGTCAGATACCCCGCTGCGCTGCAGTGCTGCAAGTTTGATGCCCCGTTGCTTGCAGCTGGGTATTTGACTTTAAATATCCCGCTGCGCTGCGGTACGAATCTATGCTTGACTTTTTAACTTTTATGTAATATATTTTATATAATGAAATATATTTCATAAGTCTGACAGATGAAAGGGGAACAGGGATGGCAAAAACATATGATGTGGTAATTGTCGGCGCTGGTGTGATCGGAAGCGCGGTTGCCAGAGAATTGTCCAGATATCGGTTGAGAACGGCAGTATTGGAGAAAAATCTGGATGTCTGCAACGAGACAAGCGGACGAAATTCGGCGGTGGTACACGGCGGATTTGCCTATGATACAGGAACCTTTAAGGCACGTTTCTGTGTGGAGGGAAACCGGATGATGGAACAGCTCTCAGAGGAGCTCGACTTTCCGTTTGTCCGTTGCGGAAAAGTTCTGGTGGGCAATACAGAGGAAGATATGCAGCAGCTTCAGCGCACAATGATACAGGGGGCTGAAAACGGGGCGGAAGGCCTGGAGCTGATCGATGAAGAAAAACTTCACGAGCTTGTTCCTGCCGTAGTAGGAAAATTCGCCATGTGGTCAAAAAGCAGCGGAATCATGGATCCTTTCCTGTTTAACATAGGACTTGCGGAGAATGCCCATGCAAACGGGGTATCCTTTTTCTTTGATCATGAGGTGACAGGCATTGACAGGTATAAGGAAGGATATCGGATCCATACGGTTCGTGAAAAATTCGATACCCGCTGGGTGGTGAACGCGTCGGGACTCGGCTGCAAAAAAATCTCGGATATGCTGGGCATAACCGGGTACCGGGTGATCGGTTCCAAAGGAAATTACATCGTATTGAATAAGAAAATGGGAAAACTGCTTCCCATGCCGGTATATCCGGTTCCCAGCAATACTTATATGGGGATTCATGTAACTCCTACCGTAGATGGAAATGTGACGGTCGGCCCGGACGCTGAAACGACAGACGATCTGTCCTGTTATGGAGTGCCGCAGAAAAATATAGATGAACTGGCAAAGAGTGCTTCGGGTCTTTGGCCTCACATTCGAAAAGCTGATCAGATCCGTACGTTTTCCGGAATTCTGCCCAAATGGGTGGATGAAAATGGTGTGATTCAGGATTTTAAAATTGAGATTCAGGATGAAATCGCACCCCGTGCAGTGAATCTGGTCGGCATTGAATCTCCGGGTCTGACGGGCGCAGTTCCGATTGCGCAGTATGTAGTGGAGCTTATGAAGGAACGGGAAACATTTACAGAAAATCCTTCTTTTTCTCCAATTCGCAAAGGAATTGTCCGCTTTGCCGACTGTTCCAGAAAAGAGCAGGAGCGTTTGATTGCAGAGAATCCAGATTATGGTGAGATGATCTGCCAGTGTGAGGAGGTCACCAGGGCGGAGATTCTGGAAGCGATCCGCAATCCGCTGGGAGTCTCAACAATGACGGGGATCAAATATCGGACGAGAGCCATGATGGGACAGTGCCAGGCAGGTTTCTGCCAGATGAAGATTGAACGGATGATAGAGGAAGAGCTGGGAATACCGGAGACAGAGATTCTCTACAGCCGCCGGGGTTCCTGGCTGCTGTCAGGAAAGCTTCGTGAGAAAACAGCTGTTGCAGAACGGGAAGGGGTATAAGATGGAACAAAAAGATGCAGTCATTATCGGAGGCGGTCCCGCAGGGCTGGCGGCAGCGCTGGAACTATATCATCAGGGAATCCGGGATATTCTGATTCTGGAAAGAGAAGATCATCTGGGCGGAATCCTCAGGCAGTGCATCCACGACGGATTCGGACTTGGACGGTTTAAAGAAAGCCTGTCCGGTCCGGAATATGCGCAGATTTTTATTGACGAAATTGAAAAATACGGGATTCCTTTCCAGACGGGAAGTACGGTTATGGATCTTACCGAAGAGCGGCAGATTACAGTCATCAACAGAAAGGGAGTGTCCCGCTACCAGGCGAAGGCAGTGATTCTTGCCATGGGCTGTAAGGAGAGGAGCAGGGGGGCTCTTGGGATTCCGGGAGAACGACCGGCAGGTGTATTTACAGCAGGAACGGCTCAGGCTTACATGAATCTGTACAACAGGATGCCGGCCAGGGAAGTGATTATTCTTGGGTCCGGAGATATCGGTATGATTATGGCCAGGAGGCTGACACTGGAAGGAGTGCATGTACAGGCGGTGTTTGAGATTATGTCTCATCCAAGCGGACTTCCGAGAAATATGATTCAGTGTCTGGAGGATTATAACATTCCGTTATATCTCAGCCATACGGTTACCGGGATTCATGGCGATTCCCGTCTGACGGGCGTGACAATTTCAGAGGTGGATGAGCAGCTAAAACCCATTCCGGGGACAGAGAAAGAATATTCCTGTGATACGCTGATTCTGTCGGCGGGGCTGATACCGGATAATCAGCTTTCTGAAGAGGCGGGTGTCGCTTTGGATCCGCATACCAGGGGAGCGGTTGTGGATGAACATTTTCAGACCAGTATCCCGGGAGTTTTCGCAGCGGGAAATGTGCTGCATGTCCACGATCTGGTGGATTTTGTCTCCATGGAATCGGAGGCGCTGGCGGCAGAGGCGGCTGCATATATCAGAGGGGAAAAACTGACTGCCTGCGACCTGGAAATAATGCCGGGCAAAGGTGTAGGGCACACGGTTCCTCAGAAAGTAAGCGGAAAAAAAGATTTTCGTCTGTCTCTTCGGGTCAGCGGCCATTATAAAGACTGCAGGATACTGGTTCGCCAGGGAACAAAAGTAATCGGAAGGAAAAAGATGAAAAAGGCAATTCCTGCGGAGATGATACAGTTTACAGTGAAAGCAGAGGAAATCAAAGGAAAAGAAGGACTGGAGGTATGTGTCGAATGAAGAAGACCTGTATCTGTATTATCTGTCCGAATGGATGCGAAATAGAAACGGAAGTAAAAGAAGACGGCACTCTGTCGCTGACGGGCAATACTTGTGACAAAGGGGCGGATTATGTAAGACAGGAGCTGACGGCGCCGGTGCGTACAATCTCAACATCCGTCCATGTAAAGGGAGGTGTGCTTCCTCTGGCAAGCGTCCGTCTGACCAGACCGGTTCCAAAGGAGATGATTTTTCCTGTGATGGAACAGATCCGTAAAATTTCACTGACGGCGCCGGTACAGTCGGGAACGGTTATCTTGAGAAAAGTCTGCGGACTTGACAGCGACGTGGTGGCGACCAGAACTGTCAGGGCTGTCAATGAATCACAGAGTTTGTGATTCCAGCGGCAGTTGTCATATGGACCTGCCGGCGTGTGTCCGGCTTGCTGCCTGCGGAGATAAAAATACATACTTATTAACTACGAATGTTCAACAAGATTTAATAAAACAGCACTGTCTATGGGGGAGACAGTGCTGTTTTTAAGGTGTGTAAGGTGATAGGGGTTTTCTATCGGGTTCGTACAAAGTATATCATAACAAAAAAATATACACAAATTCAATTTTTTTATGGAAATTTCCTAACTTTCGGTTATAATGTATGCAGGGGATATACAATGAGTGCTATTTAGGGGGGTATTTAGGATAAGGGGGCAGTTACATGCGATTAAACCAGTTGGAGTATTTTATGAAAGTTGTGGAATGCGGTTCCATAACAAAAGCGGCACAAGAATTGTATCTAAGTCAACCCAGCCTGACAAAGGCCATATCAAGTCTGGAGGCGGAATATGATCTGAAGCTGTTCAACCGTACGGCAAGAGGTCTGAGCCTGACACCGAAAGGGAGGGATTTTTTAGAATATGCAAAAAGCGTCGTGGAGAGTTCCCAGGCGCTTGACAGGACATTTGGAAGCAAACAGAATAATTTTTCCATACAGAGGCTTGCTATTGCCAGCCAGCAGTTTGACTTTATCTATGATATTTTGCTGCTGCTTTATAAGGAGAATTCTGACCAGCTGCTTCAGATTGATTTAAAGGAGAATGACCGGGGAGAGATCATGGAAATGGTTGAAGAGTGTAAGGCGGATATCGGGATTCTGGTTCTCTCGGAGAAGGACTCCAAAAGCTTTCAAAGCGAACTGAAAAACAAAAATCTGGATATGTACAGGCTGGACCGTTCTTCCGTTTATGTAAGTATGGGGCCGAAGTCTGACCTGTATGATCAAAAGGAAGTGGGCGTGGAAGAGGCGGAGAAGTATCTGCATGTATCGTTGGATACAGATCAGACCATGCGCAGGGAGATGCGCTATAAAAAAGGCTGGGAAGACGGGGTCAATCACGAGCATCTGATTTTCTGCAATACGGTGGGAGTGTGCCGGAAATTTCTGGAAGAGACGGAAGCGCTTCTCCTTACACCCAAATGGGTGCTGGGACTGTTCGAGGGCACAACCATACGATCCGTACCGCTTACAAAGGATGGAAAACCATATCCGGAGGTCAATAATCTGGTATGGATCAAACGTGCCAATGAGGTGTTCCGTCCGATGGAGATACGGTTTATGGAGCTTCTGGAGGATCGCTTTCGGTGCAAAGAGTCGGACTCATAAGGTCAGACGTCTGTCTGACCTGCATGGTCAAAATCTTTTACGATTCTGCGGATCAGAAGATGAAGGTAGGGCTTCAGCTCTTCAATACCTGCAGGGTCCTGATAGAGGATGGCATTATAACTGGTGCCTGCCACCAGCTCGATGATCAGGTAGATGATGATCTCCGGATCTTCGAACCGGCAGCCGGAGCGGGCGATCATCTGTTTATAAATTTCCCTGGCGGAGATACCGTCAGGGGATTTTTCTTCTGTCATAGAACTGCGGAAAATTCCCCAGCTTAAATGTTTGGAGAGAAAGAACAACAAAGACTTGTCTTCCTCCAGCGAATGCAGGATCTCATCGGTCAGAAAGATAAACTGCTCGTCCAGCTCTGTGATTTCAGTCTGCTCCAGCTTTACCAGTGCATTCCGGAACAGCTGAGTTGCTTTGGAAGAAATCAGACGATTGCGGATATCGGTCTTGTCCTTAAAGTACAGATAAAATGTCCCTTTGGCGATACCGGCTTTTCCGACGATATCAGCGATGGAAGTGCTGTGAAATCCTTTGGTTATGAACAGATCAAAAGCTGCATTCAGTAGATCTTTTCTCTTGTTTTCTTTTTTCGTTTCGATTTTTCCCATGAAAAATCTCCCTTCTATCCCCTGTTTTTTATAATGTATCCCATTCTTTCAGAAATTGCAACGTACATTTTTGATAAAACATTGACTATTGGTCATTTTTAAATAAAACATGTTTTGTTGAACAGCAACGGTTTGGTAAGCATAAATCAAAAACTATAGGTTTTGATAAAAACATTCGCCCGTCTGGACGCCTGCTATGGACGGTTGTTCCTTCCAGACCCCGCTTGCGCTTAGTGAAGGGACGCAGCGGTACTAAGGACGCAAAATACGCGTCCTAAGGACCGGCACCCTTCAAATGGGTCTTAAAGGAACAACTGTCCATGCCGGCTGTACATTGACAATTTATAAAATAATATTTTTAGTAAGTATAAATCAAAAACTATACTTATTGACTTTCGTTTATAAGTAAATTGTCTTGTAAATTTGCCAACATACAGCTATGGAGGGCGTCCGGGTTGGCTGCTGTATTTATCAATAAGTATAATCTTTGGATAGCTGCCAATTTGTACGCTTATTAATTGGACTGTTATCCCTTTCAGAAAAGATACAGAGAAGAGTTCGGACGGAACAGCAGATATTTCTCTGCATATAGTGATTATATAATAGAAAAGAAAGAATGGTGTATGAGTTTATGAGAGATCATATGGAATGGAATTACGGGATGTATCCACAGCAGCGGGCTTTCCCATGGCTCTATCCCTATGGAAGTCAGATGAATTACTGGAATCTGTGGAATTCGCCGGAGCGGATGGAGGATGAGATGGATACAGAAAGGCTGCGGGAGTTGTATCCTTTAACAGCAAGGAGGCTCCAGCCTTATGTGGAGGAGGTCTGTACACGCCTTGAATATCCCGGCAGTATGATGTATGATGAATATCCGGATCAGCTTTCGCTGCTGCGAAAGGCAAAAGAAGTATGGGAAAGTGCGCTGTCAGGAGAAGATTTTGGAGAAAAAGAACCGGTATGGGAACAGCTCCAGGATCTGATCGGTGTTCTGCTTCTGCAGGAAATGATGAGACGGCGAAAAAGGAACCGGGGACGTTTTTGGGGCATGGGTTGACCACGGAAAAAAAGCTTGTTAAAATGAGAAAGCAATGTGATGACAATGATGACAAAATCCGTCTGGAGAAAATAATAGATGAAAAAATTGGTGATAAGATGCACAACGATTCTGCTCGCCTTTTTGGCAGGAGTGGGATTTATGAGTTATGTAACCTATATTGGGAATCGGGATATGACGGCTGCGATGGCAGGAGCCACGCTGCCGGTAGCCTATGCACAGTGGGAAGGACAGCTTTGTAACGAGATGCACGGCTACGTGGAACCGATGGATGGAAGCTGTATGAAAGAATCTCTTCTGGGGCTGTCGGAAGACCACAGGCTTAGCATTGCGGTGGAAAAATATAATGCACATGTCGAAAGCATGTCCTACGAGCTACGCAGCCTGGACAGGAGCAGGCTGATTGAGGACCGGGAGAATATACCTCTGGAGGATGACGGCAGATATGTATATATGGATCTGGATTTTAAAGATCTGATGGAGCGGGGAGAAAAATATCTGCTGATATTGAAAGCAAGAACGGAAGAGCATGGGGAGGTGTATTTTTACTCTCAGATCAGTTATCTTGGGGAAAACCATGTAAAAGAATGTGTGGACTTTGCAAGACAGTTTCATGAGGCGACGCTCCAGAAAGATACAAACCATGAACTATTACGGAAACTGGAACCGGAAAGCGGTTCGGACGGAAAAAATCTGGGCTATGTGAACATTCATTCTTATCCCCGTACGGTTACCTGGGGAGATATGCCGGTGGCGCAGGTGCCGGGTGAAAAGATCCGTTTCACAGATATTCGCGGTGATATCGTATCTCTGGTAATGGAGTATGAGATTGAGAATACGCAGACAAGAGAGCGATATCAGGTATCGGAAGCTTTTTGCATTCAGTATACGCAGACACAGATGTATCTGCAGAATTATGAGCGGACTGCCGACCGCATTTTCAGAGTTGAGGGGCAGCTTGTAGAGGAACAGAAAATAGATTTTGGCATTCAGAGCAGTCCGGTCAATTATCAGAAAAATGACGAGGAAAACGTGCTGGGATTTGTACAGCAGGGACAGCTCTGGTGTTATGATTTTGGGCAGAACCGTCTGAGCCGCGTCTATGGTTTTGAGGATGGAGATGATGCAAGGGGATTCTATGATGCGCATGAGTTCCGAATTTTGCAGGTGGAAGATTCGGGAAGTATGGATTTTCTTGTCTACGGCTATATGAACCGGGGGATCTATGAAGGAAGAAGCGGGATTCTGCTCTGCCATTATGACGCACTGATGAATACGGTGGAGGAACGGTATTTTCTGCCAAGCGAACATTCCTATCAGGTGATCAAAGAGGAACTTGGAAAGCTGTCTGTGGTGAATGAAAATGACCTGGCATGGCTGTCCTACTGCGGTATGATCCTGAAGATTGATCTTATGGACTGTTCGGTGCAGATATTGGCGGACAACATTGACGAGAAACAGCTCCAGGTATCCAGAGACGGATATCTGGCAGCATGGACCGGTACGGATGGGGAAAGCATCAGCTTTCTGAATGTCAGGGACGGAAGAGTTTATGAGATTTTAAGTGAAGAAAATGAAGTTCTGCAGGTACTGGGTTTTATGGAAGAGGATTTCATCTACGGAACGGCATATCAGGAGAACATCAGAACCAGTCCTGCAGGCCAGCAGGTCATTCCGATGCATCGGGTTATCATTCGGGATCATTCTGGCAATGAGGTCCGGGAATTTGATTATGCTTCCAGAGGAAAATATGTTACAGATGTGACAATTATCGACAATCGAATTGATTTGTCCTGTATCTCATTGCTTCCGGATGGAAAATGGGAGGAAACGCTGCCGGAGCCGATCACTTATACCAGCGACCCGGTTGAAGAAAAGCTCAGACTGGAGATTGCCAGTGATGAGGTCAAAAGGAATGAATATCATTTCCAGTATGAGGGCACATTAAAGAGAGGTTCTATGAAGCGGCCCAGAGTACGGATGGTTCTGTATGAAGAGAACCGGATGTTGTCCTTTGAAAACAGAGGTAAAAGCGGTTTTCTGGCATGGGATTTTACTGGCAGCGTAAAAGGATACGATACGCTGGCGGAAGCCGTGACAGATGCTCATAACGGTATGGGCAGCGTGTGGAAAAACGGATATGAACTTTTGTGGGAACGCTGGAACAGATCTTCAAGTATGCAGATAGAAGGTTTTGAACATGTAGAGCCGACAGAGACAGCGGGCAGCAGTCTGGCTGTCTGTATTCAGATGCTGCTTCGTCAGAAGCAGATTTATACAGATGTACAGGCCTACCTGGATCAGGGGATGGCAGTGTGGGAGATATTTGCTCAGGAGCTTGGAGAAAAAAGCTGTCTGCTACCGGGCTGCAGCCTTCGTATGGCATTGTACTATGTGAGTCGGCAGGAGCCGGTAATGGGTATTACGGATACCGGGGATGCGGTACTGATTGTAGGATATGACGCCCAGAATATTATTTATTATGAGGCGGGACAGACTGCTCCTGAAAAAGCAGGTATGAAGGACAGTACCGAGATGTTTGAAAGAGCAGGTAACCTGTTTTTTACGTGTCAGCCCTAAACTATGTCTGAAAATTTCCTGCAAGCGGAAGGACATGGTTGAGAGAAAGAAATCTTAAAAGCAGTTTATTTACAGAATATGGTGAGAACATATGTTGAAATTCAGGAGGACGATTGATGGATGAGAGAATCAGGATACTGGCAGACGGGCTGGTCTGTTATTCGTGTCAGGTAAAGCCAGGGGACAAGGTTTATATTCACTACACAGGGGAAAGTACTAGGTCCCTGGCAAAGGAACTGGTACGTGCGGTCTGCCGGGCAGGAGGAATGCCGTTTATTCATTATACCGATCCGCAGCTGCAGAGACTCCAGATTATGGAATGTACGAAGGAGCAGCTGGAGCTGATGGCGCAGGTGGATGCGCTGGAGATGTCCAGCATGGACTGCTATATTGCAGTACGGGGGAGCGATAATGTATCAGAGCTTTCAGATGTACCGGCAGAGCGGATGGCGCTTTATGAAAAATACTATGTAACTCCTGTGCATCATGACATCCGTGTGCCGAAGACCCGCTGGGTTGTTCTGCGCTATCCGAACGATTCCATGGCGCAGCTTTCAGGAACCAGTACGGAGGCCTTTGAAGATTTTTATTTCAAAGTATGCAACCTTGACTACAGTCGTATGGAAGCTGCTATGAAACCGCTGGTGGAGCTCATGGAACGGACGGATCGGGTACGGATTACAGGACCGGGGACGGATCTTACATTCTCCATAAAAGATATTCCCGCGATTCCCTGTGCCGGAAAAATGAATATTCCGGACGGAGAGGTTTTTACCGCGCCGGTGCGAGATTCTGTAAATGGAACACTGCGCTATAATACGCCTTCTGTCTTTCAGGGCTTTACCTATGAAAACATCTGTCTGACTTTTGAAAACGGTAAGATTACAGACGCCGTGGCCAACGACACAGAACGAATCCGGCAGGTGTTTGATACGGATGAAGGAGCTCGCTATATCGGCGAATTTGCGATCGGGGTAAATCCGTATATTCTACAGCCCATGAAGGATACCCTGTTCGATGAGAAGATCATGGGTTCTGTTCATTTTACGCCGGGAAACTGTTATGAAGAGGCACCTAATGGAAACGCGTCTTCGATTCACTGGGATCTGGTATTGATTCAAAGGCCGGAATACGGAGGCGGAGAAATTTATTTTGACGATGTGCTGATCAGGAAAGACGGAAAGTTTGTCTTGCCGGAGCTGACATGTCTGAATCCCGAAGAACTGATAAAAGAGAAATGATCTGTGCACAAAAACAGTGCCTGCGGTCCATGGAGCCTGCAAAAGGGGCGGACTGCAGGCATTTTGCCGATTTAAAAGAATCTTAATAATTTTGCAACTGTCATCTTAATAATAAAATGATATGATACCAAGGTCAAATATATTGTAAAATGGGGCGTACAGATGATGGGAATGAATTTTCAAACACGCTTCAGGGACCTGTGAAATACCGTAAAAGCAGCCTTTTTTCGCAGAAAAATGAGCGGATGTGAGGTGTGTTAAGGCGTTAAGCGTCCAATGGATGTCTGCCAAGCGCCGATCAGAATCTGTCAGACAGAAAAATCTGAGTCAGGAGAAGTGAATGATGAATATATTGGTATGTGACGATGACCACGCGATTGTAGATGCAATCGAGATTTATTTAAGTCAGGAAGGTTACAATGTTCTGAAAGCCTATGACGGCCAGGAAGCGATTGAGATGCTGAAAAAGTACGATATTCAGCTGCTTCTGCTTGACATTATGATGCCGCGGCTGGACGGTATCCGGGCAACTATGAAAATCCGGGAGGAAAGCAGTGTGCCGATCATCTTTTTGTCGGCTAAATCAGAAGATGTGGATAAGATTCTGGGACTGAATATCGGAGCCGACGACTATATTACAAAGCCATTTAATCCGCTGGAGCTTACCGCAAGAGTGCGTTCGCTGCTTCGCCGTTATACAAAGCTGGGTGCGATCGCCGGGGTGAAACCTACCGCTTTTCATATCGGCGGTCTGTGTGTGGATGATGAGCGCAAGGAAGTGGCCGTGGACGGCGAGCCGGTAAAGCTTACGCCGATAGAATACCGGATTCTTCTTCTGCTGGTCCAGAATCCGGGCCGGGTTTTTTCCATTGCACAGATTTATGAACGGATCTGGAAAGAGGAGGCGATCAGCGGGGATAATACGGTGGCGGTACATATTCGTCATATCAGAGAGAAGATTGAGATCAATCCCAAAGATCCAAGATATTTAAAAGTGGTCTGGGGAGTAGGGTACAAAATTGAAAAACAGCAGGAGGTTATATGAAAAAAGAGAGACAAAAAGCAGTATTAAGACTGTTCCTGGTTTTTTTGAATCTGGCAGCAGCAGCGGTCTTGACAGCCGGAGCCATAAAGATGGGACAGAGAGGATACAGCCTCGAAACATGGGGGGAGATTCTGAAAGGGCGTTCCTGGGTGGAGACTTCTGAATATGAGCAGAAGGCGGCCGGGGCAGTCTTTGACGCGATGAGCGCAGCGGCGCAGAGCAGCAGGATGGAGCGAAACGGAGAATATGATCCGGACAGGATCATCCGCATTCGGGATTATCTGGACGGGAAAACAGTTTATGATCTGATTCCGGAGGACCAGAAGAAAGAAGGGATCTGTTATCGTTTTGGAGATTTATATCAATGGAGTCTGAAAGGGATCAATATCAGTCAGGATATACTTTCAGAGTCGTACAGGCCGCTTTTTTACGGAAGTGTGCAGGAATATGCCAACGAGTGTGATGAAGAGTACAATACGGTTGTCAGCCAGATTGCAGAAGCGATGGAAGTGATTCAAAAAGATGTGGCGGAATATCAGCAGATGAAAAAGAGCTGGTCTGCAGAGACGGTGAATGTACGCTATGCGCTCTGGGATCTTGGAAATGGAAACGTATACACAAATGTGCCGGAACTTCAAAAGAACGACATTCAGCAGGAAGAACTGGAAAACTTTTTTTATCGTCTGGGAAGCTATTATTCTTTTGACAGTCGTTCTGCAGGAGTGACTCAGAAAAATACAGGGGAATATTATTCATATAATACACATGCGCTTTTGACAGACATGGACGCTCATCTGACAGGGGAATACCAGATCTATGTGGGGATTGATACTGCATTTCCGGTTACAGACAGCTTTGCGCTGGAGGAGCGGGCGTATGAAGAGGCCGGACGTCTGGCAGCCGGGCTGATAACCGGCATGACAATCAGTATGTTGATTCTGCTCTGCTCATGTTCCTGGCTGTTGTGGAAACTGGCAGGATACATAAGTGGCTTTCTGGCTGAGATGGTATCCAACGCAGGTATGGCGGTCCGTGTATGTATTTTATTTGTCGGTTATGAAGGGATTCAGATACTGCTGTGGCTGTTTCTGGGAAAAGGAGCTTTTGCATCCATGGTAGTGCTTTTGTGCAAACTGGCTGTTCTGACTCTGCTGATATGGGACGGAGTACAGCGGCAGAAGCTGCTGGATGAAGTAAAGCTTTTAGCAGCCGGGGAACAGACGGCGCCCATATCCGCACAGGGATTGTTCCCGGGCAACCACCAGATGGCGGAGGCGGTGAACAATCTGGGAAATGGTCTTAGAAATGCGCTTCAGGAACAGATGAAAAGTGAGCGGATGAAAGCGGCGCTGATCACCAATGTGTCGCATGACCTGAAGACTCCGCTGACTTCGATTATCAATTATGTGGATCTGATGAAAAGAGAACGGATTGACAGCCCGAAGGCGCAGGAATACCTTGAGGTGCTGGATCAGAAGTCTCAGCGTCTGAAGCAGCTGACGGAGGACCTTGTAGAGGCTTCGCGTGCCAGCTCCGGCAATGTGGTGCTGGATATGCAGAGAATTGATCTTAAAGAGCTTCTGATGCAGACCAGCGGGGAATTTGAAGAACGATTTGATGAAAGAGGACTGAAGCTGATCGCGGATTATCCGCGCGATCCACTGTATGTGGAGGCTGATGGCAGAAGATTGTGGAGAATTATCGAAAATCTGTACCGCAATGTGGAAAAGTATGCCATGCCGTACACGCGGGTATATCTGGAATTGAAATCAAACGGAGAACAGGCAGTGCTGTCCATGAAAAATATTTCAGAGCAGCCGCTGAATATTTCTGCAGAAGAACTGACAGAGCGTTTTACAAGAGGAGATGAGTCCCGCAGTACGGACGGAAGCGGTCTTGGACTGTCGATTGCGAAAGACCTAACAGAACTGCAGAAAGGAACATTTACCATTTATCTGGATGGAGATCTGTTTAAAGTGACAGTGATGTTTCCCTGGAAATCTGCACCGGAATCTGTTCAGAAAGGGCCAAAATCATAGCCAAAGGCAGGAAAAGACAGCCTGAAAATGAACAAAATAAATCTCAGAAAAAATCTGGAAAGACATTGAAAAAATGCGCATTCGATTGTATAATTGTATACAATTAAATGCGCAATTTTTTTGGAGGTGTCAAATGGTTGAGTTATACAGCAAAGGAGCCTATGTACTGAATGGAACGGAGATTGTACCGGATACGGCGGAGGCGCCGGCGGTGCTGGCGAGAAAGATGGCAGAGGTTCCTTCAAAAGAGGAAGCAAGGAAACAGACCATTGCTTACGGAATTCTGAAAGAACATAATACATCGGACAATATGGAGCAGCTGCGGATTCGCTTTGACAAACTGACGTCCCATGATATCACATTTGTCGGCATTATTCAGACGGCCCGCGCATCCGGGCTTACCAAGTTCCCGATGCCCTACGTGCTGACGAACTGCCACAACAGCCTGTGTGCAGTGGGCGGAACGATCAATGAAGACGACCATATGTTTGGGCTGACCTGTGCGAAAAAATATGGAGGCGTCTATGTACCGCCTCATCAGGCAGTTATTCATCAGTATGCGCGCGAGATGCTCGCAGGCGGCGGAAAAATGATTCTGGGATCGGACAGCCATACCCGCTACGGAGCGCTTGGAACCATGGCAATGGGAGAGGGCGGGCCGGAGCTGGTAAAACAGCTTTTAAATCAGACCTATGATATTCCTATGCCAGGCGTGGTCGGCGTGTACCTGACCGGCGCTCCGGTAAAAGGCGTAGGTCCGCAGGATGTGGCTCTGGCGATTATCAAGGCGGTGTTCGAGTGCGGGTATGTCAATAATAAAGTTATGGAGTTTATCGGTGACGGCGTGGCGAATCTGAGCGCCGATTTCAGGATTGGCATTGACGTGATGACAACGGAGACGACCTGTCTGTCATCCATCTGGAAAACGGATGAGACGATTCGGGAGTTTTATGAAATTCACGGGAGAAGCGAAGACTATCAGGAGTTAAATCCGGGCGGTACGGCATATTATGACGGTATGATGGTGGTGGATCTGAGTAAAATAAGACCGATGATCGCCATGCCGTTCCATCCGAGCAATGCTTATACGATTGAGGAACTGAACGCGAATCTGAACGATATTCTTGCGGACTGTGAGGCCCGTGCAAAAGTCAGCCTTGGAGACAGGGTGGAATTCTCACTCCGCGATAAGGTTCGCAATGGAAAGCTGTATGTAGACCAGGGAATTATTGCCGGATGTGCCGGTGGAGGATTCGAAAATATCTGTGCGGCTGCCGACATTCTGAATGGAAAGAGCATCGGAGCGGACGAATTCACCCTGAGCGTGTATCCGGCCTCCATGCCGGTCTATATGGAACTGATCAAGAACGGTTCTGCGGCCATGCTGATGCAGACAGGAGCCGTACTGAAGACGGCTTTCTGCGGTCCGTGCTTCGGAGCAGGCGATACGCCGTCCAACAACGGTTTCAGTATCCGCCATTCGACGAGAAACTTCCCCAACCGGGAAGGCTCCAAACTGCAGAACGGACAGATTGCTTCAGTGGCGCTTATGGATGCGCGGTCTATTGCGGCGACGGCAGCGAATAAGGGTTACCTGACGGCGGCGACAGAGATGGATACCGAATACCGGAATCCGAAATATGTGTTTGACAGACAGATTTATGAAAACCGTGTGTTTGACAGCAAAGGCGCAGCGGACCCGGATATGGAGATTCATTTTGGACCGAATATTAAGGACTGGCCTTCTATGAGCGCCCTTCCGCAGTACATGATCCTGAAAGTGGTTTCCGAGATTCATGATTCGGTGACGACGACGGATGAGCTGATTCCGTCTGGCGAGACTTCCTCCTACCGCTCCAATCCTCTGGGACTGGCGGAATTTACACTTTCCAGAAAGGATCCGGAATATGTAGGGAAAGCAAAAGCCATTCAGGCGGCGCAGAAGGCTGTGGAAGCAGGAAACTGTCCTGCAGAGGCAGTTCCGGAGCTGAAACCGGTCTTTAAAGCGATTTGCGCTTCTTATCCTGATGTGAACAGGACAAATGTTGGAATCGGCAGCACCATTTTTGCGGTGAAGCCGGGTGACGGTTCAGCCCGCGAACAGGCCGCATCCTGTCAGAAAGTGCTGGGCGGCTGGGCGAATATTGCCAATGGGTACGCCACGAAACGTTACCGTTCCAATCTGATCAACTGGGGAATGCTTCCGTTTTTAATTGATGAAGGGAAGCTTCCGTTTGCCAATGGAGATTTTCTTTTTATCCCGGATATTGCAGAATCGGTAAGAACAGGCGCGTCGGAAGTGAAAGCTTTTGTGGTAAAAGACGGTCTGAAGGAATTTACGCTGAAGCTGGGTGAGATGACCGGCGACGAGCGTCAGATCATACTAAAAGGATGTCTGATCAACTATAACCGCGTATGAGCTTGCAGAAGATTAAAAGGTTCCGTATCCATGGATGCGGCAGATGATGAGATGATTTCCGGGCCTGTGAAGGAATATCCGGATTAGCGGGACGCTGCTTTGGCGGCGTCCCGACATGGTATCAGGGCTGATTTTCTAAAACACGGAAAGTTTCAGAGACTGTGCCAGGTCAGCTTATTTACATCCCAGGTAAAGCAGGAGGCGTTCAGGGCCCGGGCTTCATCGATATGGTGGGTGGTAAACAGAAGTGTTCTGCCGTTTCTTCTTTTCCGGACATAGTTTATGGCGTCCTGGCGGCTCTGCTCGTCCAGACCGTTAAACGGTTCATCAAACAGCAGGAGCGTTCCCGGACTCAGCAGGGCTCTTAACAGGCTGACTCTTCGGCGCATGCCTCCGCTGAAAGAAGACACAGGTTTATCCAGACTGTCCGCGGGAAGCAAAGCAAGCAGTTCCTGCCTGAGTTTGGGGCCGGAACAGACAGGGTTGACAAGGGAGATATTCTGAGCGGCATTCAGATGAGGGCACAGACGGTCTTCCTGAAATACAGGAGCTGCCCGGCAGGTATGCAATCCGTCTATCGCTCCTTCGTCTGGCAGTTCGAGTCCCATCAGTATACGCAGAAAAGTGGTTTTACCGGCTCCTGACGGCGCCGTCAGGCAATATACATGATCGTCCTTCAGTTCCATACTGACATGTTGAAAGACCGGATTCTGACGATAGGACTTTCCAAGGTTACGGATGTAAAGCGGCACTTTTCTTTTCTCCTCTCTTTTATGGTTTTCTGGCGGACAAGAAAAACGACCGGAATGATCCGGAATCATGTTCCTCCATTACATAATGAAGAAATTTTAAAATCAGTTTTTCAAACATAAAACTTAACAGAATGACTGCGGCCGTCCAGGCAAAAAGTTCGTCCGTGCTGAAGTATATTTTCGCCATGTACAGTTTCTCGCCGATTGAATGATCCGGAGTGCCGATAACTTCTGCGGCAACTCCGGATTTCCAGCACATTCCCAGAGCAATTCGACATGCGCTCATAAGAAAAGGGGCCAGCGCCGGACGGTAGATATGCCAGACTTTCGGCAGCAGCCGGATATGAAAAACGTGTGCCATTTCCAGAAGCTGGACGTCGGCGGCGGCAAGCCCGGCGAGCGTATTTAGATAGATGATCGGAAATACGACCAGAAAGGAAATGACAGAAGCCAGATGATCGGCTCCGGTCCAGATCAGGGCCAGAATTACAAAAGAGGCAACCGGGACAGTCTTGATCAGAGAGATGACAGGAGAAAGTATTTCCCTGAAAAGAGGCCGGATATATGCGGTGCTGCCGCAGAGAAGACCCAGTAAAAATGCCAGCAGAAATCCTGTTCCGATCCTTCCGAGTGAAAAACATACCGCCCGCCAGAAAGCGGGCTGTCCTGCCAGTCTTACCAGCGCCAGCAGCGTTTCCCATGGACCGACCAGGAAGATCGGCTGTCGGAGCAGCCAGGCGGCAGACTGCCACAGGAGCAGCCAGAACAGAAGAATACCTGTCCGTTTTAATAGGGTGTTCATAGATGAAACGGTACTCCTTTTCCGGGTGTTACGGCAGATAGTAAAAATCATTTTCGGGCAGCGCGCCGCCGACAGCTTCCGGATTCTGGTCCACAAGAACGTTCAGATAGCCGGATAGGGCGGTTTTCATGTCATCGCCTGTAATGCAAGTGATATTGCAGTATGGAATTGCCTGTACTGCAATAGCGGCTTTGGGAACAATTTCCAGAGAAGCTACCAGTCCGGCTGCTTCTTCCACGTTTTCATTGGTGAATGCGGCCGATTGTTCATGTGCGGATAAAAATGACTGTACGGCAGTTTCGTTTTGTTCCAGGAATTCTCTGCGGATTAGAGTGACACCGGTTACCAGGCTGCTGTCGGTGCTGACTTTGTCCCATTCTGCGGTCAGATCAAGAGCAATACGCAGCTTGTCATTTTGCATACAGGCTGTTGTTGCTGCCGGCTGGGGCAGAAGTCCAAGTGCATCCGGTTCTTCTGACAGCGCAGAGATGACTTCCGCAGCCTCTGATTTGTATTGAAGATCGACCTCCTCTGCAGTCAGACCGTTTTGGGACAGAATATACTGCAGCGCATAGTCCGGAGTTGTTCCTTTGCCCGGCAGGTAGATCGTCTGTCCTTTCAGGTCCGCGACGGACCGGATTGTTTCGCCGTTTTCCAGCAGATAAAGAACGCCCAGGGTGTTGATGTCAAGGACAGCTACCTGTCCGTTGGTCTTATGGTAGAGAACACTTGCTACATTGGCGGGAATCAGGACAATGTCAAGATCGCCTTTGAGAAATGCAGCATTGATTTCGTCTGCTGTCGCTGCCATGGTAAATTCATAATCTGCATGGCCTGTGTCAGTTTCGTTTTTGTCCATCATTTCTACCAGTCCCATGGAAGTCGGTCCTTTTAGAGAGCCGATACGGATTTTGACATCAGCGTTTTCCTGTCCGGCGCAGCCTGTCAGAATGACGGTCATACATAGTAAAGCAGACAGTAAATAACGGACACATATTCGTTTCATAAAGTTTCCTCCCTTTTCTGTTCCGTATTGACGGATTCTGAAATCATACTTATGGAATTGTCAGAACATACCTGATCACTCTCATTTTGCGGTATATTTTTTCGAATGATTACGGCGCAGCCCACCGAGCCGCGGCCATCTGGATCCAATCTTTGTTAAACTGTCGGCATATGGCTGATAAAAAGCAATGCCCAAGTCTGTTCTGAAGTTCAGATAAGTATTTATTTACTACAATAACATAAAAATAAAAAATTGAAAAGCAGTACCCGCAGACAGCACATTAGGTACAGGGATGTATGCCTGTGTTCTGCTCAGATATCCGGATACAAATACAGATGCAGGAAAAGACGCAGGAAAAGATCAAATGAGATTTACAATTTTTTCTTTATCAGGTAAAATAAATAATTATACGTAATTGAACTGCTAATATTCAAAATGTATAGTTTTCACCCCTGAATGATTTATAAATATGCATACGGAAGGAGAAATATGTTATGGACTATGGGTGGCTGAGCCTTCTGCCGCCGATTGTTGCGGTAGTGATGGCAATTAAAAGCAGAAATGTGATTCTGTCCTTGTTCTGCGGAGGATTTGTGGGAACGATGATTTTCTGTATGGGAAATCCGTTTCAGGCGGTAAAATCGATGATTGGAGATTATTTTTTTGTACAGTTGACGGATTCTTATAATGCGGGTGTGATTGTACTGGTAATTTTTATCGGAGGGTTTATCAAACTGATGGAAAAATCAGGCGGTGCACAGGCATTCAGCAAATTTGTCTATCGGTTTGTCAATACAAAACTGAAAGCGCAGATGTGCGCCTGGGCAGGGGGGATTCTGATCTTTTTCTCAGATCTGGGCACGCCGCTTCTGGTAGGGCCTGTATTCCGGCCGCTTTTTGACAAACTGAAAATTTCCCGAGAAAAGCTTGCCTGGATTCTGGATTCCACCTCTTCCCCGGTGGCGATTTTGATTCCTTTTATCGGCTGGGGGGTCTATATTATGGGACTGATTCAGGCAGAGTTTGAAAACCTGGGCGTGGTACAGTCCGATTATACAACTTTTGTGGAAGCAATTCCGTTTCAGATTTATGCGGTCCTGGCGATTATCATGATTCCGCTGATTGCATTTACCGGAAAGGATTTTTCTCAGATGCGCCGGGCGGAGAAAGCGGTGGAGAAGGAAGAGCGATTATGGGAGCGAGAAGAAGACACGGCAGAGGAGGAAACGGCGGATATTTACTCTATTCGAAATGCCCGCCCTTCCATGGTGCTTTTGCCGATTCTGGTCGTGTTTGTGACGCTTTTTACAACTCTGGCTCCTCTGGGTTTTCCGTTTAAAAAGGTAGACGGCAACGAATTCCGGGTAGCATTGACCATGGGTTATTTTTTCGGCGCCCTGATCCTGATGCTGCTGATCCGTGTCTATAAAGTACAGATATTTAAGAATACGTTTAAAATTTATGTGGATGGTATGAAGGGGATGACGGATGTGGCAGTGACGCTGGTACTGGCGTGGTCTCTTGGCAGCATGATCAGCGGACTGGGGACGGCGGACTTTATTGTAAACGCCATGAAGTCGCTGAACTTTTCTCCGGTGTTGATACCTGCCGTTATTTTCCTGTTCGGGACCTTTGTTTCATTTTCGACCGGGAGCTCCTGGGGGACGTTCGCTATTATGATGCCTCTTGCAATTCCTATGGCGCATGCGTTTGGGATTCCTTATGAGATTGCGGTGGGGGCAGTGCTTTCGGGAGGTCTGTTTGGGGATCATTGCTCACCGATTTCGGATACGACTATCCTGTCTTCCACCGGTGCGCAGTGTGACCTGGTAAATCATGTAAAAACACAGCTTCCATATGCGGCGGTCAATGGTGTAATCGCTTTTGCGGCCTTTGTTTTTGCCGGAGTTACGAAAAGTCCGCTGGCGGTCGTACTGGCAGTTCTGGTGTTGATTGCGGTAGTGTTTGTATGGAACAAAAGTGAAAAATCAATACAGGATTCGCTTTGACATTTGAGCATTCCATCAAAAAGCTGGTTTCTGCAAATGAATCATATCTTTGTCCTGATAAAGCGTGTCTGAACGTTCCTTCCCGCCGTCTGCATGCCCTGCTTTGGACTGTATTTGATATATCGCTTGGTCAACGCATCTCACGACGCTTTTCTCAGTCGGGAATATGGCATATTTTTGGTGTTAAAAATTATTGACACAATGTTAATTCTCAGAAACTTATGCAATGTGTACCAATGTTGACAGATTGGTAACCTGAATTGCTTGAATCCCAATCGGTTATACGGTAGGCTGGAAAAAAAGGAGTCGATGCGTGAAATGAAATTTAATGAAAAACTGTTAAAACTGAGGAAAGAAAAGGGACTTTCGCAAGAAGAGCTGGGAATGGAAATGGAGGTATCAAGACAGACCGTTTCAAAGTGGGAGTCAGGACAGTCATATCCGGATTTTACCAGATTGGTTATGCTGAGTGATTTCTTTGATATGACTTTAGATGAACTTGTAAAAGACATTGATGTGCAGGAAGTAAGGGAAGCTTCTCTTACAAATGAGAAAATAGATTCTATTTATCGAGTTTCCCAAAACGTGGATTCTATTCTTCAAAATAAAACTCTGAAAAATATTCTAAAAGGAATAAAATGGTTTATGGTGGGCAGTTGTATATTTATATGCCTGATTGTGGTGGTTTCGCTGATGCTGCATATTATCTATCCGGAATCCAATACATTCTGGCGTATTTATTGATTGCGGCAGAAGCGGAACTATCATTTATGATTGTGTGAATACGATTTTGGGCCTGGATACGCTGACGTTCCATGTTCGTGACGGGAAAACGGAATTATTGATAAGCTGAATTTTCCATAAACTGTGGCGCATAAAGATATTCTGAGTGTAAAAATTTAGTCCCAAATTAGACTTGACATATATAGACTATCGATATATTATATAGATAACCTATATAAAGTGCCAGAGAGAAATGAGACAGAGCGTGTGGAAAATTGCTTTCTGGAAGATGTGCGTCACAGTTTGTGGGAGATTAGACCCGAATGAGAGAGGCGTAGTGAGCTGCGTTGACGGAGTGAGGGTCAGATGTATCAACAAAATGCGGCGCGCAGATTGTACATCTGGCGACTGCTGCGGGGGCTGGAAGAAATAGTTAGCCATGGCGGGCGTCCGGGTTGACGGTTGTATTTATCAAAAAATATAGGTTATTTACATTAAGGAGGTACAGAATGGCAATTAACAAATCACTGGTATCGGGAAGTATGGCAATGATGATTCTGAAGCTGCTTTCGGAAAAGGATATGTATGGGTATGAGATGATCGATACTCTGCGGAAACGTTCTGAAAATGTGTTTGAACTGAAGGCAGGAACACTGTACCCGCTGCTCCACAGTCTGGAGGATAAGCATTATCTTATTTCCTATGAGCAGGAGGTGGTGGGAAAAGTGAGGAAGTATTATCAGATTACAAAGGATGGAAGAAAGCATCTGGAGGAAAAAAAGTCACAGTGGAAAGAATATTCGCGGGCTGTGATGAGTGTTCTGGCATTGGAGGTGTGAGGATGAGAATGGAAGAATATCTGAGTACTGTGACAGAACAGATTCGTTGTACGAAAGCAAGAGAGATGGTGGTTGGAGAGCTTCGGGATCATATTCTGGATCAGGCAAAAGCCTATGAAGAAGAAGGCCTGTTTGAAGAGGAAGCGATGGAACAGGCTGTCCGGGATATGGGGGATCCGGTGGAGACCGGAGTGTCTCTGGACCGGATTCACCGGCCGCAGATCGAAGTGGGGATTCTGGTGATGATTGGGCTTATCAGTTTTGTAAGTATTGCGCTGCATGTTGTTCTGAGCGACTACTCGCAGGAAACAGACAGTGCATTTTACGGCGGATATCTGGGAAAGCATGTGATGCATGTAGTATTGGGATATGCTGCGATGCTTCTGGTTTACCGGCTGGACTACAGCATACTGTCCCGTTTTGCAAAACCGCTGGCTGCGGCGTTTCTGGTGTTGGCGCTGATTGGAAGCCGCGTTTTTGGAATAGAGGTAAACGGAGCCAGGCTTTATATTCAGATCGGTCCGATGTGGTTTTTCATGCCGGCGCTGATGCCTTTGTATGTGCCGTTGTTTTGCGGAATAATGTATTCCTACCGGGGAGAAGGCTGGAAGGGAATGGGCAAAATACTGCTTTGGGCATTCATACCTGTCTGGATCACTTTTCATATTCCGGCATTTTCTCAGGGAGTGGTTCTGTGGGCGGCCCTGCTGATGGTGATGGCCATGGCAGTTTACAGGGGCTGGTATCAGGTCCGCAGATCAGCAGCTCTGGCCGGATTGGGGGCTTTGTTTGTCCTGCCGCCGCTGCTCTTTCTCGGGGCAGGTGCACTGGGACATCTTGCAAGCTATCAGATGGCAAGAATTCAGGCCTTTTTGACAAATGATCTGGATTCTAATTATCTGGCTATTCAAATGCGGGAAGCCCTTGCCGGCAGCAGACTGGCAGGTGGAAACACAGAGACGATTACAAAGCTGGTAGAATATCCTGGATTTAACAACGATTATATTTTTGTAAGCCTGATTTCGTCCTGTGGTTTCGCGGCAGGCGCGCTGGCAGCGGCTCTCATGTGTTTTTTGATTCTGAAAGTTTTTCGTGTATCTTTCGGGCAGAAAAATCAACTGGGCATGATTCTTGGCTGCGGCTGTGGGAGTGTATATCTTTTGCAGATGGGAATCAGTATCGGAATGAATCTGGGACTGTTGCCGACGACTGCGGCGATCCTGCCCTTTTTTTCTTTTGGCGGAACCGGCCTTCTGGTCTCTTATATTCTGCTGGGCCTGGTACTCAGCATCTATCGCTACAAAAATATTTTGTCAGAAAAGCCGCAGAAAAAGAGGATCAGGAGCGTGTCATCATAATTGTTTCAGCGTGAATGATTTTTAAAACGGACAAAAGGGGCGGCTGCAAGACGGATTCTGTCTGTTCACAGAGTGTTGTTGTGTGAACGGGCAGAGGGAGATCTTGCGGCGGCCCTTTTCGTATTGCCAGGTGAGACAACATATGTCGACAGACCGTTCCGGTATTTTGTTGCAAATAATAACGACATCAAATAAAATCATAAAAAATCAAAACAAATCATAACATTGACAAAACAGCGAGCAGATTATAAAATCAAAGAAACAGAAAAAGAATGGAGAATATTCATGAAGAAAAAAGCGGTGATTTTCGATATGGATGGTGTACTGATCGACAGTGAACCGGTATATTTGCAGCTGTTTCGGGATCTGCTTCGGGAAAACGGCTGTACAGTTGATGAGAAAAGGATGTATGCGCTCGCCGGAGCCAGCGGAGAACAAATGTGGCGGATGGTGGCGCAGATGTGGAAAGAAGACATAGGACCAGAGGAAATGCGCAGAATCTATAAAGAGAGATACGCAGATTATCAGTTTCCCTACCGCGAAACGGTCTGTCCCGGCATTCGTCCGCTCATGAACTGGTTGAAAGAGCAACAGGTTGTTCTGGCGCTGGCGTCGTCATCTTCGGAACAGGTGATCAAAGATGCGCTTAAGGCTATGGAGCTTGAAGGATATTTTTTCTGCATAGTCAGCGGAAAGATGTTCCGGGAGAGCAAACCGAATCCGGAAATCTATCTACATACCCTGTCTGTGCTTGGCCTGCCGGCAAAGGAGTGTATAGCAGTGGAAGATTCCACTTATGGAATTCAGGCGGCGAAAGCCGCAGGACTTCAGGTTGCAGCCGTTAAAGATACCCGGTTTTCTTTTGATCAGTCTCAGGCTGACTGGCTTCTTTCCAGGACTGCGGACCTGAAGGAGCTGCTTATCTATATGTAAGTTCAGACGAGAATAATGGATTTGCCGTTCTTGCGGAGCTTTTCAGCGACGGATGCGTCCAGTTCTCTGCCGGAGATGATGGTGGTGATTTTGTCCATCATTCCTACCGAAAAGAGCGCCTGGGCGCAGAATTTTGAATGATCGCAGAGCAGAAATACTTCCTTTGCGTTGTCCATGCCGATGCTTTTGAGATTGACGTCATCCATGGTATAACTCATGATTCCCAGGTCCGGATCGATGGCATCCACCGACAGAAAGATTTTGTCCACGGACAGGCTTTTGAGCATGGTTTCTGCATAAAATCCATAGGAAGAGCAGAAGCCCTGGCGGATGATTCCGCCGATAAAGATCAGATGATTGGCAGTATTTGTATTGACCTCTGCGGCAATGTGAATATCGTTGGTGACGACAGTGAGGTTGGAAAATGTATTCAGGAGTTTTGCCACCTCAAGGACTGTGGTTCCGGAATCGAGAATGATTCTGTCTTCCGGAAAGATATGCCGCAGGGCTTCTTCCGCGATTCTCTTCTTCTCATCAGCGTTGACCTGGGATCTGGTCAGGAGAGAGGGTTCATATGGAGCGGAGGCAATGACGGACTGAGCTCCTCCCCGTATTTTGATGATCCGCTTCTCTTCTGAGAGGCTGTTGATATCACGCCTGGCGGTGGCTTTGGAGATTCGGACCTGTTCCATCAGGTCTTCGATGGTGACGATTCCTTTTTGGTTGACGATATCAACGATCTGGTTCTGGCGTTCTGCACGTAACATAGTGAATTTTCAAACTCCTGTTTTTATTATTTCTGATTTGTTTCTTATATGCCGTTTGTTTCCCGGAGGATAAAGCCGGGTTTTTCCGGAATCAGGGATGCGGCAGGCTGGAAGCTGTTTTGCGCTGAGCTCACTGCATGTCAGAATAAAATGACTCAAGACAGCATGCTGCTTTCTGGTACTGCAGGTATTTTTGCTGATAAACGGCATTGCGGCGGCGGTCCGGGACATAAGTTGCGTTAACCCGACACATGCTGCGAACGGAGTCTTCGTAACTGTCCCACACTCCGCAGGCAATTCCCGCGCACATGGCGGCTCCCATGGCTCCAAGCTCCTCAGTATCCATAGTTTCTATGGGGATGCCGAGAATATCTGCCGCCATCTGGCACCAGACCGGAGATCTGGAGGCTCCGCCGGAAAAGCGGGCGGACGACGGAAAGTTATTCCCATACAGTGTATGTATATGCTGAAGCAGGGAAAAAAGGATTCCCTCATACACTGCCATAAGCAGGTGATCTGCCGTATGGTGTCCGGACATTTGAAAAAAGCATGCTTTTGCCGGGACGGCGGTATTGGATCCATACAGGTAAGGCAGGAAGATCAAATCGCTGTCTTCCGGTTTCATACGGGAGACGGTCTGATTGCAGTATTCATAGATATTTTCGCCCTTTGGAATCAGGGAGCCGTAAATCTGATCGAGAAACCAGTCCAGGTTGCTGGCGGAAGTCGGACTGGACTCTTCACTGAAGTACCATTTATCGGAAAAAGAAAACATGGTGTTGTTTTTTCCACGGCACGTTTTCAGGTTTTGGGTCAGGTGGCCGCTGATGCTCCAGGTACCGACAACAAGAGAGAGAACGGAGTCGTCCATGATACCGCTGGCCAGTGTGCAGGCGGCAACATCATATAATCCTGCTGCAACCGGCGTGCCTGGATTCAGACCGGTGCGATACGATGCTTCCTCTGTCACAAACCCGGCGGTCCTGCAGGAAGAAAAGATCTGTCTGGGAAAAAGCGGATAAAGCTCCTCGATCTCCAGGATGCGGAAGATTTCCGGCTCAAACTTTCCGGTGTGGATATCAAATAAATTTGTATTGGAGGCATCTGTCCGCTCGGTTCCGATCACGCCGGTCAGCTTATAGCGGATAAAGTCTTTGATCATCATGACATGTGCGGTTTTCTCGAGAATTTCCGGCCTGTTTTTTCGAAACCAGGGCAGCAGCATCCCCGGTTGCCCTGCCCACAGCCGCTGGAGCGTGCGGGCATAAACGGCATCGTCTACGCCGGATTGCTGAAATTCCGTTAACAGCTTGTCGGCACGGGAATCTGTGGAGACGATAAAAGGATATACGGGCGCTCCCAGTTTGTCCAGCAGAATCATTCCTCCGCCGTACCCGCACACAGACACAGCCCGGATATCCGAAGCACGCAGAGAAGACTGCAGAAGTGCAGCCTTTATAACCTGGCAGTTGGCGTTCCAGACTTCTTCTCCGTCCCGTTCTGTACAGCCGCTCCCCGGTTTGCTCATTGTAATCCTGGTTGATGCAGTGGTAATGGTGTTTCCGTTCTGATCGAAAATGACGCATTTTGTAGTAGAACCACCGTTGTCGATCCCCATAAAATAAGAAAGTTTCATGAGTTTTGTACTCCTTGATATGGTCCTCTATCGCAATCGCTGTTTTTATGGAATATATTATATCGTATATGAGAACGCAATAGCAATAGGAAATGGATAAATCGTGATTGTTTTTGAGTATTTGTGTTACTGTCAGGTAAGGAGCCGTAATATGTTTGCTCCGTAAACGGCCGCCGGGAGGGAAGACCTTGCATCGCATGTCCTCCCTCCCGGCGGTATTTGTCTGCCAAAGCAGCGGTTTACAGCGTTTTTCTGAATTCTTTTACAATATCCATGAATTCTTTTACGCGGTTTACATCGACCGCATTTTCAAAAATACCTTCATATTTGAAAGTGGTAGCGCATACGGCGCCGTCGGAATGAGTGAGCTGTCTCACGATATTGTCCTTGTTGCAGCCGGTATTGCACAGGATCGGCGTACGTCTGACAGATGTCTTGACACGCGAAAGAACCTGCGTATCCGTTTCACTTCCGGCTGTAAGCCCGGAGACGCAGATGGCATCCGGCTGATTGTTGAACTCTGTGGAACGCGCGATCTCTTCAATCGGGCGATCGGCCAGATATCTGGCAGCTTCCGGAACAATATTGTAGAGCAGCTTGATGTCTTTCCCGCCGATTGCCATCTGGTGACGGACGGTCTGCCCTACATTGGTATTCCAAAGCCCAAAGTCGGAGGCATAAACGCCGCTGATAATTTCACGAATAAATTTTCCGCCGACAGAGACGCAAAGGTCCAGGGAAGCGATAGGATCCCACAGACAGTTGACGCCGTAAGGTACGGTGATTTCGGAGCGGATGGAACCAATAACATAGCCCATGGCTGCAATCGTAATCGGTTCTATTTTTGTAAGATATGGCAGGCTGAATTCATTAGAAAACATAATGCCGTCCACCCCGCCGTCCTGCAGAGCATGCAGATCTTTTTTTGCGCATTCTACCACATGCTCCATTCCCGCCTCCTGATCATAGTGAGGATCTCCCGGCAGAGGCTGCAGGTGGCACATGGCGATAATTGGTTTTTTTACTCCGAATAATTCTTCCATCCAGTTCATAGTCATATTCCCCTTTCTGAAATTGGATTTTCTGGTGCTGTCCACAATGCAAGAATAACATGAAAAATCAAAAAAGACAACATAAAAATCAAAATAAATCATTTTTGTATAAAAAAGTTGCAAAATAGATCGAGATATGCTATGATTATGTCACAAAAAGAGAAAAGTATTGAAAAAAGAGTCAAAAAAGGAGGCGAATGCGTCATGACCAGAATCAATCCTTCTCTTGCATCGGCAGATCCGCTCAGGCTCGCGGACCAGATCGATCAGCTTGAAGGGCATCCGTTTCTTCATCTGGATCTGGAAGACGGGAATTTCGTTCCTAATCTTACTTTCGGTATGAAAACAGTGCGGGCAGTGGCAGAGCGTGCAGGCCAGGAACTGGATGCGCATTTGATGGTAACGGATCCGGGTATTTATCTGGAAGAGCTTCTGGATCTTGGAATCAGGAAAATTGCTTTTCATATCGAAGCGGTGTCTTATCCGGCAGTGTATCTGAACCGGATTCGGGAAAGAGGGGGAAAAGCAGGACTTGCTTTTAACTGTATGGAGCCGGTAGACTCAGCACTTTCCTACGAAGACAGTCTCGACTATGTGCTGATTATGACTTCGGAGCCGGATGGAAAAGGACAGGAATTTAATCCATATATGTTAAAGAAGCTGAGGCGGGCAAGGGAAATATTTTCCGATCGGATCAGGATTATGGCGGACGGCGGAGTGTCAGAAGAAAATATGGAGCAGGTTCTGGAGGCCGGAGCGGATATTCTGGTTATGGGAAGAGCTGTGTGGAAAGCGGCAGAACCGGGAGAAAAACTCCGGGAGCTGACAAAAAGAGCAGAACGGAGAGGGAAAAGAGATGTCGGGTGAAATGCCGGTTTTTGGAATCTATGAGAAAGCAGTAAGGCCCAGTTCATTTGAAAACATGTTTCAGGATGCAAGAGAGGCCGGGTACCAGTCTTTTGAATTCAGTATTGACGCTACCGACGAACGGCTGAAACGTCTGTCCTGGGGAAAGGAGGAGGTAGAGGAGGTCTGGAAGGCCGCCCTTGCTCAGAATATGAAGATTCTGACCATGTGTCTGAGCGGGCATAAGAGATTTCCGCTGGGAAGCAGTGATCCGGAAACAATAAAAACCGGGATGAAGATTATGGAGAAAGCGATCGAGCTTTGCGGCAGACTGGGTATCCGCATCATTCAGCTTTCCGGTTTTGACGTCTATGATCAGGAGGAGCGGACACCGGAGACAAGAAAACGCTATGTGGAAAATATCTATCTGTCATCCCGCATGGCGGAACGGGCGTGTATGATGCTGGCGATTGAACCTGTAGAAGGAAATCTTCTGGCAGTCAGAGATACGATGGAAGTAGTGAAAGAGATTGATTCTCACTGTCTGCAGATCTATCCGGATGTGGCAAATATCAATTCTCTGGGGATCAATCCCCTGGAGGAGCTGCCCTGGGGGAAGGGACACATCGCAGCGGTGCATATGAGAGATTCGCTTCCGGGTATCTATGATGCAACGATTCCTTTTGGAAGCGGATATCTGGATTTTGAAGGAGTATTTCGGAAATTGGATGAAATCGGATTCTGCGGACCTCTGGTGGTGGAGATGTGGAATACGGAACGTCCAGAGTATCAGGAAGCGATCCGGCAGGCGCGGGAATACATGGAATTACATATCAGAAAGGTAAGAGAAAATGTTTGAAAAAGAAAAAAAGCAGGTACTGGATGCGGCTCTGGAAATTAAGAGATGCAATCTTGTGTCACTGTCAGGTGGAAATATCAGTATGCGGGTAGGAGAAAATCAGTATCTGGTGACTCCGTCAGGAATGGTGTATGAAGAGATGGTTCCGGACGATGTATGCCTGATCGACGGATCATGCCGTGTAATTGAAGGAATACGCAAACCGTCTTCCGATTCTTCGGCGCTTGTCTATATGTTTGAACATATGCCTCAAATCCGGGCGGTGATTCATACCCATCAGCCCTGGGCGACTGCCGCCGGCTTTGCGGCGGACGAACTTCCGGATTTTCTGGTAACGATTATGGACGCCTGTAAAAATCCGGTTAAGGTAGCTCCCTTTACCCCGTCTTCAGCGGTTGGGATGGGAGAACTGGCAGTCCGGTACGCCGGTGATTCACTGGCGGTGATTCTGAAACATCATGGAGTCATTACTTATGGGGGAGATCTGAAGGAAGCGCTGTATGCTGCCATATATCTGGAAGAAGCGGCAAAGACGTATGTGCTGGCAAAAGCCATGGGAGCCGGGATACCAGCGCTTGCACCGGAACTGATTGCACAGGAAAAGGCCGGTTGGGAAACTTACGGACAATAATCTGCGGAAACATGTAAGGAGAAAGCAAGAACAGCAGGCGCCGGAAACAACGGATGTTGAAGTTTGAACAGGTGGCAGAAAATGAAATGTTACAGTATAGGGATTGACTTTGGGACAGAAGAAGCCAGAGCCATGCTGGTGGATATGGATGGAAATATTATAAGAAATGCCGGTTTTCAGTATCCTCATGGGGTGATGACGGAATATCTTCCGGACGGGACAAGACTTGGCCCGGGATTTGCGTTGCAGCATCCGCGGGATTACACAGAGGCGCTGGAGCATTTAATGAGAGAATTGTTTGCCGGTTCCTGGGAACTGGCAGAACGGGTGATCGGTATCGGGGTTGATTTCACGCAGTGCACGATGATGCCGGTGGATGAAAAAGGAATGCCGCTCTGTTTTCATGAGGAGTTCAGAAGCAATCCGTATGCTTATGTCAAACTGTGGAAACATCACGGAGCGCAGCGACAGGCAGAAAAGCTGACAGTGACGGCCAGAAAGCGGGAAGAAGCATTTCTTTCATTCTGCGGCGGGGAAATTTACGCGGAAACCATGTTTCCCAAGATGCTGGAGACGTTGGAGCAGGCTCCAAAAGTGTATCACAGAGCGGAGAAGTTTGTGGAACTGGCGGACTGGATTCCGTTCTGGCTGACCGGTTCCGGGAAGCGCAGCAAAAGTATTGCAGGCTGCGCCGCACTTTGGAATCCGTCAGACGGATATCCGTCCGGAGAATATCTGGAAGAAGCGGCGGCAGGCTTTGGGAGTGCAGCTGAAAAAAAGCTGACAGGGGAACTGGTCGATGTAGGAGCACCGGTCGGTTATCTGACAGCAAAGCGGGCGCGTCAGTATGGTCTTCCGGCAGGGATTCCGGTTGCAGCAGGGCTGGGGGACTGCCAGGCGGCGTTTGTGGGGGCCGGGCTTTCAGAAGAAGGAGTTCTTCTGTCTGTGATGGGAACCTCAAGCTGCGATATGCTGGTGTACCCGCAGGGAATCGGGATCCCGGGATTGTATGGAGTATCGGCAGACAGTATGCTTCCCGGCATGTATGGATATGAAGCCGGGCAGGCTACGATGGGGGATCTGTTTGGATGGTTCGTAAAAAACTGGGTGCCCGGAGACTATATGCGGAAAGCAGAAGAGTCGGGAATCAATATTTTCGATTATCTGAACGGGCTGGCGGAAGCTGCAGGGCCTCTGCAGTCGGGGCTGCTGGCACTGGACTGGTGGAATGGGAACCGGTCGGTACTTTTAGATACAGATTTGTCCGGAATGATTCTGGGCATGCATATGGGAACGCGGTGCGAGGACGTTTATCGCGCACTGGCGGAGGCGCTGGCATTTGGAAAACGCCGAATCATTGAACAGTTTAAACAATATGGAATTCAGGTGACAAAAATGTATGCAACAGGGGGAGTTGCCAGCAAAAATCCATTTCTTATGCAGGTGTTTTCGGATATTATGGGAATACCGGTACTGATCTCCGGGGTCGAGAATGGAAGCTGTGTCGGAAGCGCCATTTACGGCGCGTCGGCAGCGGGCAAAAAATCCGGCGGATACGACAGCCTGAAGGAAGCCGCAGAGGCCATGGGAGGGAAGGTGAGCCGGGTCCATATGCCGGAAAAACGATATCGTACGCATTATGATATTTTATATGAAGAATACAGGAAACTGTATCATTATTTCGGCAGGGAAAACCAGATCATGAAACGCTTAAAAAAGCAGACAGAAAGGGGAGAAGAAGATTGAAATTTGGATGCTTTTCATTGGATTTCAGAAGATTTTCACTGGAAACGGCGTTTAAAGCGGCAGCCAGATACGGATTTGACGGAATTGAAATATGGGGCGGAAGACCGCATGCATATCCGTATGACATGGATTCCGGGGAGATCCAAAAGGTCATGGATTTGAAGAAAATCTATGGACTGGAGGTTCCGGTGTATACGCCCAACGCGCTGGGGATGCCGTATAATCTGTGTTCATCGGACATGCGGGAAAGGAAGGACGCACTTTCTTATTTTAAAACAGCGATACAGGCATGCGAGCAGATGCAAGTGCCGAGGATGCTGATGGTGGCGGATCATCCGGGCTACGAGACGCCGCGCAGAGAAAGCTGGCAGAGATTTATTGAAAATATGAAAGAACTGGGAGAATATGCGCTGCAGCATTCTGTGAAACTGATGATTGAAGCGCTGACACCGATGGAAAGCCCGGTTATCACTACTTCTGATGACTGTCTGGAAGCGATCCGGGAGATTGGTCTTCCCAATATTGAGGCAATGCTGGATGTAGTTCCGCCTCATATTGCCTATGAGCCTTACAGTGCGTATTTTGAGAAGCTCGGCAGCAGGATGAACTATATTCATATCTGCAACAATGACGGACGAACAGACGCTCATCTTCGTCTGGACACCGGGGAACTTCCGGTTGCAGATATGCTGAAAGTGTTTCAGGAATATGGATTTGAGGGGTATGTAACCGTAGAACTTTACTCAGAATGTTATAAAGATCCGGAGCTTCTGCTTGCCAACGCTTCCAGAGTACTCGGGCAGATCCGCAAAGACTTGAATTTATAACACGGGGGGACTGATATGAGCGAGTATGTATTGGAACTAAGAGACATTACAAAACGTTTTCCGGGTGTAGTAGCGCTGAATCATGTGCAGTTCCGGCTGAAAAAAGGAGAGATCCACGCGTTAATGGGGGAAAACGGAGCGGGAAAGTCCACGCTGATTAAAGTAATCACAGGGGTACATAAGCCGGATGAAGGGCAGATGCTGGTGAACGGCGAAGAGGTATTTTTTCAGAATACCAATGATTCGGCGGCAAAAAGCATTGCAGCAATCTACCAGCACAGCACGACGTATGTTCATTTGAGCGTGACAGAAAACATTTTTATCGGACATGAGCTGAAAAACCGGTTCGGACTTTTGGACTGGCAGGAAATGCACAGACGGGCGAAAGAACTTTTAGTGAGTCTTGGTTCCGGTATTGATCCGCATACACTGATGGGAAATTTAAGCGTGGCAGAGCAGCAGGTGGTGGAAATTTCCAAAGCAGTGTCAGCCAACGCAGAAATCGTTATTATGGATGAGCCGACGGCAGCGCTCTCCAAGCGGGAATGCGAGGAGCTTTACCGGATTACCGAACAGCTGCGTTCAGAAGGAAAATCGATTCTTTTTATTTCTCACCGCCTGGAAGATATGTATCGTCTGGCGAACAGCGTGACGGTTTTTCGGGACGCCTCTTATATTGGTACCTGGAGCATTGAAGAAGTGACGAACGAGATCCTGGTGCAGGCAATGGTCGGAAGAGAGATCAAGGATCTGTATCCAAAGGCCAAAGTTACTTTGGGAGAGACGGCGCTGGAAGTAAAAGGCTTAAGCAGAACCGGGTATTTCCGAAATGTAAGTTTTTCTGTAAGAAAAGGAGAAATCCTTGGGCTGACGGGGCTGGTAGGAGCGGGCCGCTCGGAAGTGTGTCAGGCTGTCTGCGGGCTTACGCCTTATGACTCCGGAGAAGTGCTGCTGCACGGACAGAGCGTCCGGTTTACCCATCCGGCGCAGGCGATGAAAAAAAAGCTGGGATATTTACCGGAGGATCGACAGCTTCAGGGGTTGCTGCTCCCGTGGGAAATCTACCAGAATGAGACGCTGTCTTCTCTGGAGAAATATAAAAGCCCGGCAGGAATCAATAAGAAGAAAGAATGCGAAGACGGAGAACAGCTTTCTGCACGACTATCCGTGAAGGACAAAAATATATTTGAAAAGGTCAGCGCCCTGTCCGGAGGCAATCAGCAGAAGGTTGTACTGGCGAAACTTCTGAATATGGATCTCGATGTACTGATTCTGGACGAACCGACCAAAGGTGTTGATGTGGGGGCCAAGTCACAGATCTACGCGATCATGTCGGAACTGGCGGTCAGCGGATATGCCATAGTACTGATTTCCTCAGAGATGCCGGAGATTCTTGCCATGAGCGACCGGATTGCGGTTATGCATGAAGGTACTCTGGTGAAGATTCTTGACAGGCAGGAGGCGACTCAGGAGAAGATGCTGGCTTATGCGATGAACTCTGCAGACGACATGCTGAAGGGGGGAGACTGACATGACAGAAAATATGGACAAGCAGAAAATACGTCACTTTTTATCGGACCATTCACAGGAAGCGGCGCTGGTGCTGATTATTCTGGCGGTGGGAACGCTGGTACAGCTTCGCACCGGAGGGAGTTTTCTGACAGCCTCCAATTTAAATGAGCTAATGAGGGAGGCATCTATGCTGATTATGGTGTCCATCGGGATGATGATCGTCATTGTCAGCGGAGGAATCGACTTATCAGTAGGTTCTGTGATGGGACTTTCGGGAATGATCGCGGCGCTGGTTCTTCGGGATCACCGGCAGATACCGATTGCGGCGCTGTTCCTGATTGCTATGGGTGTAGGGCTTATATGTGGGACGATTACCGGATTTGTGGTGGCAAAACTTCGGATTTTTCCGCTGATTGGAACACTGGGCACCTGCGACATTTTAAGAGGCGTTATCTATCTGTTCAGCAAAGGGGAATGGGTGAGTCAGACAGATATGACAGAAAACTTTCTGGCGATTTCCACGGGAACATTTCTGGGTATCAACTACATGGTGTGGTTTGCAGTTATCGTTGTTGTGTTTGGGTTTGTATTTATGGGACATACCCGGTTTGGCCGGCATATTTATGCGGTTGGAAACAGTGAAGCCAACGCCCGCATTTCCGGGATCAATACAGAGCGGACAAAGTGGGCGGCCTATATGCTGAGTGGGATGATCGCCGGATTGGCAGGGCTCTTGTGGGTATGTAAATATGCATGTGCGCAGGGAACAAGCGCTACTGGTTTTGAACTGAATGTTATTGCATCCGTAGTGCTGGGCGGCGTCAGTATTACCGGTGGTTCAGGTACTGTGACGGGCGTGGTTCTGGGTTCCCTTCTCTTTGGAATGCTGAGCAATATTCTGCCGCTGATCCAGGTGTCTTCATTCTGGCAGCGTGCAATCCGTGGAGCAGTGATCCTGATTTCGGTTATCATCAATGCTCTGGTCAGCAGAAGAGCGGCGCGTAAAGCCCTGGAAAGGAGGGAACAGAATGAAACAAACGAATGACAAGATAAAAGATCTCTTTTCACACTGGGAAACATTTCTGATCCTGATCTTTCTGCTGGTCAACGTGATCAATATCAGTCTGTCGCCGTACTATCTGAATTACAATAATGTAATGAATTCCATGATTAACTTTATGGATAAAGGATTGATGGTATATGGAACCATGATGGTTCTGATCCTGGGAGAGATCGATATTTCCATCGCTTCTATTATTACACTGTCAGGATGTATTGCCGGATGGGCGTGCGAGCAGAGAATGCCGTTTATGGTCTGTATTCTGCTGGCGTTGGCTGTAGGAACGCTGTGCGGAGCGTTCAACGGATTTCTTCTTGTGAAATTCAAGGAATTGAATTCTACGATTGTGACGCTGGGAACACAGATTTTGTTTCGGGGACTTGCCTATATGCTGCTGGAGGATGAATCTTTGAAATCCTATGCAAAACAACTCTCCGGCCTGGCATGGGATAAAGTTCTGGGACTTCCGGTTATTCTCTTTACGTTTATACTGTTGACCCTGTTTTTTGCATATGTGATACACCGCACCTGTTTTGGCAGAAGACTGTACGCTATCGGAACCAATAAAACAGCCAGTTATTTTTCTGGTATTTACACGGACCGTATTAAATTGGCCGTGTTCAGCGTCAATGGTCTGTGCGCTGCATTTGCAGGACTGTTTCTGGCGGCGAAGCTGGCGTCTGTCAGGGCAAGTATTGCACAGGGATTTGAAATGGAAGTTATCGCTATGGCGATTCTGGGCGGAGCGAGTCCGTCAGGAGGAAAAGGGCGTGTGGGCGGCGTCATTCTTGGTGTCTTCATCATCGGTCTGATCCGTTATGGAACGGGACTCGTGAATATTTCTTCGGAGACGCTGAAGATCATTATCGGATGTCTGCTGATTGTAGTCTGTGCGGTTCCCAACCTCAGACAAGTGCTGGCGGACGCCAAAGAGGCAAGACGCGGCAGGGCCGGCTTGTTATAAAGAACCAGGAAACAGCATCGGACCGAAGGAAGCCCGGAAGGATTTACGGACGAAAAGAGTCCGTAAATGATTCCAGGGAAAAGGGCGGAAAGAGGGAAGATGCGGAACTGAAAAGGAGGAAAGAAACTATGAAAAAAATGAGAAAAATGCTCACTGTCTTGCTGACTGCAAGTATGCTTGCCACTCTGATGTCGGGGTGCGGAGGTAAAGAAGAAACGCCGCCTGCTGACAGCAGCGAACCGGCAGCGCAGGAGACACCGGTTGAGGAAACTCCTGATGCGGAAGCGCCCTCAGAGACTCCTGAAGCAGAGGAACCGGCGGATGCCTCCAAAGATACGACTGCGGATTATGTGGCAGGCAGCGATGCGCCGACCTATGTGATGATCTCCAAAACGCTGTCAGATCCGATCTTTATCGACATGTATGTAGGATTTTCTGAGTTCTGCGAGTCAGAAGGCATCAACTGTATGTATCGTGGAACAGAAGAACCGACGGCTGAAAAAGAGATTGAAGTGATTTCCCAGCTGATTGCTCAGGGCGTGGATGGCCTTGCTGTTATTGCGTCTGATTTTGACGCGCTGGAGCCGATTCTGACCCAGGCAATGGGACAGGGGATCTCTGTGGTGACCTTTGACTCTGCGGCCAATCCGGATTCCAGGCAGGTACATGTGGAACAGGCTTCTATTGACCTGGTAGGACGCGCGCAGATGGATTCCGCTCTGCAGATCTGCGGCGGCGCAGGTTCCGAAGGAACGATCGGCATCCTCTCTGCACAGCCGGAGTCACAGCTTCATGCGGACTGGTGTGCAGCCATGCTGAAAGAAGTAGAGGACAAGCCGGATGATTATGCAAAGATCACGGTACTTCCGATTGCCTATGGGGATGACCTTCCGGATAAATCCACGACAGAAGCACAGGCTATGCTGCAGAACTATCCGGAACTTGATGTAATCATCAGTCCGACAACAGTGGGTATCCTTTCTGCTGCTAAAGTGATTCAGGATATGAATTCAGAATGTAAGGTGACAGGTGTGGGACTTCCGTCTGAGATGGCTCCGTATATCGACAATGGTATCTGCTATGACTGTTATCTGTGGAATCCGTATGATCAGGGTTATCTGGCAGCGGCAGCGGTAAATTCTATTGCAAAAGGAGAATCTACCGGCGCAGTGGGAGATACCGTAACGGCAGGCCGTCTGGGAAGCTATACCGTGGAAGAATATTATGACGGCGGCACTCAGGTTCTGTTAGGAGATCCGATCCGGTTTACAAAGGAAAATATTAACGATTATAAAGATCTGTTCTAAATTCGGACAGAGACTGTACGTTTAGGAAGAGGACGATCTGGTTCCCGGCGTCTGCAGACATGTGTTGCAGATGCCGGGAGCTTTTTGCGCCGGAAAAGGCTTTTTGTAAATGAGTTTGTTCGGCCTGACAGTGATCAGCGGACGGGCTTATTTTTATTTGCGGGCAATTCTGTTTCTGATTATGGTAAGTCACAAACGAAAAACAGCCGTTTACCATGCCTTGAAATGTGCCGTTAAATATTGTATGGTATAAAGTGAACAGGATCTCTGATGCTTGAACATGTATGAGGTAGAGAAAACAGCAGTGAAATTGAATGCGGGGTACTGTAACTGCCGCTGATCTGGCAGCAAAGAAAGTAAACAACGCTGTTGTGCGACAGGTCGTTCAGCAGTATTGTTTTTGTCAGGAAAGCAGCTTTAAGAAGATGAAACAGAACAGTGACATGCCGCAAACAGGAGCAGATATACAGTGAAAAAAACAGCATTGATTTTAGGAATTATTTTTCTGGTTTTGACATTGACAGGAGGTTGTTATGTACTCCTAAATCATGGACGGGTAAATGCCGGATATGCGGTTATCCCGGGGGTCTGGGCTGTGATATGTTTTTCATATTACCGCCGGCAGTGAGACGATCAGTTGTAAAGCAAATACTTAGCTTGCGGCTGTTTTATAAAGAGAGCGCAGACAGGCGGTTTTTTGAGCTGCAGTAAAACAAAGGAGGCAAAAGATGCTGAAAATTGTTAGGGGTGATATCACGAAAGTGCAGGCAGATGCTATCGTCAATGCGGCGAATACCAGTCTTCTGGGAGGCGGAGGCGTGGATGGAGCGATTCATCGGGCGGCGGGTCCGCAACTTCTGGCAGAATGCCGCATGCTGAATGGCTGCAGAACCGGACAGGCAAAGATTACAAAGGGCTACAGACTTCCGGCAAAATATATCATTCATACACCGGGACCGGTCTGGAACGGAGGAGACAAAAATGAAGAAGGACTGTTAAAAAGCTGCTATGAGAGCTGCCTGGGGCTGGCGATTGAATATGGCTGCAAAAAAGTGGCATTTCCGTCAATCAGCACGGGAATCTATCGTTTTCCTCTGGAAAAGGCGTCTGTGATCGCAGTGGAAACGATTCTGTCTTATTGCAGAAAATTTCCTCAGTTTCAGGAAGTGAAGATCGTTTGTTTTGACGAGCGCACAGAAAAGTATTATAAAGAGGCGCTGGAGAGCGCAGAGAAAAAAGGAGGAAAAGGGACAAATGGATAAGCAGTGGAAGAAGTTTGCAAAACTATCAGAAATCTGTTATACAGAGATGGAAAAAGGGAAGATTGATCTGTCCGTGTGGGATCAGAGTTATGAGGAGTTAAAAAAAGTTATTTGCAGTATGCGAAAAGAAAACCCAAACAGCGCAAGAGAGCTGTATGAGATTGATGATAACAGTGATTTTAAATATGAGATAGAAGGATGGCTGGAAGATTACCGGGATACTCTTGATATGATGAGAGAACATGCGAAACTGCAGAAAGTATGTGAAGAATTGATTGCCATGTTCTGCTGGAAAGAAGACAGTCCGACAGATCTCAAATTTCACATTGTGCTTGCGCTGCAGGGACAGGAAAAATACAAAGAGGCGTGTGAGTTCAGCGAGCATTGGTATCAGGAAGAAGATGACAATCCCTATGCGGCGGCAGCGCTGGTCTATGCAAAAATGGGGGTGAAAGATTATGAAAACGCCAGACAGCTGGTGCAGAAGCTGATACCGGAGGGAACTTCCTGTTCTGATGAAAATGATGTACTGTTCGGTGCAGCAGAGAAACTGTTTGAAAGAACCGGAGATAAGCAGGCGGAAGAGAAGATCAGAGCAGCTCTGGATCGATATGATGCGGAGCTTGAGGAATATTTTGACAGCTTAGAGCATGCCTGAGCATTTATGCTCATCATCTGCAGGTCTCACTTTGCGGCATATTAGGCTCTGATTTGGTCAATATATTCACTACGCTTTCCTCATTCGGGCCAAATTTTCCACAAACTGTGACGCGCACCTGACAAAAGCAATTTTTAAACACGCTCCAGATAAAGAGGCGGAAATGTTTAGCTGATTGTTCTGTATGCAGTGAAGAGAATCTTTTCGTTTTTAGTGAAAGGATTTGTCCTCTGAACATATTGAATGCAATCCTTGCATAGACTGTAAAAACAGTTCATTCAGGGGATATTCGGTGAAAGATTATATTTCAGAAAGAGCCGTAAGGATTGCAAATTATATTATACAGAATAATGCCACCGTTCGTCAGACTGCTCAGAGTTTCGGAGTGAGTAAGTCGACGGTACATAAGGATGTGGCGGAACGGCTGCTCTATATCAACCCTCATCTGGCGGCTGAGGCAAGAAAAGTGCTGGATGTAAATAAATCAGAAAGACATATACGCGGAGGGCTTGCCACCAGAGAAAAATATCTGCATCAGCATCAGGTATAAGACTGTAAGAGCCTGGAAAAGTTATTAGCTGACCGCAACATAAAGATAGCAGAAAAGAAATGTTAAAATGTATAGAAAGCTTGACATAAGCATAAAATTTGTTTATCATTATGTATGGAAAATTACAAAGGATTGATGACAAGGGAGCCTGTATGGAAACAGGCTGAGAGTGGGCTGATACCGTCCTGACCTGTAACCTGATTTGGGTAATGCCAACGTAGGGATGCGTTAAGAGGAATTTTGGACCTCCTTTGTCTTCGATCGAAGATAAAGGAGGTTTTTTATGTTTCATTTTCTGGTAACATCAGAGGGAGGGCTGACAACAGCCGGCTATGCAGTATGTATCGCGGCAGGGGTTGCACTGTTTTTGCTGGCGATCTTATTTGCTGAGAGGAACTCTGAAAAAAACAGGACAACTACAAAACAGCTGATTTTTTGCGCAGCATGCATGGCACTTGCTTTTGTGACTTCTTATATTAAAATCTTTGAAATGCCCTGGGGCGGCAGCATCACGCTTTGTAGTATGCTTTTTATTGTGATGGCAGCAAACTGGTACGGGGTGAGAACCGGAGTACTTGTAGGACTTGCCTATGGCATTCTGCAGTTTGTTCAGGAACCATATGTACTTTCGTTTTTTCAGGTATGCTGTGATTATATTCTGGCATTTGCAGCGCTTGGAGTCGCGGGATTTTTTTCCAGAAGTCCCAAAGGGCTGGTGAAGGGATATTTTGCGGCAGTGATGGCAAGAGGAGCTTTTCATGCGCTGGGAGGGTATCTGTACTGGATGAGCTATATGCCGGAAAATTTTCCGCAGTCTCTGAAAAGCGTATACCCTATTGTGTATAATTACAGTTTTCTGCTCACAGAAGCTTTACTTACGGCGGCAGTTATGTCTGTACCAGCGGTGGCGTCGGCGCTGAACCAGATCAAACAGACGGCGCTTTCATAAAACAGACAATGAACCTCTGTTTTATGCGCACACCGTCGGCTGCCAGGCTAAATCATTGCAGCAGTGTATAAATAGACTGTTTGATGTCTGAGAGATATGCTTTTTAAGCGCCCTCTTCGTAATTGTGTTTCCGAAAGGATTTCAAGTAAGACGCAAATCGTGGAGGTAAGAAATGAAAAATTGTCTTTGGGATTTAAATTTTTGTACTTAAATAATTGAATTTTGTTGTGTTTTTGTTAGCATCACTTGACAAAAGCATATATCCTCAACCGTGTCGACGGGCCCGCTCTTCTGCGCTGCCCCCGGTCGGCGTATGTCCAGCCGCTTGGCCCGTCTGCCTGGAGGCTCAGCCATCGACGTCGGTCAGGGTCGGAGCGTTGAAAAGGAATTAATTTTGGTCCCTGTCAGGTACTTGATCGATGCGTACTGGATGTACGCGGATTGAAAGTAGCACAGCAGGGGCTAAAATTTATCTTTCTTTGATCGTGTATGTCCTTGTCAGACGACGGGAGGATTTGAAGTGAATGGACATATGGATCCGGATAATATGATGTATAGAAGCAATCATGTCAGAGCGTGTTTGGCTATCAACATAGTTTGTGCTTTTTTAAACTGCATTAGATAAAAATAACAGATTATGCAGCAGGAACATTTTTTCGGAAAAGGGAGTTTATTAAACATATTATTAGAGGACAAGGGAATATATAATTTTGTACCGCAGACTTGTGATTCTGATTCATTACTGTCTCTGGGCAGGACATATGCTGATGGGCATTAACCCCTCCGTCGTTTGAACACGGAGTCTGGATCAGGCATCGCTTTGTTTATGGAAAGTGGAGTGTTTATTTTTATGTGCTTCAGTACAGAACCGCCCGTACTTTTTGGATATTTGCGTACGTATTACAGCGGATTTTATGCAGAATTTAAACTGCAGAAACAGGAACTGGAAAAAGCTGCCGAGTAAGTTGACGCTGCTGATGATGGCGTATGGTTTCTTCTTAACGAATTACGGATACAGTCAGAATTTCTTGACTTAAACGCTTGCCAGAAAATGATACATCACGTATAATATTTTCAAATATACCGAGGAGGAAAACGGTTTGGCAAGAGAAATGGTTATCGTACTGGACTTTGGCGGGCAGTATAATCAGTTAATTGCGCGCAGAGTCAGGGAATGCAATGTATATTGTGAAGTGCACCCATACACGTTAAGCCTTGAAAAAATAAAGGAGATGAACCCAAAAGGGATAATTTTCACAGGCGGACCAAACAGTGTCTATGATGAAGCTTCGCCTCATTATCAGAAGGAGATCTTTGAGACTGGAATTCCGATTCTGGGAATATGCTATGGGTCTCAGCTGATCGCATACAGTCTGGGGGGCACGGTAGAGACAGCTCCGGTCAGCGAGTATGGGCATACTAAAGTGGAAGTGGATAAATCTTCTGTTCTTTTTCAGGATGTGGAATTTTCCACGGTGGCCTGGATGAGTCATACGGATTATATTGCTCAGGCTCCGGAAGGATTTCGTGTGACTGCACATACGCCGGTCTGCCCGGTAGCGGCTATGGAATGTCAGGAGAGAAAAATTTATGCGACTCAGTTCCATCCGGAAGTTATGCATACCAAAGAAGGGCAGAAAATGCTCCAAAGATTTGTGTACGACGTGTGTGGCTGCGCCGGAGACTGGCAGATGGGTTCCTTTGTAGAGGAGACGATCCGCCAGGTGAAGGAAAAAGTTGGAGACGGGAAAGTGCTCTGCGCTTTGTCCGGCGGTGTGGATTCCTCGGTAGCAGCGGTTCTTTTGTCCAAGGCAATCGGGAAGCAGCTGACCTGTGTTTTTGTGGATCATGGTCTTCTGCGCAAAAACGAGGGAGATGAGGTGGAAGCCGTCTTTGGACCGGATGGTCCTTATGAACTGAATTTTATCCGGGTCAATGCTCAGCAAAGATACTATGAAAAATTAAAAGGGATCACGGAGCCGGAGCAAAAACGCAAAATTATCGGTGAAGAATTTATCCGCGTCTTTGAAGAGGAAGCAAAAAAGATCGGAGCGGTGGACTTTCTGGTACAGGGAACCATCTATCCGGATGTGATTGAATCGGGTCTTGGAAAATCGGCCGTGATTAAGTCGCATCATAATGTAGGCGGTCTTCCGGATGTAGTAGATTTTAAGGAAATTATCGAGCCTCTGAGGATGCTGTTCAAAGATGAAGTACGAAAAGCAGGTCTGGAACTTGGTATCCCGGAATACCTGGTTTACCGTCAGCCGTTCCCGGGGCCCGGACTTGGCATCCGGATTATCGGGGAAGTGACGGAAGAAAAAGTCAGGATTGTGCAGGATGCGGATTATATCTATCGCGAAGAGATTGCAAAAGCAGGTCTGGATAAAGGTCTGGGACAGTATTTTGCCGGACTTACAAATATGCGTTCCGTTGGGGTTATGGGAGATTTCCGGACTTACGATTACGCAGTGGCGTTAAGAGCCGTGAATACCAGCGATTTTATGACCGCAGAGTGCGCGGAGATACCTTATGAAGTGCTGTTTAAAGTAACGAGCAGGATTATTAATGAGGTGAAGGGCGTGAACCGGGTTATGTATGATCTGACGAGTAAGCCGCCGGGGACGATTGAGTTCGAGTGATGAAATTATCCCGAGGCACACCCGATTATCCTGTGAGGGCAATCTGGGGTAGCCCCAAAAAGAGAATAGAGTAAGTTCAAATGACCTTGTAGAGAGGAAGATTCCTTTCTATGAGGTCATTTTAAGTTAGAGG
>CATOPL010000009.1 GCA_951802115.1 uncultured Lachnospiraceae bacterium | reverse complement strand
CGGCGGCAGAGGCCCAGGCAGCGGCGGAAGCCCAAGCGGCGGCAGAAGCCCAAGCGGCGGCAGAAGCCCAAGCAGCGGCGCAGGCAGCAGCAGAAGCGCAGGCAGCAGGCGTAGATCCGAATATATCAATTCCGGAACAGCAGCCGGTTGTTCCGTCACCGGAGAGAAGCCGTTCAAGACGTAAGGAAGAAATTATCACGGAACAGGTAAAAAAAGACATTGAAGATTCTCTGGATGACAGTGTTACAGATGCAATTATCAACGGCTACCTCAGTCTTTTAAACAAAGAATATATTTTGAAGGATGAACTGGAGCTGGAACTGGTCAGTATAGGAAGGGGACATGAGCTGGAAGAACGTTCTGCAGATGCGATTACAAGGATGATTCTGGATGCGAAAGCAGATGGGATGAATATCAGCGTGATGTCTTCCTATCGGACTTATCAGAAGCAGGTGGAGCTTTTCCGGAAAAAGATTGAGCGTCTGGAAAAGGCGGGCTGGGATCATAAACGAGCGGTGGAAGAAGCCGGAAAAGTAGTGGCTGTACCGGGAACCAGTGAACATCAGCTGGGGCTTACAGTGGATTTTGTGACCGGAAGCTATCGAAGTCTGGACGAAGGTATTAAAAATACAAAAGAGTATAAATGGATTGAAGAAAATGCATGGAAATATGGATATGTGATTCGCTATCCTTCTGGTAAATCAGAAATTACCGGCATTATTTCTGAACCGTGGCATCTTCGCTACGTAGGGATACCGGCTGCAAAGCTGATTACAGAGCAGGAGATCTGCTTGGAAGAATTTTTGGGAGTGGCATACGATGGTCAAAGAGATGGAATTTCGTATGGAGCGGGCTGGGTTAATACAGGTCGGTGACAAGGTGAGCCTAAAAGAGGACGCTTTAAGCACGATGGCAGGTATTATGTATTATTATACAATCCGGGATGCTGTCGCCATGTCAAATAATACAAAGAAGCGGCTTGGCAATCTGGAAGGAACAGTCCGTGCGATTGATGAAAAGGAAAGCTACTGGACGGTTACTGTAGCTGTGGAAGAATAGACTTCAGAGAGCAGAAATGGTATAATTAAACAGAAGTCGGGATCGAGCAGAGCGGTTTTTCCGGATCAGGATAAAGAACGGCAAAGTGTGAAAGGGGAAAAAATATGAGCGAACAGGATGGATATGGATTTTGTCCCAGGTGCGGAGCTGTGATGCATGAAGGCGTGTGCAGAAGCTGCGGTCATTCAGCGAGAAAGATCACTGGCTGGCAGACAGGAACAGACTGGTATGCTTCTTCTGCGGCGGGGCAGAATGGGGCAGGAGGAAGAGAACCTCTGCCCGGACCGGCGAAGAGGCAGAAAAAGGAGGGGCATGGAAAAATTCTTGCATTCACTTTTGCGGGGATCGGGATTTTATTTTTAATTGCAATTATCATATTTATGGTTTTTTCTATCCGCAAGGTATTTGATGAGGTCCAGAGAAATCCGATTCCTGGATATGGCTATGATTCTGGCGACGGATATTTTGGATATGGGAATCCTTATGATAACAGTCTGCCGGATGGTTACGGAGATTATGATGACTCGGAAGGCTATTATAAGCCGGATGAAAAAGACGATTATTATGTGGAAATCACAGATGCCACTTCCCAGGATCTGGATTATAAGGTTATATGGGAATCTGTATCCATGAGACCGGACGATTCTGATGACAGCTGTACATATGACGGAGTATATCCGGTTTTGAGGGATGAAGAAGGTAAAGAAGAAGAAAAGTTTTCTTCCATGAATCAGGCGATCAAAGATCTGGTTTGCAAGTATAAGAATAGCTATCGGGAATACGAGTCCGGTATTTCGAGTTCCGGTTATGTGACATATATGGATGAAGAGAAGATCAGCGTTGTGGTTCGACACAGCTTTTATGAAAAAAAGACCACAATTCCCAGAGTCGAGGCCATTACACTTCGTGTAGATACCGGCGAGATCATTGCTCATGAAGAGATGGCGCATGTAGACGAAGAACTGGTGTGGCAGTTCCGCTCCAGAAACAGCCATCAAAATGGCACAGTAGAATTTGTAGACGAGCTCTCGGACGAAAAGTTAATGGAATATTTGAGCGATGAAGAAGAAAGTGTGATGTTTTACACCCCGGTAGGTCTGGAAATTGGATTTAATTATGACGGCGGCTGGGTGACAGTGACATTAAAAACGAACATGTTGTAGGAGAGAATGAGCCATGGTGGAAAGAATTGATCTATTTCATCTGCCATTTTATAAAAAAGAAGCTTTTACCGGCTCCGACCGGGGGGTAAGATTCTGGGTTGGCAAAGCAGAGGTTCTGCAGTCCGGAGAAGATAAAACGGTGGTGCTGCGAACGGTTATGTGGCCTGAGCCTTTTGCACTTAAGCATACGCCGGATGAAAGAAAGATTCATAAAGATTTTACCTTTTCAGAAGAAGGTCTGGATGCGGCTTATGAGTGGATAATGGGGGAAGGAAGAGGAGCCGTTCTGCAGGCGAACGGCTGACAGAGAGCTATGTTCAGATAAGTTCTGGATAAATGAAAAATGGAAGGCTTTATGCCCTCCATTTTTCATCGCAAACACATTTAATACAACAAAAGAAATTCGTCTGATGTTGATGATATTTTTATTTTAGTATAAATATTTACATAAGTAAAACTCATTATTTTCATGTCTGAATGAAAATAATTCAAGGAGAAAACAATGACATTGTTATCTTATCAGGTATTTACGGCGGTAGTAGAGCAGCAGAGCTTCCAGAAAGCAGCACAGGCGCTGAAACTTACGCCGTCCGCGATCAGCCATGCAGTCTCGGCCATGGAGGAAGAACTGGGCTCAATGCTGTTTGTCCGCAGCAGACACGGAGTGTATCTGACGAACTATGGAAAGGAACTGTTTCCGTATATTAAAAATGTCCTCAACAGTGATGAGTATCTTCGGCAGGCAGTGGCACAGTTCAACGGAATGCAAAAAGGTCTTGTGCGGCTGGGTACGTTCAACAGTGCCTGTGTGGAATGGCTTCCCAGCCTGCTGAAAGAGTTTGAACAGGAATATCCGAAGGTCCGGCTTGACATCTATCAGGGTACATATGACGATGTATATCACTGGCTGCGGGACGGGGTTGTGGATCTTGGTTTTCTGTCATCTACCAGCGTAGGAGAGTTGTCGTATGTGCCGGTGTATGAAGATCGGCTTGTATGTGTGACTCCCAAAGGCTTTCGGACGAAAAACCCCGGATATGTTACTATTGACGAGCTGAGGGAGCAGAGGTTTGTGATCCAGCGGGAGGGCTGTGACGCGGATGTAAATCATTTTCTTGAAAAATATCATTTGTCCGGCAGTGGTGGAAGCCGGATTCTGGATGATATGTCTGCGATCGCTCTGGTTATGGGAGGCTACGGTGTATGTCTGGTGCCGGAGCTGGTGATCCGTAATATTCCGTTTCCTGTGGATGTCTATCCGCTGGATGTGGAAGAAAAACGGACGATTGTACTTGCCAAGCTTCGCTCTGATGTATTTGCACCGGCAGTCCGGCGGATGCACGATTATGTTATAGAACGTTTTCAGTATGATGCAAAAGAAATGGAGTAGACAATGTACCAGTATTTGATGTTTGATCTGGACGGAACCCTGACAGATTCGCGGGAAGGAATCACAAAAAGTGTGCAGTATGCACTGCGATGCATGGGAATAGAAGAACCGGACCTTATAAAGCTGGAGCCGTTTATTGGCCCGCCGCTTCTGGAGTCGTTTGTGCAGTACTATGATTTCTCTGAGGATCAGGCCAGACAGGCGGTGGTATATTACCGGGAATATTACAGTGAGACCGGTGTGTTTCAGAATCGGCTTTTCGACGGAGTACCGTCACTTCTTTCAGCATTAAAGCTGCATGGAAAAACGGTGACCACAGCCTCATCAAAACCAGAGCCGTTTGTACGTCTGATCCTGGAGCATTTTCATATAGCATCATATTTTGACTATATCTGCGGGGGCAGTATGGATGAAAGCCGGATTCATAAAAAAGATGTAATTGAAGAGCTGCTATGCAACCGGATGAGACTCCAGGGGGAGGAATGGAAGAAAGTTCTTATGATCGGTGACAGGAGGCATGACGTAGAGGGTGCGGCACAGTTCGGTATTCCCTGTCTGGGACTGTCCATGGGGTTTGCGGCAGAAGGAGAACTGGAAAAAGCAGGAGCGGTCGCCATTGCAGACAGTATGGAGGAGATTGGAGAGTTTATACTGGCAGGCAGTAAAATTTTATAAAAAATATGAGAAAGATATTTTGGGTGTGACAAACAACAATACTATGGAACAGGGAGGTAATAAGAACATGCTGAAAAACAGGATACTGGCAGAAAAGCCGCAGGATGAGGAACTGAAAAGTCGTCTGAAAGCGGCCCGTAAAAAGCTGGCTGTGCAGCAGATGAAGATTAAGGAATATAAGCTGCCGGTGCTGGTACTTCTGGAAGGGTGGGGAACGTCGGGAAAAGGAAGTACGATCGGACAGGTTATCCGAAATATCGACCCGCGTTTTTTTAAAGTAGCATCTATGGAAATTATCAGAGAAGAAGACAGGAGAAAGCCGTTTTTGTGGCGGTACTTTTCGGAAATTCCGGAGGCGGGGAAATTTGTATTTATGGATTCCGGCTGGATGGATGAGGTGACCAGAGAGCGGATCATGGGGAAGATGGATCATGAAACGTATGAGAAGCGCATCGCAAGTATCCGCCGTTTTGAACGTCAGCTGACGGACAATGGATATCTGGTAGTGAAATTTTTTCTGCATATCGGTGAGAAGGAGCAGAAACAGCGCATTGATGAACTGAAGAATGATATTGACACCCGGTGGCGGATTAATAAAGCGGACAGCTGGCAGAATAAACATTATAAGAAATGCCTGGAGATCTTCGACAGTTATTTGGATGCCACGGATTCGCCGTCTGTGCCGTGGTATGTCGTGGATGCGAAGTCCAGAAAGTGGGCGGAGCTGCAGGTGCTGGAAATACTGACAGAAGGAATTGATATTGCCATGCAGAACCAGGCTCTGGCGGTGCCGGTGCTGCAGAATGTATTTCCGCTCGTTAAGATGCCGAAGCTGTCTGAAATATCTCTGAGTGAAAAGACAATCAGCGAGGAAGAGTATAAAGAAGAACTGAAAAGGCTCCAGAGTCATCTGGGAGAACTTCACAACCGTCTTTACAGAAAACGGATACCGGTGATTATCGCTTATGAAGGCTGGGATGCTGCCGGAAAAGGCGGAAATATTCGCCGCATTACGGAGGCGCTTGACCCGCGGGGATTTGAAGTGCATCCTATTGCCAGCCCGGAACCGCATGAAAAGGCGCGTCATTATCTGTGGAGATTTTTTACAAGACTTCCAAGAACAGGACATATCGCAGTTTTTGACCGTACCTGGTATGGCCGTGTTATGGTGGAGCGTCTGGAAGGATTCTGCAGCGAAAATGACTGGAAACGTGCATATAATGAGATCAATGAGTTTGAAAAAGAGCTTTCGGACTGGGGAGCTGTGATGATTAAGTTCTGGGTGCATATTGACAAGGAAACACAGCTGGAACGTTTTACGCTCCGCCAGAATACGCCTGAAAAGCAGTGGAAGATCACGGAGGAAGACTGGAGAAACAGGGAAAAATGGGATGCGTATGAAAGCGCTGTTGATGAGATGATTCAAAAGACCAGTACGACATATGCTCCCTGGCATATTCTGGAATCGGTGGATAAGAGGTATGCACGGATCCGGGCGTTGAAAATCGTGATTGAGGAGCTGGAAAAAATACTTTGATCATTGGCAGGCGGTGGGCATGTGCGGGAGGACGGTTGAAATCCTCCCGCATATGTGTTAAGATAGGTCGCATGGAAGCGGAACGGAAAAACTCAGCGGGAGTCGGAGCAATGCCAGGAAGGAATTCAGGGCGCGAATGAGACCTGAAATGCTTCCAGAGCCAGAGGCATTGAGAAGACGGGAGCGGAACTGTAATGAAAGGAAAAATTGCGGTGAGGTGGAATAAATATACATTGCTGACGACAACGGAGGCAGAGGATCTGATCAGCAGCATGATGATGGATGCGGGAATCGAAGGAATTGAAATTGAGGACAGAGTACCTCTGTCTGAAAGGGACAAATCCCAGATGTTTGTAGATATTCTTCCGGAAGGTCCCGCGGACGACGGGACTGCCAGGATCAGCTTTTATCTGGAGCCGGAACAAGATAACGGAGCAGTTCTTGCAGCAGTGCAGGAAGGACTGGACGAGATCCGAAGCTGGGGCGTGGATGTAGGAGCCGGTACAATCGAAGCTTCTCAGACCGAGGATAAAGACTGGATAAATAACTGGAAAGAATATTTCCATCAGTTTTATGTAGATGACATCCTGATTACTCCTTCCTGGGAGCCGGTGAAGTCCGAAGATCAGGGAAAACTTCTGATCCAGATCGATCCTGGAACTGCTTTTGGAACCGGCATGCATGAGACGACACAGCTCTGTATTCGCCAGATCAGGAAATATGTGACAGCGAATACGACGCTTTTAGATGTGGGAACCGGAAGCGGAATACTTTCGATTGCTGCGATTAAGCTGGGAGCAGAGCGCGCACTGGGAACGGACCTGGATCCCTGTGCAATTCATGCTTCGGAAGAAAATATGGAAGTCAACGGTATTTTGCCGGAAAAGTTTCAGGTGCTGGAAGGAAATATTATTGATGACAAAGCGGTACAGGAACAGGTTGGATACGAAAAATATGACATGGTGACGGCAAATATTCTGGCAGAAGTGCTGGTTCCGCTGACGCCGGTGATTGTGCAGCATCTGAAAACAGGCGGGATTTATATCACTTCCGGTATTATTGAAGACAGAGAAGAGATGGTGGTCAATGCAGTGAAGGCAGCCGGGTTTGAAGTTCTGGAAGTAACGCATCAGGGAGAATGGGTGTCAGTGACGGCACGTAAAAATTGACGGAGAAATTATGCATCATTTTTTTGTAGAACCTTCTCAAATACATACAGAGGAGATCGAGATTCTGGGTGGGGATGTAAACCATATGAGAAACGTTCTTCGTATGAAAGAGGGAGAAGAGCTTGTGGTCAATGACGGATATGGCAATGCATTTGAGTGCCGGCTTCTTCGGTTTACAGAAGAGGCGGCCTGGGTGTCGATTCTCGAGAAGAGGCGGGTGAGCTGTGAGCTGCCGTCTAAAATCACGTTGTTTCAATGTCTGCCCAAAGGGGACAAAATGGATCTGATTATTCAGAAAACAGTTGAACTTGGAGTCTCGAAAATTGTTCCTGTGGCATCGAAAAGATGTGTAGTAAAGCTGGATGAAAAGAAAAAGATTCATAAGCAAAAACGCTGGCAGGCTGTGGCGGAGAGCGCGGCAAAACAGTCCGGACGAGCCTTGATTCCGCAGGTGATGCCGGTGGTGGATTATATGGATGCGCTTCGCCGGATAGAGGAACAGGATCTGTGCCTGATCCCTTATGAATGTGCATCTGAACTTCTGGAAGACGGGAAAAAGAGCGCCATGCAGCGGACAAGGGAGATTTTGGGCGCGATACAGAAAGGGCAGTCTGTCAGTATCATAATCGGACCGGAAGGCGGATTTGAAAAAGAGGAGGTGGAGGCTGCCATGAAGATGGGAGCTGAGCCTGTCTCACTGGGAAGGCGAATTTTGCGGACAGAGACAGCAGGACTGTGTATCCTGTCCGTTTTAATGTTCCAGTTGGAGGAATAGAACATGGAAGCATATTTGGATAATTCAGCCACAACCCGCTGTATGGAATGCGTGACAGACCAGATGATATATATCATGCGGGAAGATTATGGTAATCCGTCTTCTCTTCATACCAGGGGTGTGGACGCGGAACACTATATAAAGGAAGCAAAAAGCTTTTTTGCGAAAAATCTGAAGGTTAGTGAAAAAGAAATCTATTTCACTTCCGGAGGAACAGAGTCCAACAATCTGGCAATTATTGGCACGGCGACGGCAAATCAGAGAAGTGGGAAGCATCTGATTACCACTGCTGTTGAGCATCCGTCTGTTTTAAATACTATGAAATATCTGGAGAAACAGGGATATTCCGTGACCTATCTTCCGGTGGACAGGGATGGAATCGTATCTCTGGAAGCGCTTAAGGAAGCGGTCTGTGAAGAAACGATTCTGGTCTCTGTGATGTATGTGAACAATGAGATCGGAGCGGTACAGCCTGTTGAAGAAGCGGCCCGGATCATCAAAGAGCAGAATAAAAAGACGCTGTTTCATGTAGATGCGATTCAGGCGTATGGAAAATATCGTATATTTCCCAGGAGGGCGGGAATTGATCTTCTGTCCGTCAGCGGCCACAAGATTCACGGTCCGAAAGGAATCGGCGTGCTTTATGTGGATGAGAGGGTAAAAATCTATCCGATTCTTTTTGGCGGCGAACAGCAAAGAGGACTTCGTTCAGGAACAGAGAATGTGCCGGGAATTGCCGGGATCACGGAAGCGGCGAAAGAATGCTACCGCGGGTTGGAGGAAAAGATTGAAAAACTGTATCTTCTTAAAGAACATTTTTCGGACGGGATTCAAAAACTTGACGGTACACGGATAAACGGCAGAACAGGCAGGGACAGCGCGCCTCATATTGTAAGTGTCAGTTTTGAGGGAGTGCGCAGCGAAGTGCTGCTTCACGCGCTGGAAGAGAAGGGGATCTATGCTTCTGCAGGCTCGGCCTGTTCGTCCAACAAACCGGCGGTCAGTCAGACGCTGCAGGCAATCGGTACAGAAAAAGGACTTTTAGGCAGTACGCTTCGATTTAGTTTCAGTTTTGAAACCACAGATGAAGAGATTGATTATTGTCTGGAGACGCTGACAGAGTTGCTGCCGGTGCTGCGAAAATATGTACGCCGGTAAAAATACAGAACTATAAAAACAGCATCTGCCAGGTGGGTCCGGAAAAGCTTCCAAAGGGAAGAGCACCGAGACGGAAAGATGCGGAACTGTAAAAACAGCATCAGTCCGCGAGGTGCCGGAAGATTTTACGGAGTCCCAAAGGCCCGGAAAATCTTCCAGGGGAAGAGCACCGAGACGGGAAGATGCGGAACTGTAAAAACAGCATCAGTCCGCGAGGTGCCGGAAGATTTTACGGAGTCCCAAAGGCCCGGAAAATCTTCCAGGGGAAGTGCACCGAGACGGAAAGATGCGGAACTGTAAATAGGAGAATACACATGTTTCAGGCATTTTTGATTAAATATGGAGAGATCGGGGTCAAGGGAAAGAACCGCTATGTGTTTGAAGATGCACTGATTTCCCGCATGAAGCGGGTACTGTCTCCGGTTGACGGCACATTCACGATTACTAAAGAGCAGGGCCGTATATATGTGGAGGCGGAAGGCGCGTTCGATTACGAAGAGACAGTCGAAGCGCTTCAAAGAGTGTTCGGAATTGTAGGTATCTGTCCGGTGGTTCTGGTGGAAGACCGGGGATTTGAAACTCTTTCGGAGGATGTACTTCACTATATGCATCAGATGTATGAGGGTGTGACCAAAACTTTCAAAGTTCATACCCGCCGTGCGAATAAGCATTATCCGATGGATTCCATGGAAGTGAATGCAGAAATCGGGGGCAGGATTCTGCAGGAGTTTCCAGGTCTGACCGTAGATGTACATCAGCCGGAAATTATGCTTCACATCGAACTGCGCAGTCAGATTTGTATTTACTCGGAGGTGATTCCCGGACCTGGAGGTATGCCGCTTGGAACCAATGGGCGTTCCATGCTTCTTCTTTCGGGCGGGATTGACAGTCCGGTAGCCGGATATATGGTTGCCAGACGCGGAGTCTGCATCGACGCGGTTTATTTTCATGCACCGCCGTATACCAGTGAAAGAGCAAAACAAAAAGTAGTGGATCTGGCCAGGAAGGTTGCGCGCTATACAGGTCCCATCCATCTGCATGTCATCAATTTTACAGATATTCAAATGTATATTTATGATCAGTGTCCGCACGATGAACTGACGATAATCATGCGTCGTTATATGATGCGGATTGCACAGAAGATTGCGGAAAATACCGGTTGTCTGGCATTGATCACAGGGGAAAGTATCGGACAGGTGGCGAGTCAGACCGTACCGGGTCTTGCCGCGACGAATGATGTGTGTACATTGCCGGTATTCCGCCCTCTGATCGCTTTTGATAAGGAAGATATTGTGACGATTGCCAAAAAGATTGATACATATGAGACATCAATTTTGCCCTATGAAGACTGCTGTACGACGTTTGTGGCCAAACATCCGGTAACCAAGCCGCAGGTAGAGCGGATTCGCAGGTCCGAGCTGGCACTTTCAGAGAGAATAGAAGAGCTGGTAGAAACAGCTCTTTCTACAAGAGAAACAATAGAAATTCGCTGTTCAGAATAAAAAAGCTGCCGTACAAGACGGCAGCAGGCTCTGCGACTGTTAATCAACGATATAAGGTGAGAGGACTTCGAGAATCTCATCCACATTGCTTTCTGAATGGATGTTCAGCTCAATGGATTTGGATAAGTCCAGACTGAAAATACCCATGATGGATTTGGCGTCAATGACATAGCGTCCGGATACCAGATCGAAATCGTTGTCAAATTTGGTGATCTCGTTGACAAATGCCTTTACTTTATCAATAGAATTTAATGAAATATGAACGGTTTTCATTGTATAATCCTCCTTTTACGGTTTTATTCTAACTACATATTAAAGACTTGAAGGAAGAAAGTCAATGGAAAAATAGGAAAAATCAGGAGGAGTCATGAAAAAAGCGGCGTTGCATAATCTGGGCTGTAAAGTCAATTCCTATGAAACAGAAGCCATGCAGGAAATGCTGGAAAAACTGGGATATGAGATTGTGCCATTCGAAAAAAAAGCGGATGTCTATCTGATTAATACATGCAGCGTCACGAATATGGCGGACCGGAAATCACGTCAGATGCTGCACAGGGCAAAAAAACAGAATCCGGATGCACTGGTGATTGCTGCGGGGTGTTATGTACAGTCTGCAGGAGAGTCTCTTCTTCAGGATCTGGCGGTTGATATTCTGATCGGAAATAATGAGAAGGCAAGACTTCCGGAGATTTTAAAAGAATGGGATAAAAGCCGTGCGGCTTCCTATATTCATGATATGACGCATGAAAAGCAGTATGAGGACATCAGTCTGGGAAAAATACCCGGACATACCAGAGCCTGTGTGAAAATCCAGGATGGCTGCGATCAGTTCTGTACGTACTGTATCATTCCTTATACAAGAGGAAGAGTTCGCAGCCGTCAGATTGCGGATATTCTTGCGGAGGCGGAGACACTGGCAGAAAACGGATGTCAGGAAATAGTCCTCACGGGCATTCACCTTGATTCTTACGGGACAGATCTTTCAGGAGAAAACCTCCTGACTGTAATCGGGACCATTGCGGGGCTGGACGGGATTCAGAGAATCCGGCTGGGTTCTCTGGAGCCGCGGATCATGACAGAGGCGTTTGTACATGAGCTTGCTTCTGAAAAAAAACTGTGTCCGCATTTTCATCTGTCACTGCAGAGCGGCTGCGATGCGACTCTTCGCCGTATGAACAGAAAGTATGATACACAGGAATTTCGGGCATGCTGTGAAAGGCTGCGGGCCTGTTTCGACCATCCGGCGCTCACCACGGACGTGATGGTGGGATTTCCGGGAGAGACAGAAGAGGAATTTGCACAGACGAGGAAATTTCTGGAAGAGCTTCAGTTTTATGAGATGCATGTATTTAAATACTCCAGAAGAAAAGGCACCCGTGCGGACCGGATGGAGGGACAGGTGGCGGAACAGGTAAAAACCCGCAGGAGCGATGTGCTGCTGAAAATGACAGAAGCGCAAAGCCGCGCTTACAGAAGACGTCTGGTGGGCGGGACTGTGGAGGTACTGATGGAGGAAGCCTGTGAGAAGGACGGACGTTTGTATCAGGTAGGTCATACAAAAGAATATGTGAAGACAGCGGTAGCCTCAAATATATCTCTTGCGAACCGTCTGGTGAATGTAAAAGTGGAAAAACTGCTGGAAAACGACATGCTGTGCGGCGTTCTGACAGATGTCGACAGAAAATAGGCATTGAATTTATAGACAGATTATAGTAAACTGATGATAAAGTAGGTGGAGAGTATCTTGTTTGTATACAGCAGGCAGCAGATACGTTTTAGATACGGCAGCAGCGGGGCATGCTGTCATTCTGAGGACGGGGTATTATGAAAAAATTGGAAAACACACAATATTTTAAAATTCAATCTGATCAGGAGCTGCAGGTAGGCGAGGTCCTCCATATGGTCTATCAGGCAATGACAGAGAAGGGATATGATCCGGTAAACCAGATTGTTGGCTATATCATGTCCGGTGACCCGACTTATATTACCAGTCACAAGGGAGCACGGAGTCTGATCATGAAAGTGGAGCGGGATGAACTGGTAGAGGAACTTCTGAGAGTATATGTGGATAAGACAGTAAAGGAATGACAGGCTTATGCGGATTATGGGACTTGATTATGGTTCCAGAACAGTCGGAGTTGCGGTCAGTGATGAGCTGCTTCTGACTGCTCAGGGGGTGGAGACTGTCTGCAGAACCCAGGAGGATAAACTCCGGCAGACACTTGCCCGGATTAAGACATTGTGTGAAGAGTATGAGATAAAGGAAATTGTGCTGGGTTTTCCGAAAAATATGAATAATACCATAGGAGACAGGGCTGAGAAATCGCTGGAATTTGCAGAGATGCTGAAAAAGCGGACAGGCCTGCCTGTTGTTATGTGGGATGAACGATTGACAACCGTGGAAGCGAACCGCACGCTGATGGAGACCGGCGTGAGAAGAGAACACCGGAAAGAATATGTCGATCAGATCGCGGCGGTTTTCATTCTGCAGGGCTATCTGGACAGGAAACATATAAAAGAGAATGGAAAGTAAAATGGAAAAACTGATTTTTCATGATGAAAATGGTGAAGCTGCCAGCTTCTATGTTCTGGAGCAGACCCGTATCGGCGGAAAGAATTATCTTCTGGTAACAGATTCGGAGGAAGACGACGGGGAATGTCTGATTCTGAAAGATATGGCAGATGATAAGGAGAGGGAATCTCTGTATGAGATCTTGGAGAATGAGCAGGAACTGGATGCTGTGCTGACAGTTTTTGGACACCTCCTGGAAGATGTGGATATTACAAAATAATTGCAGGGTGGAGAAAGATATGCAGTTGGACAGAGAAGGGTTTGAAAAGCTGCTTCGGGAAAAAGGACTGAAGGTGACTGCGCAGAGGATTGCCGTATTGTCGGCCCTTTTCAAAGAGCCGGACAGCCATCTGACTGCGGAAGAGATTTATGAACGGGTGAAAGTAAGCAGTCCGGACATTGGACTTGCTACAGTATACAGGACAATTCAGATGCTTCTGGAGCTGAAGATTATTGACAGGATTTATCTTGACGACGGATATGTAAGGTATGAGCCGGGTCATATCTATGAGGATGAAGACAGTCATCATCATCATCATCTGATCTGTGTGAAATGCGGTCGGGTTATGTCGTTTCAGGGAGATCTTCTGGAGGAGTTTGAAAAAAGGATGGAAGAAGAGACCGGATTTCAGATTCAGGATCATGATGTAAAGCTCTACGGGTACTGTATGGATTGTCTGAAGAAGAAAGATTTTATAGTTTAGAAAGCATCTGTCTGTATCATGTCCAGGATAGTTTTCAAAGAGGAGGCACATATGCGGGCAGATGTAATACGATGATCAGGAGGTTATATATTTGAAAAATGTGAACAATTCAAAATTACGTATCATTCCGCTGGGCGGACTGGAACAGATCGGAATGAATATTACTGCCTTTGAATTTGAAGACAGTATTATTGTTGTGGACTGCGGTCTGTCATTTCCGGAGGATGACATGCTGGGAATCGATCTGGTGATTCCGGATGTGACTTATCTGAAGCAGAATTTAAGCAAAGTGAAAGGCTTTGTCATCACTCACGGTCATGAGGATCATATTGGAGCTCTTCCGTATATATTGAAAGACATCAATGTTCCGGTTTATGCGACCAGGCTGACGATCGCCTTGATTGAAGGGAAATTAAAAGAGCATAATATGCTGAAGACCACCAAACGAAAGGTGGTAAAGCACGGACAGTCGATTAACCTGGGACAGTTTCGGATCGAATTTATTAAAACAAATCACAGCATTGCAGATGCGTCTGCGCTTGCTATTTATTCTCCGGCCGGTACCGTGGTTCACACAGGAGATTTTAAAGTGGATTATACACCGGTATACGGAGACAGTATTGATCTGCAACGTTTTGGGGAAATCGGAAAAAAAGGAGTACTGGCTCTGATGTGCGACAGTACCAATGCGGAGCGTCCGGGAGTGACGATGTCGGAAAAGAGTGTGGGGCGGACGATGGACGCTTTGTTTACCGAGCACTGTAATTCCCGGATTATTGTGGCAACGTTCGCTTCTAATGTGGACCGTGTACAGCAGATTATCAATTCGGCCTACAAGCATAATAAAAAAGTCGTGGTTGAAGGACGCAGTATGGTGAACGTCATTACAACCGCAGTGGAACTGGGATACATTCGGATTCCGGATCACACATTGATCGATATTGAGCAGCTGAACAATTATCCGCCGGAAGCGACGGTTCTGATCACGACGGGAAGTCAGGGAGAGTCGATGGCTGCTCTGTCGAGAATGGCGCAGAACCTGCATCGGAAAGTACACATCATGCCGGGAGATACAGTAATCTTCAGCTCGAATCCGATTCCGGGCAATGAAAAAGCAGTGTCAAAAGTAATCAACGAGCTTTCTGCCAAGGGCGCCAATGTGATCTTTCAGGACGCTCATGTGTCCGGTCATGCGTGCCAGGAAGAGATTAAACTGATTTATTCTCTCGTGCATCCGAAATATGCGCTTCCAGTGCACGGTGAGTACCGCCATCTGAAGGCGCAGGCGTCGATCGCGGCACAGTTGGGAATTGAAAAGGAAAATATTTTTGTTCTGCAGTCCGGAGATGTGATTGAGATGGATGCGGACAGTGCCAAAGTGGTGGACAAAGTCCATACCGGATCGATCTTTGTAGACGGACTTGGAGTTGGAGACGTAGGAAATATTGTGATGCGTGACCGTCAGCACCTGGCTGAAGACGGTATTATGATTATTGCGCTGACGCTGGAAAAAGGAAGCAATGTGCTGCTGTCAGGGCCGGATATCGTGTCCCGGGGTTTTGTATATGTGAGGGAATCCGAAGATCTCATGGAACAGGCGCGGGCAGTTGTCTACGACGCGGTAGAAAAATGTCTGGAGCGCAATATTACAGACTGGGGAAAGATGAAAAACGTCATGAAAGACGCACTGGGAGACTATATCCGTAAAAAGACAAAGAGAAATCCGATGATCCTTCCGGTGATTATGGAAGTATAGGGAAAAGAAAACACCAGGCACTCAATTTAATAAATGGAAGTGAGAGAAAATGGACACGATCAAAGATAAAGTAGAAGAGTTAGTATCTGCTATCCGGGAAAGTGCCGAATATCAGAACTTTCAGGAGGCGGAACGGGAAGTACAAAAGGTACCTGGACTGGCAGAGAAGATCCGGGAATACTGTTGGAAAAATTATGAACTTCAGAGCGGTGACACAGAGGATCTGTATGAACGGCTGGAGGAGTTTTCGGCTCAATATAAAGAATTCAGACGAAATCCGGTAGTGGCGCAGTATCTGGAATATGAGCTGAGGATGTGTCGTATTCTGCAGGAGATTAATGCAAGAATTACAGGTGTCGTAGATCTTATGATCTGAAAATGTATCAGGTGGTACAGAATCCCGCAGCCGGGGCCGGGCAGACTGCGGGACAGACGTCAGATGAATGTGCCAAAGATTTTGTGTGCGGCGGTGCATATTTCATACAGAACGGAATAAAGATCACATGTGTTGCTGCCTGTGGCAGAGCCATTGATTTTTCCGGAAATAAGGAGACACGATCATGAATGTACAAAAGGTAATGCTGTCAGTTGGACTGTTCCTTTTAAGGACTTCCATTGTTGTACTGGTTATTGTAGGTATCTATAAACTGGGAGAGTATGCGTACAACTGCGGTTACAGTATTGTAGCGGATATGGCGGCAGAGCCTGAACCGGGCAGGGATCTGAAAGTGACATTGACCAGTGATATGTCGGTCAAAGAAACCGCGCAGCTTTTGGAGCGCAGAGGATTGGTTCATAGTGCGGATATTTTTCAGATTCAGCTGAAGATCAATAAATATGAGGACAGTTTAAAACCGGGCGAATATATTCTGAATACATCCATGACGCCGAAAGAACTCATGAAGGTTATGGCGGGCGAGGTGGAAGAAGAGGATGAGGACAAAGAAGAATGATTACAGAGGAACGGATGACAGCCTATATCAATTCTCTGTATCCGGGTAATACAGAGCTTCTGGACAGGGTGGAAAAAGCAGCCTTGCAATCAGGAGTGCCGATCGTTCGAAAAGAAACGCAGAGTCTGCTGCGATTTCTGGTAACAGCATACCGGCCGATGAAAATCCTGGAGATTGGAACGGCTGTGGGATTCTCGGCTCTTTTGATGAGTGAGTATGCACCGGATGGATGTCATATTACCACGATTGAAAAATATCAAAAACGAATTCCGTTTGCAAGAGAAAATTTTTCGCTTGCAGGGAAGGCGGATGATATTATACTTCTGGAGGGGGATGCCGCGGAGATTTTACGGAGTCTGGAAAAAACGTATGATTTCGTTTTTGTGGATGCGGCAAAAGGACAGTATCCGGGATATCTGCCCGAAATACTTCGTCTGCTGCGGCCGGGCGGAATACTGGTATCGGACAACGTGCTTCAGGATGGAGATATTATAGAATCCCGTTTTGCAGTTGAGCGCAGAAACCGGACAATCCATGCAAGGATGCGGGAATATTTATACACGCTGACCCACTGTAAAGAGCTTACAACGGCTGTCTTGACGACAGGCGACGGTGTGACAGTAAGCGTGAAAAATCAGAACAGGCCGGAATAAGGAGCAGAAAGAATATGAACAGACATCCGGAACTTGTGATCCCGGCAGGAAGCCTGGAAGTATTAAAAACGGCGGTGACTTTCGGGGCCGATGCAGTCTGTATCGGCGGTGGACCCTGCGGACTTTGCGCTGAAGACGGGGAGTTTTCTCTGGAAGAAATGGCGGAAGGCATCTGTTTTGCTCATGACCGGGGAGCAAAAGTTTATGTCGCCGTTGATATTCTGGCGCATAACAGCGATATTCATGCTGCCCGGTTTTATTTGGAAACATTGAAAAAGATTGATCCGGATGCACTGATCATTGCCGATCCGGGGATGTTTTTAACAGCCCGTGAAGTATGGCCTGAAATCGATATTCATATTGCTGCCCAGGCAAACAATGTAAACTACAGAATCTTTTGCTTCTGGCAGGAACAGGGCGCCAAAAGAGTGGCGGCAGGCCAGGAGCTTTCGCTTGAGGAGATCAGAAAGATCAGGGAGCAGGTTGTGGAAGGACTGGAAATAGAAGCGAACGTTCACGGGGCCATGTGTATCTCCTATTCGGGCAGATATCTGCTGAGAAATTATCTGGCAGAAAAAGACGGCAGCCGGGATGCATGTGCTCATTCCTGTCGTCAGGAATATGCGATGGAGGAAGAGACGCGTCCGGGAGAATATATGCCGGTCTATGAAAATGACAGAGGTACTTACATTTTTAATTCCCGGGATCTGTGCATGGTGGAGCACATTCCTGATCTGATTGCAGCAGGTGTGGACTGTCTGAAGATTGGGGGGAGGGCAGAGGATGCGCTGTATACGGCGATTGTAACGCGTGCTTATCGCAGAGCATTGGATGATTATGCAGAAGATCCGGCCCTGTATCGGGCACATATGCACTGGTACCAGGAGCAGGTTGCAGGATGTGCATGCCGCAGATTCACGACGGGCTTTTTCTATGGGCAGTCAGAGGAACACACGCAGATTTGCGATTATAACAGATACAGTAAAGGTTATACATACCTCGGTATTGCAGCTGAAACAGACACAGAAGGACGTTGTATGGTCGGACAGCGCAGTATATTTTCTGCAGGTGAGAATATAGAGATCATGAAGCCGGACGGTACGGATCTGGAGGTAAGTGTGGAGAGTATTCAGGACGCACAGAGCGGTCACTATCAGGAGAGCGCGACCTGCCCGAAGCAGGTTCTGTGGGTGAAACTTACGCAGGCGCCGGGGAAGATGGACCTTCTGCGGCGCAAGGACTAGCAATCCTTAAGTCAAATTAGAAGTGGAAAGGCACTTTCGTGGGATTTTTACATAAGATGTATTAAATATCCACTGAGGTGTCTTTTTTTGAAGGCTTTTCCGAAACCTCTTACGGCGGAAGAAGAGAAAGATTGTTTGGTGAGGTATAAGGGAGGGGACGAAGAGGCACGTCAGATTCTGATCGAATATAATCTGCGCCTTGTAGCCCATATTGTGAAAAAGTACCAGTCAGCAGAGGATGATATGGAGGAACTGATTTCCATAGGAACCATCGGACTGATCAAGGCAGTGGACACCTTTGACCATGAAAAGGCAAGCAAACTGGCAACGTACGCGGCAAGATGTGTGGAAAACGAAATCCTTATGTATATGAGGGTAAAGAAAAAGTTGCAGCGGGAATCGTCTTATTATGAACCGATCGGTACAGACAAGGAAGGAAATGAGATCCAGCTTCTGGATATCATGGAAAGCAAAGAACCACCGGCACTGGAGCAGATCGGGCTGAAAGATGATACGAAAAAGGTCTATGATCTTCTGGAAAAAGTTTTGACAGAAAGAGAACGGCAGGTTGTGATTATGCGTTATGGACTGTACCACGGCAGAGAGTATACACAGAGAGAGATTGCACAGAAGCTTGGCATCTCCCGTTCGTATATCAGCCGAATTGAGAAAAATGCTTTGAACCGGCTGAAAGGATACTTCCGGGATTGATTTCCCGGAATCTGTGTGCTATACTCATAGAACGTCTGATATCTGGAATGCGTATCGCAGGTTTTTCCAAATACAATTCCATAGAAAGTGATTATGTTCAGTTCAATATTATCAGCGGCAGTCGTCGGCATTGAAGCCTATCCGATACAGGTAGAAGCAGATATCTGCGACGGACTGCCCCAGTTCTGCATGGTGGGCGATCTGTCGTCGGAAGTGAAGGAGGCGGCGGACAGGGTTCGTACAGCTCTGCGCAATATACATATTCCCTTTCCTGCCAAGAAGATCACTGTGAATCTGTCGCCGGCGCATATCCGAAAAGAAGGGACAGGCTTTGACCTTCCGGTGGCGGCTGCACTGTTGTCGGCACTGGGAATCATACCGGAAGATGATACCAGAGAGGTTCTGATCATCGGGGAAGTGGGTCTGAACGGAAAAGTCCGACCGGTGAGCGGGGTGCTGCAGAGTGTGATGATGGCAAAGGACCTCGGCTGCAAAGTGTGTCTGGTGCCCAAGGAAAATGCCGGGGAAGGGGCGGCAGTCTGCGGGATTGCAGTGGTCGGCGTGAAAACGCTTCAGGAGCTTCTGGAGTGTCTTTTGTCTCCAAAGATATGCCTGAAACGGGCAGAACCGCCGGAGGAATGGGCAGTACAAGAAGGTGGCTTCCGGGAGGATTTCAGGGAGATCAACGGCCAGGAGGGCGTGCGTCGCGCGGCAGAGATCGCGGCGGCCGGCATGCATAATTTTCTGATGATCGGGAGTCCCGGTTCTGGTAAAAGCATGATTGCCAGGCGGATACCGACGATTCTGCCCGCTCTGACGCTTCAGGAGAGTCTGGAGATCTCAAAAGTGTACAGCGCCTGCGGACTTCTGTCCAAAGAGAAAGGACTCATAAAGACCCGGCCGTTTCGCGCTCCGCATCATACGGTGTCGGCGATTGCGCTGGCGGGAGGAGGAAGAAAAGTAAAACCAGGAGAAATCAGTCTTGCCACAAGAGGAGTACTTTTCCTGGACGAGCTTCCTGAATTTTCCAGGAATGCGCTGGAGATACTGCGTCAGCCCATGGAAGAAGGACGGGTTCTGATCAGCCGGGCGAATGGTACTTATGTATTTCCTGCGCATTTTCAGATGATTGCAGCCATGAATCCCTGCAAATGCGGTTATTATCCGGACCGGGAGAGGTGTCATTGTCTGCCGGGAGAGATCAGGCGGTATCTGCATCGGATATCCGGGCCGCTTCTGGACCGCATCGATATATGTGTGGAGACATCCAGAATCGAGTATGAAGAATTGACAGGAATCAGGGAGAATGAAAGTTCCTGGGATATTAAAAACCGTGTGGAAGCAGCGCACAAGATTCAAAGGAAACGGTATCAGGACTGCGGCTGGCAGTTTAATTCCCAGCTCCCGGTATCTGCGATCCGGCGGTTCTGTTCTCTGAGAGAAAAAGAGGAAGCGCTTATGGCGACGGCGTTTGAAAAGCTGGAGTTAAGTGCAAGAGCATATCATCGGATTTTAAAAGTGGCAAGAACGATTGCCGATCTGGCAGGTGTGGATACGATACAGGCAGAACATCTTCTGGAGGCCATTGGCTACCGTTCTCTGGATCAAAGATTCTGGGGGAGGTAAAACCGGTGGATAAAAAGAAACATAAAAACAGAATCGGGAACTATAATAATAGAAGAAATATGACTGCCGAAGGAAAAAACGACATACAATATATCCGGCAGAGCGATCTGCTGTATCCGGAGCGACTGAAAATTCACAAAGGAATGCCAAAAGGACTTTATGTGTCAGGACGTCTGCCGGATCCGGACCGGCCGTCGGTGGCGGTCGTCGGAGCCAGGTGTTCCAGTCGCTATGGAGACGAAACGGCACGTTCTTTTGCGCGGGTACTGGCTCGTGAAGGGATACAGATTATCAGCGGGATGGCATGGGGGATTGACGGCATGGCGCATGAAGGAGCTCTGGAGGCGGGCGGTGATACATTTGCGGTGCTGGGCTGCGGTGTAGATGTCTGCTACCCGGCAGGACACAGATGCTTGTATGAAAAACTGAAGGAGAGAGGAGGCGTCCTGTCGGAGCAGCAGCCCGGAACCCCGCCCAGACCGGCATATTTTCCGGCCAGGAATCGAATCATCAGCGGGCTGTCGGATCTGGTGCTTGTGGTGGAAGCGCGGGAAAAAAGCGGCTCTTTGATTACCGCGGATTTTGCGCTGGAACAGGGGAAGGATGTATTTGCGGTTCCCGGAAGGGTCAAAGATGAACTGAGCAGGGGCTGTTTGAACCTCATCAGACAGGGAGCCGGACTGGCGGACAGCCCGCAGTCGGTACTGGAAGCGCTGGGTCTGCATACCGGACCAAACAAGGAGCAGGAGAAAATTTTACTTGCAAAGGATGAGAATATCGTGTATAGTTGGATACGTTTACAGCCGGTTTCTCTGGAGGAGATTATAAATAAGACAGGGATGTCTGCGCAGAAAGTGCTTTCGCTTCTGGTCGGTCTGGAGCTGAAGGGCTGTATCAGAGAGATTCGGAAGAATGAATATGTAAGAACAGATTGAGGACTACCAATGGCAAAATATCTTGTTATCGTGGAGTCGCCTGCCAAGGTGAAGACGATTAAGAAATTTTTAGGTTCCAATTATGAGGTTTTGGCTTCCAACGGACATGTGAGGGATTTGCCAAAAAGTCAGCTTGGTTTTGATGCGGAACATGATTATGAACCAAAATATATTACGATTCGCGGGAAGGGAGATATTCTGGCAAAGCTTCGTAAGGAAGCGAAAAAAGCCGATAAAGTTTATCTGGCAACAGACCCGGACCGTGAGGGGGAGGCGATTTCCTGGCATTTGTCAAAGGCGCTGAACCTGGATGATAAGAAAATGTATCGGATCACTTTTAACGAGATCACAAAAACGGCAGTGAAGGAATCTATCCGGCATGCGCGGGGAATTAACCAGGATCTGGTGGATGCTCAGCAGGCGAGAAGGATGCTGGACCGCATGGTAGGATACCGGATCAGTCCTATTTTGTGGGCAAAAGTTAAAAGGGGACTGAGTGCGGGCAGAGTGCAGTCGGTGGCTCTTCGGCTGGTGGCGGATAGGGAAGAGGAGATCAATGCATTTGTAGCGGAAGAATACTGGACTCTGGAAGCCGATTTTGATGTACAAGGAGAGAAAAAGCCTCTTTCTGCCAAATTTTACGGGACAACTACCGAGAAGCTGGAGATTCACTCTCGGGAAGAGATGGATGAGATTCTTAAGGGGGTAAGGGAAGCACAATATGCTGTGACAGAGGTTAAAAATAAGGAACGGGTCAAAAAAGCTCCGCAGCCTTTTACGACCAGTACTTTGCAGCAGGAGGCATCAAAAGTTCTGAATTTTTCTACTTCCAAAACCATGCGTCTTGCTCAGCAGCTTTATGAAGGCATAGATATTGAAGGACAGGGGACGGTCGGAATCATCACCTATCTGCGTACCGATTCTACCCGTATTTCGGATGAGGCAGCCGAGGCGGCAGCTTCCTATATCGGGGAAACGTACGGGGAAGCCTATCTTCCGCAGGGAAAAAGCGGAGCGAAGAAAGAGTCGGATAAAAAGATACAGGATGCTCATGAGGCGATCCGGCCGACAGACATCAGGCGTACTCCGGCGTCACTAAAAGAGTCTTTGTCCAGGGATCAGTTCCGCCTGTATCAGCTTATCTGGAAACGTTTTACGGCAAGCCGTATGGCAGATGCCAGATATCACACGACGTCCGTAAAGATCGACGGCGGCGGATACCGGTTTACCGTGGCGGCATCCACGGTTGCATTTGACGGATTTATGTCGGTTTATGTGCAGGATGAGGAAGAGAAGAGTAAAGACGCCACGCTGGTAAAAGCGATTGGCAAGGATTCGGTGCTCACGCTGAAAGATCTGGATGACAAACAGCATTTTACGCAGCCGCCGGCGCACTATACAGAAGCGGCGCTCGTAAAAACTCTGGAGGAGCTGGGAATTGGAAGGCCCAGTACTTATGCGCCGACGATCAGTACAATCATTGCTCGGCGTTATGTGGCGAAAGAGGGAAGAAATCTGTACCTGACCGAGATCGGCGAAGTCGTAAACCACATGATGAAACAGGCTTTTCCCAGTATTGTGGAGACGGATTTTACAGTCAATGTGGAATCACTTCTTGATATGGTAGAAGAAGGAAAAGTGGGCTGGAAGACTGTGGTCAGCAATTTTTATCCGGATCTGAACGAAGCGGTATGCCGTGCGGAGGAGGAACTTCAGAAAGTCCAGATTGCAGATGAAGTCAGCGATGTGGTCTGTGAGCAGTGCGGGAAATATATGGTGATCAAATATGGTCCTCATGGAAAATTTCTGGCATGTCCGGGATTTCCGGATTGCAGGAACACGAAGCCGTATCTGGAGAAAATAGGCGTAGCGTGTCCTCAGTGCGGAAAAGAGATCGTGCTCAGACGTTCTACCAAAGGGCGAAAGTTTTACAGCTGTGAAGGCTATCCGGAATGTGACTTTATTTCCTGGAAAAAACCGGAAGCGGAAAAGAAAGAAAAAGAGACAGAGAATTCAAAATAGGAATTGAATTCTGTCAGATATTATGCTAATATCCAAAGTGCAGCTGCGTTTGCGGCTGCACTTTGTTCCCGTTGACAGCAAATCAGACATATATGCCGGCATATTCTGCCGGCGGCAGAAGAACGGCTGCTGTGGGATTTCAGACAGGAGATGGTAAGATGAGCGTACAATTATTGGATAAAACGAGAAAAATCAACAGGCTATTGCATAATAACAGTTCCAGTAAAGTGGTTTTTAATGATATTTGTAAAATATTGTCAGAGATTCTGCTGTCGAATGTGCTTGTGATCAGCAGAAAGGGAAAAGTGCTGGGAAGCAGCCGGTGCGAAGGTGTACAGGAGATTCATGAGCTGATTGCGGAGCAGGTAGGCAGCAGGATTGATCCGCTTTTGAATGAACGGCTTCTGGGAATTCTGTCTACGCAGGAAAATGTAAATCTGCGCACACTGGGCTTTGAAGTGGAAAATGTCAGGAGTTATCAGGCGCTGGTTACGCCCATTGACATTGCGGGAGAACGGCTTGGCACATTATTTTTATATAAATATGAAGATGATTATGACATTGATGATATTATTCTGAGCGAATATGGGACTGCAGTCGTAGGGCTGGAAATGATGCGTTCCGTACACGAGGAAAATGCGGAGGAAGAACGCAGAAGACAGATTGTGCAGTCGGCAGTCGGTACTCTGTCAGCAACAGAGCTGGAAGCGATCTTTCTAATCTTTCAGGAGATGAAAGGAGATGAGTGCACGCTGGTGGCGAGCAAGATCGCTGACAGAGCGGGGATTACCCGTTCCGTGATTGTCAACGCACTTAGAAAATTTGAGAGCGCCGGAGTCATTGAATCCCGCTCTTCGGGTATGAAAGGAACCAGTATCCGGGTACTGAACGATTGTGTGTTCGAGGAACTGGAGCGGCTGCAGAATCATAAAACGGATATGAAAATTATAAAGAAATACTAAAAATTAAAAAAAACAAAATTTTCCCATTGACAATTCCTTATTCACGTACTAATATAATATCCAGAGATTAGCACTCGATTAGAGTGAGTGCTAATAACCTGCAACAGATTATATGAAGGAGGAATTATCATGAAATTAGTACCTTTAGGCGACAGAGTCGTATTAAAACAAAATGAAAAAGAAGAAACCACCAAATCCGGTATTATTCTGGCTGCGAAAGCGCAGGAAAAGCCGGTAACGGCAGAAGTGGTGGCAGTTGGTCCAGGCGGTCTTGTTGACGGTAAGGAAGTGACCATGCAGGTAAAACCGGGTGATCAGGTTATTTATTCAAAATATGCAGGCAATGAAGTAAAACTTGATGAGGAAGAATATGTTATTGTAAGACAGAATGATATTCTGGCAGTTGTCGAGTAGGCTTTTATAAAATCGTATTAAGAAAACAGCATTGTACAGCCACGGGTGTTTCTGGGTAAAAGGGAACGGCGTACAGATGCAACAATGATAACAGGAGGAACTGAATTATGGCAAAAGAAATCAAACATGGCGTAGACGCCAGAGTCGCACTGGAAGCCGGTGTGAATAAACTTGCAGACACAGTAAGCGTAACTCTCGGACCGAAAGGACGGAATGTCGTTCTTGACAAGCAGTTCGGCACCCCGCTGATTACCAACGATGGTGTGACGATTGCAAAAGAGATCGAGCTTGAGGATGCTTTTGAGAACATGGGTGCGCAGCTTGTAAAAGAAGTGGCAACCAAGACCAACGATGTGGCTGGCGACGGTACTACCACTGCGACGGTTCTTGCGCAGGCAATGATCAACGAAGGAATGAAGAATCTGGCGGCAGGCGCGAATCCGATCATTCTCAGAAAGGGTATGAAGAAAGCTACCGACGCGGCGGTTGAAGCGATTGCGGCAATGAGCAGCAAGGTAACCGGCAAACATCAGATGGCGAGAGTCGCAGCGATTTCTGCAGGGGATGATGAAGTCGGAAACATGGTAGCAGATGCCATGGAGAAAGTGGCAAACGACGGCGTTATTACGATTGAAGAGTCCAAGACCATGCAGACAGAACTGGACGTTGTAGAGGGTATGCAGTTTGACCGTGGTTATATTTCCGCATATATGGCAACAGATACCGAGAAGATGGAAGCGGTTCTGGAGGATCCGTATATTCTGATCACAGACAAGAAGATCAGCAATATTCAGGAGATTCTTCCGGTACTGGAACAGCTGGTTCAGTCCGGCAAAAAGCTTCTTATCATTGCTGAGGATATTGAGGGCGAGGCTCTGACGACTCTTGTCCTGAATAAGCTCCGCGGTACATTCACAGCTGTAGGAGTAAAAGCTCCGGGCTATGGTGACAGAAGAAAAGCAATGCTTCAGGATATTGCGATTCTTACCGGCGGTACGGTGATCTCTGAAGAGGTTGGTCTGGAGTTGAAAGACGCAACTGTTGAGATGCTCGGCCGTGCGAAGTCTGTGAAAGTTCAGAAAGAAAATACGGTTATTGTTGACGGTCTTGGCAACAAGGATGAGATTGAGAACCGGATCAGGACGATCAAAACAGAGATCGATGCAACCAAGTCTGAGTTTGATAAAGAGAAACTGCAGGAGCGCTTTGCAAAACTGGCAGGCGGTGTGGCTGTGATCCGCGTAGGTGCGGCTACCGAAACGGAGATGAAGGAAGCTAAGCTTCGTATGGAAGACGCGCTTGCGGCTACCAGAGCAGCAGTAGAAGAAGGCATTATCTGCGGCGGCGGCGCAGCTTATATTCATGCATCCAAGGACGTTGAGAAGTTGGTGGATACGCTCGAAGGCGACGAGAGAACCGGTGCAAAGGTCATTCTCAAGGCGCTGGAGTCTCCGCTGTTCCATATCGCATCTAATGCAGGGCTGGAAGGCGCAGTGATTATCAACAAAGTTCACGAGGCTGAAAAAGGCATGGGCTTTGACGCTTTGAAAGAAGAGTATGTGGATATGGTGGAAGCAGGTATTCTGGATCCTGCAAAAGTGACCAGAAGTGCGCTTCAGAATGCGACCAGCGTGGCAGCGACTTTCCTGACCACTGAGGCCTGCGTGGCAAATATTAAAGAAGATGTTCCTCCGATGCCGGCTGGCGGCGGAATGGGTATGATGTAATTCCGGACGAACAGAGAAAAAGGACGTTGCAGTGCAGCGTCCTTTTTTCGTTAAAATCCATTGACATAATGGATGCTATCTGATAGACTGTTTTAAACATTAAAAGAAGTATTATTTTTTTTACTAAATCAACAGATATTTATTAGTAAAATTAATAAATGATCATTAAAACAAAAGAAAGAGAGGAAAAGAAATGGGTAAAATTATCGGTGAAGGCATTACGTTTGATGATGTTCTCCTGGTGCCGGCTTATTCAGAGGTGATTCCCAACCAGGTTAACCTGGAGACCTGGCTGACGAAGACGATCAAGCTTAACATTCCAATGATAAGTGCGGGGATGGATACCGTGACGGAATACCGGATGGCGATTGCCATGGCAAGACAGGGCGGTATCGGTATTATCCATAAGAATATGTCCATTGAAGAACAGGCAGAAGAAGTAGATAAGGTAAAACGTTCTGAAAACGGTGTTATCACAGACCCATTCTCTTTAACTCCGGAACATACACTTGCAGACGCAGACACGCTGATGGGGAAATACCGGATTTCCGGCGTGCCGATTACAGAAGGAAAAAAACTGGTCGGTATCATTACAAACCGGGATCTGAAATTCGAGACAGATTTCACAAAGAAGATCAAAGAATCCATGACTTCCGAGAACCTGGTTACGGCGCCGGAAGGCATCACGCTGGATGAAGCAAAGACGATTCTGGGAAAAGCGAGAAAGGAAAAGCTTCCGATTGTTGATAAAAATTTCAATCTGAAAGGTCTGATCACGATCAAGGATATTGAAAAACAGATCAAGTATCCGCTGGCGGCGAAGGATGCACAGGGAAGACTTCTGTGCGGTGCAGGCATCGGGATCACGGCGAATGTGCTGGATCGCGCAAAAGCGCTGATTGACGCGCATGTGGATGTGCTGGTGCTGGATTCTTCCCATGGTCATTCCGCAAATGTAATCCGCTGTCTGAAAATGCTGAAAGAGGCATATCCGGATATTCCGGTGATCGCCGGCAATGTGGCGACCGGAGCGGCGGCAAAGGCGCTGATCGAGGCAGGTGCGGATGCGGTAAAAGTCGGCATTGGGCCGGGATCTATCTGTACGACAAGAGTCGTGTCGGGTGTGGGTGTTCCGCAGATCAGCGCGATTATGAACTGCTACGAAGTGGCCAAAGAATATGGTGTGCCGGTGATTGCGGATGGCGGCATCAAGTATTCCGGTGATATTACAAAGGCGATCGCTGCAGGCGCCAATGTCTGCATGATGGGCAGTATTTTTGCAGGCTGTGATGAGAGTCCGGGATCTTTCGAACTGTATCAGGGAAGAAAATATAAAGTCTATCGAGGCATGGGTTCCATTGCGGCTATGGAGAATGGTTCGAAAGACCGTTATTTCCAGAGTGACGCCAAGAAGCTGGTGCCGGAAGGCGTGGAAGGACGCGTGGCATATAAAGGATATGTGGAAGACACCATTTTTCAGATTCTGGGAGGTCTTCGCTCCGGTATGGGACTGTGCGGTGCGTCGGATGTGGAGACGTTGAAGACAACGGCGGAATTTATGAAGATTTCAGCGGCTTCGCTGAAAGAGAGCCATCCGCACGATATCCATATTACAAAGGAAGCGCCGAATTATAGTGTGAATGAATAAATAAATGTTTTGATGACATGCACCTGCCTGATACAGGCCGGTGCTGTCATATTTTCCTGCATTTTTGTTGTAAAAGGACAGGATAAATGGTAAACTAATCCTGTACCTTATTGAACATTAGCAGTTCAATAAGTATAAGAAATGGTTTGGCATTGTCAGGAACAGAGTGTGTCGGACAGGAAAAGGATGAAAGGACAGGGAAATCGCAGATTATGAGGAAAACAAAGATTGTATGTACACTGGGGCCGTCTACAGACAATGAGGAAGTTCTGCGTCAGCTGATGCTGGAAGGCATGGCAGTTGCAAGGATGAATTTTTCCCATGGAACCCATGAAGAACAGAAAGGGAGACTTGATGCGGTAAAAAAGATCCGGGAAGAGCTTGGCCTTCCGGTTGCGGCGCTTCTGGATACGAAAGGGCCAGAGATCCGGATCGGAGAAGTGGAAGGCGGTAAACTGGAGCTGAAGGCCGGACAGACCTTTACACTGACAGACGAAGAGATAGTTGGCACGGCAGAGAAAGTATCGATTACGTATAAACAGCTTTATCAGGATGTCTGCCCGGGAGATTCCATTTTGATCGATGACGGACTGATCGGGATGGAGATACAGAAGATCGAGGGAAAAGAGATTGTTTGTCTGGTAAAAAACGGCGGTTTTATTTCTAACCGTAAAGGCGTGAATGTGCCGGGCGTAGAACTGAGAATGCCTTTTGTAAGCAAGAAAGACTACGACGATATTCTTTTTGCGGCAGAACAGGGATTTGACTATATTGCTGCGTCTTTCACGAGGACTGCAGAAGACATTCTGGAGCTTCGGAAGATTCTTCAGGAGCATAACGGAGAGGGCATCCGGATCATTGCCAAGATTGAGAACATGCAGGGAGTTGAGAACTGCGCAGCGATTCTCCGGGTGGCAGACGGGATTATGATTGCCAGAGGAGATATGGGGGTGGAGATCCCGCTGGAGGAGGTTCCGGTGATCCAGAAAAAACTGATTCGACTGTGTATCAGCATGGATAAGCCGGTAATTACGGCAACGCAGATGCTGGATTCGATGATTAAAAACCCGCGGCCGACCCGTGCGGAGACTTCTGACGTATCCAACGCCATCTACCAGGGAACCAGTGCGATCATGCTGTCGGGAGAGACGGCGGCAGGTGCCTATCCGGTGGAAGCGGTGAAGACCATGGCGCGTATTGCGGAGCGCACAGAAAAAGATATTGATTATACGACAGAGTTTAAACCGCGCAGACTGACCAAGCGTCCGGATGTGACCAATGCGATCTCTCATGCGACCTGTACCACGGCTATGGATCTGAAAGCGGCGGCGATCGTGGCTGTATCGAAATCCGGCAAAACGGTGGGTAGTATCTCCAAGTACCGGCCATCGGTTCCGATCATCGGCTGTTCTACAGAAGAGAGGGTGTGCCGTCAGCTGAATCTGTGCTGGGGCGTGGTTCCGATTCTGATGGAAGAGGAAGATACGGCAGACGAACTGTTTGATCATGCAGTAGAAAAAGCAGAGCAGAAAGGGCTGATCCGCAGAGGAGAACTGGCGGTTATTACGGCAGGTGTTCCGCTTGGTATGTCCGGTACGACCAATATGATCAAAGTACATGTGGCGGGTAATACTCTGATCACCGGCAAGGGATGCAATAAACTGAAGAAATCAGGAAAAGTGTGTGTCTGCAGAACCATGGAGGAACTGGAGCACAACTTCCGCCCGGGAGATATCCTTGTAGTAGATCAGACAACCAATGAGATGATGAGTAAACTGAAAGATGCGGCGGGCATTGTGACGGAGACAGGAGATCGTTACAGTCATGCGGCGATCGTAGGTATGGCTCTGGATATTCCTGTGATTGTGGCGGCGAGAAATGCAGGAAATATTCTGAAATCCGGAACGTTTGTGACGATTGATGCAGAACAGGGAATCGTGTACAGCGGCAGATAGAATGAGTGTATGGCAGGAAAAGCATGGACATCCATAAGCACAGACGTATCATATTGAAGGTACTGAAGATTGCGGTCGGCAGTTGTCTGGCGATCGCGATCGCAGAGCTTTTTTGTCTGCAGTTTGCAGCTTCAGCGGGGATTATTACTCTTCTTACCGTGCAGGATACCAGGAAGGGAACGATACAGCTGACGCTGGACCGGTTGATGTCCTTCCTTTTGTCGATCGTCTTGATTTTTATCTGCTTTCATGCCACAAGCAGACTCGGATGGATCAATTATGGAAGCTATATTTTTCTGATGGTGATCGGATGCTACTATTTTGAGTGGGAGAATGCTGTTTCAGTCAATGCTGTCATGGGAACGCATTATCTGATGTCTCCGGATTACAGTCTGGGTTTTGCTCTGAGCGAGCTGTTTCTGGTTCTGATAGGAACGGGTGTTGCGCTGGCGATGAACTGGAAAATGCCCAGCAGTCTGAAAATGATCCGGCAGGACATGAACAGAATCGAAGACGGGATGCAGCAGATGCTGAGGGAGATTTCTCAGTATCTGGCAGGGGATAAAAATGGAGAAGACGTCTGGTTTGATCTGGACATACTGGAAACAGATATTCATAACGGGCTGGACCGCGCGCAGGAACAGGCATACAACACCATGGCAGAAGAAGACCGTTATTATGTAGAATATATGGAGATGCGCCTGCAGCAGTGTGTCATGCTTCAGACGCTGAGAGAACGGGTGCAGAAGATCAGAGAACTGCCAAGTCAGGCGGAACCAGTCAGCCGATATCTGGAAGAACTGGCAGATTATGTTCATGAAAAAAATGTGCCGGATGAACAGATAGAAAAATTAAGACAGATTTTTGAACAGATGAAAAAGGAGCCGCTTCCGGAAAGCAGAGATGAATTTGAGAACCGGGCAGTTCTCTACCATGTACTGATGGATCTGGAAGAGTTTTTGTTTGTGAAGCAGAGGTTTGCAGAGTCTGCGTTCAGAAGGCCTGTCTGATCCGGGATCGAAATACGGCTGCGGCTTGGATTATTAAAATTATACGGAATGAAGGGATATGGTTATGAAATTTACAACGATTCGTGAACTATATAAAGACAGAGAATCGTATCTGGACAGAGAGATCACAGTGGGGGGCTGGGTGCGCAGCGTGAGAGACTCCAAAAGCTTTGGCTTTCTGGTGCTGCATGACGGCACTTTTTTTGATACGCTGCAGATCGTTTATCATGATACTATGGAGAATTTTGCCCAGGTCAGCAAGCTGAATGTGGGGGCGGCAGTGATCGTGAAGGGGACGCTGGTAGCAACACCTCAGGCGAAACAGCCGTTTGAGATTCAGGCTGCAGAAGTGACGCTGGAAGGAATGTCTGCACCGGATTATCCGCTGCAGAAGAAACGTCATACGCTGGAGTATTTGAGAACGATGACGCATCTGCGCCCAAGAACAAATACCTTTCAGGCAGTGTTTCGTGTTCGCTCTTTGACGGCTTATGCGATCCATCGCTTTTTCCAGGAACGGGGATTTGTATATGTGCATACGCCGTTGATTACAGGCAGCGACTGTGAAGGGGCGGGCGAGATGTTCCAGGTGACGACGCTGGATCTGGACAATGTGCCGAAAACAGCGGACGGCAGGGTGGATTTTTCACAGGATTTCTTTAGTAAGCCTACAAACCTGACAGTTAGCGGTCAGCTGAATGGTGAGACATTTGCCATGGCTTTCCGGAACATCTATACCTTTGGTCCGACTTTCCGTGCAGAGAATTCGAATACCACCCGGCATGCGGCGGAATTCTGGATGATTGAGCCGGAAATGGCGTTTGCTGATCTTACAGACAATATGCAGATTGCAGAGGATATGCTGAAATATGTGATCCGTTATGTGCTGGAGCATGCGCCGGAAGAGATGAATTTCTTTAATTCTTTTGTGGATAAAGGGCTTCTGGACAGATTGAACCATGTGCTGAATTCAGAGTTTGGACATGTGACTTATACAGAAGCGGTTGAAATTCTGGAAAAGAATAATGAACAGTTTGACTATAAAGTTTCCTGGGGTTGCGATCTGCAGACAGAGCATGAGCGTTATCTGACGGAACAGGTATTCCGGCGTCCGGTGTTTGTGACGGATTATCCCAAGGAGATCAAAGCTTTCTATATGAAGATGAATGAGGATGGGAAGACGGTAGCCGCCATGGACTGTCTGGTGCCGGGAATCGGGGAGATTATTGGCGGCAGTCAGAGAGAGGACGATTACGAGAAGCTGTCGGCCCGTATGGAGGAACTGGAACTGCGGAAAGAGGATTACGGTTTTTATATGGATCTGAGAAAGTACGGTACCGTGCGTCATTCCGGTTTTGGTCTGGGATTTGAAAGGTGCGTCATGTATCTGACCGGAATGGGCAATATCCGTGATGTGATCCCGTTCCCGAGGACGGTAAAGAACTGTGATCTGTAATCTGTGTTCTGGCAGTTCTATAAAACTGGCGGGGTATATGGTTGGCGCAGTATCATCTGCGATGCGGCGCCGGCTGTATTTCCGGCATATGGAAAAGCCTGATGGAAGTTCCAAAAAGGAGAAATAAATGGCAGAGGAAAAACATACGCATACAGCTTCGGACGGGACGGTGTTTGAGCATACGCATAGGCATGTTCATGGACATTCACATACACACGGGCACGAACATACCCATACGCACGCCAATACAAAAGCTGTATTGAATCGTCTTTCACGTGCGATCGGACATCTGGAATCCATCAGGCGTATGGTGGAAAGCGGAAGGGACTGCAGTGAAGTGTTGATCCAGCTTTCGGCAGTGAAGTCGGCGATTAACAATACCGGTAAGGTAATCTTAAAAGATCATATTGAACATTGTCTGGTGGAAGCGGTGGAATGCGGAGATATGGAATCGATTGCAGATCTGACAGAAGCAATCGACCGGTTTATGAAATAAAAAGTGAGGGCGGCTTGTCAAGAGGGTTGGCCCTTCTTTTTTTATTTTGTGAAATATTGCAGAATTTGTTTTAAAATTCCAGACAGTTTTTTTCTGTTTGTCTATTGCATAGCAGAAATATATGGTATATACTTTTAATCAATATTTGGAATAATTCTATGGAGAAAGCACAAGATATAGTAGGGGGAACGCAAATTGTATGTAATCAAAAAGGATGGGACAAAAGAAAATTTTAATGTTGAAAAGATTGTGAACGCGGTCAATAAGTCCGCTGCAAGAATCCTTTACAAGTTTTCGGATGAAGAGACGGAGTATATCTGCAGATTTGCACAGGAGAGCGCGGAATCGCTGGGAAAAGAAGGAATTGATATTCAGGACATGCACAATATCGCAGAGCGGGCGCTGGAGAAAGTGAATCCGGCAGTGGCGAAAAGCTATCGGGATTACCGGAATTACAAAAAAGATTTTGTGCATATGATGGATGACGTATATACTAAGAGTCAGTCCATCCGCTATATAGGGGATAAAAGCAATGCCAATACGGACAGCGCGCTGGTGGCAACCAAGAGAAGCCTGATTTTTAATGAGCTGAATAAAGAGCTGTACCGGAAATTCTTCATGAACCGGAACGAGCTTCAGGCGTGCAGAGACGGATATATTTATATCCATGATCAGTCTGCCAGACTAGATACGATGAACTGCTGTCTGTTTGACATCGGCAATGTGTTAAGCGGCGGCTTTGAGATGGGAAATGTGTGGTACAATGAGCCGAAGACGCTGGATACGGCGTTTGACGTTATGGGGGATATTATTTTAAGTACGGCAGCGCAGCAGTACGGCGGATTTACAGTACCGGAAGTAGACAAGGTACTGGCTCCTTATGCAGAAAAGAGTTATATTAAGTATAAAAAAGAATTCATGTCCTATGCGGATTCTTCCTGGGAAGGAGTCGAAGACAAGGCTGAATTGTATGCGATGAAAAAAGTCCGCAGAGATTTTGATCAGGGCTGGCAGGGAATCGAATATAAGCTGAATACGGTGGGGTCTTCCAGAGGAGACTATCCGTTTGTGACGGTGACTATGGGCCTGGGAGAAGAGCGGTTTGCAAAGATGTGCAATATCTCTCTGTTGCAGGTCCATCAGGAAGGGCAGGGCAGGCCGGGAGCGAAAAAGCCGGTGCTTTTCCCGAAAATTGTGTTTCTGTATGATGAAAAGATTCACGGAGAGGGAAAATGCTGTGAGGACGTCTTTGAGGCGGGGATTGAATGCTCTTCTAAGACCATGTATCCCGACTGGCTGTCTCTGAGCGGAGAAGGATATATTTCCGAGATGTATCAGAAGTATAAACGGGTGATCAGCCCTATGGGCTGTCGGGCTTTTTTAAGTCCCTGGTATGAAAGAGGCGGTATGAAACCTGCAGATGAAGAGGACAGGCCTATTTTTGTGGGACGTTTTAATGTAGGAGCCGTGAGCCTGCATCTTCCCATGATTCTGGCACGCTCCCGCTCAGAAAACAGAGATTTTTACGAGGTACTGGATTATTATCTGGAAATGATACGGAATCTGCACATCCGTACCTATGATTACCTGGGGGAGATGCGTGCGTCCACGAACCCTCTGGCTTACTGCGAAGGCGGCTTTTATGGCGGCAATCTGAATCCTCATGACAAGATCAAACCGCTGCTCAAGCCGATGACGGCATCTTTCGGAATTACGGCTTTAAATGAGCTGCAGGAACTTTATAACGGGAAATCAATTCGGGAAGACGGACAGTTTGCCCTCGAGGTTATGCAATATATTAACAAGAAGATTACGCAGTACAAAGAGGAGGACGGCAATCTGTATGCCATTTACGGTACTCCGGCAGAAAGTCTGTGCGGTCTGCAAATTGAACAGTTCCGAAAAAAATACGGAATTGTGGAAAACGTTTCCGACCGACCGTATGTAAGCAACAGTTTTCACTGTCATGTAACGGAAGATATGACTCCTATTGAAAAACAGGACTGTGAAGGAAGATTCTGGGAACTCTGTAACGGTGGTAAGATCCAGTATGTGCGCTATCCGGTGGGATACAATAAGGAAGCGGTCCGGACTCTGGTACGCCGCGCTATGAAGAAAGGGTTTTATGAAGGAGTGAACCTGTCTCTGGCATACTGCGATGACTGCGGACATCAGGAACTGGACATGGATGTGTGTCCTGAATGCGGCAGCCGGAATCTGACGAAGATTGACAGGATGAACGGCTATCTGTCTTATTCCAGAGTAAAAGGAGATACGCGCCTGAATGCGGCCAAGATGGCTGAAATTGAAGAAAGAGTATCTATGTAATAAGAAACATAAGCAAAATAGAGCGACCCCGACCGCCATGTTGGATGTTTGCATGAAAGGTGCAACGTGACGGCCGGGGTCGTTCTATCAATATTCAAATATCAGTCGTCCATTCCAAAGTGATATTCCAGTGTATCTTCTGCATCATCTAGCCGGTCTTCGAGTCTTTCCAGTTCATGTTCCAGCGTTTTGTAGTCATCGCGGGAGAGAACGCTGCTTCGATAAAGATATTCCAGTTCATCTTCGTGCAGGTCCAGATCATCATCAATCTTCTTTTCTTCTTGTTTCAAAGTCATAAACTGTTCCAAATCGTCAGCAGAATCTGCAGAAACAACCGCATTTACTTTTTCTTCATAATCAGAAACCAGAGCGGTGAGTTCCTCAATGGTATGAGTCGTGGATGCGGATGAGACGTTATCTTCTGCGGATGTTTCCGGAGCGGCAGAGGGCTGCTGCTCCAAAGAGCCGGTCTGTCCAGAGTCTGACTCTGAAGACTGCTGCTGCTCCAGGTCATTGATTTGCTGCTGGAGCTGCGAGATCTGCTCTCGCAGTGCTTCCGTTTCTGCGTCTGTACTGCCGGACTGGCATCCGGTCAGAGCAAGAGCGGTTATGATACCGAACAAAAGCAGATATTTTTGTTTCATTTTGATTTCCTCTCTTTTTTGTGGTATTGTTTTATATAGTGTAAGTATATAACGGAAGTTGAAAAAATAAAAGTATATTTATTCAGAATTCCGCAGGAAGTATCAGATGCATTGCATGATTCTATATTAGTTATAAAAGCGGGAGGGATATCTATGGAAGAATGGCAAACAGATCATAAAAGTTATACAGAAGAAGAACTGGTGGAGGTTGCGAAAAGAGAGAATAACAGCAGGAGAACATATCTGGTGGTGAACCGGTTGCAGGCAAAGCATGTGCCGGTAAGTCCGAAGAAAGCGCTGCAGATGTTTCAGTGTCTGGCAGATCTTCTTGCGGATGAGTACAAAGATGAAAAACTTCTTCTGATTGGCTTTGCAGAAACTGCCACAGCCGTCGGTGCAGCGGTGGCAGCGAGACTGGAAGCTCTTTATATACAGACGACAAGAGAACAGATTGATGGAGTTGAATATTTCTATTTCTGTGAACAGCACAGCCATGCCGCCGAGCAGAAGCTGGTCAAAGATGATCTGGACAGGGCAGTAAAGCTCGTGAAGAGAATTGTTTTTATTGAAGACGAGATTACGACGGGCAAAACGATCAGAAATATCACGGAACTTCTCAGACAGGCATATCCGAATCAGCTTCGCTATTCAGCGGCTTCGCTGCTTAACGGTATGAACGGGACCTATCAGAAGGATTATGAAACAGAAGAGATTCGGCTTCACTGGCTTGTGAAAACCTGCCATGATACTTATGAAAGACGAATTCGCGGATGCCGTCAGGATGGATGCTATCATGAGTGCGATTTACGCAGGCCGTCTGTTCTGCCGGAAATATTCCGGTTTTCCGGTTACCGGAATGCACGCAGGATCACGGAAGGAAAATTATATGCGGATGCCTGCAGGCAGATGGGGCGGGAAATGCTTTCGATTCTGCCGTTTGTCAGCAAAGAACAGGTTCTGGTAATTGGTACAGAAGAATTTATGTATCCGGCGTTGGTGCTGGCTTCTATGCTGGAAGAGGAGGGCTGCCTGGTCCGTTGCCATGCAACAACCAGAAGTCCTATTGCAGTCAGTACAGAATCGTCCTATCCGCTGCATGAGAGGTATGAACTTCGGAGTTTTTATGACGATCAGAGAATTACATACCTGTATGATCTGTCTGCATATGAAAAAGTGTATGTACTGACGGATGCACAGGGAGAGACATTGGATGGACTGTATTCGCTGGTCAATGCACTTACGTCTGCCGGAAATGAAAAAATTTATGTAATCAGGTGGTGTCAGATATGAGAAGTTCTTATAAGAAGGAAGATGTGATCTGGCTTTTAAAGGATATTACAGGACTGGTTGAGCCGCAGCCGGCAGAGAAACGGGAGCGTCTGATCCAGTCCGGCCGGCATTATTGTGAGATGCTGCCTCTGGAATATGTTCCCAGCGCAACTTATATGGAAGCATACCGGCAGGCCCTTAAGCATTTTGCGGCTCCGGTTGCAGCTGCCGTGGAAACGCTTGCGGATAAAATTATGGCGGAAAGAGGGGGTTCTGTTGTACTTGTCTCATTGGCGCGCGCCGGAACTCCGATCGGGATTCTGATCAAGCATTGCATCAGAAGAAAATATCATCAAACGGTTCCGCATTATGCGATATCTATCATCAGGGGCAAAGGAATCGATCGCAATGCCATGAACTGTCTTCTGAAAAAGTACAGGGCAGAACAGCTTCTTTTTGTGGACGGATGGATCGGAAAAGGAGCGATTCTTAGTGAGCTGGAAAAAGAAATGAAAGATTTCAAAGGAGTGTCTCCGGAACTGGCGGTGGTGGCGGACCCGGCTAATATGACAGAGCTGTGCGGTACACATGAAGATATTCTGATTCCAAGCTCCTGTCTGAACAGCACAGTCTCAGGTCTGGTCAGCCGTACCTTTTTGCGGGACGATATCATAGGAGCGGAAGATTTTCACGGTGCAGTTTATTATGGAGAGCTGACTGCCTGCGATCTGTCCTATGAATTTATTCAGGCGATTGAAGCGAAGTTCGGTCAGAAATGTATCACAGAGAAAAAGCATAGAAAAGGGCGGGGAATCGACGAGGTTCAGGAGATCGCAGAGAGGTTTGGCATTGAAGATATAAACCTGATCAAACCAGGGATCGGAGAAGCTACCAGGGTACTGCTTCGAAGAGTGCCCTGGAAAATACTGATTTCCAGAGATCACAAAGAAGATGCTGCCCTGGCGCATGTGCTCAGACTGGCGGAAGAAAAACAGGTGCCGGTGGAGGAATATCCGCTCAGACATTATAAGGTATGCGGACTGATCAGAAAACTTGCGGATACGTAATCCGTACTACCGTAAATATTCACTTTGCAGAATTCAGAAACCAAGGTGCTCTGGCAGACAGAACAGCCGGTTCGTAACGGGCGGCAGCCGGGAAATTATGAATATACGTGTTCTTCTGCTGCACAGTTATAAATACGATGGTGTACGGATGCAGTATCGAAATTTTCAGGATTCGCGGATTCCAAAGGCTTCTGACAGCATGAGGATTTTCCGCGCCCAGTTGGAATGGACTTTATATTCATTCATTCGCTCCCGGGATGTACATCTGGATACCAGATTTGGGGAAGCCTGATCCCAGTTTAAAATGGCTCTGGCATCGGTCAGATCCTTTTTCGACACTTTGTAAGCGTCGTTGACCGGTTTGATTTGCCGGGGATGGATGACTGTCTTACCGGTAAAACCACAGAGCCGGTCTTCTTTTAGTTCTTTTTTTAGTCCTTTTTTCCAGTTTTTTCCATGGTAGTATTCCCATACAGGGCCGGAGATTACATAGTCCTTTCCCAAAACGGTGATAATGTCGGAAAAGATATCGGAGATGGTCCGGATATTGTGTATCGATTCCCGGGGACTTCGCCGGAATCCGTATACATGACACAGATCATTTCCGCCTACCCGGACATTAAGAACCAGCTCCTCCGTGGAATCCAGCGTTTCTTTTAGGCTGTACAGAAGCTCCTGTCGGATACGAAGATCTGTCAGAGCAGGATCTTCCAGAATCGGCATCATATAGAACGGCTTTTTCCGCTGCTGATTGACAGCAGTCATCGCTTCCATATACAGCCGTGAATTTTCCGGAGAAAACTTTGGAAGAATAAATCCGTTTATCAAAGCAGCAGAGCTTCCCAGAAGACAGATCAGTCGGTGGATCTGCTGCGGGCTGCGCACTCTGATAAATATTTTTGGCAGAAAAAAAGCGCTTTTGTCATAAGCTTTTTGAAGCGTTTTCATAGTGACTGCAAGCTGCTTTTCCGCGGCTTCTACGTGGCTGTCGGAGATGGTATCCTCGAGACACAGGGCAAGGGAATAGTGTTTTCCAAAGCGTTCCTGAATCAGGGAAGCGGTGATTCCTGTGTGATTGGCGGGACAGTATAAAAGAGGTCCCACACTGTAATAGAATACGGAATCTTTCATAAAATTGAATTCACTCCTCATATAAATATTAACGATGATACTTTGTACAAAACTATAGCACAATGACCATATTATAACATTATTAAGAATAAAAGCATAGTAATTGTTTTGGCAATATGGTATAATTTGATATTGAAAAGAATTTGTTTTGACAGATGATACAAAAAGGATTTGTGTGAAGGGATCATGAAAATAAGACATAATGTGACAGAGCTTTCGACGGTCGGTGCATTTGCGAATAGCAGAGGCGAATTTGGCGGAGACTATAAAGACGTATATTTTATCCGTATGCTGGGTATGGACGATGGATATGTGGATCAGATCAGGGAAATGGACCGTCTTTTGTCAGAGCAGTCGACAGCGGGGCAGGTGAGATACTTAAGGAATGGCGGATTACCCGGGCTGACGCTGTCGGAGGATGTAAATTATTATTCCGGCTGTTATGACAACTGGGTAGGGAGCGGCAGAAAGTCGCTGAAGCTGAAGGTTTCGGCCAGGAATGATCTGCTTTGTGAAAGGATGGGAGCGGCATGTCGTGAGGCTGTCCGTTTTTTTGGACAGATGACTCCTCATGTTAGTGTTTCCATGGAGAAAAATTTTGCTGTAAAGCTGATGTTCTGGGCAGATCAGCTGGGCAAAGAACTGCTGAATGAGTATTATCCTGGAAATAATATGAAGCTGGCGCTGCCCAATATTTCTAAAAAACAGGAGTATTTGTTTGCCTATTTTATGACGATGCTGGGAGTGGATGTGGTGCTTCTTCAGTATCAGTCTGATATCGATGCCGGACTGGAAGGCCTGAATCTGTCAAAAAAAGTACGGCTTGGAGCGTTTGGCGCCTGCAGACTTCCGGCATGCCAGCCGTATAATGCGGTTCCGGCACATTCGGAGAGAAGGAATAACCGCCCGGCAGTGATCAGAGAGCGCAGACCGCTGGAGGTCAGGAAAGCAGGAGAGTTTAAAAGCTCAGCTCCAGGCATGAACGGTACTGTTCAAACTCCTCGAACATCAGCAAGAACAGTCCCCAGAACCGGACAGCCTTCCAGGACGGTTCCGGGAACCGGTATGCGCCGGGAGCTGGATTTTGAAGAACTGGCATGTCTGGCTTCTTCAGTAGTGATGATCTCCGTTCATGACAGAAAAGGAGAGATGATTGGAAACGGTTCCGGTATTATGATCGGGGAAGAGGGATACATATTGACGAACCACCATGTGGCCAGTCACGGAAGCTTTTATTCTGTCCGGATTGAGGATGATGACAGGAGTTATAAGACGGACGAGATTATTAAGTATAATTCGGTTCTCGATCTGGCAGTCATCCGCATTGACCAAAAGTTGAAGCCGTTGCCGATCTATACCGGCGGGAAAAAACTGGTCAGAGGGCAGAAGGTCGTTGCGATCGGCAGTCCTCTCGGTCTGTTTAATTCTGTTTCTGACGGAATTATCTCCGGTTTTCGTGTGATCAATGATGTGGATATGATTCAGTTTACGGCGCCGATCTCACATGGGAGTTCCGGCGGAGCGGTTCTGAACATGTACGGGGAAGTGATCGGGATCAGTACGGCGGGTTTTGACAACGGCCAGAATATCAATCTGGCGGTGGGATATGAATTTATCTCACAGTTTGTCAGTGGTTTTACAGGACAGCATGGAAAGTGAAGTTGTGGATTTATGTTTGAACACAGAAAGCTGCAGAAGCTGGAAGATTATTTTACAGTATTGGATCAAAGACGGGAACGGGGGATCTATTTCTACCGGATCAACGGCTATAATGAGGCGATCCGTGATTTTCTTTTAAAATACTATGAGACGGCGAGAAAGACAGGAGTGGTTATTGAAGGCAAGATACCCAATCCCGAGGAGCGTCATCTGGGCTATTACGAAGAGATCATGGGCAGAGAGTTTCGGATGGATCCGGGATTTATGGAGAAAAGTCTCAGAAAATGGCTGCCGAGAATGGATGAAAATCAAAGAGAACAGGTGGCTGCTTCTCTTTACGATACACTGACAGATATGCGCAGGACCGGCAAAAATGATAATATGTTGAAGAATGCCTATATCAAATTTATGTGCTGGCTGTATTACAGGTTTGAGCGCGTGATCAACTGTCTGGGAGAAAATGAAGTGCCGAAAATTCTGTACGAAGGAACAGTCGGTGCTTATGAACTGAAGATTCTGGATATACTGGCTAAGGCCGGAAGCGATCTTGTACTTTTGCAGCGGGAAGGAGATCAGAACTACCGCAGACAGGATCCATCAGGTGCTCTGTCATATGAACTGGAGCTTTCGGGACAGACGGCATTTCCGGCTGACTTTGGCATCAGGTGGCTGCAGCGGGAACTGGAGAAGAGATGGAACCGGGAGAAGCTCTACGGCAGTGCGCTGTCTGTGGCAAACTGCACCAATGCCTGGATGAAAGGGAAAGGACTGGCAGATGTTTTAAAGAGCAGTTCCGAGAGAGGCTCTGACAGCCGGTTTTTCTACAACTGCTTTATCCGAATGAACGGAGTGGAAGACAAAGTCACATATTTACAGGAACTGTATCAGTTTCAGCTGGAGATAAAAAACAGTCAGCGGAATCTTCTGGTGGTGGAAAAAGAGATTCCCGCGCCGACAGCGGAGGAGATTCAGGCGGTGCCGAGGAAAAATTACGGCAGTCCGGAGCAGATGATTGTGGACCTTTCCAGTGCCATTCATTTTACTGCCAGTGCAGATGTGGAAAAGCTTATGCGGAAAGCTTTTGCAGAACTTCTGTCTGAAGAGACAGAAGCTCCGGGAATGAATCTCAACCGCCTGCTGAATCACGCTATCTATCTTCTCTGCTGGATGAAAAGATATGTACCGAAACTGTTCAGCGACCGGCAGCAGTCGAAAATTAGCTGTTTTGTATATCTAGGCGGATGCCGTAACGGAAAAGAAGCGATGTTTATGAAGTTTTTGTCCAGACTTCCGACGGATGTGCTTTTGCTGAGGCCGGATAAGGATACGCCCTGCTGTCTTTCTGACAACAATCTGTATGAGATCAATTATGGACTGTCTCTGAGAGTTGCGCATTTTCCCAGAGAAGGTCAGGAGATCCGTATGGGGACTGCGGCTTATCATGCAGAGCGGGAGCTGGATGAAATCATGTACCAGGATTCCGGGATATATCGGAATCAGCAGTATGACCGGGCAGTGTCCGTTTCCCTGCAGACGATGTATGAAGAAATCAGCATCCTGTGGAACCAGGAGGTAAAATACCGGCCTAATTTTGCGGTGTCAGATTCGGTGGTCAGCATTCCGGTGATTTTTTCCAAAGTATCAGGAGTAAAGGAAGGTCAGATCAACCGCTACTGGTCCGATATCCGGACGCTTGTAACACCCGATACATTTGTCATCCGCAAAGCGCCGTATATCAATCCGACAGCCTCCAATCCAATCCGGCAGTTTGCCACAGAGTTTTTTAAAAATGGAAAGATTCAGAAGGCAAAGATCAAAGAACATGCCTGTTATCCATATGGTTTTTTACGTGAAGAAATACAGAATCACATTCTGGAGAAACTTCAGCTTCTGATTGATCAAAAGCTGATCAGAGGCACTTTTGAAAACGGTACAGAATATACGATCATTGCGGTAGTACTGAATCTGGACAAGGAGATTATGCGCCTGCTCCAGCGGTTTGATTTTACGAAGAAGAATCCGAAGCTGATTTATATTCATACAACGGAGAAAATGATATCTCTGGAGGACAGCATTCTGACTGCCTTTTTGAATCTGGCAGGATTTGATGTGGTGTTTTTTGTCCCAACCGGGTATCAGAGTATTGAGAAACATTTTAACAGAGAAATTATGGAGGAGCATCAGATCGGAGAATATCTGTATGATTTGCAGGTGCCGTCGTTTCAGGCTGCTCCATCAAATACACGGCGTTCATGGCGTGAAATCATATTTAAGAGAGGTAACTAAAAGATGGGGCTTAATTTTGACAGGCCGCAGAACAGTGTCCAGACAGCGGTATTGGAAGCGGAAAATGGAGTGGAAGTGGTGGAAAAGTATGATATTGTGGCAGACCGCCAGCAGATGAATGCAGTGTTTGCGGGATCTGCGGAGGTGGACGCGCTTGCCGGCCAGATTGAGGTCTATGATCTGGAAACCATCGTATCCTTTGGTTCAGAGGTGGCGGAGGAGATTTCAAAGGCATCGGATGTCGTACTGAACAGTATGAATATGTCTCAGCTGGATGACTCCAGCGTTATGCTGAATCAACTGGCAAAGATCATGTCCAAATTTGACATTGAAGAGATTAAAGACAATCCCACATTGTTCGGAAAGCTGTTCGGCAGCCTGAGAAAGAAGCTGGATAAGCTTCTGGACAAATATCATACGATGGGAGAAGAGGTCGATAAAATCTATGTACAGCTGAAGCAGTATGAATCGGAGATCAAACAGTCAAACCGGAAGTTAAACCAGATGTTTGACGCCAATGTGAATTATTATCATGAGCTTGTTAAATATATTCTTGCCGGAGAGCAGGGCTGCAAAGAGATTTCTGATTATATTGCAAAACGAGAGCAGGATATGGCGCAAAGCGGGGATCAGTCTATACAGTTTGAGATCCAGAGCCTGAATCAGGCGCTGATGATGCTGGAACAGCGGACTCAGGATCTGAGGACTGCAGAGAATGTGGCCATGCAGTCCATTCCCATGATTAAAACCATGGAGTTCAGCAATATGAATCTGGTCAGGAAGATCAATTCGGCATTTATTATCACTCTGCCCGTGTTTAAACAGGCGCTGGCGCAGGCGATTATGCTGAAGAGACAGAGGATGCAGGCGGAAGCTATGTCTGCTCTGGATGAAAAAACGAATGAAATGCTGATTAAAAATGCCCGCAACACAGTGGAACAGTCTAAGATGACTGCGCAGCTGGCATCCGGAAGTTCGATCCGGATCGAAACATTGGAAACAACCTGGAGGACCATTGTAAATGGTATCGATGAGACCCGACAGATTCAGGAGAATGCCAGAAAGCAGCGTTCGGAGGATCAGCTGAGGCTTGAGCATATCAAGGAAGAGTTCAACAGGATGTATCATATGCCAGATAAAAAAGCAGGTGACAGGAGGTAACGTATTATGGCAATCAATCTGACAAAAGGACAAAAAGTGGACCTGACAAAAGGAAATCCGGGTCTGAAAAAACTGATGGTCGGTCTTGGATGGGACGTGAACGCATACGATTCCGGGGCAGATTTTGACCTGGATGCAGCGGCGTTCATGCTGGGGGATAACGGCAAATGCCCGACAGAAAAAGAATTTATATTTTACGGCAACCTTACTCATCCAAGCGAGTCTTTAAAGCATATGGGAGATAATCTGACCGGTGAGGGCGAAGGCGATGATGAACAGATTTTTGTGGATTTGTCGAAAATTCCGGCGAATGTATCAAAGGTAGCGTTTACGGTAACAATCTATGAAGCAGAAGGAAGAGGTCAGAATTTTGGTCAGGTATCCAATTCTTTTATCCGTATTGTGGATGAAAGTACCGGGCAGGAGCTGATTCACTACGATTTAGGAGAAGATTTCTCCATTGAGACTGCAGTGGTGGTAGGCGAGCTGTATAAACATAACGGAGAGTGGAGATTTAATGCGATCGGCAGCGGATTTCAGGGCGGCCTGGCGGCGCTGTGCGGACATTATGGAATTGAAGTGGCATAAAAACCTTGCTTATCTGGGAGGAATTGCTGTCCATGACAGGTGTCCGGATCGGCTGTTGTATTTATCAATAAAGTAAGCGATATTAATATTAAGGAGGAAACAGGAAATGCCAGTGAATTTACAGAAGGGACAGAAGGTGAGCCTGACAAAGGGGAATCCAGGACTTAAGAAGGTAGTGGTCGGACTTGGATGGGACGTAAATGCGTTCGATACCGGCGGCGATTTTGATCTGGACGCAGCAGCGTTTATGCTTGGGGAGAGCGGTAAAGTAAAAGGATCGGAAGACTTTGTGTTTTACGGCAATCTGAAACATCCGTCGGGGAGTGTGCAGCATATGGGCGATAACCTGACCGGAGCCGGTGACGGAGATGACGAGCAGATCAAAATTGACCTTTCCATGGTGCCGTCTGATATTTCCAAGATCGCGTTTACGGCGACCATCTATGAGGCGGAGAGCAGAAGACAGAACTTTGGCCAGGTGAGCAATGCATTTATCCGAATCTACAATGAGGATACCAATGAAGAGATGCTGCGCTACGATCTGGGTGAGGACTTTTCGATTGAGACGGCAGTGGTATTCGGAGAGCTCTATAAAAACGGAAATGAATGGAAGTTTAATGCAATCGGCAGCGGATACCAGGGAGGTCTGGCGGCGCTGTGTGCAAACTACGGCGTAGAAGTAGAGTAAAAATATTCGCCGTAACAAATGCGGAACTCGAAAAAAACAGCATTTGTCCGGAAAAGACGGGAAGGATTTCGAGACGTGGAAGCGTCGGGAAATGCTTCCAGAAATATAGTCTTATGCCGGACGAATGCGGAACTCTCAATTAGGAGGAAACATGTCAATCAGTTTGAAGAAGGGACAGAAGGTAAGTCTGTCCAAAGAGAATCCTGGTCTGGCCAGAGTCGTAGTCGGTCTTGGCTGGGATGAGGTAAAAAAAGCAAAAGGTTTTAACTTTCTTGCACCCAAGCCCGCGCCCATTGACTGCGATGCATCTGCGATTCTTCTCCATGATGGGAAATTGATGTATAAAGAAGATGTGGTATACTTTGGCAATCTGCGTCATCCGACCGGAACAGTTCAGCATATGGGTGATAATCTGACCGGCGCAGGAGAAGGAGACGATGAACAGATTATCGTGGATCTTGCCAGCATCCCGGCAGAATACGACAAAGTGGTTATTGTGGTAAATATTTATCAGGCGGTGCAGAGAAAGCAGCATTTTGGAATGATACAGAATGCGTTTATCCGTCTGGTGGACGGAAGAAATAATAATGAGATGTACAGATATAATCTGACGGAAGATTATGGGAATATGACAGCTATGATCTTCGGCGAGATCTATCGTCATAACGGTGAGTGGAAATTCAATCCGACCGGGCAGGGAACAACGGACCCGGGTCTGGGTGAGCTGATCCGCCGGTATATGTAAGCAGGATTTGGCACATGATATAGATAGAACGGAAAGTCTGATTCAGGGACTTTTTGTGAATTTACAAATGTTCCTTCCAAATTGAAAGCGGAGTTTTGAACGGTGAGGATGGAGCGCAAGACCTTTGAGGAGATATATGATGAAATTTAATGGACTGACAGAACAGGAAGCAGAGGCTTCCAGAAAAAAATATGGAAGCAATGAGATTCCTGATTCGGAACCGACCACGTTCTGGGATGAGTTTAAAGAAACCTTTGGCGATCCGATGATCCGGATTCTGCTTGCTATCGCAGTGTTGATGATTGTAATGTTCTTTTTCGGATATGCGGAGATCTATGAGCCGCTCGGAACAATCGTGGCGGTACTGATTGTGGCGTTTGTTTCAGCGAAGACCGGTGTGGCTAGCGATACCAAGTACCGCGAGCTGAAAAGCCGGACAGAGAAAGACCACTGTAAGGTATACCGGGAAGGAAAAGTGGCGGTCATCGATGTGGACGAAGTGGTGGTTGGAGATAAAGTACTTCTGCAGTCGGGGGATAAGATCCCGGCTGACGGTGTACTGGTGTCCGGAAGCCTGAGGGTGGACAATTCCGCGCTGAACGGCGAGGCGGAAGAATGCAAAAAGACGGCTGCAGAAGAAGGCGTTGAACTGGCGGACGAGATTACCGGAGACACCTTTGTGGACGCTCATTCTCTGTTTCGGGGTGCGGTCGTCTTTGACGGCGAAGGAGTTCTGGATGTAAGAAAAGTCGGACTTAAGACCATGATGGGCCGGATGGCGGACGAGATGCAGGAGGACAATGTCGATTCTCCGCTGAAGGTAAAGCTGTCCAAGCTGGCCGGTCAGATTTCTGTATTCGGCTATGTGGGTGCGACCGTCATTGCAGTTTTGTACTTTGCATATTTCATCGTGTCGGCGGGAGGATTTTCGGCATATTTCTCCATCGGTGCGGAGCAGGTAATTAAGGATATTGTGGAAGCTGTCTCTCTTGCGATTGTGATCATTGTCTGTGCAGTACCGGAAGGTTTGCCTCTGATGATTTCTCTGGTATTGATGCAGAATACCAGCAAGATGCTGGATCACAATGTACTTGTGAGAAAAGCGGAAGGTATCGAGACGGCGGGCTCTCTTAATATCCTGTTCAGCGATAAGACGGGAACGATCACCAAGGGAAGTCTGGAAGTTGTGGAATTCTTTACAGCTGACGGAAAAGAGATTCAGATTCCGGAGCTTTCCGGACACACGAAGGTGAAAGGACTTCTGGATCTTGCTATTGGAAAAAATACACAGTCTTTGTTTGATGCAGAACATCGGGTGATCGGCGGCAACGCGACAGACCAGGCGTTGATGAAATTTCTTGGAGAAGACACGTTCCGGGCGCTCGAAGGCAGGAAAGAATATCAGATCAGTGCTTCACAGGGATTTAACTCTATGAATAAATTCAGCCAGGCAAGAATCGGCGGTGCCGGAAAAACCTTCTATAAAGGAGCGCCGGAACGGCTTCTGGCCAAAGCGGAAAAATATCTGGACGCGGAAGGAACTGTTCAGGCAATCGACAGAGAGATTCTGAATCAGAAGATCGACGCACTTGCAGAGAAAGCGATGCGTGTACTGGCTTTTGGATATTCAGAAAAAGAGCTGGTGGAAAATACGATTCATGAGGATCTGGTGCTCATTGGACTTGTGGCCATCCGTGACGATGTGAGACCGGAAGCAAGAGATGCGATTGCAGAAGTGAGAAAAGCCGGAATCCAGGTGGTTATGATCACCGGAGACCGTCTGGAAACAGCTGTGGCGATTGCGAAAGATGCGGGACTTCTGCAGAATGATTCCGACAGAGCGCTGACTTCAGCGCAGCTTAATGAAATGTCGGATGAAGACCTGAAGAAAATCATTCCTCAGATCCGTGTGATTGCACGTGCGCTTCCGACGGATAAATCCCGGATGGTAAGACTTTGTCAGGAGATGAATCTTGTGGTCGGCATGACCGGAGACGGCGTTAATGATTCACCGGCCCTCAAGAGAGCAGATGTTGGCTTTGCCATGGGCAGCGGTACAGAGGCGGCCAAAGAAGCCGGTGAGATTGTGATTCTGGATGATAACTTTAAGTCCATCAAGGATGCAATCTGGTATGGAAGAACAATTTACCACAATATTCTGAAGTTCTGTAAGTTCCAGCTGGTTATTAATGTGGCGGCTGTGGTTGTGAGTGCGATTGCTCCGTTCTTTGGCGTGGAAGAGCCTTTGAAAGTCACGCACCTTCTGTTTGTCAATCTGGTTATGGACGGTCTTGGCGCAATCATGCTTGGCAATGAGCCGGCTCTGCAGGAATATATGCTGGAGAAGCCCAGGAGAAGAGATGAGAGCATCATCAGCAGGAAGATGGCCATACAGATCGGCGTCATGGGAGCATGGCTTACAATTATCAGTTTTGTTTTCCTGAAGGTACCGTTTTTTGCCCGTTTTTTCGGAGACGAAAAGCAGCATCTGACCGGATATTTTGTGCTGTTTATTGTCAGTGCACTGTTTAACGGATTTAATGTCAGAGATGAAGGATTTGGTATTTTTAAAGGTTTGAATGAAAATACAGGCTTTATGAAGGTGTTCTGCATTATTGTCCTGGTACAGGCGGTGATCGTTAATGCGGCATTGATACCGGGGACGGTATTTACCGTGATCGGAAATATGTTCAGCTGTGAGCCGTTTGGTATTACCGGATGGGGTGTTGTGGCATTGCTGGCAGTGACTATGATTCCGGTAGACCTGGTTCGAAAATGTGTGACAGGGAAGAATAATTGATTGTGTTTCATTCTGACCTGGACAATACGCTGATTTATTCTTACAGACATGATATTGGGGAAGAGAAGATCCATGTGGAGTTTTATGAAGGACGGAAGATATCTTTCATGACCAGAAGGTCTTCTCTTCTTTTGAAACAGATACAGGAACGGGCGGTGTTTGTGCCGACTACCACCCGGACAGAAGAACAGTACAGGCGAATTGACCTGAAGACGGGAGTTTTGGATTATGCGCTGGTGTGCAATGGGGGCATACTGCTGCGAGCCGGAAGAGAGCTTCCGGAATGGTATGAAGAGTCTCTTCGTCTGACGGAGAAAAGTCGCGGGGAATTTGCATGTGCAGAGTCTTGTATGCAAAAAGACAGCGAGCGGATATTGGAGGTCAGAAATATCCGCAATCTGTTTTTGTTTACAAAAAGCAGGGAGCCGTCAGAACTGGCGAGACGTCTGAAAGAAAATCTGGACCCAGAACGGATGGAAGTCTTTTGTCACGGGAGCAAAGTATATGCGATGCCCAAAGGGCTTGACAAAGGCACCGCGGTCAGAAGATTTAAAGCTTACATAAAAGCAGATGTTGTTTTTTCGGCGGGAGACAGTGAATTTGATCTGCCTATGCTGGAGGAGGCAGACTATGCCTGGGCACCGGAGGAACTGACAGGTCGTTTTCACTGCGCTGCAAGTGTGAAGGGTATTGTAGGAGATCAGATATTTTCCGACGCGATGCTTGAAAAAGTTCTGGCGGAAGTGTCCGACATAAAATATGGTGGATGCATTTTGCATGGAAATATAATGTAAGGGGAGAAACCAAGGAATGGGAGAGAAAATTATCAGCTCCATGGGAAGTATCCATATGATTCCCATGGATGTGATTTCCGGATTCGAAGTTCGTCCTGGAATGTACGAACTGAACGGCGCGATAGCGATTCCGGTGGGAGTGAATTTTACCGTGCACTCTTTTGGCGCCGTGTCCTGTGAGCTGCTGCTTTTTCACAGGGAAGAGGAAGAGCCGTATGCGGTTCTGCCGTTTCCGGAGCATTATCGAATAGGAAATGTATATTCGATGATTGTTTTTGGACTGAATATTCAGGATTTTGAATATGCTTATCGTCTGGACGGTCCATATGATGTGTCAAAAGGACTTCTGTTTGACAAAAATCAGGTACTTCTGGATATTTATGCAAAGGCGGTGACCGGACAGAGCCAGTGGGGACGGCCTCGGAAAAAAGGTTCCTTTTATAAAGCCAGAGTAGTAAAGGATGACTTTGAGTGGGGAAGAGAGCAGAATCCCCTGATTCCGATGGAAGATCTGATTATCTATGAAATGCATGTGCGTGGCTTTACCAGACACGATTCCTCCGGTGTGGAATATCCGGGCACATTTGCCGGCCTGATGGAGAAGATTCCATATCTGAAAGAGTTGGGAGTCAATGCGGTAGAGCTGATGCCGATTTTTGAATTTGATGAGATGAAAGACAGCCGGATGGTAGACGGCCATCAGGTTGTGGATTACTGGGGATACAATACGGTTAGTTTCTTTGCCCCCAACACCAGTTATACAGGTACAACCGAATACAACAGAGAGGGGACGGAACTGAAACGCCTGATCCGGGCGCTCAATGAAAACGGCATTGAATGTTTCCTGGATGTGGTGTTTAATCATACCGCGGAGGGGAATGAACTGGGGCCGTGCTTTTCATTCAAAGGCTTTGACAATAACATTTACTATATGCTGACACCGGACGGACATTATTATAATTTCAGCGGCTGCGGTAATACGCTGAACTGCAATCATCCGATTGTACAGCAGATGATCCTGGAGTGTCTGCGCTATTGGACTACGGCTTATCATGTGGATGGATTTCGCTTTGATCTTGCGAGCATTCTGGGACGAAATGAAGACGGTTCACCTATGAGCAAGCCGCCTCTTCTGCAGAGTCTTGCGTTTGATCCTATTCTGGGAGATGTAAAGCTGATCGCGGAGGCATGGGATGCAGGCGGATTGTATCAGGTGGGAAGCTTTCCGTCCTGGAACCGCTGGGCAGAATGGAATGGAAGATATCGTGACGATCTGCGCAGCTTTTTAAAAGGCGACTATGAAATGGCCCGAACGGCGGCAAAACGGATTACCGGTTCCCTTGACATGTACGGGAAGGAAGACAGAGGATATAACGCCTCTGTAAATTTTCTGAACTGTCATGACGGATTTACGCTCTGGGATATGTATTCTTATAATGAGAAACATAACGAAGCCAACGGTTGGGGAAATACGGACGGCAGCAATGACAATCGAAGCTGGAACTGCGGAATCGAAGGTGAAACAGACAATGAAGAGGTTCTGAATCTGCGCCGGAGACTTGCAAAAAATGCCGTTACGGTATTGATGCTGAGCCGCGGGACGCCTATGTTCCTGGCAGGAGATGAATTTTTGAACACTCAATTTGGTAATAACAATGCCTATTGCCAGGATAACGAGATCTCCTGGCTGAACTGGGAGTTACTTGAGAAAAACAGAAATCATTTTGAATACACGAAGAATGTGATCAGAATCCGGAAAGAACATGATGTGGTGCGGAAATGTTCAAAAAGCTGTTCTCTGGGATTTCCGGATATGCAGGTATTGGAGCCAAACGAAGAGAGCAGAGTGCTGCGGGTTATCTATGCCGGGAGAAATCATGAAGACACAGACGATGATATTGTCTGTCTGGCGGTCAATGTATTCTGGGAATGGCAGGAGTTTTCTCTGCCGAAACTTCCGGCTCATATGAGATGGCAGGTAGAAGCAGATTCTTTTGGCAATTACCTGCCTTTGGGGATACCAAAGGGAAGATCGACAGAACCGGGTGACAATAGAGTCTTTATGGCTCCACGTTCTGCGCTCGTTTTGACTGCCTGCAATCGAAATGGGTAAAAATGCATAAAAATATGTCGATTTTCAAAGGGAAATTTATGGAAAAATGCGAAAATGTTGAGAATAAATTGCATTTTCTGATATATAATTGTATAATTGTACTATATAAATGAAAGAGAGGACCTTTCTATGAAGCAAAATAATATGTTGGCAATGATTCTGGCTGGCGGGCGTGGTTCCCGACTGCATGATCTTACCAATAAAGTTGCAAAACCGGCTGTTTCATACGGCGGAAAGTATAAAATTATTGATTTTCCGTTAAGTAACTGTGCCAACAGCGGGGTTGATGTAGTAGGCGTACTGACACAGTATGAATCTGTTCTGCTGAACAGTTATGTGGCAGGCGGAGGAAGCTGGGGACTGGATGCCCGTGACAGCGGTGTGTTTGTTCTTCCGCCCCGTGAGAAGGCAGATGCGAACCTGGATGTTTACAGAGGGACGGCAGATGCGATTTCTCAGAATATAGATTTTGTGGATAATTATGATCCGGAGTATATGCTGATCCTTTCCGGAGACCATATTTATAAAATGAACTATGCGAAAATGCTTCAGGCACATAAGGATAACGGTGCAGACGCCACGATCGCGGTCATTGAAGTTCCCATGAAAGAAGCAAGCCGCTTTGGAATTATGAATACAGATCCGGAGACCGGCAGGATTGTGGAATTTGAAGAAAAACCGGCAGAACCCAAGAGCAATCTGGCATCTATGGGTATTTACATATTCAACTGGAAACTTCTGCGCAAAATGCTGGTGGCGGACATGAAGAACGAAGAGTCCAGTCATGATTTTGGAAAGGATATTATTCCGGCGCTTTTAAATGACGGGAAGAAGCTGTTTGCATATAAGTTCAAGGGGTATTGGAAGGATGTAGGTACCATCGATTCTCTTTGGGAGGCAAATATGGACCTTCTGGACAAGAAAAATGGTCTGGATCTGGATGACCGTACCTGGACAATCTACACAGAGGACGTGCCCACGCTTCCGCAGTATATTTCGTCAGAGGCAAATGTAAAGCGCGCGTTTATTACTCAGGGCTGTATCGTAGAAGGTGAAGTAAGAAACTCGGTTCTGTTTACCGGCGCGAAGGTAGGTCCGGGCGCAAAAGTCATTGACAGCGTGCTGATGCCGGGAGCAGTAGTAGAAGAAGGCGCGGTAGTAACAAGAGCGTTAGTGGCAGATCAGATTAAGATTGGAAGCCAGGCAGTTGTCGGAAGTGCAGACAGCGAGCATATTGAACTGGTTGCGAAAAATGTAAAGGGGTAGAATCATATGGCAAGAGCATTAGGAATTATAAGTTTTTCAGAAAACCATATCTGGGTGGAAGGGATGGAAACTTATCGTTCAATCCCGGCATTCTCCTTCCTCGGCAGATATCGTGTGATTGATTTTCCGATTTCCAATATGTCCAACAGCGGTATCGACAGAATCCAGGTATATATCAGAAGAAAACCATGTTCCCTGGTAGAACATATCGGAAGAGGAAGACATTACAATATCAATTCTAAAAGCGGATATCTGCAGATGGTGTTTGCAGATTCCCAGGAGGACAAAGATTATTATAATACAGATATCAAAGCGTATGCGGAGAATCTGGATCGTATGGTAAAAGCGAGCAACTCACATGTGGTCATCGCTCCGGGGTATATGGTATATACACAGGATTTTGACGAACTTCTGAAAACACATGAGGAATCCAGTGCGGATGTTACGCTTCTCTACCATAAAGTGGATAATGCGAAGGAAGCATATTTAAGCTGTGATTATCTGAATCTGAACAAACAAAAAGGTGTAGAATCGATTGAGCGCAATAATGGAACCACAAAGACCAGGAATATTTTTATGGACACTTATGTCATGAGAAAAGAAGTGTTTATTGATCTGGTAAGCGCGGCACAGAAGGCTTCTTCGATGTATACGCTGAAGCATATCATCAACGACCAGTGCGGCGAACTGGATATCCGCGGCGTGTCACATAAAGGATTCTTTGCGCCGATCAATGATCTGAAAGGATATTATGACGCCAATCTTTCGCTGGTAGATCAGAAGAACGTCAAGAGCCTGTTCAATGATGAATGGCCGATTTATACCCGTACCAGCGATTCTTGTCCGACTCAGTATTATGAGACTGCGGATGTGAAGTCTTCCTTTATCTCCAATGGATGTCAGATTGAAGGTACAGTGGAGAATTCTGTGATCGGCAGAGGCTGTGTGATCAAACCGGGAGCAGTTGTGAAAAATTGTGTGGTGCTTGCGGATACAGTGATCGGAAATGACGTACATATTGAGGGCCAGATAGTAGACAGACTTGCAAAAGTCACCCGCATGAAAGAGATTATCGCAGAGCCGGGGAAACCGGGATATGTGAAGAGAAACGATATTGTGTAAAAGATTAAGCGAATAAAAAAGGGGCTGTCAGAAGCTGTTCAGTGACTTCTGACAGTCCCTTTTTCTGGTCTGGTATCTCTACTGGAAGACAGTTAGTGATGGAACAGCCGAATACCTGTAAATGCCATTGCCATGTCGTATTTATCGCAGCATTCAATGACCAGGTCATCTCTGACAGAGCCACCGGGCTGCGCAATGTATCTGACGCCGCTCTTATGCGCCCGTTCGATGTTGTCAGCAAAGGGGAAGAAGGCGTCTGAGCCAAGCGTTACATCTGTCATCTGATCCAGCCATGCCCGTTTTTCTTCTCTGGTAAAGACAGCCGGTCTGGTTTTGAAAATCTTTTCCCATGCGCCTTCTGCCAGTATATCCATACATTCGTCGCCGATATAGACATCGATGGCATTGTCGCGCTCTGCCCTTCCAAGCGCGTCCGTGAACTGGAGTCCAAGCACCTGAGGGGCCTGGCGCAAAAACCAGTTATCTGCTTTGTTTCCTGCCAGACGGGTACAGTGAACGCGGGACTGCTGGCCGGCGCCGATGCCGATGGCCTGGCCGTCTTTTACAAAACAGACCGAATTGGACTGGGTGTACTTCAAAGTAATCAGTGCAATTTTCATGTCGATCAGCGCATGTTCCGGCACATTCTTGTTTTTAGTAACCAAGTTGGAAAGAAGCTCTTGGTTGATGTCCAGTTTGTTTCTTCCCTGCTCAAAAGTGATTCCGTAGACCTGCTTTTTTTCCAGCGCTTCCGGTTCATAGTCCGGATCGATCTGGATCACGTTATAGTTTCCATTTTTTTTCTGCTTCAAAATGTTTAGAGCTTCTTCCGTATATCCCGGGGCGATGACACCGTCAGACACTTCTCTTTTTATCAAACGGGCAGTGTCTGCGTCGCAGATATCAGAAAGAGAGATAAAATCTCCAAAAGAAGACATACGGTCAGCGCCTCTTGCCCGTGCGTAAGCGCAGGCGAGAGGAGACAGTTTTCCCAGGTCGTCCACCCAGTAAATTTTTGCCAGCGTATCGTCCAGCGGAAGTCCGACGGCGGCGCCGGCAGGAGATACATGTTTGAAAGAAGTGGCGGCGGGCAGTCCGGTAGCTTCTTTGAGCTCTCTGACCAGCTGCCAGCCGTTCAGGGCATCAAGAAAGTTAATATATCCGGGCTTGCCCAAAAGAACCCGGACCGGAAGCTCCTGCCCGTTTTCCATATAGATACGGGAAGGCTTCTGGTTGGGATTACATCCATACTTTAACTGAAGTTCGTTCATTTTTGTTCTCCTGTCTGTTATTTTACACCCAAAATAAAAAGTGCCGGATTATTGATTTTTATTGATGATTCTGCTTTTCCATGTGCCTGTTGCAATGTCAATATAGCGGACAAAAAGCGAAACTTTGTTTTCTTCATTCAGATTTGTCCACAGCAAATCTGCAAATGCATCCATGTCATCCGGAACAGAGATCAACTTTGGTTCTCCTTCAAAACTAGGAAGAGGATCCCCGTCCTGCATATAAGTATGGATAAAATGTCCTTCGCCTGGCCTGGGGTTTTCATAGGCAAAAGTATATCGATGACAGGAATCAGGATTTCCACAGTTGCTTTTTAAAATGGACATTGCATAGTTATAGTGCCCGGATTCTGTATGCAGAATTCCTGAGATTCGCGGAGTATAATTCGGTGCGTCCGGTTCGAATTCACGGCGCCGCAGGGACTGTTCGAATGTCATCTGATGGTCCATACCTTCATAAATGGTATCGGTCTGATCACCGTTGGTAACAATGGTTTTGTTTCCAAGTACGCGTACGGGAGCATAGATGATCAGACTTGGATCTTCCAACTTGGAAGGATCATATGCCTGTGTGCGTATCCCGTTGCCGTCTTCGACAAAGATACGATTGCGGCTGTTCTGGCTTCTGCCCATGATAAAATAAGCAGTAACGGCTCTGGCGCCGTCCGGAGTACGGCCGATGATAATACCCCGGCCGGGATAGGAATTGGAACGAAGTTCCTGTTCAAGAGATAATAGGGTCATAAGTGCCTCACTTTCTGTCCCGTCGGATATAAGATACAGAATCTGTATAAGATATCGCAGCTTATGAATCAGGGACGAAGAATTCCTGTAGACGGATTTCATCAAATACAGGAATGAAATGAAAAGATGAAATGACATGCAGATAAAAAACGCCTGGGCGCACATAAATACTGCATGCGCCCAGGCGGTCGGCTTTTGTATGATCTGCGTTCCCTGCAGGTTAAGCCTGCTGCGGGTCAGGCCCGCTTTCCGCCAGTTGCGCAGAAAAAAATCGAATATGCACAATGGGAAAGCGGTCTGTATGCCGCATAATCGGCAGATCAGCTTCCTTTGTGAATATGACATTATCATATCGGAAGTGATCCGCTTTTTCAAGAGGAAAATACAGAATTTATAAAGTTTTGATGAACCGGAGGAAAGCTTCCCGGCCTTCCTTCGTACATTTATATACTCCGGCGTCCTCCAGCACTTTTACGAATACCTTACCAATTTCCTGCTGCAGGATATACTCAATATGATCTTCGGTAAGGGAATCATATCCGGGCAGGAAAGAAGCAACCCAGTCGGCGTGTTTTTTCAGTACCTCGCTGGAAGCAATCTCTTTTCCGGCCAGAATATATTCTTTCAGAAGCGCCATCTCATCTTTCAGGCGGGAAGGCAGCACTGCGAGTCCCATAACCTCGATGAGCCCGATGTTTTCTTTCTTAATATGATGCAGATCAGCATGGGGGTGATAGACGCCCAGCGGATGTTCATCCGTAGTGATATTGTTTCGAAGTGTCAGGTCAAGTTCATACAGACCGCCGGTTTTGCGTGCGATGGGAGTGATCGTATTATGCGGTTCTCCGTCTGTGTATGCAAAGATAAAAGCGTTTTCGTCCGTATAGCCGCGCCATGCTTTCAGCACATGATCTGCCAGATCGATCAGGCGTTTTTCATCCTTGTGACGGATGCGAAGCACGGAAAGAGGCCATTTTAAGATGCCGGATTCCACATCTTCATAGCCGGGAACTGTAACCGGAAGTTCTATGGGAGCTTTAGCCATGGCGAACGTGTAATTGCCCCCCTGAAAATGATCATGGCTTAAAATGGAGCCGCCCACAATGGGAAGATCCGCGTTGGAACCCAGAAAATAATGCGGGAACTGCCTGACAAAGTCAAACAGCTTGGTAAAAGCGGTGCGGTCGATCTTCATGGGCGTATGCTCGCCGTTAAAAACAATGCAGTGCTCGTTATAATAGACATAAGGCGAATACTGAAATCCCCAGTGACTGTCATTGATCGTGACCGGAATAATCCGGTGATTCTCTCTGGCCGGATGATTGACTCTTCCTGCATAGCCTTCATTTTCCATACAGAGCAGGCATTTAGGATAGGTGCTGGCTTTTGCATTTCTTGCCGCCGCGATCGCTTTGGGGTCCTTTTCCGGTTTGGAAAGATTAATGGTAATATCAATATCACCATATTCACAGTGCACCTTCCATTTTTGATCTTTGCAAACCCGGTAACGGCGGATATAGTCGCTGTCCTGACTTAATTTATAAAAATATTCGGTTGCTTTTACCGGAGAGGTTTTATATATTTCCCAGAATGTCTGCTGAATCTGTGCAGGTCTTGGAACGAGGCAGTTCATCATTCTGGTGTCAAAAAGGTCCCGGTAGGCGATGCTGTCCGGAATCAGTTCCCGACGGCAGGCCTCGTCCAGAAGTTCTTTTAAAATCAGTTCCAGAGGTTCGTCAGGGATATGTGCCGGTTCTTCATAATCGTCCTCGTGAAATAAATCAAGGAGCAGATTAACCGTATAGTTTTTTTCACATTCCGGTGTCAGGCCGGTATCAATACCGTACCGTACCAGCGCCGCGATCTGTTCTGATAACATCATAGGTCCTCCTGTATATATGAATCAAGCGCATGCGCTCCGTCGCCGATGTCCACGACATAGAACTCGGCTTTGATGCCGGTTTTTTCGGTATAAGCTTTGTCCAGCGTACGGATAAAGAGATCGACAGAATCATTTTTTACAATACTGACGGTACATCCGCCGAATCCGCCTCCGGTAATACGGGAACCAAGAACTCCCGGAACATTCCACGCCAGCTCTGCCAGGATGTCTGTCTCTTCACAGGAAGTCTCATAGTCGTCCCGAAGAGAGACGTGAGAATCATTGATGAGTTTTCCAAATGTTTCGATATCGTTTGCTTTCAGCGCTTCCACTGCATGAATGGTGCGCTGGTTTTCGTAAACCGCATGTTTTGCACGTTTCCGGCAGACCGGATCCTTGATTGCATCCTTGTACTGTTCGAACTGTTTTTCGCTTAAATCCCCCAGAGTCCGGATATCGATAACCGTCTGCAGCGCTTTTAAAGCGGATTCACTTTCATTTCTTCTGTCGTTGTATGCAGAAGTGACAAGGCTGTGTTTTACATTGCTGTTGGTAATGACGATTCTGGCATCGGGAAGTTTTACCGGCGCATATTCATAGTTCAGGGTGCTGGTATCCAGAAAGATCGCGCAGTCCTTTTTTCCCATTGCAGATGCAAACTGATCCATAATTCCGCAGTTCATGCCGTTAAAATGGTTCTCAGAATACTGTCCGATCAATGCAAGATCAGTCATGGAAATGTCAAATCCATATGTATCCCGGAGCATCAGTCCGGTCAGCACTTCCAGAGAGGCGGAAGAAGAAAGTCCGCTGCCGGCCGGAATATCGCCATAGAAAAGAATGTCAGCGCCTCTGTCCAGATGATATCCTCTTTTTTCAAAGGTCCACATGATTCCTTTGGGGTAATTGGTCCAGCCGGCTTTCTCAGACGGGGTCAGGTCGTCCAGAGAAGATTCTACAATTCCCATTTTGTCAAAATTCACGGAATAGAGACGAAGCTTCCGGTCATTTCTTGGACGGATGATGCCGTAGGTACCGATAGTCAGAGCACAGGGAAAAACATGTCCTCCGTTGTAATCGGTGTGTTCTCCGATCAGATTGACGCGTCCCGGCGCGAAAAAAGACTTTATACAGCCTTCTTCGCCGAACAGTTTTTGAAATTTTTCTTTCAGTTCCGATACATTTACTGTCATGGTGACTCCTCCTGTTTTTGTCAGAGATGCTTCTCTCTTTTTCATTCTGTTGACAGACTGCCGGAAATGTCATACTGCTGCAGACTGATTACAGCCTGAAATCTTCCGCTCTGTTGACATTTCTTATAATTACACTATAATGAGATATAGAAAGGAATTCAATAAATATATTCTTGTAAAATGGAAGGATATTGAGATTTTATGCGTCTGCAGATCAACAGAGAGCAAAAGGAGATCAAAAATCACGGAAGTTATGGATTTCCGGTTCTTGTGAGTCATGAACGGCTGTCATATTTTGATACCTGGGAGTTTCCATGGCACTGGCATCCGGAGATTGAGCTTACTCTTGTGATGGAGGGGAAGATCACCTATCAGGTAAATGACAGCCTGTATGAGCTTAAGGAGGGAGAAGGTCTGTTCTGCAATACGAATGTACTGCACTGCGGGCATGGAGAACGGCCTTTGGACTGCAGTTATCTGTCGGTGACCTTTCATCCAAGGCTGTTGTATGGCTACAATTCCAGTGTGATACAGAATAAATATGTGAATCATATTTTAAAAAGCCCGTCGCTGGCTTCCATTCATTTTGTTCCGGAGGAAAGATGGCAGAAGCGTGTACTGGATCTGATGGAAGAGATTCGCGTACTGGAGCAGGAACATCCAAGAGCAGAGGAACTTCAGATTCAGATTGCACTGCTTCAGATCTGGCAGAATATTTTTGAACATACAGAGGTGAAGGAGTCTGGATATGCGGAAAATGGAAGGGATACCGAGCGAATCCGCCGGATTATGGAATATATCCAGAAGCATTATGCGGAAAAAATCACACTGGAAGATCTGGCAGAACAGATACATCTGTGCAGAAGTGAAAGCTGCCGTCTGTTCAAACGATATATGAATGAATCCATGTTTGATTATCTTCTGGACTATCGGGTGGAGAGAAGTCTGGAGCTTTTGCGGCAGTCAGGCCTTGATGTAACTCAGATTGCAGGACAGGTAGGATTTACCAATCCGGGCTATTATTCAAAAATATTTAAAAGGAAAATGGGATGTACGCCTCTGGAATATCGAAAGAGCCGCAGATAAAAGACAATAGAAATGATGCTGAAAATGCAGTCTGTTCCGCTGCGTGATTCCGGTTACTGTCCGAATCTGGCTTCAGAGGGCGTTTAAAAAGTTTCCCGTCAGCTACCGTATGCAGCTGACGGGAATGAATTTCAGACACGCTTTAGAGAGTATTCAGATTTATCTTGAAATCCTCGCCGCCTTCGCCGTCGATCGTGTAATAAGCAGCCTGTTCTGCAGCATTGATATAGATATTCACTTCAGAAGCTTCGAGACCCTTGTCTTTCACAGCTTTTTTCACAGCAGTCTGAATATCGTTTACAGATACGCTTAAACCGCTCATCTCTACACAGACAGAAGTCTTGCAGGCAGCTTTTTTAGCAGGTGCTTTTTTTGCAGCAGGTTTGGTCTCCGCAGTTTTGGAAGCAGCGGCTTTGGCAGTTGTTGTAGTAACCGCTGCGTCTTCGGTTTTCTTCTTTCTTGGCATTTTTGTTTCCTCCTTATAAAACACATCAATATATGTTGCCGTAGTCCGATTTTTAATGTTTCAAACAGTGTTTATTATAGGCTTGAAATAAGCATTTGTCAAGAAATCCGTGATTTTTGACAGACTGCTGACAGCCAGGTATCAAAAGTTGAATAATAGGCAGGCATATGGTAAAATATGACCATAAATTTCGAAAATCAGGAGGTGTGGTTGTGGGAATTCGATATGATTTTTCAGCAGCTGAGATTCTAAAACAACTGGGCTATCTAAATGAGACATCCGGAGAAATCCTGGAAAAATTTATGGAAGAAAAAAAGATTTCTCTGCCGGAAGTGTACTGTGAATTTATGAGTGCTGCCATGGACTGTCCTTTGCTGGAGACGTCAGATATCTGGGTGTGGAAAATGATCCCCTTTGTCATGAAGCCGTACTTTTTTTATGAAGAGATAGAACAGGTGATAGAAGATCAGAAAGAGAACTGGGAAAAAAATACCCAGAAGTATGCGGATAATATTTATCATATATTTTATCAGCTTCCCGGAGACAGATGGCAGGAGAAAAGCTGTGATTATCTGAAGATCGGAAGCGATTATGGAGCGGGTATTGTGTGCTTTGGAATCCGCAGGCAGGATCTGGGCGAGGAAGATCCTCCGGTTTATATGAATCATGAAGCGGATCCCATAACTGTATGGAAGAAGATGTACGAGAGACTGTCCGACTATCTTCTGGAAGTGGTTCTGACTGCGCTTGCCTGCGTTGACTACTCAACGGCTCAGGAGGCGCTGGAGGAAGAGGGCTGGGAATATCTGGACTATGAGGAGTATGAGATGGAGTCAGCCGAAGACGAAGACGGGATTCTGGAAGACGAAAAGTGGCAGGAGCAGATGCTGGCACAGTCCGGAATTGATCTGGAGCTGGTAAAGAGGGTAAACTGTGCGTATGGAGGAGAGCTGTTTTTCTGTCAGGATGAAGGGAAAGAGTGTTTTTATCTGGGCAGGACAGAAGAGGAAGAGACTACGCTGACCATTCTGTCGAAGGAGAAGTGATGTCGTTTCATGAAGAAGGAGATTTTTTGTGGAAAGGGAGAGAACGGCAGTCATGTATCAGTTTGAGAAGATGGACAAAAAGCTTTTGGGGGAACGCATTGAAGATGAACTGATGCGGTATATTCAGGAAGAGCCGGTAGAGATCGGACAGAAAATACCGAATGAGTTTGACCTTGCAAAACAGTTCGGAGTAGGGCGCAGTACAATCCGGGAGGCAGTTAAAAGTCTTGTTTCCAAAGGGATCCTGGAGGTAAGACGCGGTTCCGGGACTTACGTGATCAGCACCTGTCTGCCTCAGGAAGATCCGCTGGGACTGTCCAGACTTCAGGATAAGTACAAACTTGCACTGGAACTGTTCGATGTACGTCTGATGCTGGAACCGGAGATTGCGGCGCAGGCGGCAGAATATGCCACTTCTGAAGATTTGGAGCAGCTGAAGCTTCTGCGGAATCAGGTAGAAGAGATTTACCGCAGCGGGAAAGATCATATTCCAAAAGATATTGAATTTCATACCTGTATTGCCAGATGCAGTAAAAATCGCGTGGTGGAGATGCTGGTGCCTGTGATTAATACGGCGGTTATGACGTTTGCCAATCTGACGCATCGGATGTTGATGGATGAGACGATTGAGACTCACCGGGCGCTGGTAGATGCAATTATGGATCAGGACCCGGTGGGAGCCAGATGTGCCATGGTTATGCATCTTACTTATAACCGTCAGGCGCTGGTGCGTCTTTTGAAAGAACATCATAAAGAAAGTAAACAAGAATAAACAGGTTCAGCTTTTTTCATGTACCGGACGTATGCCGACAGAAAACAGTGTGGAAAATTTAGCAATAGTATACAAAAAAGAGGGTTTTTTAAATCGTAAAACCTTCTTTTTTTGTGCACTAAAGCGAAAAAAAGGAAAAGACATATGATGTATTGACCAATAAATAGCTAAATAGTATAATTTAATTATAAAACATATGACGTCAGATAAAAATAAAAGAAAGGGAGTGAAAATCAAGAAAAACATCTGACGTATAAAAAGAAGTGAAATGGGAACAGTATATTCTGATATTTTAAAACGAGAGGAGTACATAGGTATGACGACGGAAATAGCAGCTTTAAATCCAACAAGGCTGATACTGGCGGCGATTATCGGACTGATCGTGCTGCTGGTACTGATCATTAAATTCAAGATTCAGGCGATGATTGCGATTCTGATTGGAGCAATCGCAATCGGCCTGATTGGCGGTATGCCCGTAGAAGACATTGTTACCGCAGTGAATGACGGAATCGGCAATACTCTGAAAGGAATTGCGTTGCTTGTCGGTCTGGGTTCCATGTTCGGGGCGATTCTGGAAGTTTCAGGAGGAGCGCAGACGCTGGCAGTGACGATGGTCAAATGGTTCGGAGACAAAAAAGCGGCGTGGGCGCTGGGTATTACAGGGCTGGTGATTGCCATGCCGGTATTTTTTGACGCCGGTCTGATCATTCTGATTCCGCTGGCATTTTCTCTGGCAAAAAGGACCAGCCGTTCTTCTTTATTTTATGCAATTCCGCTTCTTGCAGGACTGGCGGTTGGCCATGCATTTATACCGCCGACACCAGGGCCGATTCTGGTGGCGAACATGCTGGGAGTGGAGCTTGGATGGGTCATTTTGGTGGGTATCTGCTGCGGTGTCTGTTCGATGATTGTCGCAGGTCCTGTATGGGGAGCTGTCTGCGGCAGAAAATATCATATTCCGGTGCCGGAGCATGTGGCAAATCAGGCAGATTTTGATGAATCGAAGCTTCCGAGCTTCTGGGCGATCGTGGGCATTATTCTGATTCCGCTGGTGCTGATTATTCTGGACTCAGTAGCGGGTGTGGTTCCGGCCATGAGCGGATTGCAGCCGGTTTTTGGATTCCTCGGAGAACCGTTTGTGGCGCTTTTGATTGCGACAGTGGCGGCGATGCTGATTCTTGGCATTGGCCATGGATACAGCACAGAGGAGCTTGAAAAGATTATGACAAAATCCCTGGAACCTACAGGGCTGATTCTCCTGGTAACTGCATGCGGTGGAGTGTTGCGTTATGTTCTGCAGTATTCCGGTCTGGGAGATGTGATCGGAAATGCAGTTTCTTCTATGTCACTTCCGCTTGTAGTTCTGGCATTTATCGTTGCAGCGCTGGTGCGTATCTGCGTGGGTTCTGCAACGGTGGCGATGACGATGGCGGCGGGTATCGTGGCGGCTATTCCGGGAATCGGGGATCTGTCTCCGCTGTATCTTGCCTGTACGACGGCGGCAGTGGCAGGCGGAGCAACCGTGTGCTCTCATTTTAATGATTCCGGTTTCTGGCTGGTAAAATCTCTGGTCGGCATGGATGAAAAAACAACCCTGAAAACATGGACGGTTATGGAAACACTTGTGGGAGCAACCGGATTTGTGGTAGCATTAATTATATCTTTCTTTGCATAATAACTGGAAATGTTTTTCGCTGTGAGGTATGATGCGGACAGAAGCAAAAGAGGGAAATGAAAACAGTATCTGCCAGGGAACATGCTGGAGAATTTGCAGGAGCGAATAAGCAGAACACCAAAATATATCCGGTTATGAGTCCCTGTGCAGACAGAATTATTAAGATAGAAAGAGGAAACATTTATGTGCAGATTAAAAAGCCAGGAAATGCGTAAGCTTGCTCCGGAACTGGATCCTCTGCGGATCGGGACCGGATGGAAACCGGAAGATCTTGCCAAACCGCAGGTGATCATTGAGAGTACTTATGGAGACAGCCATCCGGGGAGCGGGCATCTGAATACGCTGGTGGAAGAGGTAAAAAAAGGAATCGAGGAAGCAGGAGGATTCGGCGCCAGATATTTCTGCACGGATATCTGCGACGGGGAGAGTCAGGGAACGGACGGCATTAATTTCAGTCTGGTCAGCAGAGAGATGATTGCCGGTATGATTGAAATTCACGCCAGCGCCACGCCTTTTGACGCGGGGGTCTATCTGGCAAGCTGCGACAAAGGGATGCCGGCGAATCTGATGGGACTGTTCCGCGTCGATATTCCGTCAGTGGTCGTGCCGGGCGGTACGATGAATGCCGGGCCGAAGATGCTGACGCTGGAGCAGCTCGGTATGTACAGTGCAAAATTCCAAAGAGGCGAGATTGACGAAGAAAAGCTGAACTGGGCAAAGCAGAACGCCTGTCCGAGCTGCGGAGCCTGTTCTTTTATCGGAACGGCTTCTACCATGCAGATTATGGCCGAAGCGCTGGGCCTTACCCTGCCGGGAAGCGCTCTGATGCCTGCCACCAGTCCGGATCTGCTGTCTTATGCCAGAGAAGCAGGCCGGCAGGCGGTGAAGCTGGCGAAGATGGAACATATGAAGCCAAGTAAGATTGTGACGATGGACAGTTTTGAAAATGCGATCCTCGTTCATGCGGCCATATCCGGAAGTACCAACTGTCTGCTCCATATCCCGGCGGTTGCACATGAACTTGGAATCGAGATCACCGGAGATACGTTTGACCGGCTTCACAGAAACGCCCGATATCTTCTGGATGTACGGCCGGCCGGCCGCTGGCCTGCAGAATGCTTTTACTATGCCGGCGGAGTTCCCGCTATCATGGAGGAGATCAAAGATCATCTGCATCTGGACGTAATGACCGTGACCGGAAAGACACTGGGTGAAAATCTGAAAGAATTAAGGACGAATGGTTTTTACGAACGCTGTGGCAGATGGCTTCAGGAGTTTAATCAGCGCTATGGCTGTTCCATCACAAAGGAAGATATTATCCGTCCCTATGATCAGGCGCTGGGAACAGACGGCAGCATCGCCATTTTGCGGGGCAACCTGGCTCCGGAAGGCGCGGTGATTAAACATACGGCCTGCCCCAGGGAAATGTTTCGTGCGGTTCTGAAAGCGCGCCCCTTTGACAGTGAAGAGGAATGCCTGGATGCGGTGCTGAATCACCGGGTTCAGAAAGGGGATGCAGTATTTATCCGTTATGAAGGGCCAAAAGGCAGCGGTATGCCGGAGATGTTTTATACATCGGAGGCGATCAGCAGCGACCAGGAGCTGGGACGCAGCATCGCCTTGATCACAGACGGACGTTTTTCAGGAGCTTCAACAGGGCCGGTGATCGGACATTGCAGTCCGGAAGCGGCCAGCGGAGGCCCTATCGCACTGGTGGAAGAAGGAGATTTGATTGAAATTGATGTGATGGAGCGGAAGCTGAATATTGTCGGTATTCATGGAGAGAAGAAGACGCCAAAGGAAATTGATACAGTTCTGGCAGAGCGGAAAAAGAACTGGAAGCCACGGGAATCCCGATATCAGAAAGGAGTACTCCGTCTGTTCAGCGAACATGCGGCGAGTCCGATGAAGGGCGCTTATCTGGAAATTTAAAAACAAGATCAGAGATTGTCATAAATGCAGAACAGCATGTTATGACAGTCTCTTTTTGTTTTTACATGCGGCTGACCAAAAGCTCTTTTAAAACGAGTTTTTGACTTTTGTATTTACTTCATTGAGACAGAGAAGTATACTATTAAGAAAATGATTTGCGTAAGGATAAAATATTTATGAAAACAACGAATATGGAGTGTTCTTTTTGCAGAGGGAAATTAAGGTCCAAGGAGGGAAACTCACAGATCCTGATCTGTGAATACTGCGGAAGTCAGTTTATCATGGAAGGCGGCCGGATGATCAGTTATGATCCACATAGGGATCAGTATCCGTTTATTCAGGAAGTGGATAAGAAGCGCAGCGCATTTTCGGGTCTTCCCGGCGCTGTGGCCATTCTGTCTGTGGCGGCTGTGATTTGCCTGCTGATTATGAGATATACGCTCGGCGGAGATTATTTTGAAGACAGAAGAACCGGCCTGACGGATCCGGATGAAGATTTTTTCATGGATTCCGCAGACGACCGGGAAGACTGGGTGAAAGAGACGGACTGGCAGGAGACGCAGAAGGAGCACAGTCTTTTATATGAATCGTTTATCGAATCGGTATTTGATAAAAGTGCGGATGCGGTTACAGAAGAAGAGCTCTATGAAATTAAATATATCCGTATCGACAGAGATTTCGAACCTGCAGTCATAGAGTACAGTTTTCAAAGTCCATATGAAGAGGAAGGCTTCGAAGCGGAGATTCTGGAACTGGAGCCGCTGTCGTGGGACAACAGCGATCTGTCCTCGTTTACGGGGCTGGAAAAACTGGATATTGGTGATGACAATGCAGAAAATATCCGTCTGGAAAACATGGAACATCTGAAAGGGCTTGTGTGCAGGGGAATGACGCTCTCTGAGCTGGCAACCCGGATACAGATGCCGGAGCAGATGCTGGAGCTTTCTCTTGACAAGCCGGAAAGTCTGGACGGTATAGCAGTATTTGTCAACCTGGAGACGCTGTCGCTGGAAGATATCTGCACACCGGATCTGAGACAGCTGGTTCCTTTAAAGAAACTGCACAGTTTGTACATCACAGAAACTGCGCCGGATTCTATGTTCGACTCGGGGGAGGAACAGATAATACTGACAGACTACACTGCATTGTCTGTCCTTACAGAACTGAAAACGCTGCACATTGAATCTTCTTCGCTGAGAGATCTGAGTTTTCTGTCGTCGCTTGTGAATCTTGAGAGTCTGTCGCTTTCGAAGACGGAGGCGATCAGCCTGGAACCGCTGGGAACGCTTACACAGCTGGTTTCTCTCAGCCTGGAAGATAACTATGAGATAAAGGATTACGCTCCTGTCTGCAATCTGTCCGGCCTTACGTCTCTGATTCTGGATAAAGATACTTCCCAGCCGGATCCGGATCTGTCTCTGCTTACACAGCTGCAGGAACTGGAAGTATCCGGCCTTATGTCTTTGTCTTTTTTTCAGAAGATGGATCATCTGAGACATTTGTCTGTTCACGGCTGCAACATTGATGAAGCGCAGGCTCTAGCCGGTCTTACCGGACTGGAAAGTCTGATCTTTTACGGAAACTGGACTTATGCGGTGCCGCTTAGAAATGTCAGTTTTACAGATACGATGGAAAATCTGCGGTCAGTGGATTTCAGCGGTGGCAGTGAAGACGACGGCTGGGGTATTTACAGATTTAATACGGATATTCTGGGAGATATTTCCAATGTATTCAATCATCAGGGACTGGAGGAGCTGATTTTAAATAATTGTATGTTTGAGCTTGATTTTGGGCGGCTTGTAGAGAATCCTTCTTTAAAAAGACTGGAAATGAATGAAGTGAGTCTGAAAGAGAATTTTTATGTGGAGTCTTATAACGGTATGACGGACATCTGGTATGATGATGTATCGCTGGATGCGCATAAAGATTTTCTGAACGCCTATCCGGGGTTACAAGAGCTGTATCTGAGCGGCAATGAGCTGACGGATGTTCAGTTTACGGCGTCTCTTCCGGAACTGACCCGTCTTGACATCAGCAATAATTATGTGACGGAACTGTCGCCGCTTAATCAGGTGCGGGATCTGGAATATCTGGATATACGCGTGAACCCGATTACGGATACGATGGAGGCAGACGATCAGATTACAGTTTTGAAATAAGACAGGAAACAATGGGAATAAAAACAACCTGAGGAGTATAGAAAAACAGTGGATAAAATAAGCAAAAAAGGGCTTTTGGCCGTTAGCTTCGGAACCAGCGTCAATGCCTCCAGAGAAAAGACGATTGACGCAATAGAAGCGGATTTTAAGGAAGCGTTTCCGGATTATACTCTGTATCGAGCATGGACGAGCAGAGTGATTATAGAAAAACTGAAAAAGAGAGACGGTATACAGATTGACACTGTGGGGGAAGCTTTGGAGCGGATGCTTGCAGACGGCGTAACAGAAGTAGTTGTCCAGCCTACTCATGTAATCAGCGGGATTGAAAATGAGCAGATGACTGCCGACATTCTTACTTATCGGGACCAGTTTGCGGCTGTTCGCTTTGGTACGCCGCTTTTGGTAAATGAGGAGGATTTTTGTGCTGTGATCAAAGCAGTCATGACAGAATTTAAACATATTTCCCGGGAAGAGGCGCTGGTCTTTATGGGACACGGAACCCCGCATAACGCCAATTCAACTTATTCGGTACTGAGTCAGAAATTGAAAGATATGGGATATGAGAATGTATTTCTTGGCACGGTAGAATCCGGTCCGTCCATAAATATCCTGATGCAACAGGTTCACGCTTACGGCGCAAAGCGTGTGACGCTTGCTCCTTTTATGGTAGTGGCGGGCGATCATGCGCTGAACGATATGTCGGGCGACGATAAAGATTCCTGGCGCAAACAGTTGGAAGCCTCCGGTTTTATTGTCAACTGTGTGCTGAAAGGGCTGGGAGAATATCCGGGTATCCGCAGACTTTATATCAAACATATACAGGACGCCATAGAACGCGCTGCCCTGCGGCTGTAAATTCCGGCGGAAAATGTCCGGAATCCTTGTAAAGCTATTGTTTTATCTATAGAATAAGTGTAAACTAAGGTTTCGGGGAAACAGTCAGGAGTGCATGCCGTAACAGTTCTGTGAGGCTGCGCAGGGAAATTCAGGAGAGGAGAAGAGGTATGTTTGTTGCATTTCTGGTGCTCTGGATCATTTTCAACGGCAGAATAACACTCGAGATTGTGCTGATTGGAATTCTATTGAGCGCAGTTCTGTTTGCATTCTGCTGCAGATTCATGGATTACAGTGTGAGCAGCGACCTGAGGATATACCGTCTGGTACCGCTGGCAATCCGCTATGTGGCGGTATTGATCCTTGAGATTCTGAAAGCGAATCATCAGGTGCTTTTTTTTATTATGACACCGAGATATCAGGTGGAGCCGCAGCTTGTTCATTTTACTTCCGGGCTGAAAACAGAATTTGCCAGGGTGGTTCTTGCAAATTCCATTACACTGACCCCGGGAACGATTACGGTTAATCTGGAAGGAAATGAATTTTATGTGCATTGTCTGGATAAAGAATTTGCAGACGGGCTGGAGCATTCGGTATTTGAAGAACTTCTGAGGAAGATGGAGGCGTAGGAATATCATGTATGAAAAAGTATATCATGTGTTTTTGCTGACCTGCATGATTGTTATCGCTGTACTGATCATGCTGTGTCTTCTCCGTGCGATTCTGGGACCAAGGCTTACAGACCGTGTGGTGGCTGTCAATATGATCGGCACGATGACGATCGTGGAGATCGCCATGTTTGCGCTGTATCTGAGGGCAGACTATCTCTATGATGTCTGTCTGGTTTATGCGATGATCAGTTTTTTGGGGGTGGTGATTCTGACGAAGATTTATGGCGGGGCTTATCAGGAACGAAAAGTAAAAGGAACAGTCTGTCTGCAGGCAGAAGATGAGAATGAAGAGGAGGAGGATGAACTGTGATGGCATGGGTACAGTTGGCGGCAGGAGGATTTTTTATTGTGACCGGGCTTCTGATCATGTGTGCGGGTGTGATTGGAGTTTATCGTTTTCATTATGTCCTGAATCGGATGCATGCTTCTGCCATGGTGGATTCCATGGGGATTTTGTTCGCGATTCTGGGGCTTATGATTCTGAGCGGTTTCCAGTTCGGCAGTTTGAAGCTGGTTTTAATCGTGGTTTTTTTCTGGCTTGCCGGACCGGTTTCTTCTCATATGATCAGTAAGCTGGAGGTTCTGATTAACGAAAATTTAAAAAAAGAATGCGAGGTAACAGAAGATGGAAGCGTTTAAGATCATCCTTTTGATATTCCTGATTATCTGTGCGATTTCTGCCAGCCTGATGAAGAATCCGCTGTTGTCAGTCATTATTTTCATGTCCTACAGTCTGGTTATGTCTATAATCTGGTTCCTTCTGGAGTCTCCGGATCTGGCAATCACGGAAGCGGCGGTGGGCGCAGGAGTCAGCAGCGTTCTGTTTTTTGTTACTCTGCGCAAGCTTAAGGCACTTTCGGAGGTGGAAAATCATGAGCAGAATCAGAGATGATTATGAAAACAGCCTGTGGAATCGTCTGACCAGATGGGTAGATGGAGAAGCGGACCCGTTTGCGGGAAAGATGGAGATGGAGCATCTTCGAGAGACGAATTATATCGGAGATTCTGTATATAATCCGGATATGCTTGACAGAGAAAAGATTGCCCAGTATCTGGAAAATACAAAGAAGAACACAGAAATGCGGGCGTTTCGGATTCTTTACAGTCTGACATCAGTGGCTCTCTGCCTGCTGCTGATCGCAGTGCTTTTGCTGGCGGTTTCCTGGCTTCCGGTACTGGGAGATCCGAACGGTCCCAATAACAATGAAGTGTCAGCCCGGTATATTGAAAAAGGAATGGAAGAATCCGGCGCAGTCAATATGGTTACCAATATGATTTTAAGCTATCGAGGTTTTGATACATTCGGTGAAACCTGCGTGTTGTTTATTGCGGCAACTTGCGTGATTGTGTTGCTTCGTAAAAAAGAAGAGAAAATAGAGAACGCCAGGGAGACGGACTGGCAATATGAGCCGAGGCCGGATGCGATTCTGCAAAAAATTACGCTGCTTCTGGTGCCGGTTATCTTTTTGTACGGTTTTTATATTATTCTGAACGGACACTTGTCCCCGGGAGGGGGATTCTCGGGAGGCGCTGTGATCGGCGCCGGTCTGATCCTGTATGTGACCACATTTGGATTTCATAAAACACAGAGATTTTTCAATGAGAAAATTTATGACCGGATTAAGGTGGGCGCGCTCTCGCTCTACAGTATAACAATGATTTATTATTTTTACACCGGGGCCAATCAGATAAAAAATGCGATTCCGCTGGGAACGCCCGGAGATATTCTGAGTAGCGGAATGATTCTTCCGATCAATATTTTTGTGGGACTGGAAGTAGCCTGTACCATGTATGTGTTTTTTGCGCTGTTTCGAAGAGGAGGGATGTGAGATGGGACCAAATCTGTGGGCAAATGCGGATGAGGTTGCGGCGGTGATCCTGTTCGGCGTTGGGTTTACAACGCTGCTTCTGCACAAAAATATGATCAAGAAGATTATAGGACTGAATATTATGGACACGGCGGTCTACCTGTTTCTGGCGGCCATGGGATATGTGGACGGCCGCCTTGCACCGATCGTGAAGGATGGGATTACCGATACGCAATGGTATATCAATCCGATTCCCAGCGGCCTGGTGCTGACAGGGATTGTCGTGTCAGTCAGTGTTACGGCGCTGATGCTGTCACTGACGATTCGTCTTTATCGAAAGTATCATTCGCTGGATCTGGACGAAATTCTGATCCGTATGCAGCAGGAGGAACAAAGATGAATGTTGTGCAGAATTTTCCCTGCTTTTCCATAGTGCTCTGTATGGTTGCAGGGATACTGTCCACTCCCATGAAAGGCAAAGATGCCAAACGAATGACGCTTACAGCAGTGACGCTGGTGACGCTGATGTCACTGGTCACATTATTGTATGTGGTGTCGACCGGAGAAAGTTTTGTCTATACGATGGGAAAATATCCGGCTCCCTGGGGGAATGAGATTCGCGCGGGAATTCTGGAGGCGATGCTGGCGACCGTATTCGCACTGGTAATGCTCTGTTCTTTGCTCGGAGGCATGGATCATATCTTCCGAACCGTGGAGGAAGATAAAGTCAACTTGTATTTTATTCTGGCTGATTTGCTTTTGAGTTCTCTGCTGGCGATCATCTATACCAACGATCTGTTTACCGGTTATGTATTCGTGGAGATCAACACGATTGCCGCCTGCGGCATGATTATGATCCGCAGAAGCGGACGTTCCTTGATCGCGGCTACCCGCTATATGGTCATGAGTCTGATTGGCTCGGGTCTGTTTCTGATCGGACTTGCCATGCTTTACGATATTACAGGTCATCTGCTGATGGAAAATGTGCATGAATCTATGGAACGGCTGGTGGAAGCCGGTCAGTACCAGATTCCTCTGCTGGTGATCATCAGTGTGATTACAGTGGGCCTGGCAATTAAGAGCGGTCTGTATCCGTTCCATTCTTGGATGCCGGATGCATATGGATATTCAACTATTTCCAGCAGCGCCATTCTGTCCGGTCTTGTATCCAAAAGCTATATCATTCTGCTCATCAAAATCTTTTACCGCGTTATCGGATTCGATATTATTGTCAGGAGTAAGATTGTCAACGTACTGTTTGTATTTGGACTGATTGGCATGGTGATGGGGTCAGTGAGTGCGATCATGGCGAAGGATATTTACCGGATGATCGCATATTCATCCATTGCACAGATCGGATATGTATATATGGGAATCGGGCTTGCGACAGAGGCGGGGATGGTGGCGGCGGTTTTTCATATTCTGACTCATGCAGTTACCAAATCCCTGCTGTTTCTGGCTGCGAAAGGGCTGAATGATGCTTCGGGACATAAGAGAATTTTTCCGGCTCTTCAGGGAGCGGCATTTCGGAATCCTCTGGCCGGAGCGGCATTTCTGGTCGGAAGTCTTTCTATGGTAGGTATTCCGATGCTGGCGGGATTTATCTCAAAGCTTTTATTTGCTGTGGCGGCATTGGGGGCCGGTTCCAATAAGGTGCTGATTACGCTGATCGTTCTGGCAGTCAGCACGATATTGAACGCCGTGTATTTCCTGCATACGGTGATCAGGATCTATACTCCGGTTCAGACGCCTCGGGAGTTTACGAATATACATGTCCGCATGTCTATGGGGGCAGTTGCTGCGGTGTATTGTCTGATCATATTGAATTTTGGTATGGGGCTGATGTCACAGCCGCTTACTGATCTGATACAATTTGGCATTGAAATGTTTGCATAGACAGGGGGGGAGTATAGAGATGACGATTACTTGTTTACTTGGGGCAGCGGTTCTGCTTCCGATGCTGGCGGGGATTATGCTGCTCGTTTTCCAGGACAGGCTGAAAAACCGGAAAATAAAATGCATTGGTATTTTTCTGGTCATGGCAGTGACTTCTGTACTGACCGTCAGTCTGATGATGAAAGGAAATTATGAGTTTGTACTCTGGGAACTGACGGATACGCTGGACCTTGTGATGCGCATGGATGATGTGACTAGGCTGTTTGCGGGGATGACTGTGGCGGCGTGGACGTTTGGCGGCGTATTTTCTTTTGAATATATGAAGCACGAAGAACATGAAGACCGGTATTTCGGGTTTTATCTGATCGTTATGGGCGTGCTGATTGCTCTGGATCATGCGGGAAATCTGATTACACTATATCTGTTTTTTGAGATGATGACGCTGACGTCTCTGCCGTTGGTGCTGCACAGCCTGAGTCATGAGGCGGTAATGGCGGGATTGAAGTATTTGTTTTATTCAGTGGCGGGCGCGTTCATGGCGTTGTTCGGCATTTTTTACCTCTATGCGCATGGAGCGGGAATGATGTTCCAGGAAGGCGGATATCTCACGGTCATAGATTCTTATACAGGCAGTCAGGCAATGACGCTTCTGGTTCTGATGCTGACCATTGTGGGGTTTGGCACGAAGGCCGGTATGTTTCCTATGCACGGCTGGCTGCCCACCGCTCATCCGGTGGCGCCTGCGCCTGCCAGTGCGGTACTGTCCGGCATCATTACCAAATCCGGTGTACTTGCGATCATACGGGTGATCTTTTATGTGTCCGGTGCAGATGTGGTCAGAGATACCTGGGTGCAGTACACATGGATGACACTGGCGCTGCTTACAGTCTTTATGGGTTCGATGATGGCGTACAAGGAACAGGTGCTTAAAAAGCGGCTGGCCTATTCCACAGTCAGCCAGGTATCTTATATATTGTTCGGGCTGTCGGTTCTGAATGAGGATGGTATGGTTGGAGCACTGTCTCACTTTATATTTCACAGTGCGGTCAAAAACTGTCTGTTTCTGGCAGCCGGTGTGATTATTTACAAAACCGGAAAGAAAACGGTAAAAGAGCTTCGGGGTATCGGGAAGGAGATGCCGGTTACGATGTGGTGTTTTACGCTGGTTTCGATTACTCTGGTGGGCATTCCGCCGACCAGCGGTTTTGTCAGTAAATGGTATCTGGCAACAGGTTCTTTGAAAGCGGGAATCGGAGTTTATGCATGGCTGGGACCTGTGGTATTGCTGCTCAGCGCCATGCTGACAGCAGGATATTTGCTGCCGGTCTCTGTTCAGGCCTTTTTCCCGGGGGCAGAGGATGCAGTTCACAGACGACAGAAACAGGAACCGAATATGCTGATGCTTGTTCCGATGCTGCTGTTTACGGCGGCAGCGGTATTGCTGGGAATGTTTCCGGAGAAATTTTTGGGATTTCTGCAGACGATTGCTGCAGGTCTGTTTTAAAGGGAGGACAGCATATGAGCAGTGTATATCTGATTCTTCCGGTGGTGCTTCCGATTCTGGGCGGAGCAGTAATGCCGCTTCTTCATCTGTCCGGAAAAAAACGGAATCTTTTTCTGGAAATACTGGTGCTTGTAACTTCTCTGCTGGCAGTGCTGTGTGTCCTGCGGCGTCCACAGGACGGTTTTATCCTGTTTCATCTGACCGGTAATCTGGATTTTGCCCTGCGCCTTGACGGACTGGGCAGTGTATTTGTCTGTGTGATTGCTTTTTTATGGCCGCTGGCAACGCTTTACGCATTTGAATATATGCGCCATGAAGAGCGCACAACCAGTTTTTTTGCCTTTTATACGATGACATACGGTGTGACGCTGGGGATTGCGATGGCTGAAAACCTGGTAACCATGTATCTGTTTTATGAACTGCTGACGCTGGTATCCGTATATCTGGTCATGCATCCTATGACAAAGAAAGCGCTTCATGCCAGCAGAGTCTATCTGTATTATTCTATTGGCGGCGCGGCATTCGCGTTTGTAGCGCTGGTATTTATCATCATATTTGGAGGTACAACGGATTTTATTATGGGCGGCGTGCTGGATATGGACCTGGTTGGTGATAATGTGACCATCGTTCTGATTGTCTATTTGCTGGCTTTTTGGGGATTTGGCGTCAAAGCGGCTGTGATTCCGTTTCAGGGATGGCTTCCCCAGGCATCCGTGGCGCCCACGCCTGTGACGGCGCTTCTGCATGCCGTGGCGGTGGTAAAGTCCGGCGCGTTTGCGGTTATGCGGCTGACGTATTATTGTTTCGGAGCGGAGCTGATCCGCGGAACCTGGGCGCATTTTGCAGTTATGAGCATTGTCATGGCCAGTATTCTTTATGGGTCTACTATGGCGGTTAAGGAGACGCATTTTAAGCGGAGACTTGCTTTTTCCACAGTCAGTAATCTGTCCTATGTTCTTTTAGGGGTGACGATGATGAGCCCTCAGGGTCTTCTGGCCGGTATGTGTCATCTGGTCATACACGCGTTTATGAAAATCGGGGCTTTTTTCTGTGCGGGAGCAGTGCTGCACCAGAGTCAGAAAACATATGTAGATGAGCTGAACGGGCTGGGACGCAGGATGCCATATGTGTTTACGGTCTTTGTGATCTGCGGTTTGTCTTTAATCGGTATTCCGGGCTTCGCCGGATTCATCAGCAAATGGAACATTGCGGCGGCTGCGATGGAGCTTGGAAATGACTATCCTTATGCTTATGGGGCGGTGGCGGTATTGCTTTATTCGGCTCTTATGACTGCGGTATATATTCTTACTGTGGCAGTCAGAGCGTGGTTTCCGGACAAGGGGAGTGCGGAGGCAAAGATGAAGGAGATCCGGGACCCCAACTGGGAGATGAAACTGCCGCTGGGCATTTTTGCGGCTTTCGTTCTGATGTGGGGTGTTTATTCAGAACCGCTGCTGAGACTTTTACGGGCAGTGGCGCAGGGAGTGTTTTGAGAGAGGAGAAAAGCGATGAATGGTGATTTTGAACTGTTTCATGTGATCTGGTTTCCGTTTGCAGCGGCTTTTCTCTGCTATCTGGCGGGAAAGCGGCATAAGATGATAAGAGACCGTGTACTGCAGTTTTCTGTTGTGCTGGAGATGGGTCTGATGCTTCTGGCCGCGTACAGATATTTTGGCGCCGGGGAACTGGAATTTATCTGGAAAGGTTTCTGCATGCGGGGCCTGTATCTGAAACTGGACGGTTTCCGGCTGCTGTATGGATGCGTTGCGGCGTTTATGTGGATGATGACAGGAATTTTTTCCAGAGAATATTTCTGTCATTATCATCATCGCAGCCGTTATTATTTTTTTTATCTCCTGACGCTGGGTTCGACGCTGGGAGTATTTCTGTCCGGTGATCTTTATACGACCTTTATCTTTTTTGAGATCATGTCGCTGGCGTCTTATGTGTGGGTGGTTCATGATGAGAAGCCTGCGGCCATGAAAGCGGGTGAGATTTACCTTGCGATTGCGGTTGTCGGAGGTCTAGTCATGCTGATGGGCTTGCTTCTTCTGTATGATACGGTCGGAACTCTAAGGATGTCGGAACTTTATGAGGCGGTAAAACCTGTGATGCAGGAAAAGGGAGGGCGGATCTATGCGGCAGGCCTGTGCATGCTGTTTGGTTTTGGCGCCAAAGCAGGCATGTTTCCTCTTCATATCTGGCTTCCAAAAGCGCATCCTGTGGCGCCTGCTCCCGCCAGCGCGCTGCTGTCGGGAATTCTCACCAAAACAGGCGTGTTTGGCGTACTGGTGGTCAGTGCGGAGATTTTCCGCTATGATCCGCAATGGGGAAAGCTGGTGCTGTATCTGGGTACGGTTACGATGTTTGCAGGAGCGTTTCTGGCAGTATTTTCTGTCGATCTGAAACGGACGCTTGCCTGTTCATCCATGTCCCAGATCGGATTTATTCTTGTCGGCGCGGGGATGACGGAGCTTTTGGGTACGGAAAATGCGCTTGCCGCGCGGGGAACGATTCTGCATATGATCAATCATTCAATGATCAAGCTGATCCTTTTCATGGCCGCCGGCGTGGTCTATATGAATCTGCATGCGCTGGACCTGAATGAGATACGGGGGTTTGGGCGCAGAAAACCGTTTCTGAAAAGCGTTTTTTTGATGGGGGCCTTAAGTATTGGGGGGATTCCGGGCTGGAGCGGATATGTGAGCAAGACGCTGCTCCATGAGAGTATTGTGGAATATGCAGCAGAGCTTTCAGCCCGTACAGAACCGGTTCTGTGGATCCGTGGAATCGAGTGGATTTTTTTGCTTACCGGGGGGATGACGATTGCTTATATGACAAAACTGTTTGCGGCGGTATTTCTGGAGAAACATCCCCTGCGGCAGAAGGAATATGATACGAAGACAGCCTATATGAATAAAGAAAGTGTTTTTGCACTGCTGGTACCGGCGGTATTGCTGGTGCTGATGGGATTTTTCCCTTATGGAACCATGAACTGTGCTGCTGATCTGGCCCAGAGTTTTCTGCATGGAAAGACGCCTGCGCACGCTGTTCATTATTTTAGTTTTGTCAATCTGAAAGGCGCCGCCATATCGCTTACCATCGGGGTGCTGGTATATTTTGGACTGATACGCAGGTTTCTGATGGGAAAAGATGAAAAGGGAGATGTTTGTTATCTGAATCTCTGGCCCCGATGGCTGGATCTGGAAGATCTGATCTATCGGCCGGTGTTTGAGAAAGCGTCAGCAGCGCTGTTTGGATATGTCTGCGGACTGGCGGACCGGATGTATCTGGTACAGATATTTTTAAAAGTGCTGCTGGAGCTGTCGGCGTTTTTCTGCAGAGCATGCGATCATCTGATGGATGCGGTGCTGCTGGCGTTTCGGAGTACGACGCATAAAAGCCGCACGGAGCGGCATGTATATTTGATCGGTTCCATGTTTTCCCGGACATTGGGCAAGATTCTGGACCAGATGGTCCGCATAGTGAATTACACCATACGGCGGAAAAATCCGATCGAACGTTCCTTTGTGGTGACGTTTGCAGAATGGGAAGAGATGATGCGCAGAACCAACCGTCTGATCAGCGCGAGTCTTTCTTTTGGTCTGATGCTGGCGGCTATAGGTCTGGCGCTGACGCTTGTATATTTGCTGTGGTGGTAGAAGAGAGGGCGGGATGGAATGAAAAAAAGCCGGAAAGATACACTGGATATGACGGAGGGAAATCCGGCGAAGGTTCTGCTGGCTTTTGCAGTGCCGGTTATTTTGTCCAATCTGTTCCAGCAGTTTTACAATATGATAGACAGTTTGATTGTGGGAAATTATCTGGGAGCCGATGCGCTGGCAGCCGTCGGCTCTGCAGGTGTGATTACTGCAGTCATCGTACAGCTGGCTTCCGGTCTTGCACTGGGAGCTTCTGTTGTCATTGCGCAGTATTCCGGTGCGGGAAAATGGAAAGAGATCAGGCTTTGTATGACAACGATCCTGCTGTTTGCGGCGGTTTTGGGTGTAATGGTAACAGTTTTGACTCAGCTGGCTGCCGGACAGGTTCTGCTGTTTTTGAAGACTCCGCAGGAGCTTTTGGAGTACAGTATTGACTATCTGACCATTTATTTCTGGGGGAGTGCGGCGATCTTTCTCTATAATGCGGAAAACGCGGTATTTATTGCTGTAGGAGATTCCAAAACTCCTCTGTATTTTCTGATTCTGGCATTTTTTCTGAACGTGGCAGGAGATCTGTTCTTTATTCTGATCTGCTCTATGGGGGTCGGCGGCAGTGCTCTGGCAACGACGCTGTCACAGGTCGTCTGCACGGTGTTGTCCTCAGTTGTTCTGGAACGGAAGATGAGGCGGCTCTTTGCAGAAAAGGCAGAGCGTCTGTTCGACCGAACAGAATTTGTCCGCATGATGCGGATCGCCGTTCCGGCAGCTCTTCAGCAGTCTGTTGTTTCTCTGGGAAGTGTCTGTGTACAGACGGTGACAAACGGTTTCGGACCTGCGGTTATGGCTGGCTGCAGCGCGGCTAACAAAGCGGTAAATCTGGTTTCTACCATACCGATCAACTGGGGAAATGCTCTGTCCGGTTTTGTCGGACAGAATATCGGAGCAGGAAAGCCGGAGCGTATCGGACGGGGAGTTAAAGCTTCTCTGCTGGCGTGCGGTACGGCCTCTCTTGTCATGACACTTTTCATGGAACTTGCACCGGAAACCATGATCGGGTGGTTTGTGGAAGGAGAGGGCGCGGCGGAAGTGATTCGCGCAGGCGCCTCTTATCTTCGAGTAACCGGTCTGTTTCTGGTTATTTTTTCTATATATATGATTATCAAATCTGTCTTCAAGGGCGCCGGAGACATGAACTGGTTTGTGGGCTTGACACTGGGAAGTCTGGGGATCCGGGTGTTGTGTGCTTTTTTGCTGGCTCCGGTTTTCGGGGAATCCATTCTCTGGTGGAGTGTGGTTGCCGGGTGGTGCGTGTCCGTTGTTCCGACTGTGCTGCATTATGTGGGCGGAAGCTGGAAAAAACACAGTCTGGTGCGGTCACAAAGATAAAATATAAAAAACAATATATATTTATCGAAATTCAATAAAAACATATTGACATTTGTGAATAAAAAGATTATGATAAGAAAAAGATAAGTTCCGGAAGATCTTTTTATGTTTGGGTTACTAAAATTCGGGGCATGCCGATGCAGTATGGAGGAAAATATTATGAAACAGACGGAGATGTCGGGATATCTGAAAATGATTACGATCGGAGTTGGGGTATTGCTTATCCTCTTCGTTTTCTGGTTTCTGCCGCTGGTGCTGCAAGAGCCGCTGGTGGAAACTGCCGGTGAAGGAGGTTACAAAGGAACCTGCACTCTGATCTGGATCAGCGCGGTGCCGGCAATTATGTGCCTGGTCCGGTTCTGGGAAATCTGTGAGAGCATCCGCAGAGACGAATCGTTCTCCAGAAAAAATGCCTGGCGACTTAAACGGATGAGTCAGTATATGCTTGTGGATACAGTGCTTTATGTCGGGTTTCTAGTATGGTTTTTTCTGTCCAAATGGTATCAGGGAAGTGTGTGGCTGGTTTTTCCGGTACTTCTGGCGGTTTTTATCTCTGTGGCACTGACCGTACTTTGTGCGGCTTTGTCGCATCTGGTGCAGCGGGCCGGTGAGATTCAGGAGGAACAGGAACTGACGATTTAGAGGGAGAGAGACAGATGGCAATTATCATCAACATAGATGTAATGCTGGCCAAGCGAAAGATGAGCGTTACAGAACTTTCGGAACGGGTTGGTATTACGATGGCCAATATTTCTGTTTTGAAGAATGGAAAGGCCAAGGCGATCAGAGTTAGTACCCTGGACGGCATCTGCCGGGCACTTGACTGTCAGCCGGGCGATATTCTGGAGTATGTGGAAACGGAGCAACAGGATGCAGAGCAGAGCGTGTCTGAAGATGTCAAAGGACTTTCCTGATCCGGGCATCGGGCCTCGGATTCAGATTTGAAAATAAGGAGGATTCATGAATATGAATGATCAAAAAGGCGGCCGGGAATGTCTGCCTCGGTTTAGTGCGCCCATTTTTGAAGCATGTGAGCCGGTAGACCGACTGTTTGCGGCAGTGTATCTGCTGATCGGGTATGGATTTATTTACTTGTGTTCCAGCAGCAATTTTGAAAGAAATCTGGCGGTATTTACTGTTTTTTATGCAGTGGTGGTGATGAGTTATCTGCGGGGAAAAGAGATCAGACCGCCGAAAGAGAGCTGGTTCTGGCTGGCTGTTATGCTGATGGTGGGAATTTCGTATGCGTTCTGGAGTGTGCTGTATTTTCTGCAGTTTCTGGCGCTGCTGGCAGTTGCCGCTTATTGGACGCTTTCAGCATCCGGAAGGCTGTTAAAAGATGGAAAAACTTCCAGGTGGGTCTTTTTCGACGGGTGTAATGCACTGGCAGTGGTACCATTCTGCAATTTTGGATGTCAGATACAGGTGATTTCTCAGAGAATAGGGCAGGAGAACCATAAGAAAAAAGAATCCGGAAAAGTCGGAGCAGTTTTACTGGGATTTGTTATGGCAATACCGGTGCTGGTGATTGTTCTGCCGCTTCTTTCCAGTGCGGATGCGGAATTTCAGGCTCTGGCAGGCAGCCTGGCGGACTATATCAGCGCCCACCTGCTGGTTATCCTTGTCCGTATGATCTTTGCGGTTCCCATTTCCTGTTATCTGTTTGGTCTGGCTTTCGGCGGGACTCATAAAAGAAATACAGACCGGTTTCAGGAAGAAAAACTGGAAGAAGCGGGGAAGAAAGTCAGAGTGGTTCCAAATACAGCTGTCTGTACGGCGCTGCTGGTGCTTTGCATCGTCTACTGTCTGTTTATAGCTATTCAGGGAAACTATTTATTTTCCGCGTTTACAGGGAAAATACCGGACAGTTTTACTTATTCCGAATATGCAAGAAGAGGTTTTTTTGAGCTGTGTCAGATCGGGGCATGGAATCTGATTTTTACCGGAACATCCGCTGTATGCTCCAGGACGGACCGAAGAGAGCACAGAGGACTCGGAAAACTGACGGTCCTGTTAGCTGTGCTTACGCTGCTTCTGCTGGCGACTGCAGTCAGTAAGATGGGAATGTATATCAGTGTTTACGGGCTGACAGTGTATCGAATTCTGCCGCTTTTGTTTATGTTCTGGATGGGGCTGGTGTTTGTCTGCATAATGGTCTGTCAGAAAAAGGATTTTCCGGCCGTGCGGCTGTGCGTGATTGCGGGAGCTGTGCTGCTTTGCCTGGTATGCGTTTTTCCTGTCGAACACTGGACGCAAATCTATAATACATGGGCCAGAATGCGGGGACTGATTGTGTAAAACAGATGAGAATTTCAGCGTGCTTGCATCACTTTTGCATCATTTTTCAGAATCTGTAGAAATCTCTGCGGGATAGTGTTATGCTGAATAAAACAATGGATTCCCGATACAGAGTATGTAAGGGAACGGACAGGCAGGAGGTACTACATGGAGGAAAACAGGAGTGAAGGCATGAGAAAATTTCAGATGCAGGGAGGATGGCCTGCAGTGGTTGTGGCACTGATCATTGCCGCTGCGGCGGTAGTCTGTGTGACGATCGCATCCAATGGATTTGTCAGGTACAAGACGTACGGAGGCGGAGACGGACTGACAGCGACAGGGTCGGCGAGCTGTGATTTTGAGTCTGATCTGATTGTGTGGAGGGGCAGTTTTTCCGCATATGGACTGACGACGAAGGAAGCTTATGAGGTTATAAAAAATGATGCGGAAGTAGTCAAAGAATATCTGCTGAGCAATGGAGTGAACGAAGAGGAACTGGTATTCAGCTCGGTGGACATCTCTCAGCGCTACCGGACCGAATATGACGAGAACGGCAACTATGTCAGAGATTATCCGGACGGATATGATCTTTATCAGAGTCTGACGGTGACGTCCAGCGACATTGACAAAGTAGAGGTGGTGTCCAGAGACATTACAAAGCTGATTGAGTCCGGTATTGAATTTGCTTCGTACTCTCCGGAATATTACTGTACGACGCTGGATGAAGTAAAACTTGATCTGATTGAAAAGGCAACGGATAACGCAAGGCAGAGAATCGATATTCTGGTGGAAGGAACCGGATGCCACAGAGGAGATCTTCTGACTGCCAGCCTGGGGGTATTCCAGATTACGGCAACCAACTCCGGCTCCGGGGAATATACCTATGACGGGGCTTTTGATACAAAATCCCGTTATAAAACGGCGACAGTTACAGTTCGCCTGAATTATGCGGCGGAGTGAACAACAGTCAATATGCGCGTTCGTCGTGAGAGTCAAAGACCCTGTCAAGCTTAGATGGAGGCACATAAGGAAATATTATAAAAAGTTCCATTCAACCGGCGAGGCATAAGTCACGCCGGTTGTGTTGTGTCGAAAGACAATTCTGGTTTATGCAGCGGAATTCTCATAAAGTCGTTGGATAATCCTGTCCAAACCCTCCATGCGCTTCTGTGCATCGGACAAGGCTTTCCGTTTTTGTGCCAGTTCTACTTTCCGGTTGGCTTCATCCTGCAGCAGCATCTCCTGGATGAAATCATCCCTGAACAGTCGTACATAAATCAAGGTCTGCTGTACGCATTCCAGAACACGCCTGTAAAGGGTCTGCTCCCGGATAGAGTCTTTGTGGGAACAAAGACTCTGCTTGCGAGATAGTGAAACTGTTACTGCATAACCTTTTCCAACAGCGATTTGTAGCTGTCCACCACATCGTAAACTACTCCGTCGCCGGAAATGGCTTTGAAGTGTTCTCTGGCACAATGGATTTTGGATTGCTCAATCAGATGCAGCTGTATAGAACGCATAGAGCCTTTCGTTTCTGCTACAAAATAAATGTGTTTGACAGTTCCCTCATAAAAAGCGATAGCCCGGTCCGGGTTATAATGGCCCACCGGCGTTGCAATGTAAAATCCATCTGGCAGTTTCACATAGACTGCCACATTGGTGTTTATATCAAGTTCGGCGACAAAATCCCGTTCCCCGGTTGAGTCATAAACGATATGATCATATAGGCGCTTTTTAGTTTTCATCGCGTTTACGCCAAGCCTGCCCTTGATAGTCGGGTCAGTAAAGACATCTGTGCCATAATGATTATCCAGAACATCATAGGTGATATGCTCAATGACCGCCGTTGCTTTTTCATCGTTGATGAGGGCGGCGGCTTTAACGATAAACTCCTCCGGGTTATCCTTAAACTGACTGAATACAGCAGGCTGGATGCCTTTCAGAATGGCGACAAGGGTTTTGCGGGTCAGCCCGGTTCCATCGACCAGCTTTCCAATCAAATCATACTTCACATTGGAATTGGCCGTTATCGTCACATGATATGATACCTCCAAAGCGCCTTTGCTTTACGAGCAGTAGTATGCACGCATTTTTGAAAATGTCAACCCCTGTTTTGAAAAAAATCTGTTACCAGTAGATTCCTTCGAAAGCGTAGAAAAACTCCCAGTCAAAACCGTCGAAGCTATCTTCAGGATAAATCTGTTCTCCCCGGAGGATAAAATAACGCCAGTCTCTGGAACCGTCGTAAAGGTTGCAGTGGCCATTTGCGCTGCACATTTGTACTCTTAGATTGCAGGCGCCGCCGGTTTCTTGTTTAAGGGCTTCGATCATCTCCAGCGTCATTTCCCGGGCTCTTTTTTCAAAATCAGCCTTTTCGGAGCCAGAGAGCGTTTCGTCGTCAATACTTAAATGGAACCTGACTGTGATCGGGAAACGGCTAAAAATATTTTCATAGTCTGTTTTTGACAGACGGAAAAGATGCGCTTCTTCCTGCAGGCGCTGTATCAGTTGCTCTTTGTATTTTTTTCCAGCCGCCTGAATTCTTTTGAATTCCTCTTTCTGATCGCCGGAATAACTTCCTACCGGATTCCCGACGGTTACGTAGCAATAGCTTTTACCGGAGTCTTCGTCTGTGGGCAGGTCTTCAAAAATTCCCTCCTCAAAAAAATCATTCAGATATTTTTGCCGGTAGTATTGGCACAGATGATGATCCAGCCAGGAGAGCTGCTGAAGTTCCAGACTTGTCATATTGTCTAAGGTCTGTGTAAAGACGTAGCCGTTTTCATCCTGATATGAAATGTTCCACGTATAGTACTCATAGCCGTCGGAGTGATATCCGCAACCGCAGTCTTCTCCCATAATCCGAACGGTTTCTTTCCCGCTGATCTGGTAATCTTCTCCGAATATTGTCTGAAGCTGTTCTTTATAGATTTCGGCATAATCATCTGTGTAATAGACCGTATCATACGGGGGCGTTGATTCCTGCATCAGAGCAGCCGCTGTGAGGAACAGAAATAAAAACAGAAGAAACAGGATTTTCTTTTTTTTCATAGTGTTCTCCTTGTTTTTCATCATTTTACAGGAATAAAGGTTTATAGTACGGCAATCTGACCGGCTGCTGTAATTATAAACTTTTTTCTGTAAAGCCGCAAGTTGAAAAAAGTATTTGACTTTTCTACGAAGAGGAGCAGATTATGAATAAAAAATGCAGGTACAAAGAATCAGGGTCTGTACCGGCGGCAGTATGAGCAGAGCAACGACAATATCTATGTAGCATCAATGTCCAGTCGTATGATCATTTATAAGGAGATATTTATGAAAATTTTCATTCTCAAGAAACAGATGTGGTATAATAAATTTAATTATTTGTCTGCAGAGATAAATTTGCAGGAAACACGGTAAATGTTTCAGAATGGAGGAAATGATGTCAGAAAAAACGATGACGGACAAAGAATGGTCGGATTTATGGAAGAAGGAGATTGAAAACTCTTTGACAGAGGTGCAAAAGCTTCGGGAACAGCTGCGTCCGATACCGTTCCACTCCCCGCTGTGGGAGGAGTATCATGGAGCTTACGGTGAAGTGCGGGAGAACGTGGCGTTTTTATTCTGTCCCCGGGAGCTTGTTCCACAGATGGATAAGATCGTCCGCCTGGATTTTGAGGAAAAGGGTGATGATCGGATCAATTTCGACAATTTGTGCGAAAATCTGTCCCATCAGCTTTCGTTTTACAGCGCTACTTATCTGGCGATGCCGTATCTGGTCTTGCTGTTGGAGAAAAAGCGAAGGGAACAGGATTTCAGATGGCAGATGCTGATCATAGAACAGGCGGGAATCATTCTTTCTACCGACAGTTCGCCGGAGGAAGAGAATTGCGAATCAGTGATTCCCAAAGAAATTCTGTACAGCTATCAGATTAGTAAAAAGGTTTTGCGGAGTATAACGGAGGAATTTCTGGCGCGGTATCTGGAAGAACTTAAAAAACAAGAAAAAGAGGAGCTTAAGTATTTCGTCACTGCGCTGCTGGCGATTTTCGGCGATCCGGGAGCGGCGTTCCAGCTGGTAATGGGAAGCTGGGAGCAGACGCCTGTCGCCTGTCCGGAGTGCGATTATTTTGACGAGGAGATGGAAGACGGTTTTTATGAAGAGGAACTGATGAAGGAAAAGATCGAGCCTGCTGAATCGGTAATCGGGAAATGGGACGGAAAAAGTTTTGAGAATACTTATCTCTGGTTTTCTAACCTGGCGCATGAGCTTGGAATCGAGGAGGAGTGGAAAATACCGTATTATTATGGAACTTATACCTGTCCGGAGTGCGGTGAAAAAGGGATTTTGATTGAATGGATGAAAATATGTGAGATGTAAAAGGTCTGCGCCGGCTTTGGGCCGAGAAACCATTGACAGAAGGATTGCCGCTGCCGCAGAACACTGTTTCGGAATTTGTTCCGAAAACAGTGTTCTGCGGCAGTTTTACTGCATCGCCGGGTGTGTCTGAAAATTCTGTTCCTTCTCCTTGACACATCAGAATGCCTGCCATATACTGGTACAGAATATATGCAAATTACGGTACTTAAATATCAGGAGGAAATATCGTGGCGGATATCAGGAAAGAGATAGAGAAGAGACGGACTTTTGCGATCATCTCCCACCCGGATGCGGGCAAGACGACTCTGACGGAAAAGTTCTTATTATATGGAGGCGCTATTAATCTGGCGGGATCGGTAAAAGGAAAGGCGACGGCCAGGCACGCGGTGTCGGACTGGATGGAAATTGAAAAAGAGAGAGGAATCTCTGTTACTTCTTCTGTTCTTCAGTTTAATTATGACAATTACTGTATCAATATTCTGGACACGCCGGGACATCAGGATTTTTCGGAGGATACTTATCGGACTTTGATGGCGGCGGACTCTGCCGTCATGGTTATCGACGGTTCCAAGGGCGTGGAAGCGCAGACCCGGAAACTGTTTAAAGTGTGCGTTATGCGCCATATTCCCATTTTTACATTTATTAATAAAATGGACCGGGACGCCATGGATACTTATGAATTGCTGGATGATATTGAGAAAGAGCTTGGTATTGCTACCTGCCCTGTCAACTGGCCGATTGGTTCCGGCAAGGAATTCAAAGGCGTTTATGACCGTGCCAGTGAGAAAATTCATGTGTTTTCAGATACGGAAAAAGGGACGAAAGAAGGCGCCGATCAGGTACTGTCGATCGAAGAGGCGGACGGAGTGCTGCTGGAAGGGCAGAAAGAGAAGCTTCTGGATGAGATTGACCTGCTCGACGGCGCCAGCGCAGAATTCGATCAGAGTCTGGTGGACAAAGGGGAGCTGTCTCCGGTGTTTTTTGGCTCTGCGCTGACGAACTTTGGCGTGGAAATTTTTCTGAAGCATTTTCTGAAGATGACTACTTCTCCGCTTCCCAGGAAAGCGGATACGGGAATGATTGATCCCATGGAAGAAGGGTTTTCCGGGTTTATTTTTAAGATTCAGGCGAATATGAACAAGGCTCATCGGGACCGGATCGCTTTTATGAGGATCTGTTCCGGAAAATTTGACGCGGGCATGGAAGTTATGCATGTGCAGGAAAATAAAAAGATCCGTCTGTCTCAGCCGCAGCAGATGATGGCTCAGGACCGGAAGATTGTGGAAGAGGCCTATGCCGGCGACATCATCGGGCTTTTTGATCCGGGTATTTTCTCGATTGGAGATACGGTATGTCTTCCAGGCAAGAAAATACAGTATGAAGGGATTCCTACATTTGCTCCGGAGCATTTTGCAAGAGTGCGTCAGATGGATACCATGAAACGCAAACAGTTCGTCAAAGGGATTGAACAGATTGCGCAGGAAGGAGCAATCCAGATTTTTCAGGAGTACAATACCGGTATGGAAGAAATCATTGTAGGTGTTGTGGGCGTTCTGCAGTTTGATGTATTGAAATATCGTCTTAATAATGAGTATAATGTGGAGATTCGTCTGGAAAACTTACCATATGAGCATATTCGCTGGATTGAAAATGAGGAAATCGATATGGATAAGATCAGCGGGACATCCGATATGAAAAAAATCCGTGATCTGAAAGGACGCCCGCTGCTTCTGTGGATCAACAGCTGGAGCATCGGCATGACACTGGATCGTAACGAAGATTTGGTACTCAGTGAATTCGGACGGTAGGCCCTGTGTCTGCTGCCGGAGTGCCCGATATTGCGCCGGAAATTTCCCCTTTTCAAAAAGAGGAAGGTTTGTTATACTATAAGCAATTATGGAGAAGAACTGTAAAACAGTATATGCCCGAAAAACAGCGCAAAGAGTGTGTTGTTCGTGCATATGCAGAATGTTGAATTAGGAGGTAGCGGGTATGGAAAAACTGGACAGAGCGACACATGAGATCCAGGTAGACGGTGACTTGGGGGAGGTGCAGATTGCGGATGAAGTGGTTGCGATCATCGCCGGTATGGCAGCGACGGAGGTAAAAGGCGTCGCATCCATGGCAGGAAATATCAAAAATGAGCTGGTCGCCAAGATGGGTATGAAAAACCTGTCTAAAGGCGTCAAGGTAGAAGTGACGGATACAGATGTAAAAGTAGATCTGGCGCTGAATCTGATATTTGAAGCCAATATTCTGGAGGTGTCCGGAAAAGTACAGGAAAAAGTAAAATCAGCGATCGAAAGCATGACAGGCATGAAGGTGTCCGTGGTGAACGTGCGCGTAGCCGGTGTGGTACTGGAATAACTGCTGCCTGTACAAGTGAAGGAGGAGCTGCCGAGGGACGCAGTTCCCGGTGTGCCGGGAGCCACAGGCCGCGGCAGTTTTTTTGTACCAGAAGATATTTATGATCCGGGACGCGGAATTCTTCCGGCAGGAATAAAATGTCTGAGGCTTAGAAGCAGTCAGGTGGCAGGTGAAGCGGGATATTGACTCATGGAGGAAATTAATGAAGAGAAGAGAACAGAGAGAGTGCATCTTTCAGCTCCTTTTCCGTGTGGAATTTAACAGGCAGGAAGAGATGTCTGAACAGGAAGATATGTACATGGATGATATAAAGGAAGAGCAGGCGGTGCAGGAGCAGGACGAGACCTATATCCTGAAGAAATACAGGAAGATCGTGGAAGAGCTTCCCCAAATTGACGCCATGCTGGAAGAAGTCTCCAAAGGCTGGAAAATATCCCGGATGGGAAAAGTAGAGCTGACAGTGCTGCGGCTGGCTGTCTATGAGATGAAGTTTGACGAGGATATTCCCGAGAAAGTGGCGATCAACGAGGCGGTTGAACTTGCCAGAAAATTCGGCGGAGATGACGCCCCGGCATTTATCAACGGGGTGCTGGCAAAGCTGGCGGAGAAATAAGAAGGATGGCGAAGAATGTATATTCTGTCAGGCAGGTGAATTCCTATATTAAAAATATGTTTGTGCAGGATTTCATGCTGAAGAGAATCTATGTAAAAGGCGAGATTTCCAACTGCAAATACCATACTGCGGGCCATATTTATTTTTCGCTGAAAGATGAATCAGGAGCGATTCCCTGCGTGATGTTTGCAGGAGACCGCAGAGGACTGGCGTTCCGGATGCGGGATGGACAGAAGATCATTGCCCTTGGCAGTATCAGCGTCTATGAGCGGGATGGGAAATATCAGCTCTATGCGAAGGAAATTGTACTGGACGGAGAAGGTGCGCTCTATCAGAAATATGTGCAGCTGAAGCGGGAGCTGGAAGAGATGGGGATGTTTTCTCCGCAGTATAAACAGCCGATTCCGCTGTACAGCAGAACGGTGGGAGTCGTCACGGCTCCGAAAGGAGCGGCGGTCCGGGATATTATGAATATCGCCGGAAGGAGAAATCCTTGCGTACAGCTGATTCTGTATCCGGCTACCGTACAGGGAGATCAGGCGGCTCCCAGTATCGTCAGGGGAATTCAGGTACTGGACGCCTATGGCGTGGATGTAATCATTGTGGGACGCGGAGGAGGCTCCATAGAAGACCTCTGGGCTTTTAATGAAGAAATGGTGGCAAGGGCGGTTTTTGAATGTCGGACGCCGGTCATCTCGGCAGTAGGCCATGAGACAGACACAACGATTGTGGATTACGTAGCTGATCTGAGAGCTCCGACGCCGTCTGCGGCGGCAGAACTGGCAGTTGCAGATTACAGACAGCTTTTAGAAGGAATAGAACTGTTTCGCAATCAGCTTACAGACCGTCTGGAACGAAAAACGGATCTGTACCGGCAGCGCCTGGAGCGCTGCAGACTTCTTCTGCAGCATGTCAGCCCTCAGAACAGACTGAATGAAAAAAAACAATATGCAGCAGATTTAATGGAGCAAATGCAGCAGAAGATGCAGCGGAAACTGACAGAGAAAAGACATCAGCTGCAGCTCTTTGCAGGAGGGCTTGAAGGGCTTTCGCCTCTTAAGAAATTACAGCAGGGGTACTCTTATACAGAACTTGCAGACAAAAAGGCGCTGCGGAGCGTTTTACAGATAAAAGCAGGAGATGCGGTCACCATTCATGTGACGGATGGGAAGATACTGGCAAAAGCGGAAAAGACAGAGCGAATGGAAAGGAACGGACAGTCATGACAGAAGAGCTGAAAAAGAAAGAAGAACCGGGTCTGGAGGAATCTTTTGAAAAGATTGAAAAGCTTTTGGAAAGGCTGGGAGACAAAGAGGTGACTCTTGAGGATTCTTTTCGTTTTTATCAGGAGGGAATGGAACTTCTGAAATATTGTAATGCCCGGATTGACCATGTGGAAAAGCAGATGCTTCAGATCGACGAGGAGGGGCAGATCCATGAATTTCTCTGAGGAGCTAAAAGAGAAGACCAGACTGACAGAAGAGATCATTGAAAAATTTCTTCCTCCGGAGGAAGGAAAGCAGAAGATGATCATGGAAGCGATGAATTACAGTGTGCTGGCGGGAGGGAAAAGACTTCGTCCGCTGATCATGCATGAGACTTATCGGATGTTCGGCGGCAAGGAGGATACCATTCATCTGTTTATGGTGGCGATCGAGCTGATACACACATATTCGCTGGTACACGACGATCTGCCGGCTATGGATAATGATGAGTATCGCAGAGGCAAACTGACAACACATGCAAAATATGGACATGCTCTGGGGATTCTGGCCGGTGACGGACTTCTGAACTTTGCATTTGAAACAGCTGCTGCCGCGTTTGACTGTGAAACGGATGCAGATGAACTGAAGAAGGTTGCAAGAGCTCTCCAGATTCTGGCAAAAAAGGCGGGTATTTACGGAATGATCGGCGGTCAGGTGGTGGATGTTGCGTCTTCCGGCCGGCTGGTGGATGAGGAGAAACTTCTGTTTATCTATGAGTTGAAAACGAGCGCGCTTCTGGAGGCGTCCATGATGATTGGTGCGGTGCTTGCGGGAGCGTCGGAAAAAGAGATAAAGGCGGTGGAGCAGATCGCATCGGATGTAGGGAAGGCATTCCAGATCAGAGATGATATTCTGGATGTAACCAGTACACTGGAGGTGCTTGGCAAACCGGTCAACAGCGATGACCGCAACGAAAAGGTGACTTATGTGACGCTGAAAGGGCTTTCCAAAGCTTCTGAGGACGTAGAAGAGATATCGGGCCGGGCGCTTGGCAATCTGGCGGCGCTCTCGTGTAAAAATGAATTTCTGACGGAACTGATAAAATCTTTGATATACCGAGAAAAGTAGAGGGCATGGACCATGGCACTGGAAAAGATCAATCAGGTCAACGATATAAAACAGATACTGCCGGAGGAGTACGAGACGCTTGCCGCGGAGATTCGGGAATTTCTGATCGAGAAGATCAGCCGGACCGGCGGCCATCTGGCTTCGAACCTGGGCGTAGTGGAACTTACCATGGCGCTTCATCTGAGTTTTGATTTTCCGAAAGACAAGATTATATGGGACGTGGGTCATCAGGCGTATACGCACAAGCTGCTGACAGGAAGAAAGGCGGGGTTTGACGGCCTGCGCAAATACGGAGGCATGAGCGGATTCCCGAAAAGAAAAGAAAGCGACTGCGACTGCTTTGACACAGGGCACAGTTCTACTTCGATATCGGCGGGAATCGGGCTGGTGGCGGCAAGAGATCTTATCGGCACAGACGAGCATATTATTTCGGTGATCGGGGACGGCGCGCTGACCGGCGGCATGGCATATGAGGCGCTCAACAATGCTTCTCAGCTTAAAAAGAATTTTATAATTGTGCTGAACGATAATCATATGTCGATTGCGGAAAATGTCGGCGGGATGTCAGAATATCTGAACGGGCTTCGGACCAACGAAGTTTATACCAGTTTTAAGAGCGGGGTGGAGCAGTCTCTGAACCGGATACCGGGAGGAGTCTATCTTGCTAACCAGTTAAAAAAGACAAAAAGCGGGATCAAACAGCTTCTGATTCCGGGAATGCTTTTTGAAGACATGGGAATTACGTATCTGGGGCCTGTGGACGGACATGATATTGCAAAGCTTCTGGATGTGTTCCGCAAAGCAAGGCGTGTAAAAGGAGCGGTTCTGGTACATGTGCTGACGAAGAAAGGAAAAGGCTATGCGCCTGCGGAACGGCATCCGGCCAGGTTTCACGGGGCAGAACCATTTGATATTGAGACAGGGCTTCCTAAAAATAAGAGAAAAAAAGCCAATTATCAGGATGTGTTTTCTACCTGCATGGTGAAGCTGGGGCAGCGTAATGAGCGTGTGGTGGCGATTACGGCGGCCATGCCGGACGGAACCGGGCTGAAACGCTTTAAAAATATGTATCCGGATCGTTTTTTTGATGTGGGGATTGCAGAGGGACATGCAGTGACCTTTGCTGCGGGACTGGCTGCGGGCGGCGTCAAACCAATCTTTGCAGTATATTCTTCCTTTCTGCAGAGAGCTTATGATCAGATACTGCACGATGTCTGTATACAGAATCTGCCGGTGGTATTTGCTGTTGACAGAGCCGGGCTGGTAGGGAGCGACGGTGAGACACATCAGGGGATTTTTGATCTTTCGTATTTGTCAAGTATTCCGAATATGCATGTGATGGCGCCGAAAAACAAATGGGAGCTGTCCGACATGCTGAAATTTGCGGTGGAGTTTGAAGGTCCGGTTGCGCTTCGCTATCCGAGAGGAGAGGCTTACGACGGCCTGAAAGAGTTCAGAAGTCCGGTCGTGTACGGGAAGAGTGAGATTCTCTATGAAGAAGAAGATATTGCCGTACTGGCAGTAGGCAGTATGGTAAAGACGGCGGAGCAGGTGCGCAGAAGATTAAAAGAGATCGGTTACAGCTGTACGCTGGTCAACGCCCGTTTTGTAAAACCTGTCGATACGGATATGATTTCGGAGCTTTCCAGAGAGCACCGGCTTTTGGTGACCATGGAAGAAAATGTGCAAAGCGGCGGTTTTGGGGAAAAGGTTCTGGACTGGACGGTCCGTCAGAGGCTTCCGGTGCAGATTCTGAATATTTCCATTCCCGACGAGTATGTGGAGCATGGAAATGTAGATATCCTTTATGAGGAAGTCGGCATTGATGCGGAGTCTGCAGTGAAACGAATTATAGAAAAATATGTTACATTATCAATGAAGCAGGGATAGAGCTATGAAGACAAGATTGGATGTCCTGATCGTGCAGCGGGGGCTTGCAGCTTCCAGAGAGAAAGCAAAAGCAGTTATTATGTCCGGAAATGTGTTCGTTGACGGCGAGCGGGAGGATAAAGCAGGCACGTTGTTTGATGAGAAAGTCGTGATTGAAATAAAAGGCAGTCCTTTAAAATATGTGAGCAGGGGCGGATTAAAGCTTGAAAAGGCGATGGAGCATTTTGACGTTACTCTGAACGGAAAAGTCTGTATGGATGTGGGATCCTCTACAGGCGGATTTACGGACTGTATGCTGCAGAACGGAGCCGGAAAGGTCTATGCAGTGGATGTGGGCAAACCGGGACAGCTTGCCTGGAAACTCCGTCAGGACAGCCGGGTGGTTCCGATGGAAAAAACCAATATCCGCTATGTTACAAAAGAGCAGATCGCGGAACCTGTGGAGTTTGCGTCTGTTGATGTGGCGTTTATTTCTCTGACCAAAGTGCTGGAGCCGGTAAAAGCTCTCCTGACTCCGGATGGACAGATTGTGGCGCTTATCAAGCCACAGTTTGAGGCCGGCAGGGAACAGGTAGGGAAAAAAGGCGTGGTGAGGGATAAAAAAGTACACTTGGAAGTGATCAGACGGGTGCTTTCCTATGCCGAAAGTATCGGTTTTTCGGTGTTGAATCTGGAATATTCGCCGATTAAAGGTCCGGAAGGAAATATTGAATATCTGGCTCATCTTCAGAATCAGGAGGAAGGAACGACCCGGGAGAAAAGCACAGCAGATCCGGCCGCGGTTGTTGAACAGGCCCATGAGGCTCTGTAGGGACACATATGAGAACATTTTATATTATTGCAAATACAGATAAAGATGTGAATCTGCGGCTGTCTTATGAGATTGCAGATTATCTGATCTCACAGGGAAAGCACTGTGTAGTGCGCAGGCAGGAACAGGAAACATCTGTTCTGCACAGCCAGCTTTCAGCAGAAGAGGTAGAAGGAATTCTGGTATTGGGCGGTGACGGAACTCTGCTGCGGGCGGCCAGAGAACTGGCAGATCAGAGGATTCCGTTTCTGGGCATCAATATGGGGCATCTTGGTTATCTGGCAGAGATTGAGGAACAGAATGTACAGGCGGCTCTGGAACGTCTGATCGCAGATGATTATACAATAGAAGAACGAATGATGCTCTCAGGAAGCGTCTATGTGGACGGGCGGAAAGTGGAGGAAGACGTAGCGCTGAATGACATTGTTCTGAACCGGTTTGGTAATCTTCGGGTAGTGGATTATGAGGTCTGCGTCAACGGACAGTATCTGAATTCTTTTACAGCGGATGGAATCATTGTTTCGACTCCTACAGGTTCGACAGGATACAGCCTGTCCGCAGGAGGTCCGATTATTTCTCCAACGGCGACGATGCTGATGCTGACGCCGATCTGTCCGCATACACTGAATTCCAGAAGCATTGTATTTTCCGGAAATGATCAGATTCGGATCCGGATCGGGGAAGGACGAAGAGGGGGCATGGATGAGGCCTGTGTGACATTTGACGGAGATACCTTTGTGCAGATGAAGACAGGAGATTATGTGGAGATCAGGAAATCTACAGAAGTGACACGGATCATGAAAATCAATCAGGTCAGTTTTCTGGAAGTTCTCCGCAATAAGCTGAGTCGGAGCTGAGAAAAACCGGCTGAATCTACATAGTGGTTTTGACAGCAGGAGGTTTTCATGAAAAGCAGAAGACATGAAAAAATCATAGAACTGATAGAGAAATATGATATAGAGACACAGGATGAACTGGCAGACCGCCTGGTCAGGGAAGGTTATCAGGTGACTCAGGCGACGGTATCCAGGGATATCAGGGAGCTGAAGCTCTCTAAAGTGCCAGGGAGAGAGGGACGTCAGAAATATGCGCTCCTGAGCCAGCAGGAGCATGAGATGGCGGAAAAATATGTGGGAATCTTACGGGAAGCATTCCTGTCTATGGACTGTGCGCAGAATATTCTGGTGATTAAGACAGTTTCCGGAATGGCAATGGCTGTGGGGGCGGCGCTGGACAGGATTGGCTGGAAAGAGATTGTCGGCTGTATTGCCGGAGATGATACGGTTATGTGTGCCATCCGTACGGCAGAGGATACAGCAACTGTAATGGAAGAACTGGAAAAGATCGTGAAAAGACAGAGGTAAAAAAATGCTGCTTCATTTACATGTAAAAAACCTTGCCCTGATACGGGAGACAGAGATTGATTTTTCTGATGGGCTGAACATACTGACCGGGGAAACCGGCGCCGGGAAATCCATACTGATCGGTTCTATGACCATGGCTTTGGGAGGAAAAGTGCCCAAAGAGATGCTCAGAGAGGGGAAAGAGCCGGCTCTTGTGGAACTGGTCTTTTCGGCAGATCATCCCGGACTTTTGGAAAGACTGCGGGAACTGGAAATTCCGGTGGAGGAAGGCGAACTGGTTCTGTCGCGCAAGATCACCGGAAGCCGCAGTATCTGCAGGCTGAACGGAGAGACCGTCAGCACATCGGTTCTAAAGGAAGTGTCTTCCTGGCTCATAGATATTCACGGTCAGCATGAGCATCAGTCCCTGTTAAATAAAAAGAAGCATCTGGAGATTTTGGATGCATACGCGCACGAAGAGCTTCTGACGGTTCTTCCATGTCTGTCAGAGCATTTTTGCAGCTGTCAGAATCTGAAAAAGGAGCTGGAACAGGCATCCGGCGATGTCGGCGCGCGCGCGCGCGAACAGTCGCTTCTTGAGTTTGAGATCCGGGAGATTGAGGAAGCAGAACTAAGAGAAGGCGAAGATGAACTGCTGGAGCAGGCTTACCGCAGGATGGTCAACGGCAGAAAAATTGTGGAAGCACTCGGCACGGTGCAGACACTGTGCGGTGGAGAGGAGATGTCCGCATCCGAACAGACCGGCAGGGCGTGCAGAGAGCTTTCGGGTATTGTTCCGTATGATGACGCTCTGTCGGTTCTCTATGACCAGCTGCAGGAAATTGACAGTCAGCTGCAGGATTTTGTCCGTGAACTTTCGGATCATATAGAAGGAGCGGAATTTTCCGAGCAGGAATTCAGAGATACGGAGGAGCGTCTGAATCAGATTAATCATCTGAAAGTGAAATATGGTTCTTCGCTGACAGAGATTCAGATATGTCTGGAGGAGAAACAAAAGCGTCTGGATGTATTGGTCAATTATGAGCAGTACATGGAAAAGCTGCGTGAAAAATATCAGGCGTTACAGAAGGAGCTGGCAGGCTGCTGCCAGAAAGCACATGACATCCGGGTCAGAGCGGCAGAAAAGCTGACCGTATTGATGAAAGAGCAGCTGGGCGAACTGAACTTTCTGGATGTACAGTTTGAGATATCTGTAAAAGATACAGGAAATCCATCTGCAGTCGGTTCGGACGATGTGGAGTTTCTTATTTCCACCAATCCGGGAGAGCCACTGAAGCCTCTGGGACGGATTGCATCCGGCGGAGAGTTGTCCAGAGTTATGCTTGCGATAAAGACGGTTATGGCGGATCAGGATGAGATCGATACCGTTATTTTTGATGAAATCGATACGGGAATCAGCGGCCGCACTGCACAGAAAGTATCGGAAAAGCTGGCTTTGATCGGAAAAAGCAGGCAGGTGATCTGTATCACGCATCTTGCGCAGCTGGCATCCATGGCGGACAGTCATTACTGTATCGAGAAACAGGCGCTGGACGGCGGCACAGAGACGGATATTCGTAAACTTTCCGGGGAGGAGATCACAGAGGAACTGGCGCGCATACTGGGCGGAGCAGAGATTACAGAGGCTGTTCGCGGGAATGCGCAGGAGATGCGCCGCCTGGCGCTTCAGTTTAAAAAGAAAATAGGAAAAACCTGACAGTAATTTTAGACGGATTTATGCAGACACTAAAGAAAAAGTGTGAAAGGTGTGGCTGCATGGACCGTCTAAAAATTTATCGTGTATGCCTCTCCATATCACTCGTGCTTTCGGTTCTTCTGATGTATTTTTATGTCAGATGGTATCTGAGGACACAGATACCGGATGTGGTCAGAGTGGGAGTTGGGGACGAACAGACGCTGGATCTTGGGCTGAAAGAAGTATCTGTTCAGGTTGTGGAAAAGAAGCGGGTGATTCCGGGAGGCATTCCCATTGGTATCTATCTGGAGACAGAAGGTGTTTATGTGGTGGGAACCGGAGAAGTAGAAGCGGCTGACGGGCTGAATTATGAACCGGCTTATCAGATTGTGCAGACAGGAGACTATATTCTTGCAGTCAATGGCAAAAAGATTCATGACAAAGATGAACTGATTGACTGTGTGCAGGCGAATCGGACGGATATTATGATTTTGAAGCTGCTCAGAAATGAACAGACGATTCAGGTCCGTGTCAATGCAGTGGAGACAAAGGAAGAGGATTATAAGATCGGCGTGTGGGTGAAGGATGATATCCAGGGAATCGGAACGCTGACCTATATGACGGAAGATGGAAAATTTGGCGCTTTGGGACATGGGATTACGGATACAGATACCGGAGAACTGCTGGAAGCATCCGGCGGTTCGCTTTATGATACAAACATTCTGGAAATCATAAAGGGAGAACGGGGAACGCCGGGAGAGATCAGCGGCATGATTACTTATTCGGAGCGTCACATGAGAGGAATGATCAACCGCAATACTTCAGCGGGTATTTTCGGTTTTACGGATCAGAAGACGCGCAGCGAGCTGGGGACGGAGCTGGTGGAAGTGGCATTCAAACAGGAGATAACAAGAGATATTGCATATATCCGCAGCGCAGTGTCCGGGGAACTGAAGAATTACCGAGTCCAGATTCAGGAAATCAGGCTTAATGAGGACGATGTGAATAAAGGAATGATTTTTCAGGTGATGGATCCGGAGCTTTTAGAACTGACAGGGGGCGTCATTCAGGGTATGAGCGGTTCTCCGATTCTGCAAAACGGAAAACTGATCGGAGCTGTGACGCATGTGTTTGTAAATGATCCAACGAAAGGATATGGTATTTTTGCCGAAAGCATGATCAGCGCAGGGAATTAATGGACTGACTGTCTGGCGTTCCCTGTGCTGGCTGGACTGCATTTTGCCGGATGCCTGTCTGAATTCCCGTCTGCCGTGTTGCTGCCGGCCGGCGGCGTCACCGCTGCGTCCGCGTTTGTGAAGCAGTCTTTCAGAAAATATCCAGCGAAGCTTTAGAGCGTGTTTGAACGTTCATCCCAGCCATCTGCGCGTCCTGCAGTGACTTTCTCTGTGTTTTGGCAGCTTTTGACAATTCAGAGGTCTCATATTATAATACAACAGGAATAAAAGAAACAGAGGTGTTACATAAGTAAATGAAGTTATTTATGACAAGCAGTCCGGGAGGGAGCGTCTGTACAGACGGCAGATGGGCGGCGGCTCCTTTGGACTGCGCCAACGGTTTTCTGAAGGCATTCAGGAAAGCATGCAGAGGAGAGACAGACTGTCTGATTCTCAGTTCAGATCCGGACAACACGAAAATGGGTGATGAGCTGCAGATTTTTTTAAAGAAGCTTTTGTGGCCAGCGGTATGTCGATCACGAGGGTCGACGTGTGTGACAGGCGCAATATGCAGGCATCTGAGAGGCTTTGCTGTTATGGGCTTTTAATTCTGGCAGGAGGACATGTACCTACGCAGAATGCTTTTTTTCGTGAGATTGGTCTTCGTGAGAAAATACACCGATATGCAGGAACAGTTCTGGGGATCAGCGCCGGGAGCATGAACTGTGCGGAAATTGTCTACGCACAGCCGGAGGAAACAGGAGAGGCGGTAAATCCTTTCTATATGAGGTATATGCAGGGTCTGGGTCTGACCCATGTCAATGTGCTGCCGCATTTTCAGAATGTAAAAGGAGCACGGCTTGACGGGCTGCGCATTCTGGAGGATATTTCTCTTCCGGACAGCAGGGTACGTCCGTTTTATGGTCTTTTGGACGGTTCCTGGCTGTACCGGGAGAACGGACATACAACGCTTTATGGAGAGGCGTGGCTTCTGGAGGCGGGTACCTGTATTAAAATCTGTGACTGCGGAGAATTCCGGGAGGTGGAAGATGAACGATAAACAGGATTTTACGCAGGGCAGCATTCCGGTGAAAATGATTCGTTTTATGGTTCCTATACTGGGAGCGCTGATTCTGCAGGCCATGTACAGTGCAGTGGACCTGCTGATCGTGGGAAAATTCGGTACGACGGCGGGAATCTCCGGCGTATCTACCGGAAGTAATATTATTAATATGGCGACTTTTACAATCTGCGGGCTTACGATGGGCGTTACGGTTCTGATCGGGCGGTATCTGGGGGAAGGCAGGCCGGAACGGATTGGCAAAGTGATCGGGGGCGTGATCTGTTTTTTCCTGACTCTTGCCCTGGTTTTGACGGTCTTTCTGCTGATCTTTGCAAGGCCGGTCGCCATACTCATGCAGGCGCCTGCAGAAGCGCTTGATCTGACAGTTCAGTACATACAGATCTGCGGAGCGGGCATGGTATTTGTCATTGCCTACAACGTGATCAGCAGTATTTTCCGCGGAATGGGAGATTCCAGACTGCCGCTGATATTTGTGGCGATCGCCTGTGCGGCAAATGTAATCGGCGATCTGGTTCTGGTGGCAGGATTTCATATGAATGTGGCGGGCGCTGCGATTGCAACCATCGGCGCGCAGGCGATCAGCGTGCTTTTGTCTCTGGCGATCATACGGAAACAGAAATTTCCGTTTACATTTTCCAAAGCAGATATCGGGTTTTCCGAAGAAGTAAAAAAATTTATTGTGATCGGTGCGCCGATGGCTTTTCAGGAGCTTCTTACCAATCTGACGTTTCTTGCACTTTGTGCATTTATCAACCGTCTGGGGCTGGAAGCTTCTTCGGGATACGGAGTGGCGCAAAGGTTGCAGTCGTTTGTGATGCTGATTCCGTCTTCAATCATGCAGTCCATGTCCTCGTTTGTGGCGCAGAACGTCGGCGCGTGCAGGGAGGAGAGGGCAAAGCAGGCCATGAAGTGCAGTATGAGCATCGGCGCCGGCGTAGGGGTTGTCATTGCCTATCTGGCATTTTTTCATGGTGATCTGCTTTCCGGAGCGTTTACCGGTGATCCGGCAGTGATCGGACGGTCTTTTGAATATCTGAGAGGGTTTGCGCCGGAAGCGGTTGTCACCAGTATTCTGTTCAGCTTTATGGGATATTTTAACGGACACTCCAAAACGATGTTTGTGATGAGTCAGGGTCTGGCGCAGTCATTCCTCGTCCGCCTTCCGATGTCATATATTATGAGTATCCGGCCGAATGCGACATTGACGCAGATCGGACTGGCAGCTCCGACGGCAACGGTGTTCGGTATCCTGCTCTGTACCGTTTATTATATCAAAATGAACAGAAAGCAGACGTATGGATAAGGCGCCTGTTTTAAAGTGTTTCTCTGTAAAGAAGTCGGTATTTTCTGGCCGGAAGCCCGTTTTCCTTTTTAAAAATCCGGCAGAAATAATTGTAATCGCTGAAACCGGCTGTCATGGCGACCTGGCTGACGGCCAGGTCGGTCTGTATCAGAAGTTCTTTCGCTTTTTCCATCCGTATTTTTTTTACATAGGCGGCGACACCCATGCCCAGATATTTTTCACAGGCAGAATAGAGCTTACTGCGACTGATTTGCAAATCCGCTGCAATCCGGTCTGCAGTCAGGTCTTCGGCCAGGTGACTTTGTAAATAGGTATCCAGATTTCTGGAAAAGTTCTGTCTCCTCGCATACATCAGGCGTTTCAGAAGTACATAAAAAGTACAGGCTTCCAGGATCCTGGCCGCGGCCCGGATCTGTTCTGCATTTTTTCTGGTGATCTGTGCAAACAGCCTGCAGTCAGGCTCTAAAGGCAGTCCATAACTGCGAAAAGTATGTTCAATCAGAAGTTTCAGTTTTTTGTCGTCTTCGATGTCTGTGATCTGGCCGAACATTATATAGCCGATGATGATGCCGTTGTCTGTAAGAGGCGCCGTTGCTTCTATCAGTCCGGCGTGGCAGTGGTAAATGATCATTTTGCCGGTTTTCTGACAGTGCTGGAAGGATTGCCGGTTGCTTTCCATACATCTTTTGCGGCAGCGAGGCGTATTCTGCATTTTCTGACAGAAAGAACAGTGCGTGGAGGGGAAGGCGATCAGTTCGTTGTAATCGGTATCAAATATCACAATTTTAATGCTGGTCAGAAGATGAAAATCTTTTAACAGAGCTTCGAGCTCTGCTGTGTTCAGGTGTGCGATCATGGCAGATTCCTTTTGATTCCCGCGAGCAATGAGCCAAGTGCCGTGCTTGCACGGGCATTTGGCGAATGCCGCGAGGGTCACATACCCCGCTGCTTTGCGGCGTTGCAAGCTTGATACCCCGTTGCTTGCAGCGGGGTTGTTGACTTGAATGGACTGGTTGTTATGTTTACTCATAAACTGTATGTACAGCCGGCAAAAAACAATCCGAAAACACGCTCTGTAATGCTGTATAGTAAATGTCTGCGACAGCCGTACATTGAGGAAAGTATATGATAAAAATTAAAATAAGTAAATATATTTTATGTTTTGAATAAATTTACAGTTATTTGGATGAGAGTGACTATTACAAAGTTAAGCAGAGGGTGTAAAATAGTGGTAAAATAACAGAATCAGGGGGAACAGCGATATGAAATTTGCACTGTATTTTGGAAACAGAGGATTTATGCCTGCAGAGCTGATCGAAGGCGCCAGGGAAGACATGGTAAAGGCGGTCACAGAGGCCGGCTATGAGTATCTGATCATGGACAGGGAGACGACACGCTATGGGGCGGTGGAGACAAGAGACGAAGGACGCCTTTATGCCAAGTGGCTGAAATTCCACGAGGGAGAATATGACGGCGTGATTCTCTGTCAGCCGATTTTTATCGATGAGAACGGAGCAATCACAGCTTTGCAGGATGCCGGGGTGCCGATTCTGATGCAGGCGTATCCGGATGAGATCGGAAAGATGGATTTTGCTCACCGGAGGGACGCATTTTGCGGGAAATTTTCCGTGACAGATGTGTTTGAGCAGTATCAGGTGCCTTATACGGTTATGACTCCGCATGTGGTTCATCCGCTGACCGATGCATTTGCGCAGAATCTGCATGATTTTGCCGCTGTCTGCCGGGTGGTCAACGGAATGAAAAAGTTTACGATTGGCTGCATCGGTGCACGGACAACCGCGTTTAAAACCGTCCGTTTTGATGAGATTACCATGCAGAGGCACGGTATCAATGTGGAAAGTTTTGATCTTTCAGAGCTTTTTGAATTTGTGCGGGCGAAAAAAGACAGTGATGCGTCAGTGCTGAGAAAAAAAGAGGTTCTGGAAAAATATGCGGATTTTACCCGTGTGCCGGAAGAAAAGAAGCTGACACTGGCAAAGATCGGCCTGGTTATTGATGAATATATAGAGGACTATCATCTGGACGCGGTTGCCCTTCGCTGCTGGAATGAGATGGAAACCTATCTGCGGGTCTGTCCCTGCGTACTGCTCAGTGAGCTGAACGACAGAGGAATTGTGGCGTCCTGTGAGATCGATATGTGCTCAGCCATCACCATGCGGGCGCTGCAGCTGGCTACAGAAGGTCCTGCGGCATGTCTGGACTGGAATAACAATTACGGGGAGAATCCCGATAAGGTGATTTTGTTTCATTGCGGTTCAACTGCCCGGAAACTGATGAAAGAAAAAGGAACCGTAACCTCGCATAAAATGTTTGATAAAACGGACCTGGGAAGCGGGTTTGGGACAAATGAAGGAAGAATTGCAGCGTTTCCGATGACCTATAGTAACTGTAAGACGGAAAACGGGAAGATTACGGTCTATGTCAGTGAGGGAGAATTTACAAATGATGGGATCGAAGAAGGATTTTTTGGCTGCGGCGGTGTGGCAGAGATTGCGGATCTTCAGAAAAAACTGTTTCGCCTGGCAAGAGGAGGGTTCAAACATCACACAACGGTTGCAAACGGACATGTGAAGCATATTCTGGAAGAAGCGTTCCGGTATTATCTGGGATATGACGTGGTTTCGATTGACGACTGAGCGTGTAGTAACGGCATTGAAAGGAGCGGCAAATGGCATTAGGAGGACTTGATATAGGAAGTACCGGCTGCAAGATAACCATATATGATGATTTTGGGAATTATCAGTATCGCGCATACAGAGATTATCCGGTTTCGCGCAGTATTGGAGAGCATGAAGTGAGGGCGGAGGATATCTGGCAGAGCGTGTGCGGAGTATTGAAAGACGTGGCGATTCGTTATCCGGGACTGCGGGCGCTGGGTGTGACCAGCTTTGGAGAAAGCTTTGTAATGCTGGACGAAGAGAATCGTCCTATCCGCCCGGTTATGCTGTATACCGATCCAAGGGGCGGCGAAGAGTGCGCAGAGCTGACGGGAAAACTGGGAAAGACGTATATTGAACAGATCACGGGAGTGGCGCCGCACAGTATGTACAGCTTTCCGAAACTGATGTGGGTGAAAAAGCACTGCCCAGAGGACTATGCGCGGGCGAAACGCGTTTTGATGATGGAGGACTATATCGTCTATCTGCTGACCGGATGTGCAGTCATCGATTATTCGCTTGCCGCACGGAGTATGGCGTTTGATATTCGGAAGCTCTGCTGGAGCGAGGAGATTTTCAGGGCAGCGGATATAAACCCGGCGCTTTTTTCCAAGCCGGTCATAAGCGGGACAAAAGCGGGCAGGATTCTTTCCTGCATGGCGGAAAAGCTGGGGCTTTCCGAAGAACTTCTGCTGGTTGTGACAGGACACGATCAGGTAGCGGCAGCGATTGGTTCCGGCGTCTTCTGTACAAGACATGCGGTCGACGGCGCGGGAACCGTAGAATGTGTTACTCCGGTGTTTGAAGGGATTCCGGCGGATCGGGGACTGTATGACGGCGGATATGCCATTGTGCCATATGTGTCGCCGGGAACTTATGTAACCTATGCGTTTTCGTTTACAGGAGGAGCGCTCGTATCCTGGTTTATTAAAAACTGTGCAAAAGCAGAGATAAAGCTGGCAGAAGAGCAGGAAAAAAGTGTTTATGAGATCCTGGAAGAAAGTATGAAAGACGGACCGACCGGCATTCTTGTCCTCCCGCATTTTGCAGGCGCGGCGACGCCATATATGGACGAAGGTGCAAAGGGTGTGATCATGGGGCTTACCATCGAGCATCATGCCAGTGATCTGTATCGGGCTATGATGGAAGGGGTAGTCTATGAAATGATGCTGAACCTGGAGCATCTGAAGGCTTTTGGTATCTGTCCGGAAAAACTCCGCGCTACGGGCGGAGGCGCTGCTTCCCGTGTATGGATGCAGATGAAGGCGGATATTCTCGGCCTTCCGGTTACTTCACTGGGAAATGCGGAGGCAGGGGCAGCCGGATGCGCCATGATGGCGGGTATTGCGGCCGGGGTTTTCAATAATCTGGAAGATGCGGCAAAAGCGTTGATTACAGAGAAAGAGACATACATGCCCAGGGAGGAAATGCATAAGGCATATCAGGCGCATTATCAGAGATACCGCAGGCTGTATGAGGCGGTGCGGCCGCTGATGTAGAGCGGCATCTGGAAAATGCTTATCAAAACAGAACAGGTATGTTATAATGTAACCGATGATTAAAATCGTTTCCGGCGGCAGAGCATATCTGGCGGGAAAACGGGATTATGCGCCTGGCCTGAAGCCTGGCAACTGCCATCCAAACGGGAGGGCGAAGATGAGAGAAGAAGGGAAACTTCCATGATATCAGGTTCGAAGCAGTGGGATAAAGTGAAAGGAGAATAAAGGTATGTTAGTAACAATGAAAGAAATTCTGAAGATTGCAGAGGAAAAAAAGATTGCGGTTGGGGCTTTTAACGCACCGAATCTGGAAAGTCTGCAGGCTGTAATTGCAGCGGCGGAGGAATTAAAACTGCCGGTTATCATTCAGTTTGCTCAGTGCCACGAAGTGTACAATCCTCTGGCAGTCATCGGTCCTCTGATGGTGGATTTTGCCAAAAAAGCAGAGGTTCCGGTGTGCGTGCATCTGGATCATGGAGAGACGCTGGAATATCTGGAAGAAGCTTTGAAAATGGGCTTTACCTCTGTAATGTATGATGGTTCTGTGCTTCCTTACGAAAAGAATGTTGAAAATACAAAAAAGACCGTGCAGATGGCGGACAGGACAGGCGCCAGTGTGGAGGCGGAACTTGGAAGTATGGGGAAGAGAGAGTCCGGAGCAGGAACCGTCGAAGAGGACGATAGCAAGATCTATACCGATCCGGTACAGGCGAAGGCGTTTGTGGAAGAAACGGGTATAGATGCGCTGGCCTGTTCGTTTGGTACGACTCACGGCATTTATCTCACCAAGCCGCGGCTTGATTTTACGGTGGTAGAAAATGTCCGTAAAGAGACAGGAGGCATTCCGGTTGTCATGCACGGAGGTTCCGGCGTGAGTAAAGAAGGTTTCCATGAAGCGATTCGCGCAGGCGTACGCAAAATTAATTATTTTACCTATATGGACAAAGCGGCGGGCACTGCCGTGGCAGAATGGGCGGCATCGTTTCCGGAAGGTTCGCCGGCGTTTTATATTGATGCGGTGATTGTGGCTACCCGCGCGATGAAAGAAAATGTAAAAGAAGCCATGAAAATGTTCGCATTTATGGATTGAAAGCTGTAAAAAACAGTTGCCCTGTTGCCGGTATCATTTTATAATAGATATAAATCGTACAGCGTTGTGCATAAGGCGGTATTAAATCGTATGACAGGACCGGTTATCTGTTGTATGTTGTACGACAGTGATGACAAAGCGGAGGATATGACTATGAGGAAAATCATTACCATCGGCAGAGAATTTGGTGCAGGCGGCGGGGAGATTGGAAAACGCGTCGCAAAGGAACTGGGGCTTCCGTATTATGATAAGGACATTATTCTGAAAACGGCAATGGCGAACCGCAGACTGAACCCGGAACAGGTTCGTAAGTGGGATGAAAAAGTGCCCGGCAGTTTTGGATTTGCTCAGAGTCTGTTTGATTTTTACAATAAGCCGCTGGATGAAGAGCTGTGGCGGGCTCAGAAAGAAGCCATCCGGGGATTGGCGAATAAAGAGAGCTGTGTGATCGTCGGAAGGAACGGAGATTATATTCTGAGAGAATTTGATCACTGTCTGAATGTATTTATTCACGCAGGGTTTCAGTGGCGTGTCCGTAGAATGTCCGGGATGATGCCGGATACGTCCAAGGAGCAGGTGGCGGCGGATGTAAAAGCGGCTGACAAGGCGAGAAAAAGATACTGTGCGTATTATACGGGAAAGACATATGGAGATTCCAGAAATTTTGATCTGACGCTGAATACAGAAAAGCTCGGTATTGACCGTGCGGTTCAGATTGTTCTGGAGGCGGCAGAGAGTATTTAAACAGTCTGCGGCAATATAAAATCCGGTCCTGACGACCGGATTTTATATTGCAGGATATTCTGGATCTGAACAGACGACTTTCAGATACGTGTATACAATGATACACTTTTTTCTTGACAATAGAAGAAGAAAAAATTATACTTATAAACAGGCATCAAAGGGCTGTCGGGAAATATGGCCTTGCCCGTTCACACAGCATTGCTGAGTAAACAAGGCAGGCTGTGTATTGCGGCAGCTTTTTATGTTTAAATTACCGGCAATTTTTACCGGAGGAAAAGGAGAGTACATAATTTATGAAAAAGTTACTTGTAATGTCGATGATTGCATGTATGGCATTTTCAGCAGTAGCATGCGGTTCAAAAGAAGAGGTGCCAACAGAAGGAACAGAAGCGCCGGCAGAGACAGAAGCTCCTGCAGAGAATGCGGAAGCGGAGGCTTCGACAGAAGAGGCTTCCGGCGATAAAGTCTGGATCATTGCCATGGATACAGTATTTCGTCCCTTTGAATTTACAGATGAGAAGGGCGAATTTGTCGGCATTGATGTGGATATTATGAAAGCGGTCGCAGAGGATCAGGGATTCAGCTATGAGATCCAGAGCCTTGGCTGGGACGCGGCAGTGGCTGCTGTTCAGGCGGGACAGGCAGACGGTCTGATCGCAGGCGCTTCTATTACGGATGAGCGCAAGGAGTCCGGATGGATTTTTTCCGAAGGCTATTACAATGCAACCCAGACATTTGTGCTTCCGGAGGACGCCGATCTGTCAGGCTTTGAGGATCCTTTTGAGTATCTGAGAGGAAAGAAAGTAGCAGTGAAGCAGGGTACTGCGGGCGCTAAGTTTGCGGAAAGTCTGCAGGAAAAATACGGTTTTGAAATTTCTTCTAAATTCGAAGATTCTCCGACCATGTATCAGGATGTAGTTCTTGGAAACAGCGCGGCATGCGTAGAGGATACTCCGATTATGGCCGATTCGATCAAGGTTGGCAGCCTGCCGCTGCAGATTCCGGAAGGCATGGAGAGCGAGGGCGCTCCTTATGGATTTGCGATCATGAACGAGGCAAATCAGGAGCTTCTTGACATGTTCAATGCAGGACTTGCAAACATCAAGGAAAACGGAACTTATGACCAGATTATTGCGAAGTACCTTGGAGAATAATTTCCTGTAAAGGATTGTTTACAGTAAGGAGAACCTGACTTATGATTTCGATTGTTCAAGTATATGGCGCCCTGCTGCTCTCGGCGCTCGGAAGGACGCTTCTGATGACGGCGGTTTCGCTGATATTTGCCATGGTGATCGGTATGATCTTCGGGCTTATGAATGTGGGACACAACCGGATTTTCAACTGCATCGGTACCGTCTATGTAGACGCTATCCGGGGCGTGCCGCTGATCGTACTGGCATATTTTATCTATTTCGGAATTCCTGCCGGGATGCAGGGGATCGGTTTTACCAGTTTTCGCCTGAGCGGGTTCCAGGCAGGTTTTATTGCTCTTTCCATGAACTGCGGCGCTTATATGGCAGAAATCATAAGGGCGGGTATCCAGAGCGTGGACCGCGGACAGATGGAGGCGGGCAGAAGTCTGGGACTTTCCTACGGCGCCTGTATGGCGCTGATTGTCGTACCACAGGCGATCCGCACGATGATTCCGTCGATTATTAACCAGTTTATTATTACGCTGAAAGACACTTCCATCCTCTCTGTGATCGGATTCCCGGAACTGACCAATGTGGGTAAAACGATTATGGGAAATACCTTTAAAAATCTTGAGACCTGGGCGATTATCGGTATCCTGTATATGATAGTGATTGTGACGCTGAGTAAAGTTGCGAAGAAGATCGAGAGGAGGGTGAACCGTGGCAGATAGAAAGCATGATGCGGCGGTAGAATATGGATTTGGCAAGATCCATGTGATGAATCTGAAAAAAAGCTTCGGCAAGCTGGAAGTTTTAAAGGACATCCATCTGGATGTCCGAGAGGGAGAAGTCGTTGTACTTCTCGGGCCTTCCGGGAGCGGAAAATCCACGCTGCTTCGCTGCCTGAATCAGCTGGAGACGGCAACTGACGGACAGATTATCATCGACGGACATGATGTGACAAACCGGCATACAGATATTAATAAAGTGCGGGAAAAGATCGGTATGGTGTTCCAGCATTTTAATCTGTTTAATCATCTGACGGTTATGGACAATATGATCCTGGCGCCGGTGCATCTGAAGCTGGCTTCAAAAGAGGAGGCAAGACAGAGCGCGGAGCAGCTTCTAAAAAGGGTTGGACTTGAGGATAAGACAGATGCTTATCCAAGTCAGTTGTCGGGCGGACAGAAGCAGCGTGTGGCCATTGCCCGTGCTCTGGCGATGAAGCCGGATATCATGCTTTTTGACGAGCCTACCAGCGCTCTTGATCCGGAGATGGTGGGGGAAGTGCTGGCTGTCATGAAAGAACTGGCCCGGGAAGGGATGACGATGGTGGTTGTCACTCATGAGATCGGCTTTGCCCGCGAAGTGGCGGATCGGGTGATCTTCATGGAAGGCGGATACATCGTGGAGCAGGGCACTCCTGAGGAACTGATTCTGCATCCAAAAGAGCCAAGAACGATCGATTTTCTGAGCAAGGTGTTATAACAGACAGTATCCTCTGTTCAGTGAGAGGAAAAGAAGCTGCTGCGCAGGATATGTCATATTCCGCAGCAGCTTTTTTATGCCGATGTATTTTCCGGACAGTCAGAAGCCTTAAAAACGATATCTTAATTGATTTTCAGATACGCAGTAACAGGGTAAAAACGGCTGCGGTTCGAAAAAATACCGGAAATTCTGCTAAAAATGCATATGTTCTGTGTTTTTACGTTATCTTATCACAGAGGTGTGGGATACGTGTACAGGCATATTAGAGATTTGCGGGAAGATCATGATTTAAAACAGTGGCAGCTGGCGGCATATCTGGGATGCAGTCAGAGATCATACAGTGACTATGAGAATGGCAGGACGCGCGTGCCTCCGGATATTCTTATCGAACTTTCAAAATTTTACGGAACAAGTGTGGATTATCTTCTGGATCTGACAGATGAGAAAACACCTTATCCAAGAAACAGAGAAAAATGAAGGCGTTTGCAAAGGATGCGGACGCCTTTTGTTATAAGTTGTTGACTTTTTTGCTTTAAAGCGATATAATCGAGAAAGCTATTAATGAATAGCAAATTTTTAGATGCAAGAAAAATGGAGGAAAAGAAATGAAAAAGATGTTAGCTCTTGTTCTGGCGATGACCATGGGCCTTGGCCTGGTGGCATGCGGAAGCGGCGACAGCGCTGCAGATTCAACAGCGGAAGCGCCTGCAGAAAATGCGGCTGAGGCGGATAATGAGGCGGATGCTGCCGGGACGGAAGCTTCTGAGGAAACGTCTTCTGCGGATGGTGAGACATATACGGTAGGTATTTGTCAGCTGGTACAGCACGAAGCGCTGGATGCGGCTACGCAGGGATTTAAAGATGCCCTGACAGAGGAACTCGGCGATGCAGTCGTATTTGACGAGCAGAATGCGCAGAATGATTCTAATACCTGCTCTACGATCATTAATGGTTTTGTGTCCGGCAACGTGGATTTGATTCTTGCCAATGCGACTCCTGCGCTTCAGGCGGCTCAGGCCGGAACGAATGAGATTCCAATCCTTGGCACGTCTGTGACAGAATACGGCGTGGCTCTTGGGATTGACGGATTTGACGGGACTGTAGGCGGCAATATTTCCGGTACTTCAGACCTGGCTCCTCTGAAAGAGCAGGCGGCAATGCTTCAGGAACTGTTTCCGGATGCCAAAAATGTCGGTTTGATTTACTGTACGGCAGAAGCGAATTCTCAGTATCAGGTGGATGAGGTGCAGAAAGCGCTGGAAGAACTGGGCTACACCTGCAAGCAGTATGGATTTTCGGATTCCAACGATCTGTCTTCTGTAGCGACAACGGCAGTATCTGAGAACGAAGTTCTTTATGTGCCGACAGACAATACTGTGGCGTCTAATGCAGAGCTTCTGAACAATATTGCACAGCCGGCAAAAGTACCGGTGATCGCAGGCGAGGAAGGTATTTGTTCAGGGTGCGGTGTCGCTACTCTGTCAATCAGCTATTATGATCTGGGCGTCGCGACCGGTAAGATGGCGGCGAAGGTTCTGACAGGAGAGGCAAATATCTCGGAGATGGCGGTCGAATATGCTCCGCAGTTTACCAAAAAATACAACCCGTCGCTTTGTGAGGCTCTTGGCATCACGGTTCCGGATGATTATGTGGCGATTGGAGAATAAAGGGAAGCTTACAGGATTACATAGGGCCTGATAACGGGAGCGGTCGGGAAACGGAGCCCCGGCTGTATGGTGGAGTTCATGATACGGCCGGGGCTGCATTTCCCGGCCTCTCCTGCCATAAGCGTAAGCGGATGATTTTACTGAGGTGATGCAAATATGAATATAATGAATCTGATCAATGCACTGCCGGGAGCGGCGGCGCAGGGACTAATCTGGGGAATTATGGCGATTGGTGTCTACATCACTTTCCGTATCCTGGATATTGCGGACTTGACCGTAGACGGTACGCTTTGTACCGGCGGTGCAGTCTGCATTATGATGATGCAGAGCGGGCAGAACGTATGGGTGTCCATGGCTGTCGCTCTGGCAGCCGGCATGGCGGCCGGTATGGTGACAGGACTGTTACATACCTTTATGGGGATTCCGGCAATTCTGTCCGGTATATTGACGCAGCTTGGACTGTATTCTGTGAATTTGAAAATAATGGGAAAGGCAAATCAGGCGATCAACGTAGACAAATTTGATCTTCTGGTCTCTTTGCGTTATATCAAAGGAGTACCTTTCTATAAAAATACAATTCTGATTGTATCTGTGGCGATTATTGCGCTGATCCTGATCTTGTACTGGTTTTTCGGGACAGAGCTTGGATGTTCTCTGCGTGCAACCGGATGCAACGATAAGATGGCAAGAGCTCAGGGTATCAATACAGATTTTAACCGGGTGCTCGGATTGATGATTTCTAACGGTCTGGTGGCGCTTTCCGGAGCTCTGCTGGGACAGTATCAGGGTTTTGCCGATGTCAATATGGGCCGCGGCGCGATTGTCATCGGACTGGCGGCAGTCATTATTGGCGAAGCGGTTTTTGGAAAGGTTTTCCGCAACTTTGGATTCCGCCTGCTCGCAGTGGCTCTGGGATCTATTATCTATTATTTTGTGCTGCAGATCGTGATCTGGCTGGGTATTGACACCGATCTTTTAAAACTGCTGTCAGCGGCGGTTGTGGCGGTTTTTCTTGCAATTCCGACCTGGAAGGGCAGGTATTTCTCGAAACCGGTGAACAAGGGAGGTGCGTAAAATGCTGGAGATTATAAATATATCCAAGACTTTTAATCCGGGAACTGTGAATGAAAAGCGGGCACTGAAGAATGTGAGTCTGACTTTGGAAGACGGAGATTTTGTTACTGTAATCGGCGGCAACGGGGCAGGCAAATCGACGATGCTGAATGCCATCGCAGGCGTATGGCCGGTGGATCAGGGTCATATTCTGATTGACGGACAGGACGTGACAAAGCTGCCGGAATATAAAAGAGCGGCTTTTCTGGGCAGAGTTTTTCAGGATCCTATGAACGGGACTGCTTCCACAATGGGAATTGAAGAAAATCTGGCGCTGGCGCTTCGCAGAGGGCAGAGCAGGACTTTGAGAGCAGGAATTAAAAATAATGAGAGAGAAGTGTACCGCCGGCTTCTGGCAACACTTGGCCTGGGACTGGAGGAGCGGCTGACTTCCAAGGTGGGGCTGCTTTCCGGAGGTCAGAGGCAGGCGCTCACACTTTTGATGGCGACTTTAAAGAAACCGAAGCTTTTGCTGCTGGATGAGCATACGGCGGCGCTGGATCCAAAGACGGCGGCCAAGGTGCTGGAGACAACAGATATGATCGTGAACCGGGACAGACTGACGACCTTAATGATTACCCATAATATGAAGGATGCAATCGTGCATGGAAACCGTCTGATTATGATGATGGACGGAAATATTATTCTGGATATCCGCGGAGAAGAGAAGAAAAATCTGACCGTGGAGGATCTGCTTCACAAGTTCGAGGAAGTCAGCGGAGAAGAATTCGCAAATGATAAGGCGATACTGGGCTGAAAACGAGCTCTTGGCAGTTCCTGCACATTTTGCACAGGCGGATAAAAAGGCGGCCGCAAAACGTGATCATGGGGAAGAGGATTGCGTTTGCGGCCGTTTTTTTGCTTCAGGAGATACACAGTAAATAAAATTCTTGCGTTTGAAGATTTTTTATATTAAACTTATTTTAATCAACAAAAGAAAGTTACAAGTTTACGGGAGAAAGAAAATGGACGAAATACGAAAGAAATTTGATGTCGATTCCTGGCATCTTCTTTTTGTTGCCTGCATCCTGGTGTGGATGTTCAGCTGCAGCGGACGATGTTCGGCATTCATCACTGCCAGAAAAAGTGAATTTGTGTTGTTTGTGATAGGTTGTTATATATTGCTGTGTTTTTATATCCTGATTGTCAGGGAGAAAAGAGACAGTAAAACGATACTGTTCCTGGTGCTCACGGGGGGCTTTTTGCTCCGTGCGTGTTATGTTCTGGCCACGCCGTATAATATTACGAAACATGATATTGGAAGCTTTATGGGGTTTCACACGGGTGAGTGGGGGACAGGCCACCTTGGATATATCGAATATCTTTGTAAAAACCGTCGATTTATAGATTTCGATGCCAGAGAACGGTGGGGGTTTTACCATCCGCCGGGGTTTTATATTGTTGAGTCAGTAATTCTGCAAATTACCAGACTGTTCTGCTCTGATGAGATTTTGAGCTATGAAAGCCTGCAGATTACGACTTTATTCTTTTCCAGTCTCACAATATGGACAGTGTGTCGTATCTTAAAAGAATTTTCGATCAGTGATCGATGGCTGATTTTACTGGCGGCTTTTTTATCTGTTCATCCCTTTTTTTCGATTATGGCAGTCACGGTGACGAACGACTGTATGACCATGTATTTGATGTCTCTGGCTCTCTGGTATACAATACGCTGGCATAAATCGTCGCATGTAAAAGATATTGCAGTCATTGCTCTGGCTTTGGGGCTGGCCATGTTTACAAAATTAAATGCTGTGATTGCTGCGTTTGGGATTGGAATTGTTTTTCTTTGCGTCTTCTGGAAAAAGCGGGGAGAATATAGACGGATACTGGGACAGTTTTTTTTATTTCTTTTGATCTGCTCCTCCATTGGTCTGTTTTATCCGGTACGGAACAGAATAAAATTTGATATGCCGTTTACATACATTCAGTCGGTGGATCCCGGAGGCAGTGATTTTTCTTCTGAAGTGAGTGTGGTTTCGCGTGTCGGTGTCCCGAATCTGCGGCAGATGTCGTATGCGTTTCCGTCATTTGACCGGGAGATTGAGTGGAATATATGGATTCAGCTACTGCGCACTTCGCTTTTTGACGAACTGATGCCGGATGGCGGTGACAGCCTGTTTGAATGGTATGCGATGGCGCTTTTTCAGATCAGTATATTGCTTGCTGTGGTGATGAATGTATTGTTTGCATGGTGTGTTTTTAATAAAGACACCATGTGTATGGAAATGAAGCTGTTATTACTGGTTGGCTATGCGGCGATGCTTTTGGGGTATACAAAATTCTGCATGGATGAATCATTTTTCTGTACGATGAATTACCGCTACATTCCGATCAGTATGTTTTTTCCGTGTATTGCAACCGCAGTCTGGTCCCGAAACGGAAGTATTGTTTTCAGAAATATACTTTCCTGTCTTTTTTTGACGTTTATTTTACTGGCAGCGATTATCAACCTGTATTTTATTGCGTGGTCAGGAACGCCTCTGTAACGACCCGGAGCAAGCGTCTTTGGCGTTTCTCTGCAAGTGTCTGAAAAAGATTGCAGAGAAGCCAATTCTTAATCATGGAAGGCAGTCGCCAGGCCGGTGAGGGAGAAGGGATTTCAAATCCCCATTTGTTAAAGGGGATAGCAAAGTCAGTCAACGGCGGCTCCAAAATAAATTTATGTTGGTATGATCAGCACGACTTTGAATCCGCCGTATTCGCTGTGGTCGATTAAAATGTCTCCGTTATGCCCTTTTATAATCTGCTTTACAATAAGCAGCCCCAAACCGTGCCGCTGTTCGGCAGTATTTGTATCACAGATCATATAATGCGGCGTATTGTTTAGTCTGTTGATCTGGTCATCGGAAGCTCCTGTACCGTTATCTTCAATGCAGATCTTGCAGGTATTGTTATCATTAACAACAGACACATAAATCACACACCCGTTTTCATTGTGGTTTATGCTGTTCTGAATAAGGTTTGATACCGCGCGTTTCAGCAAATCCTTATCAGCGTTAATGTAACAGGCAGACAGGGTATCGGCGGTTTTCCATTCAATCGGAAATTTATCATCAATATTTGTGTTCATAAAATCCACAATAACCTGCCGGATAATCGATACTGCATTTTCCTGTTTCATTGTCAGGGGCTGCATGTCATATTCAAGCTTGGAAGCGAGATTGAGGTCGTTAATCAAGTCTTTCATTCGGCTGCTTTGCTTTACAATGACAGCGGCTTTTTTGCGCTCCATTTCCGACAGATTTTCTGAATTTTCCAACTGTCCGGCGTAACCCATAATCATTGACAGCGGTGTTCTGATATCATGGGAAACGCCTGCGACCCAGTTTGCCCTTGCAGTTTCTTTTTTTCGCAGCTGTTCCGCCTGCATTTGTAATATTTCCGATGTTTTATTAATTTTTTCGGCTATTTCAGAAAACACGCCCTTTTCTTTCATGCGGACAGGACTGCCGTCTGACAAATTCTGTATTCCATTCGTGATTGGCCTGATGGAACGCAGCAGCTTTGAATCAACAGCAGCATATATGAGGAAAATTAAGACAATATTGACAGCCAAAATAATCATTGTGTTCTTGGGTAAATTTGCAATAAAGTGATAGTCCCAGCTCGCCCTTGTATGCTTCCAAAATCTGTCTTTTGGGAAGCCTAACACCAATAATCCGTTTTGGGCTTCTCCCGTAAAAGTAGGATATCCGTCTATATAGCCGCGGGTCAGCTCCGCTATATCCGGCAATGTATACTGCATAGGGATATTGTCGGGCAGATGATCTGTCCGCCATACAACGTGCCGCGTATCATTGTCAATAAGGAAAGCCCAGGCATTTTCTTCTTTTAGTTTGGCCGTTACATCGTCAGATATGGAATAGCCGTCATTTGTCAACTGCAATGCGGCTGCCGCATGCTCTGCCATATCCCAGGGAGAAAATGTTGACGTATTTCTTACAAAGACTGCCGCAAAAAAAGTAATATTCAAGGTCATAAGAAGTATTGTGCTTAAGGTCATGATTCCCACAAAGCGGCGTATTAGTTTTGGAATACTTTTCATTTTTATTTCCCCTTTATCATTAACTTATAACCCAATCCCTTGACCGTAACCAGCGAAACGGGGTGCGAGGGATTTTGTTCTATTTTTTCCCGGATACGGCGTATATGCGCCATTAATGAATTTTCATATCCAAAGGGATTGTCGCCCCATGCTGCTTCGCACAATGCGTCAATCGTCACAATACGCCCGGCATTGCGGTATAAGGCAGACAGCAAATCATGTTCTTTTGCCGTCAATGGGATGTGTTCATTATTTTTTATGATTTCAGCACGGGAAAAGTCAATTTGGCTGTCGTGTAAGCATACAAGAGGATTTTCGTCTTTGTAGCTTCTGCGTAAAATTGCCATGACGCGAAACAAAAGCTCTTTTGGCAAAAAAGGTTTTACAATATAATCATCCGCTCCTAAGCCAAAGCCTTTGAATTTATCATTATCTTCGCCGCGGGCGGTAAGAAAGAGAATGGGGTAATCGCCGCTTTTCCTTAGCTGTTCCATTAACTCAAACCCGTTCCTGTCCGGAAGCATTACGTCAAGTATTGCTAATTCCGGGCGGGATTTTTCAGCCTGTTCCAGAGCTTCTTTCACATTTTTTGCAGCCCTGACATTTTGAAATCCGTATTCCGTTAAAATGGACAAAACCATATCTAAAAGCTCCTGTTCATCATCAACGAGCAGGATACGTTTATTCAGCAGATAATCTTCATTCATCGTAAAATCTCCTTTCACAGCTGCATCATTCTATGTCTTATGGCATGGCAACACTTTGCGGCGCACACTGGCTTCGGTGGCTCCTGGCGGCTTCATGCAGGCATGCTCCGTATGTTCCTTGTTATTTTACCATATAATTGCGAATTTTTTAGGGGATTTCTGAAAATGTAAGGTAAATGTAAGGCAAAGAGAATGTTGCCGCAAGGCTGGACAGGTATCATGTAAGCAATGAAAGGAGATGTTTCTATGGATTACATGATCACAACAAAACAGCTGACTAAAAAATACAAATCTTTTGTCGCTGTTAATAACGTTTCGCTGAATATTCGCAAAGGCAGTATTTACGGCTTTCTGGGGCCCAACGGTGCGGGGAAATCCACTACTATGAAAATGCTCTTGGGATTGACTGCGCCCACAAAAGGCAGTTTTACAATTGATGGAAAGCAATTTCCCAATGACCGCCTTTCCATTTTGAGAGAAGTAGGTTCCTTTATCGAATCGCCCTCTTTTTATGCAAATCTCACAGGCAAAGAAAACCTTGACATTATCCGCCGCATTTTGGGACTTCCCAAAAGTTCCGTTACGGACGCACTGGAGCTTGTGGGGCTTTCTGAATTTGGCGGGCGGCTTGCAAAAAAATACTCCCTGGGTATGAAGCAGCGGTTGGGACTTGCCGGAGCTTTGCTTGGCAGACCGCCTATTTTGATTCTGGATGAACCTACAAATGGACTTGACCCGTCCGGCATACATGAAATCCGAAATTTGATTAAATTGCTGCCCGGTCTTTACGATTGTACGGTTCTTATTTCTTCCCATATGCTGTCAGAAATCGAGCTGATGGCAGACGACATAGGAATACTCAATCACGGTCATCTTCTGTTTGAGGGCAGCCTGGAGGAATTGAGGCAGAATGCATTGCAGTCGGGATTTGCTGCGGATCATCTGGAAGATATGTTTCTGTCTATGGTTGAGCAGGACAATGCAGCCAGAAAGCGGAGGGCGAAGCTATGAGGACATTTGCAATGGAACTCAGAAAAGAAAAGCGCACGGGTATTATTCCGTTCATGCTTGCGGTCGGCATTTTGGGGGCGGCATACGCCTTTGCCTTTTTTCTTGTGCAAAAAGATACGCTTTTTAATCTGCCGTTAGCTCCTATGGACGTGCTGCTTACACAGATGTACGGCGTGATTATGGTTCTGAATATGTTCGGTATCATAGCCGCTGCCTGTATGATTTACAATATGGAATTTAAGGGAAGTGCCGTTAAAAAAATGTATATGCTCCCTATGAGTGTTCCGGTGATGTACTTTTGCAAATTTCTGATATTAACAATTATGCTTTTTCTTGCAATCGCTTTTCAGAATTTGGCGCTTACAAAAATAGGTCTGACGGATTTACCACAGGGCGCATTTGAATTTGAGGCTATGCTGGCTTTTGCCGGATATTCATTTATAACGTCAATGCCCGTATTATCTTTTATGGTTTTCGTATCTTCCCGCTGCTCCAATATGTGGGCGCCTCTTGGCATCGGCGTTGCGGGATTTTTAAGCGGCATGGCATTGGCTGCGGCGGATCATGTTCTGTTCTGCATACATCCCTTTGTGATTATGCTGAAACCCGCTGCTGCCATGAGCGCACAGCCGGATATGATAGTTGTGATGTTTTCGCTGGTTGAGACAGCCGTTTTCCTTTCCTTCGGATTATGGGCTGCAAAATACCTGCGCTGCGAATAGGGAGGTGTAGGATATGAGCTTTTTAGAACTGCTTAAAATCGAGTTTATGAAAGTAAAGCGAGGCAAAATGATACCTCTGATTTTTATAGCTCCGCTGCTGGTCGTGGCTTCCGGCGTGGCAAGTTTGCAAAATTATTTTTCGCCGGAATATACAAACGCATGGGCGGCTATGTTTATTCAGAGTGCATTGGTTTATGCCTATTATCTGCTCCCGTTCAGCATGATAGTTGTATGCGTGATGATTGCGGGACGCGAAACGGGGAACAACGGAATTTTGAAAATGTTAGCCTTGCCCGTCAGCCGCGATGCCCTGTCAGCCGCAAAATTTTGCGTACTTCTCATTTACTTATTTATGGAAATGGCTGTTTTTCTTGTTGTTTTTGTGATAACAGGCTTGATTGCAGCGGGCAGTACAGGAATTACGGAAGCATTGCCGATTATGTATTTATTGAAGTGGTGCGCCGGATTATTTTTTACGATGCTCCCCGGTGTGGCGACAATGTGGGTGATCACAGTACTATTTGAAAAACCGCTACTGTCCGTCGGCTTAAATCTGCTTCTTGTTATCCCCGGCGTATTAGCGGCAAATACGCCGCTTTGGGTTGCCTACCCTTATTGTTACAGCGGTTATCTGGTTTCCTGCGCTCTGCATGATTTTACAGAAAAGGGCGTTAGCATTGGTTTTAATCTGTTCCCGTTTTTACCATGTGCAATTCTGGTTTTTGTATTGGCGCTTACAGTGGCGATAAAACAGTTTGGAATAAAAGAAATGAAATAAGTGATGAAAAATCAGCGGCTTTTAGAATACTGTCCATACAGGGATGGATGTTATATGGAAGGGGCGAAAAAGAAAATATACAGTGAGATATTGAAAAGAGAAGCCGACGTGAAACTGGCAGAGTTTCAGGGAAATCAGGCCCGATTAACATGGAGATACAAGGTGTAATGGCGATATTTGCGGTAAACCTTAAGCGAATTCTTAAGCTGATAAGTGAAAATTAAGAAAATAGATTGAATTAAATAAAGAGAATTTTTATCCGAATCAAAAAAATCCATCAGTATGTTAAAAACTGGTGGATTCTTTTAAACATCAGAAAATCAAAATTTCCGCCCGGGACAGGCCGCATTTATAATTATGCACTCCTGATCCCGGCAGTCTGTTGGCGGTCAGCTTACATAATTGTCAAAGTAACCCTGGATTAAAATAACGGGAGTTCCCTTATCCCCGGAACCGCTGGTCAGGTCGCAGAGAGAGCCGATTAAATCCGTGAGCCTTCTGGGCGTAGTGCCCTGGGATGCCATATCCCCTACCAGATTGTCTTTCTTTTCCTTGATTCTGTTAGAAATGGCTTCTTTCAGGGCGTTTCCTGACAGCTCTTTAAAATCGTTGTCCGCAAGATATTTCAGCTTTATCTCATTGGGCGTGCCGGCCAAACCCGGCGTGCTGGCCGGGGATACGCACGGGTCTGCAAGTTCCCATATTTTCCCCACAGGATCTTTGAAAGCGCCATCCCCATATACCATGACTTCCACATGTCTTTTGGTTCTGTCCAGAATTTCTTTCTGAATATTCATGACCAGATCGGTGCAGTCTCTTGGGAATAGCTTAATTGTATCTTCCGTGGATTTATTGGAGCCAAGCAGCCCGTATTTTTCATTGCAGCCGCTGCCATTTACCGGGCTGATCAGAATGTCGTCCATCCCAATGACGATCTCTGCGCCTGCCGCTTTCAGAAGCCTCTTGGTGCGTGTCCTTGTATGGATATCACAGTTTATTACTTTTTTTGCAAAAGGAAGAATGCTACGGCAGTCATTGGCAAAAATAATTTCCGCTTCGGCTCCCGCCTCTTTTATTAATTCCCCATAATACGCTACATAATCTACTCCGGTAAAGGGGTGTTTATTTTCTCCGAACAGTTCACGGTATTTTTCCAGAGTAAGCACATCGCTGTAAGGATTGATTCCGGCGGCATCCAACTGGTCTAAGGAAACCAGTTCGTTTCCCACTTCGTCACTGGGATAACTGAGCATAAGGATTACTTTTTTAGCGCCCATTGCAATTCCCCTTAAGCAGATAGCAAAACGGTTTCTGGACAGAACAGGAAAAATAACGCCTATTGTTTCTCCGCCCAGCTTGGCCCGCACATCTGTCGCAATGGCTTCCACCGATGCATAATTGCCCTGAGATCTGGCCACAACGGATTCCGTTACGGCAATTACGTCTTTGTCGCGGATCTCAAACCCTTCACTGTCAGCTGCTTCCAATACGCTGTCCGTCACAATTTTTACTAAATCATCACCTTGACGGATAATGGGGCAGCGTATCCCCCTTGATATCGTTCCTACTTTTCTTTCCATATCCTTTTCTCCCTTGCTTGTATTTTAGGCCGTTGCATATATCTTTTTTATTATAATATAAGAAAGATAAAAAAGGAATATTTTTCTGAGGGAATACAAAGATCAATTTTTATCCATTCATGCATCCTCACATATTTATGGATAATCGCGGAAAAGCTGTCAAGATCGTTCTTGTGAATATGAGAAAGAAGTACAATCTTATTTTTTAGTAGTGTTTTATTTCATGTATTCAAAAAACTAAATGTTGACAATCAGAAAAAAATTATGTATGATCATATCAAATATTTTTGATGTGAGGTGGCAGCATGGAGAACCACAAAGAAAATGCCAAAGTCTTTAAAGCGCTATGCGACCCAAAACGTCTTGTAATTTTGGAACAGTTACGCAATGGAGAAAAATGCGCTTGTGTACTACAGGAATCAATGGAATTAACGCAGTCTGGTCTTTCCTATCATATGAAAATACTATGTGAGTCTGGCCTTGTAGTAAGTCGTCAAGAGGGTAAATGGACACATTACCGATTGAGTGTGTCTGGCAGGGAGAAGGCGATAAAATTGCTACTTGCTCTTACTACGCCAAATATTGAAAATACTGACGAGTGTTCCCAATGATTAAAACAAACGCCATCAATCTGAATGGCGTTTATCTCACCAGAAAACATCAAAAAAATTTGATATATTATAAAAACTGAAAGTGAGGGTTTTTTATGGGCGTATGGGATTTTATTCAAGACCAGGTTCTGGGTATGAGATGGCTTAGCGAATTGATTGGCCGTAGTCTTTCTTTATCAGGGCTGGATATTAACGGACGCATGGGAGGCAGTATTCAATTTTTTATCTATGACATATTAAAAATAACAGTACTGCTCTGCTTTCTGATTTTTGCTATTTCCTATATACAAAGTTATTTCCCGCCGGAAAGGAGCAAACGTATTTTAGGACGGTTTCATGGGATTGGCGCTAATATTATATCTGCACTTTTGGGAACCGTAACACCCTTTTGCTCTTGTTCATCAATCCCGCTATTTATAGGTTTTACCAGCTCGGGCCTGCCGCTGGGAGTGACTTTTTCATTTCTTATTTCTTCCCCGATGGTTGATTTAGGAAGTCTGGTTTTACTTATGAGCATTTTCGGGGCAAAAGTAGCAATCATTTATGTTATTGTGGGTCTTGTGATTGCTGTGATCGGCGGCACAATTATCGAAAAATTACACATGGAAAAATATGTTGAAAGTTTTATTTTTTCAGCAGGCGGCGTTGATATTGAATCGCCTAATTTAACCCGGAGGGAACGTGTTATCTACGTAAAAGAGCAGGTGACCGGTACTTTCAAAAAAGTATTTCCCTATATTCTGGTGGGAGTAGGCATTGGAGCTATCATCCACAACTGGATTCCCGGGAATTGGATTCAGATGGTATTAGGGAGCAATAATCCTTTAGGCGTTGTATTGGCTACATTTGTTGGGGTTCCCATGTATGCCGATATTTTTGGCACAATTCCCGTTGCGGAGGCGTTACTTGCCAAAGGAGCGCAATTAGGCACTATTCTCTCTTTTATGATGGCTGTTACTACTTTAAGTTTGCCGTCCATTATCATGTTGCGTAAGGCCGTCAAACCGAAACTATTAACATTATTCATTGCTATTTGCACCATTGGCATTATTATCGTTGGCTACTTATTTAATGTATTTCAAATCTTTTTAATCTGATTTTAGGAGGTAAACTGTTATGGGTCTTTTTGGAAAAAAGGGAAAAGCGGAAACTTCATCCTGCTGTTGTGGTGGCAACTGCACACCAGAAACAATGGCACAAGCTGATGCGGCAAAAATTACCAGAGGTGTAAAGGTGCTTGGTTCTGGATGTGCTAAGTGCAATGC
>CATOPL010000008.1 GCA_951802115.1 uncultured Lachnospiraceae bacterium | reverse complement strand
CATAAAAAGCGAATCAAAGCATTACCGGTATAAAAAACCAGGCGAACCCCGCAAAGTGTATCCGAACCTGATTCTCGCAGGACTTAAGATTGACAGGTCGATGCAGTGCATTGTAAGCGACATGACTGCATTCCGGTTAAAAGGCATTTATTATGAACTGACACTGTATATGGATCTTTGGAATAACGAAATACTGAGCCATTCTCTTTCTGCAAAACGCGATGACCGCATGACATACATCAGCGGCCTGCATGACCTTATAGAACTTAAGAAACAGCATCCGGAATATAAAACAGTGCTGCATTCGGATCAGGGAGCGGTATATGCATCAAAAAATTACAATGACCTGCTTGGAACATGCGGGATCATACACTCTATGTCATGCGCCGGAACGCCGACAGACAATGCAGCAATGGAATCCATCAACGGATGGATAAAATCAGAACTGTTTACGGATTTTCATCTACAAGGAGAAAATGTCAAAGAAGAAATGGCAGCGTACATAAAATTTTCAACGAGGAACGGCGCGCACACTCACTGGGGTATCTAACGCACAAACAGTACAGGGAAACATATGCATCTGTATAATACTTATAGATTGTACGTCTAAAAATACAATTTTAGTGTCCAATTTTTGTTGACCAGTGCACCCTGAGGACCGGCTCCCAAAATGCGTTTTTAAGGAACAACTGTCCATTGGAAAATTTATAAAATGATATTTTTCTTAAGTACAAATCAAAAACTACGATACAACATATGGTTTTTATGGAGGATGATTCATGAGAAAAAAGACAATGATTACTATACTGTTGCTATGTATATTGTCAGCAGTTGTCATCATGATTATATTTGCTGTTGTCGGCGGCAGGAAACCATATAAAGATTTGGAGGCAGTTCAAATCGAATCTGCTACGGTTCAATTATCACCACCGGACAAAACCATTCAAATTATGGAAATTAAGGAATTGGTGGATCTGCTAAAAGATGTTGTTATCTATAATGAGGATCATTCTTACACAGAGTATAGCGGACAGGGTGTTACTTTTACGTTGGTCATGACAGATGGAACACAAACAAGCATCATGGCGTATAATCCGTTCCTTGTGATTGACGGTGTTGGCTATAAAACAAAATATGAACCATGTGAAGCACTGAATCATTATGCAAATATGCTGCTTGAACAAACAGGGATGTCTACTCTGGCAGATAATGCACAGGAAATGGCATTTCAGGCAACCGTCATAGAGGTTACAGATGATTCGATTTTAGTAAAACCTGTGGATGGTTCTTTGGAACTTGACTCGGCGGATAAATTCAGCATCCCTAATAAAGAAAAACTTACATTGCAAGTTTGCGACACTGTAAAAATTGTTTATAATGGAGACATATTAGAATCCTACCCCGCACAACTGGGAGAGGTATATAAAATTACGCTGCTGGAACAGACAGAGGCAGATGCCATGTCAGACAGAATCCCCATGGTAAAGGTAAACAACAAATTGTACTATGATACTGGAAGGGAAAGTACAGTCAGCGGGCGTTGCGGCAATATGGATGGAGAGATCACATCAACGGTTGATGGAACCGAAATTCCAATGGAAAATAACCAGTCCAACTTTGGAAGCGGATTTGGATACCAGTATGGAGCGGACGATACAATAGAGATTTATATGAATGAAAAATGGTTTGTCTTTGAATACAGAGAAGAATCTGAATAAAAAATTAGAGCGTGTTTGAATATTCATTGCTGTCATCTATATACAAAAAGGAGGAGCAGATGCAGAAACTAAAATCGGTTACTTTCGTGGCTGGATGGTTGCTTTTTATCTTTGCGGCAGCGATGATCTGCGTTTCTATAAAGGACAGATCTGCCATGCTTTCGGCTGACAGTTATGAGGATAAAGGTATTTATACATTTATACCATATCAGATGCTTCCGGTTCAGGTGGAAAATACCGGCGCAAACGGACGTAACAGACGGATGAATCCTGTCAGAACCGTATATATGGTTTATTACAAAGACAACAAAGGTTCAGGCTATCAGTGGAAAAAACAGGCGCTCACCCGTGAAAATGGCCTGAGAATCGTGGAAGATGGAGAGCCTGTGAAACGGCGGGTTCTAAGTATTCCCGGTAGGGGTACCTATATCACAGTAGAGCCGGGACAGACAGCTGAAAGTTACACTGCCGGCCAGCAAAAGAAAAACAGCTTCTTGCTGTTGGCGTCGGGGGGATATCTACTGTTTTATGTTCTGATCTGGTGTATGCTCCGGAAGCGGAGACAGTGAATTTAAAGAGGTATGATCTGATTAGGTTTTTCAGCCATGTCTCTGACACAATATGACCGTTGTAGCAGACTCGGTGACCTGGAAGCGTTTTGCGGAGCAGCCGGCGAGGCAGAAAAGCGCCATCAGGTACATGAAATTCAGAAGAAAGAAGAGTATGGGAAAACATGGGATGTTTTAAGGTGATCGGATATTATATATGTGAAATAGGCGATACCCCGAAATGGCTGCAGGGAGTCAGCAGACAAATTCTGTCCGTCAGCGGCTGCATAGGAGAACAGCATCCCAGATGGGAATGCTTTATGGGTGGATGGAACAGAGGGGAGGCCCGGGAATATCAGGGAAAACTGAAGCTTGATCAAGAACGATACCAGGAGTTTGCAGAAACGGCAAACAGCTTATTCGATGCCGGAAGGCTTGATGTGGACTGCAGATTTCTGCAGTTGTCGGATGCAGTGGATTTTTATGAAAGATTCTGCAGGTCCGTTTTCTGCCATGTGGTAAGCATCTCTACAACCGCGGAGTATTATGAGGTTCTGGAAAATGAGCTGAAGGGCAGCAACAGTTATGGCCTGATGAATGGAGCAAATGACGACAGCCAGTACTTAGGAGGCGATATTCTTGGCTGGGATATCAGCGGTTTTCATTCGTTTCTCTGTAACTCTTTACAGAAAATACTGCCGGATATAAAATTTAACGATATGGGGCTGTTTGCTCATGATTTCTGTGAAGTGGTACATTTTGCACATCAGATCGAAGGAAAGGGAGAACCGGTAGAGTGGATTCCATGCAGGGTTGGAGTATATAGGTGAAGAGGTGTATTTTTATGTGGAAGTTTTTCTTATCTGAAAATCAGGGCGGACGCAAATGACAGAGCTTATGCTGGCGGGACGATACAGAGGACAGATCGTCTTATTATGACGGACGGGGACTGCTGCAGGGAACCGTTTTTTGTGTGGGAGAAAACGGTTCCGGAACTGGTATGAGCAGCGACTTGAAGAAGCGATTGCAGGACAGATGCAGGACGGGAAAAGCGATTCGCCAGAATGGTGGACAGACTCAATAAAAACCTAAAGCCGATGTAGCTGCCAACGATGCCGCCGTATCGCTTCCCTTTTTCATTTTTAATCCCGTGCCAGTTCAACAAGCGTATCTTTGGTGACACGATACATGGTCCAGTCAGACAGGGGGATGGCACCCAGCGACCGGTAAAAATCAATGCTGGGCTGATTCCAGTCCAGGCACGACCATTCAAGTCGTCCGCATTTGCGCTCCACGGTGATGGCTGCGAGTTTTTTCAGAAGAGCTTTTCCATAGCCTTGTCCTCTGTATTCCGGCAAAACGAACAGATCTTCCAGATAGATCCCGGCTCTGCCCAGAAAGGTTGAAAAGTTGTGGAAAAAAAGGGCGAAGCCGACTTCAATTCCGCCGGCTTCAGCGAACAGCACTTCTGCTTTTGGCTGGTCAAACAGCCACTTTCTTAGTATGGTTTCATCGGCGATCACCTGATCAGACATGTGTTCGTATTCAGCAAGGCCTTTGATGAAAGATAAAATGATAGGCAGGTCTTTTCTCTCTGCATATCGGAAGGTTGGATTTTGATTCATGAGGTTGCTCTCCTGTTCTTATGTATGGTCTGTGCTTACCTTCGGTGAAGAAGGGGATACACGCCCCAAGTGCCGTCTTTTGGCGGCTGGCGGCGTTAACGTCAATCGGCATACATTCAGTACGCTTCATTCCGTTGCCTTATCAGCAACCAAAAGACAGTACTTTGGGTCCGAAAGAGTTTTGCTTTTTAGATTTGTGATTCTGCAAGGCATTGGAACGAAGCGTGCTGGACGTACGCTGAGCGACAACAACGCAGCAGAACCGCAAATCTGTGGTGTAAAAACGTATGTCCCCTTGTTCACAGAGGGTATTATATCATGATTTTTTTGAATGTGATATCTGTTTTTTTGAATTTGCCTGTGGTGGGAGAGCGTTTGAATATTGTATGTGTCACAGTTTACAGAAGATCCGCCCCGGATGTGTGCGCTATACGAGGTATGGAATATGAAAAACGGGCAGGGGAAAATACAGGATCTTCTGCGCGACAGGAGCAGAGATGAGATTTTTGAGTTACCGTTTGTGTACGGACAGACAATACATTATGTGCCTGACAGAAATCATGCAGATCGTTCAGCAGTGTTGCCGGATTATGAATGTGAAGTTTTGTTTGAAAAAGAACTTCAGTCTTTACGAGGGCTGACCGGTTTTGAGAACGCTCTGGCATTTGACTTAGACGGAGGCACATCAACCAGAGCAGTCTGTGTCGCAAGGCATGACCAGAAGATCATAGGAGTGGCGGGAGCCGCCGGGTCTACTGTAGACGGGGTATGGGAAGTCGGGGCGGATGTGCAGGAAGAATATAGAAATGCCGGACTGGGAAGCTGGCTGGTGGGCCGGCTGACGGAGGAATTACTGGTTCGGAATATCGTTCCGTTTTATTCCGCCTCGGTGACGAATCTTGGTTCTCAGATAGTGGTGTATCGATGCGGTTACCGGCCGATGTGGATCGATACATTCGGAACAGTGCTTGATAGAAGTTCTGTATATGATGACCTTGTGAAAGGTCTACGCTTATCATTGAACTGACTGGAAAGATGTGCAGGGAAAGGAGTCAAAGAATGTCGTTTTTTCAAATTGTTTTCAGCCCTACCGGGGGTACGCAAAAAGTAACAGATGTGTTTACAAAGTCATTTTGTCCGGAAAATATCAGAGTTGATCTTGCAGATCGCAGCCGGGATTTTTCTTCTTTTTTATTCTCACCGGAGGATGTCTGTGTGGTATCGGTTCCGTCCTATGGAGGGCGCGTCCCTGCAGTTGTTGGATCCAGGCTGCGTCAGATGAAAGGGAATGGAGCAAAAGTCGTGTTTTTCGTGGCGTACGGAAACCGTGCCTATGACGATACGCTGGCAGAACTGCAGGATATTTTAACAGATTCCGGATTTTCCTGTGTGGCCGCGGCTGCCGTGGTTGCGGAACATTCTATTATGCGTCAGTTTGCAGCCGGGAGGCCGGATGAACAGGATCAACGAGAACTTGCAGCTTTTGCAGGACAAATCCGGATGAAAATGGAACTAGGTGCAGATACGGGTTCGTTGTCCCTGCCGGGCAGTCGTCCCTATCGGGAATACCATGGGGTACCTATGAAGCCTCAGGCCGGGAAGCTCTGTACACAGTGCGGACTTTGTGCAGAGAAATGTCCGGTGGGAGCAATTCCGGTTGCGGATCCGTCGAAGACCGACAGCAGATGCTGCATTTCCTGTATGCGCTGCGTTGCTGTCTGCCCTCAGGATGCCAGGCGTGTCAGCCGGATGCTTCTTGCAGCGGGCAGTGTGAAGATGAGAAAGGTCTGCGGGGGTCGTAAGAAAAATGAATTTTATATGTAATTGGAAACACTGAGCCATTCGGGAAAACGTATTGGGATGCGCTGCTATTACTTGATAATTTGGCGAATATGTGATAGGACTCAACTCTAACTGGAATTTGTACTGTAGGTTTAGGAGGATATGATGAATATAGATCATTTGAAAGACAATGGAGCCGATATCGCAGTTGTTTCCAGTGACAGGAAGATTATCGTTGATGTACCGTCCGCTTTGGATCTGGCCATGAGCGTGAAATATGAAACAGGTGCGGAGAAAATCGTGCTTGATAAAGAAACAGTATGTGAGGATTTCTTTATCCTCAGCACAGGGATGGCCGGAGAGATCCTGCAGAAATTTATGAACTATCATATAAAGGTGGCGATCTATGGCGATTATTCCCATTATACCAGTAAGCCGCTGAAAGATTTTATTTATGAGTCTAATTGCGGCAGGGATTTTTTCTTTGTGGCAACCAGGGAAGAAGCTATACAGAAACTGACAGAGGCACAATAAACATATAGTATAGATTCCAGTCTTTTGGACTGAGAGATAAGAATTGTCCGCGGAAGGGGCGTTGAAAAGCAGGTGAGTGATCAACTGGAAGACAGCGCTCCTTTTTTTGCGCAGAAACAGACGGGCGTTCGGCGCCCGGCGCCGAAATTCTTTCAGGATAGCGGGCAACTGATAACACAGCAGCGTTTCGCCCACTCCGATCTGTAAATTTCTCCGGCATTCGGACAGATCATGTTCAAAAGAACGAAGTTTTTCCAGGGAATGTATCACTTCCTCCACATATGGGATGAGGTGTTCTCCTGCCTTCGTTAAGATCATTTTACGTCCTATTTTTTCAAAAAGCCTGACGGATAATCCCTGTTCCAGCTGGCCGATCTGAAACGTAATGGTAGATTGGGTATAGTTTAATTTTTCTGCTGTAGCTGTAAAGCTGCCTGTTTCCACAACCGTACGAAACGTATTCAGGTACTTAGATTCCATGATAATGTTCCTTTTATAGTTCAAAATAATTAAAGTATAGATTTTATTATTTCAATTTGATTTCATTATTTGTTGATGTTATTATATATGGGCAGGCTTTTCTGCAGTCATGCTGATCTGTACATTTTTCTGTAATCTGCTGTCGGAAATAATCCCCAGGGTCAGACTGCCCATGCTTATTATTGGCGCGCTGTATATGATCTGGATTGCCTGGAAAACGCTGAAAAGTTCTTCCATCATCAAGGAAGAGCATTTGCAAAGCAGTTTCCTTTCCGGGGCATTTTTGCAGTTTGTGAATCCGAAAATCTATATTTACTTTGTGCTGGCCGCTGTTCGGGTCAGTTTTTAAAATACTCTTTTCCAGACATGCCAAAGTTACAAATCTTATTATAGCCGGACTTTTTGTATATTATGCTGTTTCGCTGTTTTTATGAGCAGATGGTTTATGTTTTTTCTTGTATTATTGCTTTTATGCTGCATTTTTAAATCTTTTTCTGATCTTAGAGCGTGTCTGATAATTGCTTTCTTTGGCATTTCGAGAAATGTTCCAGAATAAAAATGATTCCCAATCAGTGAAAGCGGTGGTAAAATATGAGTCATGGATACATGAGATCCTTGGCTCAAAAAATATCCGGTAAATCAGAGACAGGACGTAAGAGGTCCGTTTTCGGTCTTTTGAAACGATAAGCAAAAACAGAGGAAACAAAGATGAGAAGGAGGAAAATGTATGGGAGTATCTGATAAAACCAAGGAAGAAAAAACAGGGGAAAAACAGCAGGAAATGAAAGTATATATCCGGGGAGCCGGGGGAACCATCGTCAGTAAATCCATTCTGGATGGTACGTCGAAGCTGAAATGGCTGTTTCGTCAGGAGAGTGAACATGGAAACGGATGGATTGCATTCGGGGACACAGACACCCAGGAGTATGTAAATGACGCAAATAACATGGCGATTGTGGATTTTAACACTTTGGCCAATATCGAACCAGCGGTGGTGGATGTGTTCTATATGCCCATGGGCAGCGATCTGGAATTTCGTTCCGATAAGACCGGAGCCTATTTTGTGGATACCAGAACCGGGAAGGAGATCCGGGAGCCGGTGAAGCATCCGGCTCAGATCGCCTTTGAAAAAAACCTGAAATTTCTGAATCAGGAGAATTATCCGGCAGAATTTTTCCGGATGCTTTTTACAGAAAGTTCGAAGATCCGGGTGATCCGGGCGGGAGAAGCGGACTTTCCTACCGGGGAAGTGGTGCTCACGGACCCGATTGCCTATCTGGGAACCCGGTATGAGACGGTGCTGGATAAGAAGATTTCGGCTGGAAGCTATCCGGTGGAGCTGTCGGTCTGTCTTTCCCGGGTTGCCGGCCTCCGGATTGCTGCTGCAAGACTTTTGCTCAGTGAAAGACCGGCACTCTCCTATGAGGTCGCCATGCCCAAGGGGAAGGCAAGAGCGGATTTTGGAATGCCGGGCGTCTTTACTTTCTTCGGGGTGGATGCAGGACTGGCCTGTTTTGCGGACAGTGCGCTTTCGGAAGAGAATCGGATATTTTTTGAACAGTGGGAGAAGGAAAATCCGGGGAAGAACAAATACCTTGATTATTTTGCCGCTCTTTTTAAGGAAAGTTACGAAGCACATCCGGAGTTTCAGAATCAGGGCACAGGCTTTCTGGAATGGAAGCTTCCGAAAAGCGGCAACAGAGCAGTCCTTTTTTCCAGCGGAATGGGGGACGGCATCTACAGCGGCTACTGGGGACTGGATGCAGATGGAAAGACCGTCAGCCTGACGGTGATGTTTATGAATCCGGAGTATTTTTGAGTTCATGTTTTCAGGACTGTGGGAGCATAAAATGCGGAGCAATCCATAAGTATCAGGGGGCAAAAGACTTTTTGACCTCAACATCTTTTTTGGAGGAAAGATTTCTATGACAACTGCAAAGAAGTATTTGAACATATTAAAAGAGCGGGAACCAGAACGATGGCAGGGACCTTTGACAGAATCTGCCTTGACAGAGCAGGATCTGTCAGAGATTGAGAAAGGGCTTGGCTATACACTGCCGGTGCCGTATCGTGTATTTCTCTTAAGTTATCGGATGCCGGAGGATCTTACGGTACTGGTGTCTTTCTGCGGCGATTCTTTTGCCAATTCGTGGGAAGATACATTTTCCCGGGAGGAATATGATTATGTGCCCCGGCCTGAGTATGATATCGGACCAACAGTAGAGTTCGAGTGGCACAATATCAAAGGAGACAGCGGGACAGAGTTTCTGGAAAATTTAAAGAAAGAGCAAAGTGCGCCGGACGGGTGTCCGTGTTTTCTGGAAGCGGGCTTTATCGAGCTTGGAAATGTATATGGATATCTGACCTATCTTGACCTAGTAAACGGCGGCGTTGTCACGATCCATGAAGAGGGCGTCTATGATATGGTGATTGCTGACGGAGTGAATGGAGATAGTCCGTCGGAAGTAAGGAATTATATGGAATTGTATCGGCTTTACATCTGTAAAGATTTTAACGATTTCCTCCGGTTTGCGTGTACCGGTGACTTCCTGGATGAGAATGAGGCGAAATTCCCCACCCCGGAGGAACTGGAGCGGGATTATTCTTACTAATATTTATGAGAAGTGCACCTTGATGTGCAGCGGTGGCCGTGGTCTTTGTAGCCCTGTTTTGACAAGGCCGCATACCTTGACTATATCAAAAGTCTGACTTTGGGTCCCGGGGATGTGGGCGTTGAACCAGAGTGTTTACGGAAGAACCGTACATGGAGCATGTAACGGCTTATAAAATCCTGTCAGCTGTTAACGTGATCATCATGCTGGTGGTGTGGTTTTACGTCTGACATTTCTTTAGGAAAAAGAGCTGGCTTTGCTCTCAGAGCATAAGCATACATATACCAGATTGTATTGAAAAAATATGGAAAGGAGCGATGATGGGAAAGGGGTTTGTAACTGCCGGGATATCTGCGGTACTCATCGCTGTACTCGCTTTTTTCACAGCAGCGCCAGTGGTAAATGACTATATAGCAAGAAAAATAGCAGATGAGCTTGCAGGCTTGCCGCTTCCGGATCATACGGAGCTGATCGAAACGGTATACAAGGCAGGAAAACTAGTCGGGAATGGCAACGGGATGCAGTATTTTGGAGCCATACTGATCAAAAGCGACTTTTCTCTCGAAGAATTAAAGACCTATTATACAGACTTTTCTGAATATGCATGGGATTGTACGGTTGAGCGGCAGGCCAGCAATGATATAAATATTATAGAACATATAGAAATGGAATTTAAAACCAATGTATCAGGAGCTGATTTTTTTATCGTGTATTCCTGGGGAGACAATGATACGATTTTTCATGAATTTGATCTGCGCGGTCACTGATCTGCCGGCATTTTAAAGATGGGCGACTTTACCCTTTCGTGCTGTCGCGCAGCGATTTATAATACGAGGAGGAAGGAGCATGACGAAGATTCCGGTTCGGTGGAAGCTTATTGGCTGTGCAGGGATTCTTTTGCCGGGAATTTTATGTCTGTATCATGGCTGTGTTTTTGCTGCAGGCAACAAAACCGCCGACGAACGTTCAGGGCGCACACTTCATGAGCTGTATGAAGAAGATGACAGGTTACGCCTGGTCAGCCATGAAACCTATGAGTATGAAAAAGACCATTCCATACGCCCGAATGGTCTGTACATCCAGTATCTGTGGGTCAACCAAAGTTATGGGGAAGAAGAGATCGAAAAGTCTTCTCACGCACAGTTTGACGACCAGAATCGTCTGCTCTATGCCTTGGGTTACACAGCAAATATTCTTGGTGACAGCAGCAGCTATTGCGAAGAGAGAATCTATGAGCGGGATGATACAAAGCATACGTGCCGGTATATTTATTATAAATCCAACAGCATACCCTATGAGGACGGTTATTACATTGGATTTCGGTATCTGTTTGAGGACAGTGAGTTTGCATATGATGAAGAAGGGAGACTTCTTCAGTGTCTGACCTACCGGAGAAATGTGGGGTCGGATTCCTACGGTTACAGTGAGGAGCTTTTTTTTGACCGCGGTTATCAGGCGGAATATGTGGACGGCCAGCTGACGGCGGAGCTGCAGTACTATGATTATTGGGGGACAAATGAAGTCGGCGCATGGGAGTACCGGATTTATCAGTATGATGAGCAGGGAGACTGCGTCCTGGAAGCGGCGGTGACGGAGGATGAGATCCAGGTCTGCTGTCTGGAATACCAGGAGGAGACCAGACAGATGGAAGAATACACCTATCAGGTATTGGAGGACTGGGAGCTTTCCTGTGAAGACGGGAGTACCTATGAGTTTCGCCCTCAATACGGGAAACCGGCGGTCAGGAAAGTGGCGGCAGACGGGACCGTGGAAAAAGAGCTGTTCTACGGAAAGGCAATGGATTTAGGACAGCAGCACTACCAGATGCCGGAAGAGATTGAAGAGACCCTGGACGATCATTGCTATGTGGTAAGCCCGGGAGACTGTCTCTGGAGCATAGCAAACCGGTACTATGGACAGGGCAGGCGCTATGATCTGATCTGGAGGATGAATCGAAAAGTCATCGGACCAGATCGGGACCTGCTCCTGCCGGGTATGCGGCTGTACTTGCCGGAGGCGGGGAATGCGCAGGATACGAAAGTAGGAGAATAAGAAAGAAAGTCATGGAAAGATTCAAATCATTCCTGTTTACAGCGGGTATTCTGCTGTTGGTTCTTGCAGCAGCAGCGAGTTATGTTGCCATAAAAAACCTGACAGAAGTTGTCTCAGCCAACCGATATGAAGATGAGGATTCGTGCTGAAGGGATGCTTACTTGTAAACGGGAAAAAATATGATATACTGAAATAAACAACGAATTAAAATATAAAAGGAGGGGAAACATGAACGGAAAAAACGAGAAAGCGCCATCCATGGATCAGTGGCTTAAGGAGGCCAAAGAAGATCCGCAGGCGGCATCCTGCGGCATGTATCTGTTTCATAACGGAGTGGTGAGACAGTCGGCCAAGGCCAGTGTGCGTCAGGGGGAGAAAGGATTGCCGCCGGTTACAGGCCTGGTATTGTCCTGTGACGAGCAGAAGGTCCAGGAAGCGGTCAGAAAGGTAAAAGAGATGCCGGGCATCTACTATGCAAGAGTATGGCTGAATCAGGGGGAACTGAAAGTGGGAGACGATATGATGCGGGTTCTCGTGGGAGGGGATATTCGTCCGCATGTGATCGATGCACTTCAGGCACTGGTAGAAGAGATCAAGTTAAACTGCGTGAAAGAGACCGAACTTTTTTGACAGCGGCAGACTGCAGATATGTATATATTTTTTGGAGGACGATGATGTTCTCTGAAAAGAGGAATTTGGTCCATGTAAAAAACAAACAGGAGAGAATAAAACTCTTTCCTGTTTGTTTTTACATGGGTTTTGTTTATCAGTATGTTGATTCCCGCGAGCAATGAGCCAAGTGCCGTGCTTGCACGGGCGTTTGGCGAATGCCGCGAGGGTCACATACCCCCCTGCTCTGCAGCGTTGCAAGCTTGATGTCCCGTTGCTTGCAGCGGGGTTGTTGACTACAGCTTATAGAGCGAAATGGTCAGTGTTCCCTGATCTGCAACCGCCTGAATCTGAATGGGTTCAGCGAAAGTATTGGTAAATCTCAGATCCAGCGTGTTGCCGGAAATCGTTGCATCCATCCCCTCAGGGATGTAGTCCACTTTCAGGGAATGAGGATGACGTTCAGTGGCTGGCAGGCCGGCACTTAACATAGCTGCGTACAGAGTAGAGGAAACCTGACAGATTCCGCCGCCGGTTCCAAGAACATACTTTTTATTCACAATCATATTTGCTTCAACATAGCCGTTAGCGGCAGTTCTTGGCAGGATTGTCTGATTGAATGAAAAACTTTCTCCGGGCTGAACCACAACATTGTTGATCCTGGACGCTGCCAATGATACATTAACGGCGCGTGATATGTTGGGATTGTAGGCAGTTGCATAACTGCCGATAAGTGCAGAGGCGGAAGCGGTTGCGGGGACAGAAAGAGCTGTTCCATCACCGGCTGCATTTCGTCCCTCGGCTTTGCCGTAATTTTCATAATGAACGCAATAGGCGCGGTAGTCGTCTCCAAAAGAAGCCTGCAGATCCGGATAATTATTCCGGTATACCAGACAGTTGAATTCTGCGCTGCCTGACCGGCCTTCAGCCAGTCCGGAATCAAGATAATGGCGGTACAGATTATTATAGTCATACCCCAATGCAGCCTGCAGATCCGGATAGGTATTGTAATAATAATCCATGTCAAAGGTCAGACTGGTAAGCGGTGTCTGGGCCGCTTCAGCGGGTGTCCCGTTTTTCCACAGCATACAGAAACATAAAATCACTGCAATTAAAATACTTATTTTCTGTTTCATATTTTCCCTCCAAAAATATTTTTAAGAGAAGATTCACGCATCACGGTATCTCTCTTTGAATCTGATTATAACATAAAATAGCTGATAACAGAAGCGAATTTTTTATGCGCCAATGCCGCAAAGTGGGGCGTACAGATGTCAGGAATGAATGTTCAGACAAGCTCTAATATAACTAAAGATAAATTGTTATGGCATTATCCGCACAGAGAAAGTATACTGTAATCAGACAAAGACATATAGAAAAAATCTCATCGGGAGCATCTATGTGGTCAGCTAAGATATTCTTATCGTGAATGTGGATATGGTAATACTGGCAGATGGAAATGGAAAAAATACTGACTTTTTAAAGTCAAAGCATATGGCAGGCGGGAACGAATTTTCAGACGCGCTTCAGGAAAGGACGGTACAAATGAGAGCAATTAATCTGTTTGCCGGTACAGGCACTTTGACGAGGGCATTCTCAGATCAGGGTGAGAAGATCATATGGGCGCAGGAGGAAGAAGCCGCTGCTGCTGCAGTCTATCAGCATAATTTTCCGCAGATTCCGTTTTACAATGGCATATTGGAAGAGGCGCTGGAAAAGGTACCGGAACATGATCTGCTGCTTGCATCCATAAAGGATGTTTCGGAATTATTTTACGCCGCAGGAGCGAAGAAAGCAGGCCGGGGCATAAAGGCGTATCGAAAGGAAGACCGGGAAGCGGAAGAACTGCAGGTTCTGAGAAAATTTATAGAGAGATACCGTCCGTCTGCGATTTGCCTGACCCTGCCGGCGCGGCAGAGAGAAAAGGCGGCGGAAGAATGTAAAGCTGTGGAGATGCTGAAGCGAGAAAACTATTTCTGGACCTGGAAAATATTGAGCGGGACACAGCATGGACAGGTTCCTTTTGAGGGAAAAAGAATTTATTTGGTTGGATTTCGTGACCAGGAGGTGTATTCCCGATTTGAATTTCCGGAAACAGATCGCGACTTTTTGACAGCGGCAGAACTGCTGAAGCTGGATGAGAAAAAAGAAGAACGTTTTTACAGAATCCCAAGAAGTTATGAAGCGCTGTTTCAGAATCAGGAAGTGAAGACAGGAAACATTTATCGCGTCATGCCTGGACGCGGGTGGGACTATGTTACTGGAAGTCTGAAAGAGTCGGTCTGCTGCCCTGAGCTGACCGGGAACAGCTGGTATAAAACTTTCGTGAAGGATCAATGGGGTATCAGGCGGATTACGCCGGAGGAATATTTGCTGTTGCAGGGAGACGGCTGCACGCGTTTTCCGTCGGAAATGAGCTGTCGGAAAATATGGGAAGCTATGAGAAGAGCAGGCGTCTATGGAATCGAAAAGAAACTGGCCCTGAGGATGCGAAGGGCATGGAAAGGCGTTTCTTTGCAGGAAGAGATTGCGGGATATTTGCTTCAGAAATTCGACCGCAAAATATATGACAGTAGAAAAAGAGTGGGTATGGTGTGTATGCCGACAGGGACCGGATATACGAAGACTATGGAATATCTTGTCCGAGGAGTCATGGGCAGAACACAGAGAAGATCGAAGGTGGTTGTTCTGGAAACCTTGCGGGAACTGTGTGCGCAGATGCAACATAGATTGCAAAAGAGCGGATTCAGGATACAGACCGCCGCCGCGCCGGACGATATCTGCAGTTGTCTGACAGGAGACGGACAGATTCTGATCGTAACATATGCAGCCTGGGCCGGTTTTATCCGAAACTGCAGCCTGAGAGGATATCACAAGGGCCTGGTTTTGCTGGGAGCGGGGGCGGAAAGAGGCTGGAGATCGCTGATCGAAACGGAAAAGTATTTTCCGCAGGCGATCTATGCAGGGATTGCATCTGTACCGGATCCGGGCGCATCGGAGGTATTCGGACCGGTTCTTTACCAGTATACGCTGCAGCAGGCCTATAAAGACCGACAGTTGCTTCCGGTCAGCGTAGACTGTCTGCTCCCGGGAAATGCGCACGATGATTCATCTTTTCTGACGGAGTCGGTCTGGAGAGATATAATCGTTCATAATATGAAGACGGTTATCATTGCAGATACAATTTTGCAGGCCAATTCCTTTTGCCGGAGTTTTATGAGATTTTGTGTAAACGATCAAGCAGACTGGGACATATATTTGTGCATTTCCACACAGACTTTGGAAGACAGGATGCAACAGCTTTATGATTTCAGGGATTCACCAAAGAGCGTGCTGATTATGGTAGGTATGTGGATCAATCTGCAGTCTTCAGCCGCTGCGCAGTTTTATGTGCTGGGCAGACATGGAGAGTACGAACTGGAGAAAATTTTAAGTCTGGCTTCCAGAATACATCCGGAAAAAGAAAAAAGCAGAGTCGTATTTCTGGAGCAGGAACTATGGGAAAAAGCGCGGGCTCTTACAGGAGACAGGGAGAATTGTGAGGAACTGACGGATTTTTGCGCACATCTTTGGAATCAAGAGTACGAAGAGGCGGAGAAAATGTACAGAAGCGTTCTGCAGTTTTCGGAAAGGCTTGCAGAACAGCTGAAAGAAGAACTGGGGACACTGAGCGCCTCTGCTTTTGTATCAAAGATCAGTCAGATGGATAGAAAACAGCGTCGGCTTATGCTTAGACTCTGGCTTTTGATGTCAGAATCCGCGTTTTGCTGGGAGGTTTCTCAAAGCTGGAAAACGAAGAGCAATCAGACGCAGGCAGATGAAGAGACGGAAGAAACAGAGACGGAAGAAGCAGATCAGGAAGTATGGAAACGCAGTCTGCCGCCGGCCCGGCCTGGTACATTTAACAACCCGGCAGAAAAAGGCGCGGTTCTGGAAAATGTTCTTTTAAAGCTTCTTGGTCACTTGTTTATCTGGAATCGGGAAGATAATCCGCATCTGGAAGAAAAAACAGAAGCAATTCTGCAATTTCTGCAGAAAAAGCCCGGCGGAGATCAGAACGGAAGAGATGTAGATCTGATTTATCTTGATGAGACGGGGCAGAGGAGACGCTGCTGCCTGGAATGCAAATATATTCAGTCGAAAAAATTAACGGAGGAGGTGATTCTGTCCAAAATTCTGCAGGCTCAGCGAAGCGCCAGGGAAGAGATAGAACACTGGATTCTGGTAGCTCCTAACGGCAGACTGAATAAGCACGCGGCTGAACTGCTTGAAGATGCAGAGCGGTTTCCCGGAAAATATGCTCCCATAAAAAATATCCAGATATGGAATGAAGAAAGTCAAATCTTTGAATTCTTAGGTCTGGAACCGGAGCTGTATGAGATGTTTTATGGAGAACAGCGCGCAGAAGAGCAAAACCCCCGGATGTGGAGCGCCGAAAAGAGAAATGAGATTATCCGGAAGTGGAAGAGGAAACTGATGCCTGTAATGCTGCTTCCCGCCGGGCTGCGTTTTTATCCGTTCCAGCCGGAAAAAATCATGTTTGAGCTTCAAAATGACGCAGCTGTCAGAGAGAGGTATGAAACATTATTCAAATATCGGGTGAAGATGTCATTTTATGAAGAAAACCAGAGAACGCCGCAGGCGTGTCTGGAAGAAGAAATGATACGGTGGCTTCAGTCTGATAAATGCCAGGCGAGACTGCTGCTTGGAGAATATGCATCCGGAAAAACGTTCTTTTTATATTGTCTGTGCAGGAAGCTTTTTGACGAATTTGTAAAAAATCCACAGAGAAACTATATTCCTGTCTGTCTTTCTCTGAAGGATCTGAAAGATATGGGTTCTCCGCAGACACTGATTGAAAAGAGAATGAAAGAGCTGGGCTGTCTCGGTTCGGATTTTTATGAGTTAAAAGAACATTATCATGTTCTTGTATGTCTGGATGGATTCGATGAGATTTCTTCTGTGATTGACGAGCGGACGGTCAGCAAAAATCTGAAGCTTCTGGCAAAATGCTGTGAATATCTGACAGGAGCCAGAATATTGATCACCTCGCGTCCTCAGTGCTTTGAAAAAAATGATGTAAAGAGATGGCTTTCTGACAGAGTGGATGGACTGGAAGTATTGTATCTGGCGCCGGTAGAGGAGGAAGACGGGGAACAGTTTGTTCTGTTCGGGACAGAGGAAGAAGAAAGAGTCAGAAGATGGGAACAGTTAGCCGGGAATAAAAATATCCGTGAATTAATGGGAAAACCTTTTTTTCTGGATATGATAAGGCAGCTTCTGGAATCAGGAGAAAAGATCGGGGAAAACACAGTTTCCATCTATGAGCGGTACATACGTAAATGTCTGCGAAGAAAGTTTGACAACAGTTTTGACAGGGAAGATGTGGAGCTTCTGGATACAGAGGAAACTGTAACCAGGATTTATGACGCTTTATGTCTCATGGCATACAGGCTTCAGAAGCAGGGGAGAGAGGTTGTGCAGATCAGAGAGTTTGAGGCTTACCTGGGAACATCAGCTTCTAAAGTTCTGTGGATGGAAAACAATGCAGATGAGAACGTCAGACAGGATGCGGATAACCGTTTTTCTATGCGTACGTTGTTAAAACATGCCGGTGAAAAAGCAGCAGCATTTTCACATCGTTCGATTCGGGAATATTTTACAGCAGTTTATTTGGGCAGACTGTTAAAGGAAGACAGCTTAAAATTTAAAGATGAGCTGGAAAAGAATTATTTCAGTCTCGAAATTCTTGGTTTTTTTGCGGAGCTGATACAGGAGACTCCTTCGGAATACAAGAATAATCTATATAAACTTACCGGGCTGGTAAATCGGGATTCGGCAAAGACAGATCTTTCGGCAAAAATCATGCAGACTCTGTATTTTGCAGGGAAAGACCGAAAAATCCCCAAGGCCTGCTGGTCTGATAAAGATCTGTCAGGCATCAGCATTCCGGGAGCAGATTTGTCAGAACAGAATTTCCGGGGAACCAGATTTGTGAATGCGAACCTGAATAACGTGCGTCTGGACCATTGTGATTGTTCCGGCTGTGATATGACAGGAGCAAGGCTGGGAGAATCTACAAAAATTTTGTCTCTTCGGTATGAACATCAGGAATTGGTCTGTCTGTATGAGGACGGTTGTCTGCGCAGATGGGATATCCGGTGTCTTGAAGAAAATTCCTGCCTGTCAGGTTTACCTGTATTGGAACAGGCAGTGGCGGGAAGTCATGGATTGCTTTGCGTCCAGAATCAGACGAGACTGCGGATGATTTGGATACAGAAGGATAAGCAGCATACGGTACAGGAATATAGAAAACGGGGAGAGCACAGGCTGCTGTCTATGTCGGAAGAGCTGATACTTATGAAGGAAAGCGATCAGACAGGTACGGAGCTTTTTTTGATTCGGATTCAGGACGGAGCGATATTGAGAGAATGGAGTGTAGAAAAGGATGGGTACGGCGTTATTGCAGAGGGAAACATGGTGATTCTGTATGACGGGAATAAGACAATGGAAATCTTTTCCGATGGAATCCGTAAACATTGCGGGACCTTTAAGATCGGCAGAAAAGGAGAACTGAAAGCTTTAGACGCATGTCGGAAGGGGGAAACGGTTTATATTGCATGCGGCTGTTGCGACGGGACACTGCAGCTATATCAATATGAAGCAGGGAAAACCGGGCTTGTGGCGGAAAGTAAGCTTTATGGATTGTCACATCTGGCTTTTTGCGGACACGAAACAGTTGCAGCGGCAGATTCGGAAGGAGAAATTCATCTGGCTTTGGTCAATTATCAAAAAAAGCAGATTTATATGGATTTTAAAAAGACGATGAAGCTGAGTATCCGCTGCAAAAATATCAGAACAGACGGACTGGTGCCGGAAAGTATTCGTATAAGACTCGAAGAACATTCTTAAAGCGTGTTTATGAATTAATTTCCGCATCTGACGGAAAATAATTTTCAAACACGCTTCTAAGATGAAAAGAAAATTTGTCTATGATGGTTGTCTACTAATGATTTCCGATATTGTATTTTTCACAGGTTTTTCTTTATGGCGTAAGCATTATACAGGAATACGCCCCCTAACAGAACATAAAGAACAGCCAGTTTAAAATTGCCGGATACTCCGCCTACGACAGCTGCTGCCAGCCAGATCAGACTCATAATTGCGCGAATATATACATGACGCATATTTGTTACCTCCTTGTATGGGTTTTGTTTGTTATGTCTTAATCATAGCTTAAAAAAAGGGTCTGTGCCAAAGTGTCCGCAATCGGCAGGTTTTTGACCGTGAAAAAGATGAAGGCGGTCCATCGTTGCTATGTATCAGTTATACTCTGATAAGACAGGGTAACGACAGCACGAAAGAGATTTTCGGCATAAGAAGTCTGCACCGTACCGTCGTATTTTTCAGCGGCAGTCCGGACGCTTTTTATACCCCATCCGTGCAATCCGTTTTCTTCTTTGGAAGTTTTCAGAGCGCCGTCTTCTGAAACAGGCAGAACGGCGAAACTGTTTTCTACCTTTATAATGATCATCTGGTGGATACGGCGGATGGTCAGTCTGACAAAACGTTTGTCTTTCTCCTGTACCTGTCGTGCCGCCTCCAGAGCATTGTCTAAAAGGTTTCCTAGTATGGCGCACAGGTCAGCGCTTCTCAGGTTCGTATGCCGGGGAAATTCAACCTGCACCTGATAAGATATCTCACTGTCTCCGGCTGTCCGGGCTTTGCTGTTAATGAGGTAGTCTACCGTCTCATCACCTGTCCATATTGCGCCTGTCAGCTCCTGCACAGGGGTCTGAAGTTGGTCCAGATACTGAAGAGCTTCTTTTGATTTTTCAGATAAAAGAAGCCGTCGCAGCGCGCAGATATGATTATGAAAATCGTGGAACAGTCTGGCGTTGACGGTATACGCCTGGTTTAAAGCAATGTAATCCCGTTCCAGCAGCTCGGCCTGTTGAGATTTTAACCGGACAAGCTCTTTTTCAATCTCATATTGCCGGTTCATATTGAATATGAGAACAGACATCATCAGGACGACGGATAAAATCGTCCACATATCCAGCAGATCGTCTGAGATCGGGAGTACCGCCTGCTGTGACAGTGTAATAACGGCGATGAAGCCTGCCGCAGACATTGCTGATACAGTGTGAAAAACACTGTTTTTTTCTTCCTCCGGATGTTTCCAAAGATACCATACGGCTGCAGCCAGCGCTATATGGAGCGCCCAGACTGTTATTTGTCCATATCCTGTGTGGTAATCAAGAAAGGCAGGAGAACAAAAGAGTACGCCCATCCACGAAGTGATTAAAAACTGCAGAAAAGATACGGCAATTTCGTAAAAGAACCCCATGAACAGGCTCATTCGTGTATCGGCTTTCTGAAGTCTGACGGCGCAGACGCTAATCCAGGCGGTTTCGGATATAATGCGATAGAAGTCAGGTAATCCGGTTGCGGACAGTATGGCAGAGATTACAGCGCTGCCGGCGAAAGCAATGGATATGCATTTTCTGTCCGTTTTCCCTGTTGCTAAGAACCAAACAACGAGAAGCAGGCCAAAAATCATTCTGATACTTCCGGCAGCGATGTCCGAACATAAGACAAGAAGAACGGTCATATGTGAGCCCCCCAATAACGGTTCAGCTGTTCTTTTACCCCCTGTAAGTGAGAGCGGCTTATTGGAAGAACCGTACCGTCTTTGAGTACCGCCGTACCGTTTTTTATCTGCATAATATGTATTATATTTACAATACAACCGCGGTCAATAAAAATAAATTCGTCTGCGTCTAATTCTTCATAAACCTGTTGCAGACTTTTGCGCACTCTGGAAACTTTGCCGGAAGCGGTGATGCCGGTGTTCTTTCCGTCCCGTTCAATATGACAGATTTCTTTGTAAGGAATTCGTTCAAGACGGCTGCTGGTTTGGATCGTGTAGAATTTTCCGGACTCCAGCTCAATCAGTTTTACTGCGTCCTGTATGGCGGCGGGAAGCCGCTTGGCGATGTCATTCTTGGGCACATATCGAAAAACAGACAGTTCAAATGCGTCGATGGCATATTCGATATGAGAAGTAATAAAAATAATTTTTACATCCGGCAGATAAGGCTTGATTTTTTCTGCCATTTCCATGCCGGTATTTCCAGGCATTTCGATATCCAGTAAAATCAGGTCAAAGAAAAAATGATCCTCGACAATATCGTAAAGCAGATTGTCGCCGGAAGTATAAACGTTTATTTCTCCAATGCTCCGGCATTGTCTCAGACAGGATTCCGCCATTTTCTTATGAGTCCGGACGGCCGCCGGATCATCGTCGCACACTGCTATATGCAGCATAGTATCACCTCGCTTACAGAGGATATTATACTATATTTTATTGAGATTCTCAATCGTGCCGTTTTCTTCAGGTGACATTGTTTACCGGGGCATGTCCATTTGCTGCAAAATTTATGCCGTTTATGAAATTTAAAAGAATTTTGGGAAAGCTGCCGATATAAGAAAAAAGAAAATTGTCTGGACGGGTGTCCCTTTGATCATTGCGGATAAAATAATAAAGTGATATGCCAAAATGAACTCGTAAAGTCTGTTCTTGAAAACGGCTGTAATAAGCTGCTGATAAAGGGAAAACGGCGGGTGCGATTCAGCGCCCGCCGTGCTGTCAAATCAGAATCATTCAGAAATTACGTAAGAAGATACAACAGTCTACAGATTTGCAAAGACTTCCATCTGTTTATGCAGTTCGCCCACGATTTCCTGGTTTGTATCCATTCTGGCAGCGATTTCTGCCATGTCCTGTGCCAGAATATGGGTGCTGCCGGCAGCTCCGGTGACGTCGGGCAGGGCGCCGTCGATTGCTTCAGAGATACCGGTGATCGAGGCGGCGATTTCATCCATAGCGGTTCTCAGCCGTTCAGTCTGCTGGTTAAATGCTTCCATGGAAGTCTCTATATAGGCAGCATCCTTTCGGTATTGCTGTCCGGATTGAACAGATAATTCGAACTGTGTGAGAATATTCTGGTTGAGATATTCTACCAGGTCGCGTGCACTTTGGGAAAGGTGATCTACGGCGCCGGTGACAACAGAACTGACCTGCTGGATATGGCCGGCAGTTTCAGCACAGGAATCGGCAAGCCGGCGTATTTCCTGTGCGACGACGGCAAATCCTTCTCCTGCTGTTCCGGCCCGCGCAGCCTCAATAGAGGCATTGACAGCGATCAGGTCGGTGGAAGAAGAGATGGAGAGAATATCTTTGGTCAAAAGATCGATCTGTTCTACACTGCGGCTTTTTTCAATCGCATCATTCAGGATGGACATAATCTCTGCGGTCTTCGAAAGGATTGCTTCTTTATTGGCCTGCGCGGACTGCTCCATTTCTTCTGCCCGTCCGCGCATATTGACAGAATAGGTAGTGATCGCAGAACATTCTTCACTCATATTACGGGTATCGTTTTGCGTACTGGCAGCATTATCACGGATGGCGGAGGCGTTGCCGGCAATTTCTTCAAAAGCGGCGGTAAGTTCATCTGTCAGTCCGGAAAGCTTATGTACATGATCATGAGAGGTTCTGGTCCGTCTGCGGACCTCGCTTACTACGTCGCTGGTGCGGCCGGAACTGTCTTTGAGCATCTGTACAGCATCGCGGATCGGTGCAATGACATATGTTTTGATCATGCGGAAAGCGGCAAACACCAGAAAAAGTCCGGCCAGCAAAGTGGCGACGCTGGTCATCAAAGAGAAAAGATATACGATGGAAAGCCTGCTGCGCGCCGCGTCGGCCCTTTCACTGACAGACGTGTAAAGATCATTGATTTTTTCTTCTGCAGCGCTGCTGAAAAGTGCGGCGTCGCCGTTAGCCAGAGCATAAGCTTCCTGCGTTTTACTGTCCGCGCTGGCGCAGACCAGGAAAACCAGTGCATGTTTAAAAGAATCATAATTTTCTAAAAGTGCGCGGTAAATTTCTGCTTCATCTTCAGCAACGAAAGATGCATAAGCTGCCAGCTTTTCATCCAGCTCGGCTTCTTCTTCTTTAATCTCCCCTACCAGTCTGATCATGGTAGCGTGATCTGCTGCAATAATATGCGACAAAGCCAGACGGTGGATGTCCATCATTGAGCGCCGGATATCTTCCAGTTTTGCTTCGCTGACCATATAACGGTCAACGATGGTTCCGGCGTTGGCATTTACATTATGGATGCTGAATACTGCCAGAATATTCGACAACAGCGTGATCAGCCCTAACAGGACGATGGGCAGAATCAGGCGTTGCTGTAATGTCAGCCTGCCTTTCATGTGATTTCCTCCTGAATTTTATATAATATGAAGTTGTTTCGATCATTCAACACCGGAGCTTTATCGTGCAGTTACATCTTCTACCAGCCGGTCAAGCTGCTCCTGGAGCGATGCGCCGGACGGATTCCCTTCAGCCATATTCAGAGCAAAAGCAGATACAGGATCCCAGAATTTTCCGCCAATACGCTGAAGCTGAGAGAATTCTGACTGTTCCAGAAGTGCGGTAATAGCAGGGGACTCCTGAACTGCAGGGGAATCTGCCGCATGGATATTTGATGGTCCCTGTCCCCGCTGTTCAAAGCGAAGAGCCTGATTACTTTCGTTGCATATCCATTCGGCAAGTTTTACTGCCCATTCTTTCTGCTGGGAGTAAGCATTGACGCCGATCAGTTTACAGCCGGAAAAGGAAGCCATTTGTATCTGCTGGTCTTTACACGTATAAGACGGAAGTTTGGCGGCTCCGGTATTTTCGCCCCACGCCTCCTGAACTGCAACGCTGTTCCACACACCGCTGACTCCGGCGATGATGGATCCGTCCTGTACACCAGTCAGGAAATCGGTATCTGCACAGCTGGAAAATCCGGGACTTTCTGCGATCTCCAGCATGGACCTGGCCACATCGATACCGTGAATGGGACCGTCGGTACTGTTCCAGGTGCAGTAGTTGGTCAGACCGTCTTCGTTTAGTCCCACTTCCAGTCCGGTATTGCCGAAAAAGGAATAAACGTACCAGGCAGAAGACCAGTCCATCGTTACCAGTCCACCGTGTTCAGCGGCGATTTCTGTCATCCGGTTCAGACTTTTAATATCTTCATCAGAAAAGAAGGCTTTATTATAATAGAGAAAATAACCATTGTCTGCCGTCAGCGGATAGGCGTAAAGTGTATCGCCGACAGAAGCTGCATTTACAGATGCAGAAAGATTCGATGCACGGACATCTTCCGGATTTTCTATAGGATCCAGGGCGCCTGCAGCGGCAAGAGCCGCCAGCTGATCATCAGCAAAGGCAAAAACGTCTGCGCCGCCTTCCAGGTCTGCAAGCAATGCATCTTTGCAGCCGGATTCACTTTGGGGCTGCCATGTGATCTGAAAAGACGCCTGGTCAGCATATTGAGCCTGGAAAGAAGAAAAAATTTCCTGGAGGAGCGCTTCGTCTTCCTCCCCTCCCCATACCGTTAAGGAAACCGTGTTTGAGGATGTCTGCGAATCTGCGGGAAGTGATTCCTGATTTTGGCAGCCGCCACACAGGAACAGGCTGCTGATTGCTAAAGTAAGATACAAATAGTTCTTTTTCATGTCCGGAAAATAAATCATCCTTTCATAATTTTATAACTTTTTTAACGGAAATATTATACTAAAGAAAGGAAAGAATTTCAAGTTATTGATATGCTGAAAGCAGTCTGATGATCTTGCTGCGGGACCCTGTGCCTGGTGTGGATATTGATTCGATCTGTCCGTACACTCCGTTTTGCGGTATATTTAGTCCGGATTCATCCGGTGTAGTCCACAGCGCCGCATTCATTTGGATCAAATATACCGCAAACGGTTGCGTTCAGCCGATAAAAAATATTCAGAAACGATGTAGTGTTATAATCCGTTTTCAGCCAGTTCTCTGGCGACGTCATCCTTGATTGTTACGCTTTCTGTCTCCAGCCCGGCAATTTTGTCAGCAAATTGAGGAAAATATTTCCTGTTCTCTGTAATAGTATCTGTGATATTCACAGGGGATCATGCGTATTGCTTTCAGATGTTCTTTGAAAAATTTCACGTTTTCATCGCTGACTTTATGCCAGTGAAAATGGTTTAAGCCGGCAAAACGAAAGAACAGCTGCGCGGTCTAAAATATAATCCGCGATCGTATGCTCTACATTGGAGAAATCAACACAGTTCAGGAGATGATCTTTTATAAGCATCTGGACAAACTTCCGTTTCTGGAGGTAATAGGACGTCGGACGGCATTGTCCTGAAAGCAGAAATAGTCCGGGCGATGGCGGGATTGGGTATATTCAAACATGATTCCGTCTCCGTTGTATGTCTGGCTGCTTACAACAGCGAGACAGTTGTAGTCTCCAAGATCTAAATATTTTTCATCGATCTGCGTCATTTTCTCTACAGTCATGACCCTTTTGCTGGTCACAATGGATATGTGCAGCTTTTCCTCCAGCCAGGCATAGATGGAATCTTTGGCAATTTCTTCTGTAAGGTGAGTTACAACATTTTTTAAAAAGTAATTATGATTTATGATCAGAGGCGTTTCATCAAGATAGTGAAGTCGCTGAAGATAATAGAGTTCAGAACCTTCGGCAAATCCGGTTTTTTGGGAGATTTTCTGGTCTGCCGTAATCTCAGTAAAAACCAGGATCTTGGTTCGCGGGATCTGATGATTTCTGATGGCAGATTCTTTAAAAGATTCAATGCCTCCAAGTGTAAAAGAAGTGTGCGGGGCAGGCTGAAAAATATTTCTGACTCCTTTTCCCTGCTGTGTCTGTACATATCCGTCACTGACAAGAGTCTGTATGGCCCGGCGTATGGTGTTTCTGGAACAGACATATGTCTGGATCAGATGATTTTCAGATGGGAGCAGTTCCTGGAATCCGTATTCACCGGTCTCAATTTTATCTTTTAAATCTTTATATATGGAGGTGTATTTTTCCTTCGGCATATGGTATACCCTCTTTCTGAAAACTTGTTTTTATTACGCGGCTGCTTTTCTCGGACAAAAAGACACACAGTTTTGCACCACAATCGCCAAAAGACGGCGCCTTAAGTATATGTTCCTTTGTCCACTGAAGGTATTATAAATTTTTGCAAATAGAAAGTCAAGATTAACTCATGATATGTTTAAACAAGTTGACTTTTGCGGAAGACCAAAGTACATCAGATGATGTGAAAAGAAATAAATATTGGAATGATAAATTGAAGAAAATAGAAATGTTGGATACATTGAATGAGTCGTTATCACAAGAACTGATAAAGCAATTCCATTATGAGTTGAAATCAGGAGTGTTTGAGGATCGTGCTAATGGATATGCCATCGGTGATTATAAAAAGCGTCCTAATATGATCGGAATGTATCAAACTGTAAGACCAGGAAATGTTGTTCAGGAAATGTATCTACTTATGGACTGGTATAATAGCCAGGATGCAAATATTTCTGTAATAACTGAGTTCCATGCTAGAATTTTAGTTGTAGCTGGTACGATATTTAGTCTATGGTCAGTTTTGGGAACAAAAGGAGAATATGTACAAACAGTAGATTGGTTTGATAATCAACAAGAAAATTTCAAGGAAGATAAAAAGAAGGTTATTATTGAAACAAGTTTGTGACTTGAGAGATAAAGGGTATCTTAGAAATGTAAGGAATAGAAAGATAGAAAGAAAAAATATATTAGCAAAGCAGTATATAGTTTTGAATGGTATGCGCATGACGGACAGTATTCAACGGAGAAAACACATTATGACTGTGGATTATGTAAATTGAGCAAAAAGTATGGATTAGCAGCGGATGATGCTGTGCCGGTTTGTTTATCAAAAAGAAAAAAGACGGGAATGAGTTGTAGACAAATGGAAAAATCGAATTTATAATTAAAAATAAGATTAAAATAATGCACTCTCAGAATCTCTAGGGGTTTTATTTCAGGAGACGATTCTTTGTCGGATATGCGGAAGTTTAAAAGGTATCAGCGGAGTGCACAGTGATGTAATTGTGGATATCCGGTAAAGAAACAGCTGCTGAAGAGTTCGGAGGCACAAAATTTACATCAGGAGGCAGATTTCTCTATGGAAAAGATTGTATGGGATGACAGGTTTAAAATAGGTGTGGAAGTAGTGGACAGAGCACATGCAAAGCTTTTTCGGATCACTAACAAGTTATATGAAATTGCTCAGGATGCGTCAACGAATCAGGCTGCATACAAAGAAGGGATCAAATATCTGGAAGCTTATTCCATGACGCATTTTTCAGAAGAAGAAGCATATATGCGGTCAATACGGTACAATGGATATGCAGATCACAAACGGCTTCATGATAATTTCAGAAATAAGACGTTGATTTCACTGAAAAAAGATCTGGAACTGTCCGGTTATTCTATGTCAGCCGTTCAGCGATTCGTAGGGATTATGGGCAGTTGGCTGACGGAGCATATCATGCTTGAAGATCAGGCAATCGTGGGAAAAGCTGTACGCCAGAAAAAAAGAGACCAGTCTTCACAAATAGATATTATATCCAGGACAGTCAACCGGGCAGTACAGGATGTCCTGCGGGCGGAGACAAAACTTGTCAGTACAGAATACAAAGGGCAAAATATAGGGAACGGATATTATTGCTGTCAGTATTATGATATGGGGGGAGGAGTCTGGCTTCAGCTTTTGCTGGGCGTGGAGGATATTCTGTTTCTTAGAGGGATCGAAAAAATTCCGAGTATCAGAAAAAGAGAGATGACAGAACGTGATATTCTGCATGTGTTTGAGCAGCTTTTTCAAAAAATGGGCAGGCTGTTTAAAGTGGAGACAGAACCTGAGTTCGGCATGGATAATCTGCTGAGCAAGGATGGATTCCGCAAGGAATTTATGAAAGGCTGTCCATGCAGCCTGTTGTTCGGAACCAGATCCGGAGCGATAGTATTTTGTTACCGCAGCTGGAAAGGGAAGAAAAAAATGTGAGACAGGAAAGACCGAAACGGTTTTGAAAGTCCCGAGTAAAATAATGAGTTGCCCGACTGAGCGTCGGCATGGACATATCTGGACTGTATCAGCGAAAAAAGCTGTCGCAAAATACAATCCTGTCTGCGTACTCGGTAACGTTGTGTATACAGACAGGGGGTGTTTTGCGTCAGCTTTTTTGATTCCTGCGAGCAATGAGCCAAGTGCCGTGCTTGCACGAGTATTTGGCGAATGCCGCGAGGGTCACATACCCCGCTGCTCTGCAGCGTTGCAAACTTGACGCCCCATTGCTTGCAGCGGGGTTGTTGATTTAATAAATATACAATATTCCCAAAGACGAGTTGTTCGGCACAGTTCACAGATCGTACACAGTTTCTTTCAGGTACATTTCAGGCCGCCTTCCTATAATGACATCATGATTTGGGATTGCATTTTTAGGACAACAGCTTTAAAGGGAGGGCTATATGGAGATTGATCGTATCATGCATACCAACGCCTGGATACGGAACATGCAATGTGAAAGCGAGCCGGATATTCAACCGGAAGAAAAAGATGGTGAAGACGCCGTTTTGCAGGAGGAAAAGCCAGGGACAAGGAAGGCAAAGGTAGACAGGGTTGATTTACAAGAAGGAGATCGAATGCTTACACAGATTCGTCAAAAACATGGGAAAGGTGTATATCAGACAGTCGAGAATGATCCGGCGCTGGCCTGGTCAGTAAAAGGTCAGACATATCCGGCGGCGGTACGCGTGGACAAAATCGTGTAATCCGGGTCAGACTTCGAGTATATGTTGATATCATGTATTTTCATTTAAAAACAGTTCATGAAGGGAGAGAAAATTATGCGTATTCTGGTGGCGGAAGACGAGGTCGAGCTTGCCAGAGGTCTCAGATTCCTGCTGGAAAAAAATAAATTTTCGGTTGATATTGTACATAACGGGAGAGACGCTCTGGATTATATCCACGCGGAGAACTATGATGCGGTGGTAATGGATATCATGATGCCTAAACTGAATGGTTTGGATGTGTTGAAACGTATAAGAAAAGAAGGATCTGGAGTTCCGGTTATGATGCTTACGGCAAAGGCGGAGATCGAGGACCGGGTTGAAGGTCTGGAGGCCGGAGCGGATGATTATCTTCCCAAACCGTTTTCTACCCGCGAATTTATTGCAAGAGTCCGGGCTCTCGTCCGAAGAAACGGAAATTATGTAAACTCAGTACTGACTTTTGGAAATGTGCGGCTTGACTGCAGCTGTTACGAATTATCGACGGATTCTGCTTCTGTACGGCTCAACAATAAAGAATATCAGCTGATGGAACTGTTTCTCCGGCATCCGCGTCTGGTATTTTCCACAGAACATATTATGGATCGGATCTGGGGGCGGGATTCGGAGTCAGGCGTAGATGTAGTATGGACTTATATCGGCTTTTTGCGTAAGAAACTAAAATGCCTTGAAGGAAATATTGAGATTCGAACTGTCCGGGGGGCCGGATATTTACTGGAGGAGCAAAAATGCTGAAAAAGTTAAAGGACCGTTTTATTCTATCAGCAATGAGTGCTCTGGGGATCGTGATGCTGACGCTGGTTGTGGGAATTAACGCGATTAATTATTCGGCGACAGTTAACAGACAGGATGAGATGCTCGCCGGGATCATGGAGTATGAACAGATGAAAGACTCCAGACCATCAGGAGATCCTCCCATGATCTCCGATATGCCTTGGGCGGACGGTCCGGAGGCAGATTTTACAACACGTTTTTTTATTGTTCACTGCAGCGTGGAGGGACAGATTCAAGATGTTTTTCATGAACATGTCTCTTCGGTCGATCAGAATGTGATTCGGCAGGAGGTGAAAAAGATCCTGTCCGGAAATCGGGAAAGAGGTTACTGGAATGACTATCGGTATATGGTGAAGAAAGAAGAGAGTGGTTATGCGGTTGTATTTTTAAATGTATACCGTGAGCAGCGGTTTATCAAATCTCTGTTCTGGATATCAGTCGTGACTGCCATGATCAGTCTGAACATTGTTTTTGGACTGACAGTGTTTTTTTCCGGAAGAGCGATCCGGCCTTATCTGAAAAATATTGAACGGCAGAAACAGTTCATTACAGATGCCGGACATGAACTGAAGACGCCAATTACCTCGATTTCTACCAGTGCGGACATACTTGCCATGGAGCTGGAGGGAAACGAGTGGGTTGAGAATATCCGTAAACAGGCGGCCAGAATGACGCGTCTGGTAAGTGATCTTGTTGCATTGTCAAGGTTGGATGAAGAGATGCCGTTTCCCAGGAAGACGGAATTCTCGGTAAGTGATGCGGTCTGGGAAACAGCGGAAGCTTTTGCGTCGCTTGCCAGAGCAGGAGGAAAGAGCTACACGCAATATATTGAGGAGAATCTGACGCTTACAGGAGACCGCGCAGCAATTCAGCGTCTGCTGTCGATTCTGCTTGATAATGCGATTCGCTATTCGGCGGAGAAGGGTGAGATTTCTCTTGAAGTCTGCCGCAGACATAGACGGATCTGTATGGAGGTATCTAATACATGTGAACCATTAGATATTCCGGACCTGAATCGTCTGTTTGACCGGTTCTATCGTCCGGATGAATCCCGTTCTTCCAGTGTCGGGGGTACGGGAATCGGACTGTCCATGGCCAAAGCAATCACAGAGACACATGGAGGGAAGATTATGGTAGAAAATAGTGACAGAAAGAAGATTGTTTTTAAAGTGATTCTTTAAAAGGAGACTGGACATGAAGATGATATTAAATAGAAAGAACGGATGGCTGTGGGCGGCGGTACTGGCGATCGTGACGGCAGCAGCCTTTGTCGGATACCGTTGTGTACATCTGCGCAGAACTGCACAAGCAATACAGGAGAATTTGGATATGGTGGAAACGGTTCAGGCGGTTCGGCAGAACTTGATCGAATCGATCAGTCTTACCGGAACGATCGCCAGTGCGGATGCACGGGATGTATCAGCCAGTGCCAAAGATGTACAAGTACTTCAAGTCAATTACAAGGAAGGTGATTATGTGAATGCCGGAGATGTGATTGTAATCCTGGACTCTTCGGAACTGGAACGAAATCTGATGCAGGCGCAGAACAGCCAGGCGCTGAGTGAATATAAAGAAAATAAGTCCATTGAGACGGCGTCTAAAAGCTATGAGGAAGCAGTGGAAGACGGTACAAATGATTATGCAAAAGCTGTCAGGGAGGAAGCGGATGCGAAAGAGGCATTGCAGGAGGCAGAAGGAAATGTGAGTGAAGCTGTCGATTCACTTAAAAGGCAGGAAGAAAGGTTGATAGAAGCGAGAGAGGCGCTGTCCGCCATCAGTCCGGATCAGTATGAAGGAGGAGCAGAATCTCAGGAATATAAAGATGCAGTTGCGGCTGCGGAGCAGGCGGAGGCACAGGCACAGGCGGAATATACAGCCAGGCATCAGGCATACAATACGGCTGCGGATGCGGAGGAAAAAGCACTGGAAGTCTATGAGAACGCTTCGGAGAATCTGACAGATGCTTCCAAAAACAATGACCGCAATATTTTAAATGCGGCGGATTCCCTGGAACAGGCGCAGATGGAGCACACCTATTCTAACGACAGCAGCCAGCAGATGATTGAGAATTACCAGGAACAGATCGACAGCTGTATGGTGACGGCTCCGATTTCCGGTGTGATTACAGCCATGCATGCGGCGGAGGGTGATACTTATCAGGGAGAAGGCAACGTCCTGTTCAGTGTGGCAGATCAGGAACACTTTATCGTGTCGGCCAGTGTGGACGAATATGATATCAGCAGTATTACCAAAGACATGAAGGCAGCTGTTATCGTGGAAGCGCTGGGGGAAGACGAACTTTCGGCGACTGTTTCTTTTGTATCTCCTACGGTGACAACTTCCAGTATGGGAAATTCTTCCTATGCGGTGGAGATTGCGCTGGATGAGGCTAATACAAATCTGAGGATCGGTATGACGGCGAAAGCCAGTATTGTCCTGGATGCGGTCTATGATGTGCTGACTGTACCATATGACTGTGTGACAACAGACGAGGAAGGAAATGCACTGGTCATGGTTGATAAAAACGGAGAACAGACAAAGATTCCGGTGACGGTTGGTATGCAGAGCGATTATTATGTGGAAGTATCCGGTGAGGGACTGGAAGAAAATACGATAGTCTATTATACAAATCCCATGCTTGGTTCTGTACCCGGTGGAGGGACAGGAGAGAACGATGAGACATTTCTGATGCCAGGCGGTATGGGCGGAGGTCCCGGCGGCAGAGATGCCGGAGAAGGAATGCCGGTCGGAAGGCCCGCAGGCGGCTTTTGAAAAGGCGGAAATCAGGACAGTTTCCAGAGAATTTCCGAGGCATAGGGACGGGAAAGAACGGTAGCGGAACTGGAAAAGGAGGTGTTTCATGACGGAACGAAAAGCAGTTATCGACCTGAAAGGAATTGTGAAACGGTTTTATGTGGGAATGCCTAACGAGCTGGAGATTCTCCATGGCATCAACCTGCAGGTCCATAAAGGAGAATTTGTTTCTATTGTAGGAGCTTCCGGATCCGGAAAGACTACGATGATGAATATCATAGGAGTGCTGGACCGGCCTACAGAAGGTAATTATACGCTGGACGGGGTGGATATCGCTCATGCAAAGGATCGGGAACTGTCGATGATTCGAAATCAGAAGATCGGTTTCGTATTTCAGACTTATAATCTGATCGGAAGAACCAGTGCTTTGAAAAATGTAGAGCTTCCCATGCTTTATGCCGGAATGAGGAAAAAAGAGCGTAGCGAAAGAGGAAAGGAACTGCTTAAAATGGTGGGAATGGAAAGCCGCTTTGACCATAATCCGGATGAACTGTCCGGAGGGCAGAAGCAGCGGGTGGCCATTGCCAGGGCCATGGCCAATGATCCATCCATTATTCTGGCCGATGAACCGACCGGGGCACTGGATTCCAGGACCGGACGGATGATCATGGATATTTTCCACAGACTGAATCAGGAGCAGAAAAAAACGATCGTCCTCATCACGCATTCGCAGGAGCTGGCAGAGGAGACCGGACGGATTGTGACACTGAAAGACGGCGCGGTCGTGGGGGAAAGGAGCAAAAGAGGATGTTAGTATGGGAAAATATTCTGCTGGCGTTTCACAGTCTGCGGGCTAACAAAATGCGTTCTCTTCTGACCATGCTGGGGATTATTATCGGGATTGCATCCGTTATAGCGATTATGACACTGGGAGATTCTATCAGCAGTTCCGTGACGGATTCCATGGCTTCGATGGGGGCCAACAATATCACGATGGGAGTGAGGCAGAAGAGCTCCGGAGCGGAGACGACAGAAAGCGGTATGACCTTTTCTTTTGGTCCGAGAATGACGCAGCTGACGGAAGATGACTATATTACGGAGGAGATGCTGAATGACCTGGTTTTCCGCTATGAAGATAAAATTGAAGGCTTTTCCTTGTCAGAAAATGTAGGCAGCGGTACAGCCAGGCAGGGCGCTTTGTATGCGAATGTCAGTGCAGTGGGTGTCAATGAGGCCAATCTGGAGGATGCCGGGCTTACATTGCTTACCGGACGGCTGCTTACCGCGAGGGATCAGCAGGAGGCCAGAAGGGTGGTGATGGCTTCTGATGTGCTGGTAGAACAGATATTTGAAGGAAATAACAGAAATGCCATTGGGAAGACATTAGATGTGTTGTTTGATGACCGGTATTACAGCTACACGATCGTAGGAGTCTATGAATATGAGGCGTCTGATATGGGATTCACCAGCAGTTCGGATGAGGATACGGAGACGACGCTCTATATGCCTCTTCAGACCGCCCGGAAGCAAACGCACAATACGTCGGGCTACAGCCAGCTCACAATTCTGACCGCTTCTGATGTAAGTGCATCGGAATTTGGGGCGGAAGCGGAAAATTATATGAACCGCCGCTGGTACGGCAACAATGAAAGTTTTGAAATCAATGCAATGAGTATGGAATCTGTGATTGAAAGTATGATGGAGATGCTGTCTACCATTTCGCTGGCTATTGCTGCTATCGCTGGGATTTCCCTGCTGGTGGGCGGGATCGGAGTGATGAACATTATGCTGGTATCCATCACGGAACGTACCAAAGAGATCGGAACCAGAAAAGCGCTGGGTGCAGCTAATGGTTCAATACGGCTTCAGTTTATTATGGAAGCGGTTGTGATCTGTCTGGTCGGAGGCGTGATCGGCATTTTGCTGGGAATCGGTATTGCAGCTGTGATTACAAATTTTATGGGATATGCGGTGAGTCCATCCATGCCAGGAATTGTACTGTCGGTCAGTTTCTCGGTCTTTATTGGAATATTTTTCGGGTATTATCCTGCCAACAAGGCAGCGAAAATGAATCCGATCGAAGCTTTACGGTATGAATAGGCATAAATAGTGTAAAAGTCATACTTTCGCCTTGCACAGGTGCGAGTGCTAAAGTATAATAGATGTAAAGATACAGCAGGGGAAGTCAGCTTTCTGACTGGAAAACAGGCGGAAACACACTGGGAAAGAAGATTATACAAGGCGAGAGATGAAGAATAAGCATAATATTTCTAATTATGAAAAGATGAAAAACGATATGGCATCTGTATTTTTGCAGTATGACCAGGAAAAGATGATCCGAAAATTCGGATTGGAGCAGGACCAGGAGTATCTGTATATTCGTTGCCTGGAACGAAGCTACCGGATCAGCCACCTGGACGGTCAGGTAAGCTGGTCAGATGATGCTTTCCGGTCAGAAAAGAAGGCGGATTATAACGAAGCCATGACTATATATGATGTGCTCTGTTATTCCAAAGAGAATTGTCATTTGGGGCATGAATGGGTAAATGTAAAAAGTCTTTCCGGTGTCCGGGGCGGCACGCTGGAAAAAGGGAGCGATTTTTTTCAGAATGCCGGAACATATTTTGACGGAAAGACCAATGAACTGATTCATGCATGTGAAAAACTTGAGGGTAAAAAACTGGAAAAGGGCGATGCGGCTTATGAACTGAATTTGTTTCCGTTTCTCTCTATAATTCTGCGCTTTTGGGAATCGGATGATGAATTTCCGGCCAGTCTGCAGATCTTGGTGGATAAAAACATACTGGATTTTATGCACTATGAAACGCTGATGTTTGCGATCTCACATGTACTGAACCGGTTAAAAAATGAGATGTGAACAGAAGATGCCGCCTGGCTGCTGACAGTTCCAGGAGGGAGAGGAGGACATATGAAGAAAATTGACATGGAGAACTGGGAGAGAAGAGAACTGTATGAATTCTTCTCCGGCATGTCTTGGCCTTTTTACAGTGTGACGTTTCAGGCAGACGTTACGGAGCTCTATCAGTATGTGAAGAGGGAAGGGGTGTCCTTTTACTATGCGTTGGTCTGGCTCTGCACGAAAGCGTTCAACCGGGTGGAGAATTTCCGCTATACAATCCGGGAGAAGGAAGTGTGGCTTCTGGATAAGCGGATACCCAGTTTTACGGATCTGAAAAAGGGTGCCACGCAGTTTCATATTGTGACCATGCCCTGCGGGGAGGATCTGCCGGCGTTCTGTCATGAGGCAAAGTCAAAGAGCACGGCACAGACTTCTTTTGTGGACGCCTCTTCGGAAACCGATGAGCTGATCTATTTTTCCTGTCTTCCCTGGATCGAGCTGACCGGACTGACCAATGAGCGGGATTTTGATCCTGACGACAGTGTGCCCCGGATCGCCTGGGGGAAATATACAGAGGAGCAGGGCAGGAAGAAACTGGGCATGTCTCTGGAGCTGAACCACCGGTTTACAGACGGATATCATGTGGGACAGTTTTATAAAGAACTTATGGAAGGGATCAACCATCTGAATGCTGAGAAAACAGCAGAGACAGATGCCGTAGTCCAGAACTCACAGGATTCGAAAGAATTGGAGAAGCGCTTTCAGCAGGATATGATAAGTATTTATACCAGGGCAAAGAAAGAATGCGGCTACACTGCGAGCCGTTTCCTGCAGATGGTGACAGAGAGAGGCGGAGTGGCTGCAGCGAAGGCACTGATCAGTAAGCCGGGAGGAACAGACGGATTTGCCGTACTCTGGGAGCGTCGGCGCCTGGATCTGTCTGTGGAAGCATACGTTTTGAAGCCGGAGTATCAAACGCTGTTTACAGAAGATGAGCGGAAAATGTGCCGGGAACGTCTGAAACAATTTGAATAATCATAAAAAATATACAGAGTCGGTTTGATCTGAAATGGCAGAAACGAAGAGAAGGGCACAGGGGACATGAAAAGTTCCCTGTGTTGTTATATGAAAAAATACAGAAAGATATTTTGTTTTTAATATATATTTGGTGTTTAAAAATTGCCCAAAAAGTATGATAAACGGCACCAGATAACGAGAACTATAAGTGCAAGAATTTAGTGCCGTTTATATAGAAGGGATAAAGGTATGAAAAAAGGAGAAAAGGCAGCCATTGTATGCTGTTCCAATCAGCGACCGCAGAGCGAAAGGGAAAAGATCCGAAGGCTGTATCAGGTGCTGCAGGGGATGGGGATCCTTCCGGTCTGTGCAGAGCGGCTTTATGCGGACGAGGAAGGCAGGACTTCCGGTGAGGCGCGGGCAGAGCAGCTGATGAAATTTTATCAGGATGACAGTATCCGGGAGATCTTTGACATCTCCGGCGGCGATATGGCCAATGAGATTCTGCCTTATCTGGATTATGATGTGATCGCCGGTTCCGGCAAACGGTTCTGGGGGTACAGCGATCTGACCACGGTCATCAATGCAGTCAGTCATAGGACGGGGAACGAAGCGGTTCTGTATCAGGTGAAAAATCTTGTGGGAGCATCTGGTGAGATGCAGCAGAAAGCTTTTGAAAACTATCTGTTTCAGAAGTCGGAAGAGCTGACCGGGTTTTCATACAAGTTTGTACAGAAGAATTTTATGAAGGGAAGGACAGCAGGGGGGAATATCCGCTGTCTTTTGAAGCTGGCCGGGACGCCGTACTGGCCGGACCTTCAGGGAAAAATCCTGATCCTGGAGGCGCTTGGCGGAAAGCGGGAGCAGCTGATCACTTATTTAAGTCAGCTAAAGCAGCTGGGGGTATTTGAACAGGCAGCGGGAATTCTGCTGGGAACTTTTACCGCCATGGAAAAGGAAGAAGGCGCAGAGGCAGTCTGTGAGCTGGTCAGACATTTTGCAGGGCCGGAAATGCCTGTGGCAAAGACGCAGGAGATCGGGCACGGAGAGGACTCGAAAGCGGTGGTGATTGGAGGCTATCTGGCTTTGGACAGAACGATAAGTGGACAAAGAAAAGAATACATTTTATAATGTTTTTAAGGATACAGGGAATGTCTGATTTTTGAAGGTATCAGACTTGTGCATTTTGCATGTAATCTGTATTGAGTGAGCCACAAAGGAGAAAGACCGTATGGAATCAAATTTTACATTTTTGAACGATCAGTTTCCGGTTCTTGGAAATTTTGGAGAACTGGCGGAAAAATACCTGTACAGTGATTCCAATTCCTGTCTGATGAAGCTGGGAATGATCGGAGAAACGATTGTGAATCTGATATTTACTTATGATCAGATTCCATTGCCCCGTGAAAATACAGCTGTTAAACGGATTGATGTGCTGTTTCGTGAAGGGATGATTACGCGTGATCTGTCGGACATCCTGCATGCTCTGCGAAAAATCAGAAATAAAGCGGTTCACGAGAATTATGCCTCGGTTGAGAAGGGAAAAGCCCTGATTCAGATGGCTTACAGCCTTACAGAATGGTTTATGCAGACATATGGGGACTGGGATTATCAGAACCATCCCTTTGTTATGCCTTCCGAAACTTTGGAGTCTGCGGTTGTTGATAAAGAGAGTGAACGGACGAAAGAAGAAAAACTGATGGAGGAAGCATCCAGGGCGGCAGAGGAAGCTCCCTTTGTTGCAAAGGATGAACGGAAAAAACAGGCCGGCAGAGCGGCAGGTTTCAGAATAAGATCAGAGGCAGAGACGCGTTATCTGATTGACGAGCAGCTGCGCAAAGTCGGCTGGGAAGCAAATACGACAGCACTGCGGTATTCCAGGGGAACCCGTCCGGTAAAGGGACGCAATATTGCGATTGCCGAATGGCCTACGGATTCTTCGGTAGGCAGCCGGGGGTATGTGGATTATGCTCTTTTTATAGGAGACCGACTGGTGGCGACGATTGAAGCGAAAGCGATTCACAAGGATATTCCATCGGTGATTGATTATCAGTGTAAAGACTACTCCCGCAATATCAGAGCAGCTGATGCAGAATATCAGATCGGCAGGTGGGGGAATTACAAAGTTCCGTTTACATTTGCCACGAACGGCAGACCATATCTGGAGCAGTATGAGACCAAAAGCGGAGTCTGGTTTCTGGATTTAAGACAGCCGGACCATGCACCCAGGGCTTTGAAAGGCTGGATGAGTCCGGCGGGTATCATGGATCTTCTGGAAAAAGATATTGCGTCGTATAATCAGGCGTTGCAGGATATGCCTTTTGATCTGCTGCGCGACAAAGACGGTCTGAACCTTCGGGAGTATCAGTTAAAAGCAGTTCAGGCTGCGGAGGATGCCATCCGGAACGGACAGCAGAACGTTTTGCTTGCCATGGCAACCGGAACAGGGAAAACCCGTACGATACTGGGTATGATTTATCGTTTTCTGAAGACAGGACGTTTCCGCAGAATCCTGTTTCTGGTGGACAGGACCGCACTGGGCGAGCAGGCTTATGATGTATTCCGGGAGGTCAGGCTGGAAGAGCTGATGACTCTTGATGATATTTACAATATCAAAGGTCTGGAAGACAGAGAGATTGACCGGGAAACACGTATTCAGGTTGCGACGGTGCAGAGTATGGTAAAACGTATACTCTATAATAACGAAGATTCCATGCCTTCTGTCAGCGATTTTGATCTGGTCATTATTGATGAAGCGCACAGAGGGTATATTCTGGACAGAGAAATGAGCGAGGACGAGCTTCTTTATCGCGATCAGACGGATTATCAGAGCAGATACCGCTCGGTGATCGAATATTTTGATGCGGTAAAAATCGCGCTGACCGCTACACCGGCATTACAGACGACACAGATCTTTGGGCCGCCTGTGTATCAATATACCTATCGGGAAGCAGTGATCGAAGGGTATCTGGTGGATCACGACGCGCCTCATAAACTGACGACCAGACTTGGAAAAGAAGGAATTCATTATAAAAAAGGGGATACCATTACGACCTATGATCCCGTGACCGGTGAGATTACAAATTCAGAGCTTTTGAAGGATGAGCTTGATTTTGACATTGAGAAATTCAACCGGCAGGTCATTACAGAACCTTTTAACCGGACCGTATTTGCGGAAATTGCCCGTGATATTGATCCGGAGATTCCGGAAGAACAGGGCAAAACACTGATCTATGCGGTGGATGACCAGCATGCAGATCTGATTGTGAAAATATTAAAGGAGATTTATGCAGAGACCGGGGTGGATAATGATGCGATTATGAAGATCACCGGTTCGGTGGGAGGCGGCAATCCGAAAAAGGTGCAGGAGGTCATCAAACGTTTTAAAAACGAACGCTTTCCAAGTATTGCGGTTACGGTCGATCTGCTGACTACGGGAATTGACGTACCGGAGATTACGACACTGGTCTTTATGCGCCGTGTAAAATCCCGGATCTTATTTGAACAGATGATGGGCCGGGCGACCAGACTCTGTCCGGATATACATAAGACACATTTTGAGATTTATGATCCGGTCGGTGTCTATGATTCGCTGGAAGATGTCAACACGATGAAACCGGTAGTGGTAAATCCTGCCGTGACATTTACACAGCTGCTGGAAGGACTGGAAATACTGGAAGACGAAAAAAAGGTGCAGCATCAGATCAATCAGATTATTGCCAGGCTGCAGCGAAAAAAGCGCAGTATGGACAAAAGAACGATGGAGCATTTTATCAGCATGACAGGCGGACAGGATCCGACCCAGTTTGCAATCGATATCCGGCGTCGTAAACCGGAGGATGCCAAAAAACGTCTGCTGGCCTATGCCGACATGTTCCGGATGCTGCAGCAGACCAGAGCGGGCGGGGGCCGCCCAGTTGTAATTTCTGATAAAGAGGATGAACTTCTGGAACATGAAAGAGGCTATGGACAGGGCAGCAGACCGGAAGATTATCTGGATGCATTTTCAACCTACATCAAAACGAATCTGAATGAGATTGCAGCACTGAATATCGTCTGTACCAGACCGAAAGAGTTGACGCGCGACGGTCTGAAATCTCTGCGGTTGGCGCTGGACAGAGAAGGATTTACCGTGCAGCAGCTGAATACGGCGGTTGCACAGATGACCAATGAAGAAATAACGGCTGACATTATCAGTCTGATCCGCCGTTATGGGATCGGTTCCGCGCTGATTTCCCATGAGGCCCGGATCAGACGGGCAGTGGACAAGTTGAAAAAAGGACATAATTTCTCCAGACAGGAACTGAACTGGATCGCCCGCATGGAAAAATATCTGCTGGAAGAATCCGTGCTGAACGTGTCTGTGTTTGATGAGGACGGAAGATTCAGGGCGCAGGGCGGCTTTACGAAGATAAACAAAGTATTTGGAAATCAACTGGAAACGGTCATTATGGAACTGAATGAGTATTTGTATGAAGACGGAGGGGAGACGGCGTGATGTATCATCAATATCCATATTATATATTTAACCAGAACAATCGGAATCCTGGTTATCTGCAGCCGGATCAGATACCAAAACATTGGGAACAGCAGAAAAAAATCACAGATATGGTAAAGGCGATTTCTGATTATTGTAATGCAGCAAGAGGAATCGACGAAGAATACCAACAAGAAGCTGTCGCGGCCTGTATGGTGGAAATTGAACGGCAGATCAAAATCGATCAACAGAGAAAAGGAGTGAACCGCTGATGACTACACAGGAAATCGTATCCAAACTCTGGAATCTCTGCAATGTGCTTCGTGATGATGGAATCACTTATCATCAGTATGTGACAGAGCTGACTTATATTTTGTTTCTGAAAATGGCAAAGGAGACAGGCGCAGAAAATCAGATTCCTGAAATTTATCGTTGGGATGAGCTGACTGCCAAAAGCGGGATTGAACTGAAAAAATTTTATAAAGGACTGTTAAATCATCTGGGAGAGAACGGTACAGGGCGTGTACGTGAGATCTATCAGGGTGCAGCCACGAATATTGACGAACCCAAAAATCTGGAAAAAATCATTGCGACCATTGATGGTCTGGACTGGTTTTCTGCCCGTGAAGAAGGTCTGGGAAATCTGTATGAAGGATTGCTGGAAAAGAATGCGAATGAGAAAAAATCCGGCGCCGGACAGTATTTTACCCCCCGGGTTCTGATTGATGTGATGACCCGGCTGGTAAAACCGCAGGTTGGCGAACGCTGTAATGATCCTGCCTGCGGAACGTTTGGTTTTATGATCGCTGCGCATCAGTATGTTGCCGATCAGACGGATGATTTTTTTGACGTGGATGTGGAAACTGAGAAATTTGAACGGGAAGAGGCTTTTACAGGTACTGAGCTGGTTCATGACACACATCGGCTGGCTTTGATGAACGCCATGCTGCATAATATAGAAGGAGAGATCATACTGGGAGATACGCTTTCGAATATCGGTAAAGGGATGAAAAACTATGATGTGGTTCTTACCAATCCTCCCTTTGGCACCAAGAAAGGCGGAGAGCGTGCGACCCGTGATGACTTTACATTCCCCACAAGCAATAAGCAGCTGAATTTTCTGCAGCATATTTACCGCAGCCTAAGGGCGGATGGAAAAGCCCGTGCCGCCGTAGTGCTGCCGGATAATGTCCTTTTTGCGGACGGAGAGGGAGAGAAGATTCGGGTTGACCTGATGGACAAATGCAATCTGCATACCGTTCTGCGCCTGCCCACGGGAATCTTCTATGCGCAGGGGGTCAAAACCAATGTACTGTTTTTTACCCGTGAAAAAGCTGACAAAGGCAGTACCAGGGAAGTCTGGTTCTATGATCTGCGCACCAATATGCCTTCTTTTGGAAAAACCAATCCATTAAAAACAGAGCATTTTGCAGATTTTGAAGCGGCGTATGAGGCAAAAGACCGTCGTGCGGTAAAGGATGAACGTTTCTGTGTGTTTACCAGGGAACAGATTGCAGAAAAAGGCAACAGTCTTGATCTTGGCCTGATTCGTGACGACTCGATTGTGGATTATGAAGACCTGCCCGATCCAGTCGAAAGCGGCGAAGAAGCCATTGCACAGCTTGAAGAAGCGGTGGATCTGCTGATGAGTGTGGTGCAGGAGCTGAAAGCGCTGAAAAAACCGGAGGTGTAAGATGGCGGGAGGAAAAAAGGCGGCGAAAAAGCTGACGCCGGAGGAACAGCTGGAACAGGCACTTGTCCCGGTTGGGGAGCAGCCGTATGAGATTCCGGAGAACTGGTGCTGGTGTAGTCTTTTGAACATGGCAAATATAAGGACTGGAAAACGAGATGCGAATTATGGCTGTGTTGATGGACAATATTATTTTTTTACTTGTGCGTCGCAGCCTATTAGATGTGCAGATTATAGCTTCGACTGTAAAGCAATTCTTCTGGCAGGTAACGGGGATATAAGTAATATTTCTATATATGAAGGTAAATTTGAAGCGTATCAGAGGACATATGTGGTAGAATTTTTGGAACCACTTATTTCAGAATATTTTTATTATTATTTCAAATATAGATGGTTCGATTATAACAAAGATAAAATGTATGGGACCGCGATTCCTTATATCAGACTAAAAAATTTGCAACAATTTCCAATTCCCGTTGCCCCTTTAATTGAACAACGTCGCATAGTTGTTCTTATTGAAAGCTTATTTGCCAAACTGGATGAGGCCAGGGAAAAGGCACAGGCTGTCATAGACAGCTTTGAACCGCGCAGATCGGCTGTCTTGCACAAGGCTTTTAGCGGCGAACTGACAGAGCAGTGGCGACAAGAACATGGTATGGTTCTGGAGAGCTGGAAACGGCTTTCGGTCAGTTCTGTCTGCAATTCATTAAAATATGGTACTGCAAAAAAGTCTGAAAAAACAGGTTCCGTAGTTGTTATTCGTATGGGAAATCTGCAACAGGGTGAGATAGACTGGTCTGATTTGGCGTATTCTAATGACAAAGACGATATTGAAAAATATCATCTTAGTGCAGGAGATGTCCTTTTTAATAGAACAAACAGTGCAGCATTAGTTGGCAAAACCTCTATTTATCGGGGAGAATATCCTGCTATTTATGCTGGTTATTTGATAAAATTGGATTATAAACACGATGTAATAATCGGGGAGTTCCTGAATTATGCGCTAAACACAAACCATGCAAAAAAATATTGCAATTCTGTGAAGACAGATGGGGTAAATCAATCTAATATCAATGCAAAAAAGATTGGCGCATATATTATTCCTGTTCCAACAATTAACGAACAAGTAAAAATTGTAGAATGTCTTCAAAAATTGCTAAAAAAAGAACAACAGGCACAAAAAGCGGCGGAATCTGTCATTGACCAAATTGACACCATGAAAAAGGCTATTTTATCCCGTGCTTTTCGGGGAGAGCTTGGAACAAATGATCCTAAAGAGGAAAATGCAGAAAATTTATTGTTAAAAATATTTAAAGAAAAAGACAATAATGATCACAGGATAAAAGACGTTGAAAAGGATAAAATAGATACAAAAACATCTCAAAATTTTAAAAGTTCGTTAGAAGAAACTATTTATCAATTTATTCTGAACAATCCGGAATGTACGTTGTCCGAAATGAAAAATCTTTCCGGGAATTTTTCAGATATTAATAAAGCATTGTTATATTTGAAGCAGAATAAAAAAATTCAAATCAATAATAGTAAGTACAGGGTGATAATACAGGATGAAGATTCGTTATCTTCAATTCAATGATTTTCATGGATTGAATCACATTGAATTGACTTTTCCAGATATAAATGCCAGTTCTTCCATGATCCTTCTGGGAGATAATGGCTGCGGTAAAACTACAATTTTCGAAGTGATTATGCTTATTTTCGGCAGCTTGGAAATGCCGTCTCTTATGGATGATTATTTTGAGTTTAAATGTATTTACCAATATTCTCAAAAAGAAATCCTGTTCGAAAGTAAAAATCAAAAATACCATATGAGGGTTCGAAATGAAGAACAAAGAATTGATTTTGAGTCTGGTCCCAGTGATTTGCCTGTTCTTCGTAAAAGAATCTCCAATAGGAATGTAGATGTCATTCCACAGAGAATCGTCAGTTTTTATTCCGGATATAATGACCGACTGTATGATATCTATAAAAAGCTCAATGCCAATTATAAATCAGGTATTAAGGCGTCGCTGAACCACTATCTGAAATTGCAGTTTAATCCGCAGGATGAAGACAGAACTGTGGGATTTAAGTTTTTTCATAAGCGGTTTATTCATTGCTCCAATGAATTATCTCCCCTATATCTGGCAGCAATCTGGTCGGAGCAAACTTCACTGGAATATAAAATTTTACAGAAGTATTGTCATATTAATCAGTTGGAATCGATTCTTATTGAAATGAATACAAAAGATGTTCAGTTAAATATTTTTCATCTGGAACCTGACAGGATAAAAGAAAAAACGCTCCATTGGGTTCGGGCAATTCTGGAATTCATAGACAGCGAGATATCTGAGCTGGTAATGCCGGAATATGCAGATGATAAAATTATCATTAATATTACGAATATAGGTATGCTTCCGAAAAATAAAGTGTCCGTTTTTAATTTTCTGGAAAAATTACAGTCATTATACAGTGCGGCAATCCAGGTCTTCTTTGAAAAAAATAATATGATTCTTTGCTGTGAAAATTTAAGTGAAGGAGAACAGCAGATGCTGAAAAATATCGGAATGCTTGGAGTGGCGAAGGAGGCAGACTGTTTTGTAATGCTTGACGAACCAGATTCTCATATGAATCCAAAATGGAAGTATGATTTAAAGCAGGTGGTGGACGAAATACTCAATGATGCAATTAATACACAGGCGATCATAGCGACGCATGATCCTCTTGTAGTAAATGGAATAGCTCCTGAATTTGTCAGAATATTAAAACGTGATGGAGAAAGGATCACAGTTCAGGAACCTGAAGTGTCTACCACTGGCAAAGGAATTGACGGAATTCTGCAAAGCCCATATTATGGCATGAGAACGACGCTTGACAAAGAGACTTATGAAAAAACAGAAAGAAAGAGAAAACTGCTGATAAAATATCAGAAAAGAGAGATCACACAGGAAGAACTCTCTGAATTGATCGAACTGAGGGATGAAATCAACAGGCTGGATTACACCAGAAATATCCCTATGGACCGGTATTATGCTGACTATCTGGCAGCGGTTGACCGTTACTGTGATGAACATACTCCCAATATATTAACAAAAGAACAGAGCGAAAAACAAAAGAAAAAATTATCTTCTATCATAGATAAACTGTTAAAAGAATGAGATATATTGATTTAAAGAAAATAGATGAAACTTCGGATGAGATGAAAAACTGGCTGTCCAAAGCAGCGAAGAGAAATTCGGATGTACAAGCTATAGGTAAACACGATAAAAGAACCGAATACTTCAAAAAGAATAGTATCTGGACGGATTTAAAACCGTATTTAAAAGAGGTGTACGGAAAAGTCTGCTGGTATTCAGAGACAGATTTATCAGGGGAATATGGCGATGTTGACCACTTCCGCCCCAAAAGCGTATCTGTAGATATGCAGAAGAAGGTCATACTTCCAGAGGGTTACTGGTGGCTTGCATATAATTACAGGAATTATCGGCTGAGCTGTACGGTCAGTAATCGTCCGTCTGGAGACCGTGTGGGTAAGAGAGATTACTTTCCGTTAAAAGAGCCGAAGAATGCTTTGATCCCGGGGGATGACGTAACAAAAGAAGAGCCTGTATTGCTGGATCCATGTTGTTTATATGATACGACTCTTATGGGTTATAGTGTGGACGGGGCTCCCATAGCTTTATCTGATAATTCCTGGGAGATCACGCGGGTTGATTTTAGTATCACGGCGTACAATCTTAGAGAGTTTTGTAATGCAAGAAAAATGATTCACGGGAATTGTCATATTGTGATCAAATTATTAGATCAGATGCTTTCCGGTGCAGACAGTTTTGAAAATAATCAGGATATCGGTGAATGTATTTCAACGATGCAGAAATATGTCTCGCCGGGGACGCCATATTCATCTGTTGCATATTTTTATTTCATGGAAGAAATAATAGGTAAATCATATGAGGAAGAACTCAAAGATTTATTAAATAAATTTTATACCGGGCAATAAAAAAGATATATTACATAGATACAAAGTTAAGTAGTAATACGATACTGGAAGTCGACGAGACCGTTGCAGTTGAATTCAAACGCTGCGGAAATGGGATTGAAAGTGATTTGTGATTGTATTGGCGATGTGGAAAAAAGGAATACAATATACATTTATTTTAGAGAAAACTTAGAGATTATCATGATATGCTTAATCCCGTAACATATGATAAAGGCAGGCCTGAAAAGCTGTTTTCAAGCGTGGTATTGTCTGTGTCAGCAGGCTTGCCGGTTCGACTACAGAAAGCTTGGCAGTGTCAAGCCTTCTGTGAAAAAAAGCAATGGCCCATACAGGTCCAGAGAGGATTTCCTGACGCAGGTGCAGCAGGAGATTCTCTCGAGGCCTGGAAGGGGAATTGCAAAATTTCAAGGAGGAACAGATCATGAATCTCAAAGGGAAAAAAGTAACGGTACTTTTCTGCATGTTGTGTATGCTCAGCCTGGCGGCCTCGGGCTGCGGTCTGGGTTCTGCGGGGGATGAGACTGAAGGCTCAGATACGCCGGAAACGGCAGATACGGCGGGGCAGGAGCCTGCGGATTCCGCAGAGGAAGATGTGGAAGAGCCAAAAGCGGTACAGGACAACCCGGAAGGCAGGTGGCATGTCTTGGCTCCGGAGGTGGCAGCAGCCGTCGACGCAGATTTTTGTGGTATGGTGTATAGGATAGAAGAAGATACATTTTTCATAGCTGAAGAGGAGACAATATTGGATGAGGATGGCGCCCTCATCAGCAGTCATCCTTCTTCCAGTGTGGAGATTCCGGATTCCGATCTGATCGAAGTCATATTTGACGAAGATACATATTTTTATATACGGACGATACAGGGAAACGGAGAGTCTCATGAGGATACCGATGCCAGTTTTTCGGATCTGGAGAAAAGCGGTACGGTGGAGATGAAAGGATATTTTGAACAGGATGTCTTTCATGCGGAGGAAATACGCATCGTAAAGGTTTCCTGATATCTGTATCCCGATGAAAAGTCGGGGTGTTGCTGGTCATTGTTCTGAAGCTCAAATTGGAAAAACTCTGGCATATTAGCGGATGCCGGAGTTTTTCTGCCTGGCTGTGAATCTGTTAGAATTGGAGGACTTAAGAGAGGTAAAGCATCAGGTGAGCCTGAAGACGGAAAGAAAGCAGATGATGGTAAAAGAGAAAGCTTCATGAATGAAAAAATACTGGAAGTCATGAAAAATAACCCATGGGAGCGGTTTGCATGAAAATATCAGTCCTAGTGCTTGTCCTCACAGCCGAAGTGTGCTAGAATAGACAAGATTTAAGTGGAAAATGAAAAAGCGAAGCCAAAGAAAGGATAAATGGGTGCATTTATGAAGAGAGAAGACATTCACAAGGTACTGATCATTGGTTCCGGTCCCATCATCATCGGACAGGCGTGCGAATTCGACTATTCCGGCACACAGGCGTGTAAGGCGTTAAAAAGTCTTGGCTATGAAATCGTGCTGGTAAACTCTAATCCGGCGACGATTATGACCGATCCGGATACTGCAGATATCACATATATTGAACCATTGAACGTAGAAAGACTGGAACAGATCATTGCCAAGGAACGGCCGGACGCATTGTTGCCGAACCTGGGCGGGCAATCCGGTCTGAATTTGTGTTCGGAGCTTCAAAGTGCAGGCGTGCTGGATAAATACGGCGTCAAGGTAATCGGTGTGCAGGTGGATGCCATTGAGCGCGGAGAGGATCGGATTGAATTTAAAAATACTATGAATGCGCTTGGCGTGGAGATGGCAAGAAGCGATGTCGCTTATTCGGTGGAAGAGGCGCTTTCCATCGCGGACCGTCTGGGTTATCCGGTAGTGTTGCGTCCGGCCTATACAATGGGCGGCGCCGGCGGCGGATTGGTATATAATAAGGAAGAGTTAAAAACAGTCTGTGCGAGGGGGTTGCAGGCCAGTCTGGTGGGACAGGTACTGGTAGAAGAGTCCATTCTGGGCTGGGAAGAGTTGGAGTTGGAAGTGGTACGTGACGCCAAAGGCAACATGATCACCGTATGCTTTATCGAAAATATCGATCCGGTGGGTGTGCACACCGGTGATTCTTTCTGTTCGGCGCCTATGCTGACCATCTCGGAAGAGGTGCAGAAAAAGCTTCAGGAGCAGGCATATAAGATTGTAGATGCAATTCAGGTCATCGGCGGAACGAATGTGCAGTTTGCTCATGACCCGGTGTCCGGAAGGATTGTGGTCATCGAGATCAATCCCCGGACCTCCCGTTCTTCGGCGCTGGCGAGCAAGGCAACCGGATTCCCGATTGCACTGATTTCAGCAAAGCTGGCCAGCGGGCTGACGCTGGACGAGATTCCCTGCGGGAAATACGGCACGCTGGACAAATATGTGCCGGACGGGGAATACGTGGTTATCAAATTTGCCAGATGGGCATTTGAGAAATTTAAAGGTGTGGAGGACAAGCTGGGTACCCAGATGCGTGCCGTAGGCGAGGTTATGAGCATCGGCAAGACCTACAAAGAGGCATTTCAGAAAGCCATCCGTTCTCTGGAACAGAGCCGTTATGGTCTGGGGCATGTGGGAGACCTTGACAAGAAGAGCAAAAAAGAACTGCTCACCATGCTGATGACACCCAGCAGCGAACGTCATTTCATCATGTATGAGGCCTTGAGAAAAGGCGCTTCGGTGGAAGAGATCTACAACCTGACAAAAGTAAAGATCTGGTTTATTGAGCAGATGAAGGAGCTGGTAGATGAGGAGGAAATGCTTATTGGAAAATATACAGGCAGGCTTCCATCGGCGGAAGATTTAAGACAGGCAAAGCTGGACGGATTTTCCGATAAATATTTAAGCGAGATTCTGGGCATTTCCGAGGAGGCTATCCGGGACGAGAGGGCAGAAAACGGGATTGTGGAAGCCTGGGAAGGCGTCCATGTGAGCGGTACCAAGGACAGTGCGTATTACTATTCCAGTTATCATATGAAGGATGAGAGTCCGGTGGATACGGACCGGCCCAAGGTCATGATTCTGGGTGGCGGACCCAACCGGATCGGACAGGGGATCGAGTTTGATTACTGCTGCGTCCATGCGGCAAAGGCTCTGAGGAAGCTGGGCTTTTCCACGATCATCGTCAACTGCAACCCGGAGACGGTTTCCACAGACTACGATACTTCGGATAAACTGTATTTTGAGCCGCTGACCCTGGAAGATGTGCTGGCGATTTATGAGAAAGAAAAACCGGTAGGCGTGATCGCTCAGTTCGGCGGGCAGACGCCTTTGAATCTGGCAGCAGACCTGAAGAAATACGGAGTCAATATCCTGGGCACCACGCCGGAGACCATTGATCTGGCCGAGGACCGGGATCTGTTCCGGGAGATGATGGAGCGTCTGCAGATCCCCATGCCGGAGGCAGGCATGGCGGTGGACGTGGACGAGGCCCTTGCAACTGCGCACCGGATCGGTTATCCGGTCATGGTCCGTCCCTCCTATGTGCTGGGCGGACGGGGTATGGAAGTGGTCTACGATGACGAGGCTCTGACCTTCTACATGCAGCAGGCCGTAGGCGTGACGCCGGATCGTCCGATTCTGATTGACCGGTTCCTGCACCATGCCACCGAATGCGAGGCGGATGCCATCAGCGACGGAGAACATGTGTTTGTTCCGTCGGTTATGGAACATATCGAGCTGGCCGGGATCCATTCCGGAGATTCGGCATGCATCATCCCGCCCAGGGGACTGTCGGAAGAACAGGTGGAGACCATCAAGGACTACACCAGAAGGATTGCCAGCGAGATGCATGTGGTGGGGCTTATGAATATGCAGTATGCCATCGAAGACGGCAAAGTATTTGTGATTGAGGCTAATCCCCGCGCCTCCCGGACCGTACCGCTGGTATCCAAGGTGTGCGGTATCAACATGGTGCAGATTGCCACGGATATCATCACCATGCCGTTTACGAAGCATATAAGTCCGGTGCCTGCGCTTAAAGAGAAGAAGTTTGCCCACTATGGTGTGAAGGAGGCCGTGTTCCCCTTCAACATGTTCCCGGAGGTGGACCCGATCCTTGGACCGGAGATGCGCTCCACCGGAGAAGTGCTGGGATTGTCGGCAGATTTTGGTGACGCCTTTTACAAAGCGGAAGAGGCGACCAAGAATCAGATCCCGACAGAAGGCTGTGTGCTGATCTCCGTCAACGACCGGGACAAGGCAGAGCTGGTGGAGGTTGCCAGAGGTTTCTACGACTGCGGCTTTTCCATCATGGCTACCGGCAGAACCTGTGATATGATCGAGGCGGCAGGGATTCCGGCTTTGAAGGTGTGGAAGATCAACGAAGGCCGGCCCAATATTCTGGACAAGATGACCAACGGCAAGATTCAGCTCATTGTCAACACGCCCATTGGCAAAAAGGGCGCCGTGGACGACAGCTATATCCGTAAAGCTGCGGTGAAGAACAAAATTCCCTATATGACCACCATGGCCATGGCGAAGGCGACGGTGGAGGGAATCCGCTCGGCAAAGCGGGACGGAAAGCTGCCGGTGAAATCTTTGCAGGAATTCCATGCGGAGATTACGGATAAATAAACGCATTGTGAGAATGGGCTTGGGCTGTGAGCGGCAGTACAATGTGTCACAGTTCAATAGATAAATCAGAATAGGGAGGCTGCGGTTATGTTTGAACCCGGTACGTTCGAATACGGACTGAAAGGAGGAATTATTCCAGACACTTCCCGGCGAAAAGGTACTGATTAAGAAATATGCCCCAGGTGAGAACAGACTTTGATTTTTCAGAAAGGGAAAAACAAATCCTACTTTGCAAGCAACGGAGTATTTGACCCTCGCGGCAGTCGCCAAATGTCTGCAAGCAGCCACTTGGCTCGTTGCCCGCGGGAATAAATAAAAAAGAGGAGTGTAAGTGATGAGAAAGTGGAACTATGCAGTGGCAGCCTGCGTGCTGCCGGCGATGCTTCTGGGAGGATGTGCAGAGCAGCTGGGACTTCCGGTGGAAGATAAGCGCACAGACGATCAGATCATCAGCGATTTTCTGACGGCCTATCAGGAAGGAAACTATGAGGCCATGGAGCCTTATATGGACGAGGACAATTTGCTCCATCTGTATTATCAGGCTCAGGAAAACGGCGGCGAGATGGCGGAGGTGTACAAAAAGGTCTGGGATCTGACGAAGAATTTTACCTTTACGGCGGAGGCTGTGGAGGGAAAAGAGGCGTGGGGAGAAGTAACCGTACATCTTCAGAGCAATGAGATCGTATCCGGTATTCCCGATGCCATGTGGTCCGCTATTCAGGCCCAGACGGAAAACGGAGATGACAGCTTTGCCAATCTTCCCAAGTGGCTTGGGGATGCGCTGGCGACCGGAGAGGCCGTCGATGAGGAACTTACCGTGTATGTCTCTCACCGCTCGGACGGAGACCGGATTGATTCTTCGGCCTGCCGGGAATTATATGAGCAGCTCACAGGCGGCTTTTATGATTACATCGATATGACCATGACCACCTGTACGGCAGAAAATGACACCTATTATGTGGCAGCCCAGGGAGATTCCATCGTGGGCATGGTGGAGACGGCAGTACAGACCGAGGGAACCGAAGGACTGACAGAAGAAGACGTTCAGGCCTATGGAGACAGCTTTAATGCCATGGACGGCGTGACAGCCAATGCCAGCCTGAATGAGGAAGGAAATGTGGTGCTTCAGTTCGGTGTGGACTTCAACCGGGCAAGCAGCACGGCCCTGGCAAATCTGGGTGTGATCAGTGACCGGGTTACCTCGTCTGGAGGCTATCTGAGCCTGTGGTCGACCATTGACAGCTTTAAACAAAGCGGAATGACCTGCGAGACGAACGACTTTGGCTCCGGCGCTGCATCGTCGGAAGAAGAATAAAGAGAAAATGTTCCGCACAGACCGCCGCGTTTGCTGCGGGGGGCTGTGGGAACAGAATTCTGCAATGTTATGCCGAAAGACCCGGGGCGGACGGTTTTTTGAGAACTGTAAAAAGCAGGCGCTTTTCAGAAAACAGAAAACGTTTTGTCCCGGGCATTTTACTGCCGCCTGTTAAATAATCCGGACATTTACAGAAAGCTGTTTTGTGCCGGATTCTGATTTTCGGAACGATTCCGTAAAGGCTGCAGGGATGTTTCTCCGGCTGAATCGTACACTGCGGCAGGAAAGGAGAAAAGATATGGAAGACGCCTATGTACTGCAGTTATCTGACCGGAAATTTTCTGATCTTTACCTGTGTTTCTGCGGTTATGCAAAATGCGAACCGCTGCATAGCTTCGGACCTGCGCTCAGATCCAATTATCTGATTCACTATATTCTGGAAGGAAAAGGGCACTACCGGACCGGCGGAAAACGGTATGATCTGTCAGCGGGACATGGTTTTTTAATTGAGCCGGGGAAACAGATTTTTTATGAAGCGGATGAAAAAGAACCGTGGACTTATTTGTGGGTTGGATTTAATGGCCGACGGGCAGAAGAATATTTGAAAGACGTAGGACTTGGGTATGGGCAGCTGGTATTTCGAAGCGAGCAGGGGAGAGAGCTGAAAAACCTGGTAGTCCATATGTTGAAAAATTATACAATTTCGGCGACAGATCAGTTTTTTCTTGAAGGAAGTCTGTACATGTTCTTTTCGGTTCTTGCCCGGGATATATCTCTGCCGACTGTACAGGGACATGGAACGGAGAACCTGTATATTAAAAAGGCGCTGGGTTACATTCAGGACAATTACGGGCATTCCATCCGGGTAGCGGATATTGCGGAATATGTATGTATTAATAGAAGTTATCTGTATACATTGTTTCGGGAAAATGTAGGAAGCTCGCCGCAGGAGTATCTTTCGAATTACCGGCTGTCCCGGGCGGCGGAGCTTTTGTCGGCAAAGGAGCTGTCCATGGAAAGTGTGGCTTATTCCTGCGGCTACCGGGATCCTGCGGCTTTTGGCAGAATATTTAAGGAGAAATATCAGATGACGCCTCTGCAGTATCGAAAAAAATACCAGCAGGAGCAGGAAGAACACCGGAAAAAGAGAAAAGAGATGCCTCATGGGATATAGAGTATGTCTGAGGTGAAATCCAACATTCTGCATATTTTATATAACAAAAACTACTATCCAGAACTTTTCTTTTTATGTAATAATATGGCCACGAAACAGCGGACCAGGAAGAAAAAAGGAGAGTATTCCATGAGTATTTTATTTAGTGAGAGAACAAAGACGTTTCACCTGTTTAACCAGGAGATCAGCTATGTGATGACGGTTCTGCCCAACGGACACATGGGGCAACTGTATTTCGGAAAAAAAATTCACCATAAAGAAGATTTTTCTTATCTTCAGGAGAAGGTGCAGCGTGCTATGGCAGCCTGTGTATTTGATGACGATGCCACTTTTTCTCTGGAGCACATCAAACAGGAGTACGGGGTGTACGGGACAACGGATTTTCGCCATCCTGCAGTGTCCATTCTGCAGAAAAATGGAAGTACACTCTCAGATTTTTTGTATGAAAGTCACAGAATCACAGAGGGAAAACCGAAGCTTCCGGGACTTCCTGCAACTTATACGGAAGAGCCGAAAGAGGCGGAGACACTGATTATTAAGCTCAGAGATCCTTTGACAGGTATTGTGCTGGAACTTTTCTATACCATTTTTGCCAAGGGAGGGATTCTTGCCCGCAGTGTCAGGTTTCAGAATGAGGGTACGGAAGCAGTACAGCTTAAAAGAGCCATGAGTCTGTGCATGGATCTTCCGGACAGTGAATATGACTGGCTGCAGTTTTCCGGCGCCTGGGCAAGAGAGCGTCACTTGAAGGTGCGCAGGCTGGAACAGGGGATTCAGGCAGTGGACAGTATCCGCGGAAATTCCTCACATGAACAGAATCCATTTATTGTATTAAAGCGTCCTACGGCGGATGAGACACAGGGAGAAGTGATCGGATTCAGCCTTGTTTACAGCGGCAATTTTCTGGCCCAGGCGCAGGTGGATACACAGGATACGACCAGGGTGCTTCTTGGTATTCATCCCTTTGGATTTGGCTGGAAGCTGGATCCGGGCGCTTCTTTCCAGACGCCTGAGGCGGTGATGGTCTATTCCAGCCGCGGTCTGGGAGATATGAGCCGTACGTTTCACCGGTTGTATCGCAGCCGTCTGGCGAGAGGATACTGGAGAGACAGGGAACGTCCGATTCTCAACAATAACTGGGAAGCTACCTATTTTGATTTTACAGAAGATCGTCTGGTGGAGATTGCAAAAAAAGCAAAAGAGTGCGGAGTGGAACTGTTTGTGCTGGATGACGGCTGGTTCGGGGATAGGAGAAATGATCATGCAGGTCTTGGAGACTGGATTGTTAACCGGGAGCTTTTGCCGGGAGGGATCTCGGGACTGGCAGAGAAGATCGAGGCTCTGGGTATGCGATTCGGACTGTGGTTTGAGCCGGAGATGGTGAATCCGGATTCTGATCTGTATCGTGCTCATCCGGACTGGATTTTGAAAACGCCGGGAAGACATGCTTCTCTGGGAAGACATCAGCATGTGCTGGATTTTTCCCGCCGGGAGGTGGTAGACGCGGTCTATGTGATGATGAAAAAAATTCTCTCAGAAGCGAAAGTTTCTTATGTTAAATGGGATATGAACCGCAGCATCACGGAGTGTTATTCTGAGGCACTTCCTGCTGACCGGCAGGGTGAAGTGTTCCACCGTTATATACTTGGAGTTTATGATTTGTATGAGCGCCTGACGTCCGAGTTTCCGGAGGTTTTGTTTGAGTCCTGCGCCAGCGGAGGAGGACGGTTTGATCCCGGACTTTTGTACTATGCGCCCCAGGGATGGGCAAGCGATGATTCCGATGCCGTAGAGCGTCTGAAGATTCAGTATGGGACTTCGTTCTGCTATCCCGTCAGCAGTATCGGCAGTCATGTATCAGTAACGCCAAACCATCAGGTGTACCGCGATACGCCGCTTCACACACGGGCCAATGTGGCATATTTTGGCACGTTTGGCTATGAGCTGGATCTGAACAAGCTGGCCGGTGAAGAGATCATTCAGGTCAAAGAACAGATTCGCTTTATGAAGACTTACCGCAAACTCATTCAGTTTGGCGATTTTTATCGCTTAAGCAGTCCTTTTGAGAAAAATATAACAGCATGGATGGTGGTCAGCGAGGACAGGAGGCAGGCAGTTGTGGGCTGGTACAGGACATTAAACGGCGCCAATGTGCCGCTTGGCAGACTTCGGTTAAGCGGACTGGATGAAAATCTGTCTTACTGCGTCTGTGAAGAAGGTTTGGAGAGCGGAGCGTGTTATTATGGGGATGAACTGATGAATGCAGGTCTTGTGACCACAGAAAACGGAGCAATGGACGGGACTCTGAGCGAAAAGCACAGTTGTGATTTTGACTCCAGAATTTATGTATTAAAAGCGGAGGATTGACAGAAAATGGAAAAGACAGTCCTCTGTTTTTAGGAAAAAATCAGCAGGAGGCGTCTATGGTATACAGATTGAGACAGACAGAGGCGGCGGCGCCGTTGTTCCAAGGATGGCAGGAGACCATGATCTGGTCGTGTCTGCAGGACGTGATGGGCAGTATTTATACAGACTGTCTGAAACGTCCGTCCTCTGCCATAGCGATGCTGGGAGATTTCTGTTTTCTGGCAGGAAAGCCGGACCGAGAACTGGTCCTGTACGGGGCAGAGCAGAAAGCGTTTTTGATTATGGTTCCGGGAAGCAGAGGCTGGGCGGAACTGATTGAGCAGTGCCACGGAACAGGGGCCAAAAAGGTTATCCGCTATGCTTTCAGGAAAGAACCGGATGTCTTTGATCTGGAATACTTACAGAGGGAGGCGGACAGGCTGCCGGAAGGATATGTGATACAGATGATGGACGAGGCGTTATTCCGGCGCTGCAGAGAAATCGACTGGTGCAGGGACTGGGTTGCACAGTATGAGAATTATAGTGAGTATCAAAAATATGGTCTGGGAGTGGTGATCACCAGAAACAAAGAACCGGTCTCGGGCGCTTCTTCTTATTCCGGATACAGGGGAGGAATTGAGGTTGAGATCGATACCAGAGAAGACCACAGAAAAAAAGGACTTGCTTTCATCTGCGGAGCGAAACTGATTCTGGAGTGTCGGAAACGCGGCTGGTATCCGGGATGGGATGCGCAGAATCCTTGGTCAGCGGCCTTGGCAGAAAAGCTGGGCTACCATCTGGATTATGAGTATGAAGCGTATGAGGTGACAGGCGAGCGTCCGTTACGCTGGACATATACAGGACGAAATGAAAACGGTAATATAGTCAGACTGTGATCTCTTTAAGTTCGAAGTTCAGTACTTTTTTCAGTTCACTGAACGGAAGCTCTATCTGGCGGCCGATTCTGCCTCCGCTGAAAAGAATAGTATCCAGTTCTGCCGCAGAAAGATCAATGATCGTTTTGAACGTTTTTTTCATTCCCAGAGGAGAACAGCCGCCATGTACATATCCGGTCAGTGTCAGCAGGTCCTGGGAACGGACCATGCGAATACTTTTTTCACTGACGGCTTTGGCGGCTTTCTTCAGATCCAGTTCCTTTTGAACAGGAAGCAGAAACACATAGTTGGTATTGGAAGCTCCAACCGTTACCAGAGTTTTAAATACCTGATCCGGATTCTGATGCAGAACGGCGGCAACTTCGACGCCGCTGATGACGCCGGTATTGGTATAATCATGGCTGATATAACGGATCTTTTTCTGCTCCAGCAGTCTCATGACATTGGTTTTGTCCGAATTCTTTTTCATTTTCTGATTCCTCATCTTTGTGATTTATTCTTAATCTACAATCTGAAAGTTTCTTTTTCTACCACAAGATAAATGTTTTTTCCCGTCTTGTTTTCAAATTCCCTTTTTAATTCCAGATTCCGGTTCCATTTTTCCTGAGGATAGTCTCCATACCGTTTCCGCACATCTTCCATACGTTCTTCGATATTCATTACACCTTCTGCGCCTGCCAGTGAATCACACAGTTGGATCAGCCGGTCATATTCGTTCATGGAGACAGCCTGCAGTTTACTCCTGATCAGTGACAATTCTTCTTCGGAGGTATCAAATTTTCCGATATAATCTTCCAGAATCTGATTGTGAAAGGAATGAGTCAGGCAGATTCTGGCCGCTTCATCGTAGCCCAGAGACATCATATAGGAATATCCGTCTGAAACATGTCCCAGATGACGGATACCGAATTTTCGTCCAATATCATGCAGCAGTCCCAGTATATATGCTTTGTCGGGATCCAGATCTGCACATTCATGCGCGATTTTTTCTGCACAGTGTGCAGCTACGCGGCTGTGATTGCCCCACGGTCCCGGGTTGCATTTTTCAGCTTCTTTTAAAATTTCTTCGGCTTTTTTTCTGGTCGGTAACATAAGATGCCTGTTTATCCTTTCCTGAAAATGAATATTTGGCAGTGTTTCGGTTCAACTGCAAATCTATTATAATGTTGTCAATGTAAAATTGCAAGACCAGCCTAAATGTGTTATACTACACTGAAAAGTGTCCGCGCAGGAGTGAACAGTAATAACAGATGCCGTTTTGCGGTAGGCTCAGAACGATAGAAGGAGGATATTTCATGAAAGCAGTTTCCGGTTTGCTGAAAAACCTCAACCATCAGATTATAAGCGGAACCGGTGAGGGCAGGGTTTCTGCCCTTGTCTATGATTCCAGAAAAGTTACCAAAGACTGTATGTTTGTCTGCATCAAGGGTGCAGTGTATGACAGCCATGAACATGTAGAGGAGATCATATCGAAGGGCGCCGGTGTTATCGTGGCGGAGAGGGAAGTGGAAGTGCCAAAAGGAGTGACTCTGGTTCTTGTTCCGGATACCCGTTATGCGCTGGCTCTTCTGTCAGCGGCATATTTTGATTATCCGGCGGAAAGACTGAGAGTGATCGGGATTACCGGAACGAAAGGTAAGACTACAACTACCTATATGGTAAAAAATATTCTGGAGCACGCCGGATATCAGGTGGGTCTGATCGGAACGATTGAGACGATCATCGGGGATAGACATATTCCGGCCAACAATACGACGCCGGAGTCTTATCTGATACAGGAGTATTTTGCACAGATGGCGGATGCGGGCTGTCAGATATGCGTTATGGAAGTCTCTTCTCAGGGACTGATGATGCATCGGACGGCAGGGATTCCTTTTGAGATTGGAATCTTTACCAATCTTGCGCCGGATCATATTGGCCCTGATGAACATGCGAGCTTTGAGGAATATGCAGAATGCAAGGGTCGTCTGTTCCGGCAGTGTGACATAGGGATTGTCAATGCGGATGATGAGCATTTTGAGATGGTGATGGAGGGACATACCTGCATACTGGAAACGATCGGATTTTCTGAAACAGCAGATTACCGGGCTTCCAATGTGGAGCTGATCGGAAGACCGGGTTATCTGGGAGTCGGATATCACATATCGGGAAAACTGGATATGGATATAGAAATCGATGTGCCGGGGACTTTCAGTGTATACAATTCTCTGGTTGCGATCGCAGTCTGTGAGCATTTTCATGTTTCAGAAGAAGATCTGAAAGAAGCTTTGAAGATAGTAAAGACAAAAGGACGCATTGAAATGATCAAAGTGTCTGATGATTTTATTCTGATGATTGATTATGCGCATAATGCCATGAGCCTGGAGAGTCTGCTTTTGACTCTGAAAGAATATCATCCCAGACGCCTGGTCTGCGTTTTCGGATGCGGGGGCAACCGTTCAAAAATGCGCCGTTATGAGATGGGTGAAGTGTCCGGGCGTCTGGCGGATCTGACCGTTATCACATCGGATAATCCCAGATTTGAGGATCCCCAGGCGATCATTGACGATATTAAAACCGGAATGGCGAGAACCGACGGAGCTTTCGTGGAAATCTGCGACCGGAAGGAAGCGATCCGCTATGTGATTGAACACGGGCAGAAGGGTGATGTGATTGTGCTTGCAGGGAAAGGACATGAAAATTATCAGGAGATTAAAGGAAAGAAGTATCCCATGGATGAAAGGGATCTGATCCGGGAGGTGCTGGAAGAGCTGTCAGAGTGAAACATCAGGGGAAAGGATCGCTGGAAGATGGAATTTGTCAATGTCATTGTGAATATCTCTCACGAAAAGCTGGATCGGGTGTTTCAGTACCGGGTTGCTGAGCGTCTGAAAGACAGGCTGGAGGTCGGGATGCAGGTGGAAGTTCCTTTCGGCATGGGAAACCGCAGGATGAAAGCATGCGTGGTGGGATTTGCCGCGGTGCCGGATTATCCGCCGGAAAAAATCAAAGAGATCAGCGGGATCGTGGAAGGCAGCGTGAAAGCAGAATCACAGATGATCGCACTTGCCGCGTGGATGAGAGAAACATATGGCTCTACAATGAATCAGGCATTGAAGACGGTTCTTCCGGTAAAACAGAAGACCAGACAGAAGCAGAAGAAGACCATTATCAGAAATATTTCCAGGGAAGAAGGTCAGGAGCTGCTGAAAGAATATCAGAGAAAGCATTATCATGCCAAGGCACGGCTTTTGGAAGCGCTTCTTCAGAATGAAATACTGGATCAGCAGAAAACAGCGGAGGAACTGAAGCTGTCTATTGCTGTGATCCGGGGACTTGAACGGGATGGGATTTTGCGGGTGGAGTCAACAAGGGTTTACCGGAATCCTTTTGCCGGTCAATTCTTACAGAAGAAGAAAGAGGTTGTGCTGAATCAGGAACAGAAAGAAACGGTGGAATGCATCTGGAGGGACTACAGCAGAGGGGTCCGCAGGACCTATCTGCTTCATGGAGTGACGGGAAGCGGCAAGACAGAAGTGTATATGGAACTGATTGCACGCGTGATCCGGGAGGGAAAGCAGGCGATTGTACTGATTCCGGAGATTGCTCTGACATTTCAGACAGTCGCCCGATTTTATGAACGATTCGGAGAACGAGTTTCAGTCATGCATTCACGGCTGTCGGACGGGGAACGCTATGATCAGTTTCTGCGGGCGCAGAATGGAGAAATCGACGTGATGATCGGGCCCAGATCGGCATTGTTTACGCCTTTTGCGCATACAGGACTGATTATTATCGATGAGGAGCATGAGAATTCTTATAAAAGTGAAACCGTTCCCAGATATCATGCCAGGGAAGCAGCCCGGTTTCGGGCGAGACTTTGCGGCGCATCTGTAATACTTGGCAGTGCAACGCCGTCAATAGACAGTTATACGTGCGCTTTGGCCGGCAGGTATGTGCTCTGCCGCCTGAGCGGAAGGTTTGGGGACGCGCGGCTTCCCAAAGTGAGTATCGTTGATCTGCGTGCGGAATTAAAAGAGGGAAATTACAGTATCTTCAGCCGGAAACTGAAGGCGGCCATGGAAGACCGGCTGCGCAGAGGACAGCAGACGATGCTGTTTTTGAACAGAAGGGGTTTGGCGGGATTTGTGTCCTGCAGGTCGTGCGGACAGGCAATTCGATGTCCGCACTGTGATGTGACGCTTTCGCTTCACAATGATGGGAGACTGAAGTGTCATTACTGCGGCTATGAGACTGGTATGCCGGCGCTCTGCCCGTCCTGCGGTTCCCGCTATATCAGCGGTTTCCGTGCCGGAACGCAGCAAATTGAAAAAGAAGTGAAAAAACTTTTTCCGCAGGCAAAGGTGCTGCGGATGGATTACGATACGACCAGATCCAGGGAAGGCTATGAGAAGATACTGGCGTCTTTTGGGCGGGGAGAGGCGGATGTGCTGGTTGGCACGCAGATGATTGTAAAAGGGCATGATTTTCCCAATGTGACGCTGGTAGGAGTTCTGGCAGCTGATTTGTCTTTATATGCGGCTGATTACCGCTCATCCGAGAGGACCTTTCAGCTTTTGACTCAGGCAGCAGGCAGGGCGGGAAGAGGCGATAAGGCGGGAGAAGCGATGATCCAGACCTATGTGCCGGAACATTACAGCATCCGGACAGCCGCCAGGCAGGATTACGAAGAGTTCTACAGTCAGGAGATGATATACCGGAACATGCTCGGATATCCGCCGGCGGCTTCCATGCTGGGAATCTATCTGTCTGCCTGCGACGATGCATATCTGGAAGGCCAGGCAGAAAAGCTTGGAGGCATTATCCGCCGGCTGAGGACGGAAGGCCTGGCTATGATCGGGCCGGCGGCCGCGGCGCTTTCGAAAAAAAGCGATATGTACCGTATGGTTATTTACCTGAAGCACCCGGAAGAAACGGTTCTTTTCGGAGTCAGAAAACAGATAGAAACGATACTGGAAAAAGATGCTGTGTGGCAGAAACTATACATACAGTTTGATTATAATCCATTAAATGCATACTAGGAGGAAATTATGGCAATTCGGAATTTAAGACTGGAAGGAGATCCGATCCTTCGTAAGACAAGCAGGGAAGTAAAAGAGATCACACCGAAGATCAGGGAACTGATTGACGACATGCTGGAAACCATGTACGAAAAGGACGGCGTGGGTCTGGCAGCTCCTCAGGTCGGAATTTTAAAGAGGGTTGTAGTAATCGATGTTGGCGACGGACCTCTGGTGATGGTGAATCCCAGAATTGTCAGAGAAGAGGGAAGTCAGACCGGGGACGAAGGGTGTCTGAGCATTCCGGGAAAAGCCGGTCAGGTGACGCGTCCGAATGAAGTGACGGTACGTTTTATGGATGAAGACGGGGAACACTATGAACTGGACGGGACTGAGCTTCTGGCCCGTGCGATCTGTCATGAGTGCGAACATCTGGACGGAAAGCTCTATGTGGATATTGTAGAGGGAGGACTGCATGATGTGACGCAGGAGGAAGATGAGGAGGAATAGACAGGGATGAATGTGATATTCATGGGGACTCCGGATTTTGCAGTGGGAACGTTGAAAGCTCTGATCAAAGCAGGCCATCAGATTACCATGGTGGTAACTCAGCCGGACAAGCCAAAAGGCAGGGGACATGCGGTACAGTTTTCTCCGGTGAAAGAGACGGCTTTGGAGTATGGTCTTTTGGTCTATCAGCCGGAGAAGATTCGGGATAAAGAATCCATACACTTTTTGGAGCGTGTAAAAGCAGATGTGATAGTTGTTGTGGCATTCGGACAGTTGATTCCGAAGCAGATTCTTGAGATGAAAACGTATGGCTGTATCAATGTTCACGCGTCCCTGCTGCCTGCGTACCGCGGTGCGGCGCCGATTCAGTGGGCAGTCATAAACGGAGAAAAAGAAACCGGAGTGACTACCATGCAGATGGATGAAGGACTGGATACAGGAGCGATGCTTTTGAAAACGGTTGTGCCGCTGGATGAGAAGGAGACCGGGGGAAGTCTGTTTGACAAACTTTCAGAAGCAGGTGAAAAACTCTGTGTGGAAACGCTGTGTCAGCTGAAAGCCGGAACAATCGTGCCGCAGGAGCAGGGAGATGCCACGACGGCTTATGCCTCCATGCTTACTAAAAATATGGGTATCATTGACTGGACGAAAAGCGCTGTGTCTATCGAACGTCTGATTCGCGGCCTGAATCCATGGCCGAGTGCTTATACAAAGCTGAATGGCAGGACGCTGAAAATATGGGAAGGCGAGGTAGTCTGTACCGATGTATCAAAGGGTGTCTGCGGTGAAATACTGGAAGTGACAAAGGATTCCCTGACCGTTCAGACCGGCGATGGAGTGCTGGCTGTAAAAACGCTTCAGCTTGAAGGCAGAAAGCGGATGGATATCGGCGCGTTCTTAAGAGGATTTTTTATTGAGCCGGGTGTGATTCTGGGTCAGGAAAATTAGACGGGAGGTTTGTCTATGTTTTATTATGACGCAACTTATATACTGGTGCTGATCGGTGCTTTTTTGTCCATGTGGGCGTCCATGCGGGTAAACACTACTTACAGGAAATATGCGCAGGTTCGGAGTATGTCGGGACTTACGGGAGCGGAAGCGGCACGCAGGATTCTGAATGGAGCCGGTATCTACGATGTGCAGATTGAACATATCGGCGGCAATCTGACCGACCATTATGATCCTGGCAGAAAGGTGCTTCGTCTGTCCGATATGGTGTATGGATCGGCTTCTGTGGCAGCGGTGGGGGTAGCGGCTCATGAATGCGGTCATGCGATTCAGCACAGGGAAGGATATGTACCGCTCAGACTTCGCAGCGTGTTTGTACCAGCGGCGAATATCGGAACAAAAGCAGCGATACCGATTCTTATTCTAGGGCTTGTTCTTGGAAGCTCTGACGTGCTTATCCAGGTGGGACTTTTGTGTTTTGCCTGCGGAACGCTGTTTCAGCTGATCACGCTCCCGGTAGAATTTAATGCTTCTGCCAGGGCTGTGGATATTCTGGGAAATACGCATATGTTGTCGGATATGGAACTCAAGTCTACAAGAAAAGTACTGTCGGCGGCGGCGATGACCTATGTGGCGGCAGCAGCGGCCTCTATTCTGTCACTGCTTCGTCTGTCGCTGCTGTTTGGAGGTAGAAATCGTGACTGATAAAACAGTAAATATCAGGGCACTTGCTCTGGAACTCCTGCTGGAGATTACTTCCGGCAGGAGTTTCAGTCATATGGCGCTTGGAAGCGCACTTGAAAAATATCAGTATCTGGATAAACAGGACCGGGCTTTTTTGACCCGACTTACAGAAGGAACCATTGAGCGGATGCTGGAGATGGATTATGCGATCGGGCAATATTCAAAAACCCCGGTGGACAGAATGAAGCCGGTGATAAAAAATATCCTTCGGATGTCTGTTTACCAGCTTTTTTACATGGATCGGATCCCGGACGCCGCCGTCTGCAATGAAGCGGTCAGGCTTGCGCAGAAAAAAGGATTCGGCAATCTGAAAGGATTTGTAAACGGTGTTCTGCGCGCCATAGCAAGGGGAAAAGAAACAATATCCTGTTCGGATCTGTCAGTGAAATATTCACTGCCGCAGTGGATCGTAGATCAGTGGATCGAAGAATACGGGGAAGAAACGGCTGTTCGGATGATGCAGAGCCAGTATGAAGAGAAACCGCTTGCTGTCAGAGTGAATCTCAGGCGTATTTCCAGAAAGCAGCTGATGGAAAGACTTCTGTCAGAGGGAGTCTGCGTTCAGGAAGTCGAAGGGGTAGACTGCGCGCTTACCATATCCGGCTATGATCATCTGCGCGCACTGCCGTCTTTTCGGGAAGGACTTTTTCAGATACAGGATGTAAGTTCTATGAAAGCGGCATTGATGGCGGCGCCCGGCCCCGGAGATTATTGTATCGACGTCTGCGCGGCTCCGGGAGGAAAAAGTCTGCATCTTGCTGAGCTGATGGATGGGAGCGGTATGATAGAAGCGCGGGATCTGACGGAAAGCAAGGTCAGTCTGATAGAGGAAAACGTAAAACGTATGGGAGCGGAAAATATAAAAGCGGTAAAAATGGACGCGTCTGTTTTGGATAAAGAATCAGTGGGAAAGGCAGACGTAGTTCTTGCTGATCTTCCGTGTTCGGGGCTGGGAGTTCTGAGAAAAAAGACGGATCTGAAATATCGTATGACTCCCGGGCAGCAGGCGGAACTGGTAAAACTTCAGAGAGAGATACTGAGTACCGTATGGCAGTATGTAAAGCCCAATGGAACGCTGATATACAGTACCTGTACGGTACACAGACAGGAAAACGAAGGGAATACATACTGGTTTCTGGAGCATTATCCGTTTTCTCTGAAAGAGCAGGTACAGATGCTTCCGGGGGTGGACCCATGGGACGGATTTTATATTGCAAAAATGGAGAGATTATTACATGACTGACATAAAATCTCAGACGCTGTTAGAGCTGCAAAAAGAGATGGAAGAACTTGGAGAGCCTAAATTCCGGGCAAAACAGCTCTATGGCTGGATTCATGAAAAACTTGTGGACAGTTTTGACGAGATGAGCAATCTTTCAAAGCCGCTCCGGGAAAAACTGAAAAACAGATATGAACTGACCGCTCTTGAAATAGTGAAGGTACAAAAATCCAAACAGGATGGAACCTGTAAGTTTTTATTTCGTCTTCCGGATGGAAATGTAATTGAAAGCGTACTGATGAAATATTATTATGGCAATTCGGTCTGTATTTCTTCACAGGCGGGCTGTCGGATGGGCTGCCGGTTCTGCGCATCGACTTTAAACGGGCTGGAAAGAAACCTCAGAGCTTCGGAAATGCTGGATCAGGTGTATCAGATTCAGAAGTGGTCAAAGGAGCGGGTGAGCAATGTTGTTGTCATGGGAACCGGAGAACCGCTTGATAATTATGACGAGCTGCTTTGCTTTATACAGCTTCTGACAGGTGAAGGCGGTCTGCACATCAGTCAGAGAAACATAACGGTATCTACCTGCGGGATTGTTCCGGGGATCAGGCGGCTTGCAGATGAGAAGCTGCAGATTACACTGGCATTATCGCTTCATGCATCAAATCAGGAAAAAAGAAGAAAGATTATGCCGGTTGCGAACAAATATGAGCTTTCAGAGGTACTGGATGCCTGCAGGTATTATTTTGAGCAGACCGGGCGCCGGATAACCTTTGAATATAGTCTGGCGGACGGCATAAACGACGGCAGGGAGGATGCAGAGGAGCTGGCAGCATTGCTTAAACCGCTGAACTGTCATGTGAATTTAATTCCGATTAATCCTGTCAGGGAGCGGGATTTTGTGCAGCCGGATGATCATACAGTGACCAATTTCAAAAATAAACTTGAAAAATCAGGAATAAATGTTACTATTAGAAGAGAAATGGGCCGCGATATCGACGGCGCTTGCGGACAGTTGCGCAAAAGTTATATGGATACAGAAAAAGTGAGGTGAACACCTATGCAGACATCGGTTGCGATGACAGATATTGGACGCAGAAGAAAAGTGAATCAGGATTATGTGTACGCTTCCGACGGACCGGTAGGGAATCTTCCGAATCTTTATATTGTTGCAGACGGGATGGGAGGACATAAGGCAGGAGACTTGGCTTCCTCATACGGTGTCCGTATGGTAGTGGAAGCAGTAGAACGGTGCGCAGATGTAAGACCGGCGCTGATTCTTCAGAAAGCGGTCCGCTATGCGAATTATCAGCTTCTTCAGAAGTCAAGAGAAAGCGAAGACTATTACGGGATGGGCACGACCCTTGTGGCGCTTAGTATCTGCGGATACGAAGCTTTGGCCGTCAATATTGGGGACAGCCGGCTTTATGAAGTGTCGCAGGAGGGAATCCGACAGATATCAGAGGATCATTCTCTGGTAGCGGAGCTGGTGCGTAAGGGGGAGCTAAGCCCGTATGAGGCAAGAAATCATCCGGATAAAAATATTATTACAAGGGCGCTTGGAATTCAGGAGGAGGCAGAGATTGATTTGTTTCCTTTTCATGTAGATCGGGGGAATCGTTATTTACTGTGCTCCGACGGACTCAGCAATATGGTGGAGGATACGGAACTCTGCCGGTTGATTCAGGAAGAAGGCAATATCTATGATGTGAGCTGCCGGCTGATTCTGGAGGCGAACAGGAATGGTGGAATGGATAATATCGCAGTGGTACTGGTGGAAATAGAATAACAGTGAGGTAGGATTATGATTAAAGTGGGAACGATTGTAGGCGACCGCTATGAAATCCTGGAACGGGTAGGGGTCGGCGGTATGGCCGAAGTTTTCAAAGGAAAAGACCATAAGCTCAACCGCTTTGTTGCAGTAAAAGTTTTGAAAGAAGAGTTCCGTGAGAACAGGGGATTTATCAAAAAGTTTAAAGAAGAGGCTCAGGCCGCAGCAGGACTTGCTCATCCCAATATTGTCAACGTCTATGATGTGGGAGACGAATACGGGATTTATTATATCGTTATGGAGCTGGTGGAAGGGATCACTCTGAAAAGCTATATTGAACGGAAAGGACAGCTTACAGTCAAGGAGGCGACAAGTATTGCCATTCAGGTATCGGCCGGTCTTGAAGTGGCGCATAATAATCAGATTGTTCACCGGGATATCAAGCCTCAGAACATTATTATATCAAGAGAAGGAAAAGTAAAAGTTACAGATTTTGGCATCGCCAAGGCGACTACCTCTCAGACGACTACCTCTGCTGCTATGGGTTCCGTTCATTACGCGTCTCCGGAACAGGCGAGAGGCGGATATGTCGATCACAGAAGCGATATTTATTCTCTGGGAGTTGTTCTGTATGAAATGGTAACAGGAAGAGTACCTTTTGACGGAGATACGGCAGTTGCGGTTGCAGTAAAACATCTGCAGGAGAAGATGGTGCCGCCGACTGCTTTTAATCATGAGGTTCCATTCAGTCTGGAACAGATTATCAGAAAATGTATGGAAAAAAGTCCGGACCGCCGGTATCAGGATATCGGCGACCTTCTGGCAGATCTGAAACAGTCTCTGCTGGAACCGGAAGGAAATTTCGTACAGATGGTAGATCTGGATTCTCAGGCAAGGACAGTGGTCATGCAGAAGGGAACCACTGCAAAGGTCAAGTCATCAAGAAGAATCGAACGGATCGAGGAGCCGGACGAGGAAGAAGACGAATATTATGAGGAAGATGAGGACGAAGAAGATGAGGACGAGGAATTAAGTCCGGCGGTAGAGCGTATTATGACGATTGCAGGCGTGGCGCTGGCAGTTATTATTGTTGTTGTTATGCTTGTCCTGCTGTCCCGTATGCTGGGACTTGGGAATAAAGAAGAAAAAGATGAGGTGTCGGGTCAGCAGACAGAGCAGGAGTCCGGAGATGATGAAACAGATGGTGACGTAAATACGGTTGTCATGCCGGAGCTTCGCGGAAAGACCATGACCGAGGCGAAGACAGAACTTAGAAATCTGGGACTTGCGATTACACTGAAAGGCAGTGAGCGTTCCGGTCAGTATGCTCCGGGACAGATTATACAGCAGAATGTGAGCGCAGGAGAACGGATTGCGGTGGGCAGTTCGGTGGAAGTGGTGACCGCTGATACAGGTTCCGGTACAGGAAGTTCTTCAAATTCAGACAATGCGTCTTCTTCAGAGCCAGAGAAGCCGGCTGAAGAAACAGTGACTGTACCCAAGGTAGAAGGTCAGACAGAAGCGAACGCCAGAAACGCGCTGGCTGCTGTCGGTCTGCAGACGGGAACCGTAACAGAAGAAAACAGTGAGACGATTCCGGCCGGCAGTGTGATCAGCCAGGCTCCGGCCGGCAACACAAGTGTGGAAAAAGGCGCGTCTGTAAATCTGGTCATCAGCAAAGGGCCCGGAAACGTGACTGTGACGGATGTGATAGGACATGAAGAGTCCCGCGCTGTCGGAGAACTGCAGGCGCACGGCTTTCAGGTAGCGGTAAAAGATGTATATACGGATGAAATGCGCGCCGGGCTGGTTGTCAGCACCAATCCGGACAGAGGGAGTTCTGTGGCTCCTGGAAGTACCGTTACGATTTCTGTCAGCCGCGGGCAGCAACAGGTTACCGTCCCTTCAGTCAGTGTGGGGATGACCTTTGAAGAGGCAAGAGAAAAGCTGGAGCAGGCAGGATTCAGAGGCAATATTATAGAAGGTTCGGAGCAGAGTACTTCGGTTGTAAAAGACTTTGTAACCCGTTATGATCCGTCGGGGACTGTCGATCCGAACGGAACAGTGACGATATATATAAGTCTGGGACAGGAAGAGGCTGTCCCGGGGCTTCCGGCGGATTAAGCGATGCAGGGAAGAATCATGAAAGGGATTGCAGGCTTTTACTATGTGCATGTAGAAGGCTGCGGGCTTTATGAATGTAAGGCAAAAGGCGTTTTCCGTAATCAGAAGATAAAGCCTTTGGTTGGCGATGCGGTTGAGATTGAGATTCTTGATGAAGGAGAAAAGGAAGGAAATATTATCAGGATTCTTCCTCGCAGTACAGAATTGATCCGGCCGGCGGTGGCAAATGTTGACCAGGCTCTGGTCATTTTCGCCGCGGCAAAACCAAAGCCGAACCTGTCATTGCTTGACCGGTTTCTGGTTATGATGGACCGCCAGTCGATCGATGTGATCATTTGTTTCAATAAGAAGGATGAGGCGTCAGAAGAAGATTTAAAAAGACTTCAGCAGATCTATGCAGGATGTAAAAACAGACTGTTATTTACCAGTGCCCGTTGCCTGGAAGGAATTGATGAGCTGAGAGAACATCTGTCGGGACATATTACGACCGTGGCCGGTCCTTCCGGAGTCGGGAAATCCACACTGATCAATCTGCTGGTTCCCGGCGCCCGTATGCAGACAGGGAAAATCAGTGAAAAGATTGACCGTGGAAAACATACAACCAGGCATTCCGAACTGTTCCGGATAGAAGACGGAAGTTATATTTTTGATACTCCCGGATTCAGCTCACTGGAACAGAAAAATATGGAAAAAGAAGAATTAAGGTACAGTTTTCCGGAGTTTGAACAGTGGGAAGGCAGGTGCCGGTTTCAGGGCTGTGTTCATATCAATGAACCGGGATGTGCAGTGAAAACTTCTGTGGAAGAAGGAAGGATCAGCAGAGAACGGTATGACAGTTACACGTTATTGTTCAGAGAACTTCAGGAGAAAGAAAAAAGGAGATATTTATAATGATGGATTATTATTTATCGCCCTCTATCTTGTCAGCGGATTTTGCGCATTTAAAAGAGGATATTGACCATGTAAAAAAAGCCGGGGCACAGTACCTGCATTACGATGTTATGGACGGTGCGTTTGTCCCCAGTATTTCTTTTGGAATGCCGGTACTCAGATCCGTGCGCAAAGTTACGGATCTGATATTGGACGTTCATTTGATGATTGAAAAACCGGAGCGTTATATTGATGAATTTATCAGCTGCGGGGCAGACATCATTACGATTCATTATGAGGCCTGTCAGGATCTGAAAGGGACGCTTCAGAGGATCAGGGAAAAGGGTGTGAAAGCGGGTGTTGTCATTAAGCCCAATACCCCGAATCTTGTATTGTCCGAGGTGCTTGATCAGGTGGATATGATACTTCTGATGACGGTCGAGCCCGGATTTGGAGGTCAGGCATATATTCCTTCTTCCACAAAAAAAATCAGAGAACTGCGTTGGATGCTGGATGAACGCGGACTGAAGACAGATATCGAAGTAGACGGCGGCATTAAAAAAGATAATCTTCAGATGGTCCTGGATGCCGGAGCAAATGTAATTGTGGCAGGCTCCGCCGTTTTTGCAGGAGACATCGAGCAAAATGTAAAAGATTTCCTAAAAGTTATGGAAAAGGGCAAAAGGCCGTGAAGACGCTCATTATCAGCGGAGGCAATATTGAGACCGGTTTTGCGCTCGAAATTTTAAAAGAGCCTTTTGAGGAGATAATCGCCGTGGACGGCGGACTTTCGTTTTGTTATGCGTATCATATCATGCCGACCAGGGCTGTCGGTGATTTTGATACACTGCCGCCGGAAATACTGACGTGGTATAAAACACATACAAGACTGGAGATCAGGGAATATGATCCGGTTAAAGATGCCGCGGACACGCAGATCGCAGTGGAACTGGCGATCGGGCTTGGAAGCAGCAGGATTACGATTCTGGGAGCTACGGGAACAAGACTCGATCATGTTCTGGGAAATATTCAGGCGTTGTATCTGCCGCTGGAAAAGGGGATAGCGTGCGAGCTTCTGGACAGCCATAATCGAATCCGTCTTCTCAGGGACAACTGTGTGATACAGAAAAAAGAGTTGTACGGGACTTATTTTTCTCTGATTCCGTTTACAACGGATGTGTACGGAGTGACTCTGAAAGGAGCAAAGTATCCGCTTTACAGACATCATTTTACAGTTCTTGGCACCGGCAGTCTGGGAGTGTCCAATGAAATTCTGGAAGAACAGGTGGAGATATCTCTGGAAAAAGGAATTTTGATTCTGATTGAATCAAAAGACTGAAAACTTTATATCTGACGATATGCTGACAACGCGGACCCTGTTTAAAGGCTCCGCGTTTTTCTGATCTGGTGTTCGAGCTTTTGAATTCCCTGATAGAGGAAAAAAGCGATGATACAGAGAATAATCAGTGCAGTGATCAGATAATTGAGTTTGAAAATCTGACTTGCATAGATAATCAGATAACCCAGACCTTCTCTGGCGGCGAGGAATTCTCCAATAATGACGCCTACGAGACAAAGTCCGATGTTGACTTTGAGAATACTGATGATGGAAGGCAGGCTGGAGGGGATCACTACGTTTTTCAGTACCTGCAGACGGTTCCCGCCCAGGGTATAGATCAGCTTGATTTTTTCCTCATCGGTATCCCGAAAGGCAGTATACATGCTGATGATGCTTCCAAAGACAGCAACAGACATTCCGGCGACGATTATGGTTCTGGTACTGGCGCCCAGCCAGACAATGAGCAGCGGGGCCAGAGCGGATTTGGGCAGACTGTTGAGTATAACCAGCCAGGGTTCCAGAATTTCAGATAGGGTTCCAAAGAACCACAGAATGGTGGCTGTCAGAAAGCTGACCAGTACCACAAGTGCAAAGCTCAGCAGCGTTTCGTACAGGGTGATTCCGGTATGGCGGAAGATAGAGTGATCTTTGCTCATATCTGCCATCGTCTGCAGAATACGGCTGGGACTGCTGAAAATAAAAGCGTCGATCCAGTGCAGACTGGTGCTGATTTCCCACAGTACAAGAAAGAGAAAAAAGGCCAGGAATCTGCAGAGAGCTACCAGATGGTGATGCTTGCGGTGGTTTTTTAAATATTCTTTTTGCCGGGGAGAAATAAGTTCATTGTCCATGTTCGGTTAGCTCCTTCCAGATTTCGTTAAAATAATCTTTAAATTCGGGTTCCTGACGCCGCTGCATGGGAGTCAGTTCCGGTCTTGAAAAATGCAGAGGCAGAATGCGGCAGATTCGTGCAGGACGGCTGGAGAGGATCAGGATCCGATCAGCCATACTGATGGCTTCTGAAAGATCGTGAGTGACGAGGATCGCTGTTTTCTTTTCTTTTTTTATGATGGAGTATACATCGTCACATACATTCAGTCTGGTCTGATAGTCCAAAGCGGAAAACGGTTCGTCCAGCAGCAGCAGTTCCGGATTCAGCGCCAGGGTTCGAATCAGTGCGGCGCGTTGTCTCATGCCGCCGGACAGTTCTGAAGGTCTGGCATTTTTAAAGGCGGTCAGTCCATAGTCGTCCAACAGCTGTCTGACGTGCTCCAGATTTTCGGGCGTTTCTTTTTTTTGTATTTCCAGGCCCAGCAAAACATTGCGATATACGGTCCGCCATTCAAAGAGATGATCTTTTTGGAGCATGTATCCAATATTTGTCCGGTAACCAGTAAGAGGAGAATGACCAAGCCGGATAGTTCCCTCTTCCACAGGGATTAATCCGGAGATCAGGGATAAAAGAGTGCTTTTTCCGCAGCCGCTGGGGCCTACAATGACAAGAAATTCACCTTTATCTACAGAAAATGTAAGATCAGACAGTGCCAGCGTTTCGCCGGACAGCGTATGATAAGAGTGGCAGACATGGCTGACTTCAAGCAGCGGGGTCATATGCATCCCTCCTTATATGAGCATGTGGCTGCAACGCACCTGCCACAGTCATTGATTCTGATAATAGGATATGAAATACAGAAAAATATGTGTGGTTGATTCAGTGGTCGGATGTAAGATTCGAAGCTATGGCGGATATGTACTTTCAGTCGTTTGTGTGGTATACTGAATATTATCCTCCTTGGGAGCCGCCGGTTTCCCGCTTGAGAGCCACCACAACATATTGTGCCACCGTGTAACCAGGTATATTTGATTTTACTATAGGTCTCCTTATAGTTATTTTTGGAGAACTGCAAATGCAGTATTACCAAATAATCTATAAGGAGGTCTTTTTATGTTTCAGAAGACAAAGGTCAGAAGCATTCTGGAACTTCTGGGAAAAATCTAAGCGCAAGGGAGGTGTCAAAAGTTTTAGATGTATCCAGAAACACCGTTGCCGAAGTTCAGGCATTGTTTTTACATTCAGGCAGATCGTGGGATGATATTTCCGAATGGGACGACGACAGACTCTATGGACTGTTTTATCCGGATAAGTTTAAATATAAGCCCAGATATGCACCGGTTGATTATTCTTACGTCCATAAGGAATTAAAGAAGACAGGCGTCACAGAGAAGCTCCTTTGGGAAGAATACTGTGCCAGATATGAGAAAGACGGGGCAAGTGCATGTTCTTATATCACATTTGCTAAAAATTATAAGAAATTTACGGCAGATAAAAACGATACGAGCCACATAGAACACAAACCTGGATTAGAGATTGAAGTTGACTGGTCCGGCTCTGCCGCTTATTCCCTATGAAGTCTGTGAATGGTCTTATGGGCATAAAGTCGGCAGCAACTCCCATATATGGTGGAACAAAGGCCAGTATTCCGTTTCATACAGGTATATCGGATACAAGGTGGATGCCAAATTTAACAGCCATCTTGTACTTATCTATTATAACAGAACAGAGATAGCAAAGCATCCGATACTTTCCAAATATATGACAAACGGTATGCGGACAGAACAAGCCCATCTTCCTTTGCCGCTCAAAAAAATCTGTCAGTGGAAGATCTCCGTGACAAAGCAAGGGAAACAGGACCCAAAACATTTAAGGTAACCCGCAGGATGTTTGACGAGGCAAAAGTGAAAGAACAACCTTTGCAGACAGCAAGAGCCATACTTTCCATAGCGGATATCTATACACCGGAAGTCCTTGAAAAAGCATGTGATAAAGCGCTTAGGCAATACCATAGGCCTTATTATAAGACTATATATTCCCATGCCAGGAGCATAAACAGTGCAAAAGAACTTACAGAGTTTAAGGAAAGCAATCAGAAATTCGGAATTGTCAGAGGCGCAGATTATTACAAAAAAAGGAGAGATGACAAATGAACATTGAAATAAAAAAGAGTTTATCGGTATTAGAATTAAGCGACCTTGCAAGAATCATAGAAATGCAGGAAAAAGATATAAAACTTGTGGATTTAAGCTACGAAAAGCGTCTGGAACTGCTTCTGGAAACACTCATACAGGAAGGGGAGAACAGACTCATCCCTACAAATGAAACAAACCTGAGAAAGCTGTATGATTCAAAGAAACTGAAAAAACTTGTTGACGAAATAGAATCATGATCGTCAGAAGAAGCTATACCTGTTATTGCCTCTGTTGTATTTTTAAGCAGCAGAGGCAGTATTACTATATCTTGTGTCCAGAGTGGCTCTCAAAGAGGGTAATATTCATCAGCCGGTAGACAGTAGGCAGTTTTGGGATACGCCCTTCATTTTCGATGGCAATGAGATAGCGGCAGCTGATCCTGGCCCGTTCCGCCAGTGCCTCCTGTGTCAGGCCGCAGTCCAGACGTGCATTTTTGATCGACAGCCCAAAATATTCATGTAAATCTTCCACTATTTGTTCACCTCGCAGCAAGATTGAACTAATGGAAGACAAAAAGCGGAATGAACGATTATTTCAGATTAAGCAGGAACTTTTATGATAAAGAAAAGTATCTGAAAATCTGTCAAATAGTTAACGAATGAGCTGAGAAATAACAAATTTGAATAACAAGAAATAGATAACAGGTATTTGATAATTTCTACTAAAGCGTTTAAAATCGATTTACATAAAAAGCACAGCAGTAAAATACTTCTTATGTATTATTCTGGCGGTATGGAACATACAACGTAGTTTCCAGACGATGGAGTACGGAAATTACAGAAATCCTGGCAGATCAGGAACACAGGTGATTTTCGCTGGAACTTGTTAAAAGGCATGGTATTATAGCAGGCTCCAGTAATTTGGATTATATTTAGGAAAACAGGGAGTTATATGGTTTTGAATTGAAGGAGGATGAGAAGGTGCAGAACAACGCATTGGATCAAAAAAATATATGAAAAGGATTAAAGGAGCGTTTTTATGAGAAAAAAATGGATGGTAGTAATACTCATTTCTGTTTTGGTTTTTACAATGGCAGCATGCGGGAGTAATGGAAACAACACAAATGACAAAACTAACAGTCAGGGAACAGAGCAGGCCGGAAACGGAATAGTCAGCCAAAAAGATGACAGTGAGACAGAGGACAAAGTTTCTGCGGAAACAATGCCGGGAGAAAGTGAAGATTCTACTAAAATACAGTCGGAAGAAAACAAGGATTCCCAGATTTTGATCGCATATTTTTCCCGTGTTGGAAATACTGATTTCCCAGAAGGAATCGATGCCCTATCGTCAGCAAGTCTTATATTAAAAGATGGGGAAATTTATGGAAATACGCAGTATATTGCGACATTGATCGAACAGTATACTGACGGTGATTTATTCCTGATTGAAACAGAAGAAAAATATCCGGCTGATTATGATGAAACGGATGAGCAGGGGGGACGGGAGAACAGGGAAAGAACCCGACCAGAACTTGCCGATCATGTGCAGAATATAGACGGCTATCATACAATATTTTTAGGTTTCACTAACTGGTATTATGATATGCCCATGGCGGTTTACGCATTTTTGGAGGAATATGATCTTTCAGGGAAAAAGATTATCCCGTTTGTGACCAGTGGAGGCAGTGGTTTTTCTGATTCTATATCAGAGATCCAGAAACTTCAGCCGGAGGCAGAAGTAGAAACAGATGGTTTTAAGGCGACACATTCCAAGATCAATGATGTAACACCTGAAGATGTTGGGGAGTGGATTGCCGGTTTAAATTTATAAGACAGGTTTAGGAGGATTATAGTATGAACATTCTTGTATTAAACGGGAGCCCGCGTCCGAAGGGTAACACAAGGAAGATGATTGATGCATTCTGTGAGGGCGCTGCATCGGTAGGACATCAGGTGGATGTGGTGGATGTATGCCGGAAACAGATCAGTGGGTGTATGGCCTGCGAATATTGCCATACGAAAGGAAGAGGGGCCTGTGTCCAAAAAGATGATATGCAGGAAATATATGATCTGCTGAAAGATGCAGAGATGCTGGTACTGGCTTCTCCGATTTATTACCATGGCATATCCGGACAGCTGAAGTGTGTGGTTGACCGGCTCTATGCCGCTGCATATCCGGCAAAGCCGCCACGCCTGAAAAAAGTGGCAATGTTTTTAAGTTCCGGGGATGCGGATATGTACCGTGGCGCGATGTTCTCCTATGAAGGTGATTTCCTTGATTATCTTGGACTGGAGGATATGGGGGTGTTTACAGCACATGGAGCAGAAAACGGTTCCACTGCAAAACAGAAAGAATTAAGAGATTTTGGAACATCGTTAAAGTAGGTCTATGTCCTCCCATAAGAACAGGATGGCAAAATTGTATGAAAGGAGTTTTTATGAAAAAATTAGGTTTTGGCTGTATGCGTCTCCCTGTGCTTGGGGAGTCAAAAGATTTTATGAGTGCAGAAGATATTGATCTGGCACAGTTTTGTCAGATGGTAGATTTGTTTATGGAGCGAGGATTTACCTATTTTGATACCAGCTATGTATATCATAATGGGAAAAGCGAAGTTTTTCTGAAAGAGGCGTTGGTAAAGCGCTATCCCCGTGAAAGTTTTTTGCTGGCTGATAAGCTTCCTACATTTTCCATTACCAGACCGGAGCAGGTTCCTGTGATTTTTGAAGAACAGCTGGAACGGTGCGGTGTTTCCTATTTTGACTATTATCTTCTGCATAATATTTGGGAAACTAATTATGATACAAATATTGTACCCTGTGATGAGTTCGGCTTTGCATGTCGTATGAAAAAAGAAGGGAAGATTCGCCATCTGGGTATGTCCTTTCATGACAGCCCGGAAGCTCTCGACCGTATTCTCACGGAGCATCCGGAGGTGGAGTTTGTGCAGATTGCACTGAACTATTACGACTGGGACAGTGAGTTTGTACAGTCGAGACGATGTTATGAGGTAATCCGCAGGCACAACCGTCAGGTCATTGTGATGCAGCCGGTAAAGGGCGGTATGCTGGCACAGGTGCCGGATGGCGTGAGAAGCGAGATGGAGCAAATGCAGCCCGGTATGACACCGGCTTCCTGGGCAGTCCGTTTTGCGGCAGGTCTTGAGGGGGTCATTGTGGTTCTGTCCGGTATGTCCAATCTGCAGCAGATAGAGGATAACACTTCCTATATGCAGGAGTTTCTTCCTTTGAGCCGACAGGAACAGGATTTTCTTAAAAAGGCTGTGGAAGTGATGAAACAAAGCAAGACCGTTGCCTGCAGCCAGTGCCAAAAATGTGATGCTGCCTGTCCAAAGAACATCCATATTTCCGATATTCTGGGGACTTACAATACGATTATGCGGCAGCGGGAGCAGGGGCTGGATGTGAATGTGGAATTGAATTACTACCGTCCGTTAAAACGCCGGCAGCACGGCGGGGATATCTGTGACGGTTGTGGCAAATGCAGCGAAGTCTGCCCGATGCAACTGGATGTAGTGCGTGAACTAAAGCATGCATCGGAATTTCAGGATGAACATAGTTTCTGGTAAGAGGATGTCAAATATATGATGTTGGGGTCAAAAGGTCTTTTGACCTCTCTGATATCGGATTGCTCCGCGCTTTGTGCTCCCGCAATCCTCAAAAACATTCAAAATCCGCCCTAATCGGGCTGCTTTTTCATGTTTTTGAACTTGGGACCCTGGTATCAATACATAGAGGTAAAGCATGGACAGAATGTTCCATCAGGCAGGCCGAACATTTTTATATTTCAGTCTGCCTGATTCAATAAATGCAATTTTATGCTGGTGATATAATCTTTGTTATTTCTTCCAGCAGGAGTTTGGAGACAGCTGTAAATACCTGATATTTTTTCCATATCACATACATTTTCGTGTGGAGTATCGGCGTGATCGGGCGGAAGCAGATGCCGCTGTCCGGGGTTGTTTCAATCAGACGGTCAAAGGTAAGGCAGATGCCAAGCCCTTCTTTAACGAATACGGCGCCATTGTTGGAAAGGTTGAAGGTTGCCATAATATTCAGCTGGTCAGCCTTTTCTCCGCACCATCTTGGCAAATCTGACTTTGCGGACTGTTCTGAGCAGAAAATGGGATATGGCAGAAGGTCATCGATGGTGACGCTGTCTTTTTCTGCCAAAGGGCAGTCTTTTCGCATAATCGCGCCCCAGGTGTCCGTTTCGGGCACTTCCAGATAATTGTATCTGGAGAGGTCAGGGGGCTCAACGATAAAAGCCATGTCAAAAAGTCCCCGGTTCAGTTTTTCTGTGACCTGCTTTGTATCTCCGCTGGTAATGTGATAATGGATGCCGGGATAGCGCCTGTTCAATCTGCCGACAGCCTGAGCCAGATATTTGATGAGATGGGATTCTGCGCAGCCAATAAAGACATCGCCTCCAGTGATGTCGTCCATGGTCTGAAATTCATTTGTAATCTTATCTGCCAGGGACAGCAGATCTTCCGCCCTTTTGCGCAGGAGCATTCCTTCTTCAGTGAGATGAATGCTGTAATTGCTGCGGACAAACAGTTTTTTCCCAAGCTCTGTTTCCAGTTCTTTCATCTGCTTTGACAGGGATGGTTGGGATATGTGGAGACGTTGTGCCGCCCTTGTCATGTTTTCCTCCCGCGCTATTTCCAAAAAATATCGTAAGACTCTGATTTCCATATAATTTCACATTTCCTTTCGGTTCGTCAGGGTACTCTAATTATAGTCATTACCAAAATGGAAGTCAATGAAAGGAGAATGAAGCATGACAATTCTTGAGCAGATGCAGGCAGAAGGAGATTTTACAGATACGGAGAAAAATATTATACAATATATTTTGTCTAATCCGTCCAGCCTTAAAGAAGGAACAATAGGAAATATTGCGCAGAATACATATTCCTCCAATGCAACCATCGTTCGCCTTTGTAAAAAGCTGGGGTTTCAGGGAATCAGAGATTTCCGGCAGGCATTTTTAGTGGAACTGGAATCCAATAAATATATTGTAAATTCCGTGGATTATACCGTGCCTTTTGAAACAAAGGAAACAACGGACTCGATCATAAACAGAATGTACTCGCTCTATAAGGAGGGAATTGACCTGCTTCAATCCAGAATAGACCCGCGGCGGATGGAGCGGATTGTGGAATGTCTGACCCGGTCAGACCGGATCTTTATCATGGGATTTGGGGACGCGAAGATCGCGGCGAAAGAATTTATCAACAAAATGGTAAAGATCAGCTATTTCCCTGTACTGGCAACGGATAACAGAGAGGAACTGCATGTATTTCCTCATATAACACAAAAAGACTGTGTTATGTTTATTACTTATAGTGGAAAGCATGCTTCTTTTGATAAAGGGATAAAAGTATTAAAAAGAAACCATGTAAAAACAATCATTATTACAGCAAACGAGAAATCACATCTTGCGCGGGAATGTATGTATCATATCTATCTTCCTGACTGCGAAAAGGAGAAAAAAATAGGAACCTTCTATTCGCAGCTGGCATTTCAGTATATTTTGAATCTTTTGTATGCATTGATCTACAGAGATTTTACAAACAGAAAATGAAAAGGATAACGATGCTCTTTTTACGATTTTACATAATGGAAAATAGATGAATGCCGTCAGGTTCTTTTTTGATAACCTGGCGGCACTCTTTGTGTTTTTATTTAGATTTCTTCTCCGTTCGTTTCAATTACATGTTTGTACCAATAGAAGGAATCCTTTTTCCTTCTTGAAAAATCTCCGGTTCCGTCATCGTATCTTTCTACATAGACGAATCCATAACGTTTTTTCATTTCTCCGGTTCCCGCGGATACGATGTCAATGCATCCCCAGGGAGTGTACCCCATTAGGTCAACGCCATCTAGATCTACCGCGTCTTTCATGGCTTTGATATGGTTTCGGAGATATTCTTCCCGGTAGCTGTCATGAACGGAGCCGTCTTCCTCCATCTGATCCGGAGCACCCAACCCGTTTTCCACTACAAACATAGGAAGATGGTACTGGTCATAGATTTGATTCAGAGCAATCCGCAGTCCTAGAGGATCGACCGTCCAGCCCCAGTCGGAGGTGGTCAGATATGGGTTTTTGCATCCAAGGAATTGATTGCCTTCTGTTCTTTCTACATCTGGGTCAGTAGAGGATACCGTGGACATATAATAGCTGAATCCAATGAAATCCACGGTTCCTGCCTGGATGGTTTCCAGGTCTTTGTCTTCCATCTTTATGACAATATGCTCTCTCTCAAACTCTTTTTGTTTGTATTCTGGATAATATCCTTTGCATTGTACATCCATATAGAAGGTTTTCTGCCGGTTGAACTGGAGAGCCTCTAGTACGTCTTCCGGCTTACAGGTCATGGGATAACTGGGAGTATAGGCCACCATCATACCAATCTTGTTTTCTGGATTGATTTCATGCCCTAACTGAATCGCTCTGGCGCTGGCCACGAAAATATGATGATGTGCCTGATATAAGTTCTGAGGGCTGTTGTCATGGACACCGATCTGACACCACCCTGACAGGACGTTGATCTCGTTGAACGTCATCCAGTATTTTACCTTGTCTTTGTATCGGGTGAAAATGGTTCTGGCATAGAACAGGAAGAAATCAATCAGTTTTCTGCTGGACCATCCGTCATAATGATCCGCCAGATACATGGGCATATCAAAGTGGTTGATGGTTACTACCGGTTCGATACCATATTTGTGCAGTTCATCAAATACGGCATCATAGAACGCCAGACCTTCTTCATTTACCTGGTATCTTCCATCCGGGCAGATCCGGGACCAGGAAATGGACATTCGGAAACATTTGAATCCCATTTCTCCCATCAAGGCAATGTCTTCTTTGTAGTGATGATAGAAATCCGTGGCATTGTGGCTGGGATAGAACGTATCCTCTAAAATGGTTCCTGTTGTATGGACCGGCACCTGTCCGGTCATGGTACTGTCAACGGGAACTTTCCCGATGCTGCCATCGACATTCTTATAAGTTACGAGACGGGGAACCTTGTACCCTCCGCCGGTGACGGCATCAAAGGTGCTAAGTCCCCTTCCGCCTTCCTGGTATCCGCCTTCATGCTGATTTGCGGCGGTTGCTCCGCCCCATAAAAAATCCTGGTTAAAACTCATACTTGTGTCCTCCTTTATATTAAGTTTAATTTTTTCATAGCGTTATAGATTCCGTCCTGATCCGGATCTTCAAAGACGGTACTGGCATATTTCTTCAATTCATCCGGTGACTGCGTATGAACCACACCAGTATTTACATAAGAGATCATTGGCAGGTCATTCATACTGTCACCAAAAGCGATGGTATCTGCCAGAGCTGCCTGGTAATATTCCAGAATCTTTGTGATTCCATGAGCCTTTGTACAGTCTTTTGGGATCAGTTCACCATCAATATAATTGCTGTCTCCGAAGAAGTAGTGGATATGAAAATACTTGGATAATTCATCCTGAATATCTTCAAAATCGGCTCTTTTTGGAGCAAGAAAACTGATTTTATGTACAGGATTCTTCCTTTCATCAAAGTCTGTAGTATGGTATTGATTTTTCCCGATTTTATCTGCTTTCAGGATTATCTTTGCGTTTTCGTTGTTTTAAACTGTTCATCGATCCATTTCAGATAAAATTGCTGGATACCCAAAGTGTGGAAGTTGCCGTCCTTTGATTCCAGGGTATACTCAATATGATGTGTCTGGAACAGATGAAGCATCCTGTGCAGGAGATTGAGGCTTATATCATGCTCATACAGAATTTGCTCTCCTATACTGACAATGCCGCCTGCATGGGTGATCATACCATCTACTTCCAAGTCGTCCAGTCCCAGAAATGCGCTTAAATAGGCCCGTCCGGTACATAGGAATACTCTATGTCCCTGCGCTCTTGCTTCCAAAAGCGCATGTTTGTTCCGTAAAGTAATGCGTTGGCTGTTTCCCACCAGCGTTCCGTCCACGTCATAAAACAGATATTTTCCCATATATTTACCTCCTGGTATTTGGTTGTAATATAACACGTTTCTCCTATGTAAAAAACAGAAAAACCAATAATGGAAAATCATTTTCATCTTTTTTCTTTCTATTTAAAAATCGAATGAACTTGACTTTCAATATGGAACAAAGAAAATAGAGATATTTAAAATAAGAATAACTTGATATGAATTATAAATATTAGACACAATGACGCAAGGCAGATATAATAAGGCGCAGGAGGTAAGGATATGGCAGAAGCAACAGATACTTTCGGCATTCTGCAGCAGAATCTTTTAGACGCAGGGTGTGATAGTAAAACAGTAAATAGCTGCATGGATTATGCAAAAAAAGGAGAGTGGAATGTCCTGCCGTCACTGCTGAAACAACACAGGAAAATCCTGCTAGAAAGGCTTCATACAGACCAGCAGCAGATAGACTGCCTTGATTTCCTGCTTTACCGAATCAAAAAAGAAAATTCAGGAGGAATATGACATGGAAGAAAAATTGAACCTGATACAGGAATGGGATAAGGTATTTCCTAAAAGTGAGAAAGTGAACCACAGCAAAGTAATATTCCATAACCGTTATGGAATTACGCTGGCAGCAGATATGTATGAGCCCAAGGGAGCAGATGGAAAGCTTCCGGCGATCGCGGTGTGCGGTCCCTTTGGCGCGGTAAAGGAACAGGCAGCCGGATTATATGCCCAGACAATGGCGGAAAGAGGTTTCCTGACGATCGCGTTTGACCCATCTTTTACAGGGGAAAGCGGCGGGCAGCCCCGCTATGTGGCATCACCGGATATTAACACGGAAGATTACCAGGCGGCGGTTGATTTTCTCTCCATACAGGATAAGGTCGATCCAGAAAGAATCGGTATTATCGGTATCTGTGGATGGGGCGGCATGGCAATCAACGCGGCGGCGATAGACACAAGGATCAAGGCAACTGTGGCCTCCACCATGTATGATATGACCCGTGTGAACGCAAACGGATATTTCGATTCCGAGAACAGCGAGGAGGCACGTCATGAGAAACGCAGAGCGCTGAACGCACAAAGAATTGAGGATTATAAGAATGGAACCTATGCCCTTGCCGGAGGTGTTTCTGATCCGATGCCGGAGGATGCGCCATTTTATTTCAAGGATTATCACGCGTATTACAAGACAGACCGGGGATATCATGTGCGTTCTCTGAACTCCAACGGCGGCTGGAATGTGACCTCCTCTTTGTCCTTTATGAACATGCCGATCCTGAAATACAGTGGTGAGATCAAAAGCGCTGTTCTGCTCATTCATGGTGAAAAAGCACATTCCTGCTATTTCAGCAAGGATGTGTACAAGGAACTGAAAGGGGATAACAAGGAGCTGATGATCATTCCGGACGCGGTCCATACGGATCTGTATGACCAGATGGATATTATCCCGTTTGACAAGATGTCGGAGTTTTTTAAAGAAAATTTGAAATAAATCATGAGGAAATGGGTGAAGCTTTTAACAGGCTGCACCCATTCGGTCCTATATGAAAGACTATTTTAACCTTCAATCAATGTTAGCCTTTCGATTTGCGGTATAGTTGTTTCATTTGTCTGACTTATGAAAAGATAATTCTATGAAACAGAAAGTTATAGTATCATTAGCAGCCGGCACGAAATCCAGGTCAAATTCGAGACAACAAGAATTTACATAAATACCTCAGATTTTCTGCGGAAAATGCGAATATAAGGAGATGGCTGCATGACAGCAAAAAGAAAGATTCAAATACTGATAGACATTTTAATGACAGTTATGTTGCCATTTCTTATGGCATATCAACTAATTGGCGAAGCAATCCATGAATGGATAGGTATGTGTCTGCTTTTCCTGTGTCATCATATATTGAATTGGCATTGGCATAAAAATATTCTGAAAGGACGCTATAACCTGTTTCGTATAGTAGAAACAACGGTTGATATCCTGTTGTTTATTATTATGGCAGTTTTAATGATCAGTGGAATCATGATGTCAAAGCATATATATTGTAAGACTCAAGATTATCTTAAGAACTATTATTTTTCTTGTATGTTTCTATGGAATATATGCTTTTATAAAACGGCAGTTAGGCGTTTATAAGCTGTTCAAGTCAAAATTTGTATTTTTGATTTTGAAGAACCGGTTATATACTTTATATTTGATTATATTTTGATCATGTGCCTGTTTTCATATTACGAATCAGGACTATCAAAATATTGATTTTTAAAACAAAATCGAAAATAATTCAAAAACGGCCAGTGGCACAAAAGTGCTGTTGGCTGTTTTTGGTTGTAGATAGAAAAGAGCAATGCCTAATCAGCTGACTGGATCGGGGTGAAAAAGTACCATTTAAACGGTAGAAGGGGTGACACAATACACTTGTTTGCATTCCGTTAAGCCCAGTGTTTTCAAAGCATATCAGAGGGCTGCCCAATTTTATGGATGAAGCAACTTCGGCGTTGGATAACGAAAGCGAATATGAGGTGGCGGAGTCCCTGAGAAGACTGTCAGAAGGCCGGACGACACTGACGATTGCTCACAGGCTGTCAAGCATTCGAAATTCTGATCGTATTCTGGTGCTGACCGGAAACGGGATTGAGGAAGGGGGAACGCATGAAGAATTGCTGAAAAAGAGCGGAATCTACGAACGCCTGTATCATATGGCGGAAAAGATCAAATAACATTTAAAATCAGATAAAAAAGTGCTGCAAAATATAAAACTGTCTGTATATCTCACGTGTACAGACAGTTTTGTATTTTAAATCAGTTCTTGCCTTTCTAAAATCGTCGTTCAGAAACCATAATTTTTACACAAAGGGTTCTTCGTCATCCTCGCCGATTTTATCTTCCATATTCTCGATGATATCGTCTGATTTTACTTCTTCTTTTTCGGTGACGCTGCGTTTGCCGGCATTGATCGCCGCTTTCTTCTCATCGATGTTTGCCAGGTGAACAGAGATCGCAGTACAGTATTCGGTTATTTCCTCCGCGACAGCTTCACCCGCAGCAAATTTTTTATAGTAAAAAGCTCCGATTTTTGCCTGCAGCTCCCGAATGGATTTTTCATCATTCAAAATCTGTGTTTTAAGTCGGGTATCTTCCAGAACTTCTCCTGTTTTCGATACGGCTGATTTGGCGATTTCATTTACTTTGTCGAATAATTCCATAAAATATTTCTCCTGCTTCAGAAAATGTGCTGCAGCTCATGTACAAGGACATGGCTTCAGCTGTTTCAAGTTTTGTATGATTCAGGCCTGTGCGGCAAGATAATCCAGCACTTCCTGCCGGGACGGCATAACGCGAAGCGCGCCTTTTCTGGTAGTGATCAAAGAAGCGGCGGCATTGGCAAATGTCAGCATTTCCAGAAGCTGTGTATCTGTGAGCTCTGTAAGACCGTGCTCCAGCACATAATTGATAATACATGCACAGAACGTATCTCCGGCACCGGTGGTTTCAATGGTGTTCTTCTGAAGGAACGGAGATGCCTGTACATAACCGTTTTTATAATAGGCACGGCTGCCGTCTTTTCCCATCGAGACAAGGATCAAAGGGATCGGGAATTCTCTGCGGATTTCAGCAACGCCTTCAGTAAAGTCCTCTTTGCCGGTCAGCCACTGAATCTCATTGTCGGAAATTTTCAGAATATCGCATTTTTCCAGTCCCCAGCGGACTTCCTTTTTTGCGTGCTCAAGAGTATCCCATAAAGGTTCCCGAAGATTGGGATCAAAGCTTATGAGAGCGCCGGATTCTTTTGCAAGAGTGACTGCTTTTATCGTTGCTTCGCGCACTCCCTCATGAGTCATGGAAAGAGTTCCAAAGTGGAAAAGCCGGGTGTCTTTTATCAGGTCTTCGTTCAGCTCGTCTGACCGGAGCATCATATCAGCACCGGGATTGCGGTAGAATGAGAAATCCCGGTCTCCGTCTTCAAAGGTATGTACCAGTGCCAGGGTAGTGTGAACGTCTTCGTCGAGCATCAGATTTTCTGTACCGATTCCAAGCTCTTCCAGGGACTTTTTCAGTGTCAAACCAAACTGATCTTTTCCTACTTTTCCTATAAAAGAAGTTTTTTTGCCAAGATTGTTCAGCATGGAAAGAACATTGCACGGAGCCCCTCCTGGATTGGCCTCAAACAATCCGTTTCCCTGTTCGCTGAGTCCGTTCTGGGTAAAATCGATCAGTAATTCGCCGATGGCGACGACATCGTAGTTTTTCATAGGATCTGCCTCCGATTTTTATGCTATTTTTGTAATTCTCTGTCAGCCGCCCGTCAGGCAGCGGCATAAGATGCATATCTCTTCTTTATTGTATCGAAAAATATAGAAAAAGAAAAGGGGATTTGCGTATTTTGCATGTTAAAATGCACGAATATGGTCATGATCCTCTCCATCGGTATCCTGAATGTCGCGGATAACCACATCATAGCTGTAAGCGTCATTCACAGGAATCGTCACAATATCGCCTATGCGATGATGCAGCAGTGCTTTTCCAAGAGGAGATTCGATGCTGATCAGATTTTTCATGGAGTTGCCGCGGATACTGGTGACGATCTTGTAGGTCTCACATTCATCGTCTTCTTCGATATAAACGGTGACTGTCTTGTTCAGTCCGACTTCATCGGAGGAAGAATGGTCTTCCACAATCACTGCATTTTTCAGCATGCGTTCAAGATAGCGGATGCGGCTGTTGTTGGTTCCGTTTTCACGTCTGGCAGCATAATATTCAAAATTTTCACTCAGGTCTCCCTGGGCGCGGGCCTCTCGGACCGCGTCCAGTATCTGAGGACGAAGAACCAGTTTGCGGTGATCAATCTCCGCCTGAATCTTTTCCATATCTTTTCTGGTCAGTTTTTCTTTCATTTTGGATGATTTCCTGCCTTTCCTATAGCAAAATAATGCCATGCCTGAGAGCGGTTTCACGGATATCGTCCGGCCAGATGGATGCCTGTACTTCTCCAATATGAGCCTTTCGCAGATAAAACATACAGATACGAGACTGGCCGATGCCGCCGCCGACCGTGTAGGGCAGTTTTTTCTCCAGAATTGCCTTCTGAAACGGAAGTTCAGACCGCATTTCGCAGCCGGAGCTCTTCAGCTGCGCTTCCAGAGCTTCCTCATCTACACGGATTCCCATGGAAGACAGTTCCAGCGCATGTCCAAGAATCGGATACCAGACGATGATGTCGCCGTTTAGGTTCCAGTCATCATAGTCCGGGGCTCTTCCGTCATGAGGCTCGCCGTTGCTCAGACGTCCTCCGATCTGCATGAGAAAGACAGCTCCTTTTTCCCGGGCGATGCGGTCTTCCCGCTCTTTGGGACTCAGATCAGGATAGAGATCAAGAAGCTCCTGAGTCGTGATAAAGAAAATTTCTTTTGGCAGAATCTCTTCAATATAGTCATAGCGGATTGACATATATTTTTCTGTTTTTTTCAGTGCCTTGTAAATTTTGCGGACTACTTCTTTCAGATAGTCCATATGTCTGTCCTGTTTGAGGATGATCTTCTCCCAGTCCCACTGGTCGACATAGATCGAATGTACATTGTCTGTGTCCTCATCTCTGCGGATTGCGTTCATATCCGTGTAAAGCCCTTCCCCAACATGAAAGCCGTACTGCTTCAGCGCATTGCGTTTCCATTTTGCGAGGGAGTGGACAATCTCCACCGGTCGGTCGTCCTGTTCTTTGATGCCGAAGGAGACCGGGCGTTCTATGCCGTTTAGATTGTCGTTCAGTCCGGATTCCGGCTTTACGAACAATGGAGCGGAAACGCGCAGCAGGTAAAGCTGCTCGGCCAGTGTCTGCTGGAAAAAATCTTTCACTGTTTTGATGGCGATCTGTGTATCGTAGAGAGATAGCTCTGAGCGATAACCTTCAGGTATGTATAAATGTTCCATGTACTTTCCTCCATATCAAATTCTTCCATAGTATATCACAACGGGGACTCTTTTGCAAAACGATGTTGCAAATGAAATGAATGACAATCGGCCATACCCGCAGCAGTCTGCAGACTGGCCGGGGAAAAGCGACGGCAGGTGCTGAAATTATATAAAATTTGTGTTAAAAAATCGACAAATGACAAATTTTCGTGTAAAATAAAAGCGGAGGTGTGGAAAATGAGGGTGGCGCTTGGACAATTACAGATACAATGGGAAGATAAAAAAGCCAATCTTAAGAAAGTGGAAGCATATCTGGAACTGTTGTCAGAGAGAAAGACAGACCTGTTTCTCCTTCCTGAAATGAGTCTGACCGGATTTTCCATGAACGTGGAGAAGATAAAGGAGAAACAGGGAGAATCGCTAGAACAGATACAGCGTCTGGCAGAGAAGTATCGCACGGCTGTCGGAGTGGGCTGGGTGAAAGATGAGGGGGAAATTTGTGAAAATCACTATTCGATTGTAGCGCCGGAAGGAATAGTGCTGGACTTTGTTAAACTACATCCGTTTCGTCTGGGCGGAGAAGCAGAATATTTTCGTGGAGGAGATCACCTTTTTCACTGTGAACTGGGAGGATTCTGCATTGGAGTGCAGATTTGCTATGATCTGCGTTTCCCGGAGCCATTTCAGATTCTGTCCCGTAAAGCGGATTTGATTCTGGTACCTGCAAACTGGCCGGCAGCAAGAAGCGGACACTGGAAGAGTCTTTTGAAGGCGCGGGCCATAGAAAATATGGTATATGTGGCGGGAATCAACTGCGCCGGGGAAATGGGAGATCTGTTTTATTCAGGAGATTCAAGGCTGTATGCGCCGGATGGGACCAAGCTTAAAAAAGATGCGATCTGTCTCTCAGGATGCTGTGCGCAGGAGCGGGTGTTCATCTATGAATTGCAGAATGACGTACGCAGATACAGAGAATGTTTTCCGGTGAAAGAGGACCGAAGGGAAGTATTATATAAGAAACTACAGGAAGAGACACAAAGTTATGAAAGAAAAAAATGAGTTGATCGGCATAGGAGAGACAGAAACCATGGAGCTGCTGGGACAGATGGCAGGAGATGAACCGGTGGAACTTTCCAACAGGATCCGTCCGTTTACGACTCTGCTGATGCAGTATCGCTGTGCCATTCGTGAGATTGAAACAAAACTGCATGTGCTGAATGAGGAATTTTCGCTGGAACATGAGCGCAATCCGATCGAACTGATCGAAAGTCGGGTGAAAGAGCCTGCAAGTATCCTGGAAAAAATGAACCGGAAAGGATATGAGCTGTCTGTAAAAAGCATTGAGGAAAAATTAAATGATGTGGCAGGAGTCCGGGTTATCTGTTCATTTGTGGAAGATATTTATTATCTTGCTTCCATGCTGTCGGCGCAGGATGATCTGGAAGTTTTAAAGATCAAGGATTACATTAAGAAGCCGAAGAAAAACGGCTATCGGAGTCTTCATCTGATTATTCAGATACCAATCTTTTTGTCCAGCGAAAAAAAATATATGCGGGTGGAAGTGCAGTTTCGGACCATTGCGATGGATTTCTGGGCGAGTCTGGACCATAAATTAAAATACAAAAAGAATGTCAAAAATCCGGAATTGATTGTGGAGGAATTGCGTAAATGTGCAGATGTGATCAGTAAAGTGGATCTGAGAATGCAGGAAATCCGTAATATGATTGAAGAAGGGAATCTGTAGAGCAGGATTCTGCCGGATTAATTTAAGGAAATTTTTGACAAGTAACATTTGTTACGGTATAATATGCGAATAAAGGGTAATCTAATAGCAATAAAAAAGGAATATGGAGGTACATCATGAAAAAATATGTATGTGAGCCATGCGGTTATGAGTATGATCCGGAAGTCGGCGATCCGGATAACGGGATTGCTCCGGGAACAGCCTTTGAAGATCTTCCGGAAGACTGGGTTTGCCCGATCTGCGGAGTAGGTAAGGAAGATTTCGCAGAAGCTTAAGAAAATGGGGGGGGGGTTGTAAAATGCAGTCACAAAAAACGGGACTGCGTTTTATGGCACCCCTGTTTTCTGACTCGTGTTTAAAAGCATATTCCGCCGGGCGGCTGGTCTGTCGGAAAGCAGTTTCCAAAAATATTCTGGATTATGAATTAAGAAACAGGAATACATATGAATGACTATTTGCAGAGTCCATTGTTCGGACAGATATCCAGAGAAGAAGCGGGGCGTATGCTGGAGTGTTCCCGGGCGCAGTTTCGGGACTATCCGGCCGGCAGTCTGATATTTGGAGAAAATGACAGGCCAAAGTATCTGTATCTTCTGGTGGAAGGAAAAGTGCAGATTGCCAAGCATCTGCCTTCCGGAAAAAGAAATCTTTTGTTTCAGGTGAAAGAGCTGGAAGTATTTGGCGGACATTTTTCTTCTTCAGAGAATGAATATTACTGGTATGAGGCGCTGGCGGTAAAACCGTCCTGTGTGCTGCTGCTGCCGTGTCATTTTATATATGGAGTCTGCCATAATGCATGCGAACACCATAAAAGCGTAATTCGTAATCTGCTGGATATCCAGACAAAGAATAACCTGCAGATGACGAAGAAACTCCATATTGTCACAAATACGACACTGAAACAAAAACTTGCTCTCTGGCTGATGGATATGAGCCGCGGTCAGAAGAAAGTGGAGATGGATATGAACCGGGAGGAGCTTGCGGATTATCTGGGAGTGACAAGACCGTCTTTGTCCAGGAGTATGGCAGAAATGAGAAGTAAAGGAATTATCCGGATAGAAGGAAAGACTGTCTGGATTGATCATATGGAAGAACTTGAAAAGATTATGGAGGATGAGTAATGAAAGACACAACAGTTACGGAATCAATCTTATATGTAGGCTGCGATGACCGGTCGATCGATTTGTTTGAGAGCCAGTATCATGTACCGAACGGGGTATCTTATAATTCTTATGTGATTATGGATGAGAAAATCGCGGTGATGGATACGACGGATCCCAGAGTGACGCAGGAATGGCTGGACAAAGTGGAAGAGGTGCTGGCCGGAAGAGAGCCTGATTATCTGGTTATCAACCATATGGAACCGGATCATGCGGGTAATATCCAGAAGATCGCGGAGAAATACCCGAAAATGAAGCTGGTCAGCAATGCGAAAGTATTTACCATGCTGCCGCAGTTTTTTGACTTTGATCTGACAGATCGTACCATTGCGGTGAAGGAAGGCGATACACTTACGCTTGGAAGTCATACACTGCAGTTTTTCCTGGCGCCGATGGTGCACTGGCCGGAAGCTATGGTTACGTATGAGCAGTCTGAAAAAGTGTTGTTCTCAGCGGACGGATTCGGCAAGTTCGGTGCATTGGATGCAGAAGAAGAGTGGACAGACGAGGCAAGACGTTATTTTATCAATATTGTCGGTAAATATGGCGCGCAGGTGCAGGCGCTTCTTAAGAAGGCGGCAACGCTGGATATTGCCATGATCTGTCCGCTGCACGGTCCTATTCTGAAAGAAAATCTGGGATATTATATCGGGAAATATCTGACATGGTCTTCTTATGAGCCGGAAGAAAAGGGGATTGTGGTAGCGTGTGCTTCGATTCATGGCAATACGAAGAGAGCGATGCAGAAATTTGTAGAGATCCTGAAAGAAAAAGGAGCAGAGAACGTGGTGTTCTTTGATCTGGCAAGAGACGATATGGCGGAGGCGGTTTCCTGTGCATACCGCTACGACCGGCTGGTGCTTGCAGGTGCAACCTATGATGCAAGTCTGTTCCCGTGTATGGAAGACTTTCTGTATCATTTGAAGATTAAGAATTTCCAGAACCGCAAGGCGGCTATCGTGGAGAATGGAACCTGGGCGCCTATGGCAGGGAAGCTTATGAAAGCTTATCTGGAAGGTATGAAGAATGTAGAACTGGTGGGCGATGTTGTGACGATCAAATCTTCCATGAGTGAGAAAAACCTGGAAGAACTGAATGCGCTGGCAGATGCGCTGCTGGCATCCTGATTTTGCGGATAAGAAGAGAGAGCTGCTGATGAAGTGGCTCTCTGTTTTGCCTTTTCCGGCAGATGCTGTTATGATAGGAAAAAAGAAAAGAGGACAGTTATGAAAAAAAATGAGATTCTGGTGATCTACGGAACAGACTATAGAAAGATGACCGGAAAGCTTCTGGAAGAAGCCGACCTGGCCGGGCGGATCGGGGACAGAAGGAAACGCATTGGGATTAAACCTAATCTGGTTTCTGCCGTACCCGCGTCCGAAGGAGCGACGACGCATCCGGAAGTAGTGGAAGGACTGATCTGTTTTCTTCAGGAGCATGGATTTGAGGATCTGACGGTTATGGAAGGTTCATGGGTCGGAGGATGTACTGCCGAAGCGTTTAAAATATGCGGATATGAGGAGCTGGCAGAACGGTATGGTGTGAAGCTGGTTGACGCACAGAAAGAAGATTCCGTGCCGGTGGACTGCGCAGGCATGAAACTTCATATCTGTAAATGTGCATATGATGTGGATTTTATGATCAATGTGCCTGTGATGAAAGGACACTGTCAGACCCGCATTACCTGTGCACTGAAAAATATGAAGGGGTTGCTGCCGAATTCGGAGAAACGGCGTTTTCATACTATGGGACTGCACAGACCGATCGCGCATCTGTCCCGGGGGATTCGCCAGGATTTTATTCTTGTGGACAGTATCTGCGGTGATCTGAGTTTTGAGGACGGAGGGAATCCGACAATAATGAACCGGATGTTTGCGGCTGCAGATCCGGTATTGTGCGACGCATATGTGTGCAGCCTCCTTCAGTATCAGACAGAAGAAGTGCCCTATATAGGTATGGCAGAGGCGCTTGGGAGCGGTCATGCGGACCTTGGTGCGGCGGTCGTGCATGAGCTGAATACAAAAGGGCGGCAGGATCAGCTGCCGGACATCAGGAGAGTGATGAAACTGGCAGAGCTGGCGGAAGAAGTAGATTCCTGCAGTGCCTGCTATGGTTATCTGATTCCGGCGCTTGATATTCTGGAACAGGAAGGGCTTCTTCGGGATTTTACGGATAAAATATGTATTGGGCAGGGTTTCAGGGGGAAGACAGGAAAACTGGGGGTTGGAAATTGTACAAAAGATTTTCAGCACAGTTTAAAAGGATGTCCGCCGACGGAACAGGAGATCTATGAATTTCTGAAGACATATTTATGCAGAAATGGCCTGCCCAAATCTGATGAAATGTGATAGAATAAAAAAATGGAAAGAGAAACGAAAGAGCGTGCGCTTTTAATTGGAGCGGATCTGCATGACGGAGAAGATTTTGAACGTTCCATGCAGGAGCTTGGCAGTCTGGCAGAGGCCTGCGATATGGTGCCGGCAGGGAGGGTGACACAGAAGCTGTCGAAAATTCACCAGTCACTTTATATGGGAAAAGGAAAGCTTCTGGAAATTAAAGCATATCTGGAGACGGAAGAGATCGATGTGCTGATTTTTGACCGTTCCCTGACTCCGACTCAGCTTCGAAATCTGCAGGATTTACTGGAATATCCGATTCTGGACCGGACGACATTAATTTTGGAGATTTTTGCAGTGCGGGCAAAAACGAGAGAAGCAAAACTGCAGGTAGAGTCGGCAAGACTGCAGTATATACTGCCGCGATTGACAGGTATGCATCGGACTCTGAGCCGTCAGGGTGGAGGAAGCGGGTTTGCCAATAAAGGTTCAGGGGAGAAAAAACTGGAACTGGATCGGCGCCGTATTGAAAAAAGGATGGCTGAACTTCGCCGGGAACTTGAACAGGTGGCAAAAGAGCGTGAAACGCAGAGAAAAAGACGCCGGGGAAGCCAACTTCCCAGAGTGGCTCTGGTAGGCTATACAAATGCGGGAAAGTCTACACTGATGAATAAAGTGCTGGACCGGTATACGCGGGATGCGTCGAAGAAAGTTCTGGAAAAAGATATGCTGTTTGCAACACTGGATACGACAGTACGCAGAATCAGTACCGGTCAGGGAGAGGACTTTCTCTTGTCCGATACGGTAGGTTTTATTCATCAGCTTCCGGCAGGTCTGGTCAAAGCTTTTCGCTCTACGCTGGAAGAAGCGAAAGAAGCTGATTTGCTGCTGCATGTGCTGGATTATGCGGATGAATCTTTTCGAACGCAGCGAAAAGTGACAGAGGAGACTCTGAAAGAGCTGGGAGCAGGAGATATTCCGGTTATTTATGTGTATAATAAAGCTGACAAATGCATGGAGACGGAACTCCCGGTTATACGGAATGACCGGATTTATATGTCTGCGCGGACAGGAGAAGGCATATCGGAGCTGACGGAAATGATCAGAAAACGGATGAACAGGAAAATGTGACAGCAGGCAGGATATTGAAAGGAAAAACAGAATGGAGATCAGACAGGCAGACCGAAGAGCGCTTCGGTGGATGAAAAGAACCTATCTGGAGGCTTTTCCTAAATCGGAGCGGAAACCGTTTGGAATTATGAAGATGAAAGCCGGGCAGGGAGTGATGGAGCTGCTGGTGATTTTTGAAAAGAAGCAGCCGGTGGGTCTGGCGGTCACTGTATTGCATCAGGATATGGTACTGTTGGATTATTTTGCCATTGCCCGTGATCACAGGGGAAAGAACTATGGTTCCAGGGCATTAAAGCTTTTGAAAAAACGGTATCAGGACCGCAGATTTCTTTTGGAGATTGAGCTTCTGGATGAAGAGGCCCCCAATCAGAAAGAGCGTATACGAAGAAAGAATTTTTATCTGAAAAACGGCATGAGGGAGACAGGAATCTGTGCATGTGTTTTTAAAGTTCCCATGGAGGTGCTGACTGACGGGAAGCCGGTCACATTTGACGAATATCACAGTATTTACAGAGATTCCATAGGGGCAGTTTTTGCAAGGAAGGTTACCCGCCTGTGAAAACAGAAAATTCATAAGGATGACGAGGTGTTGATCTGGATATATGAGACGAAGAAAAAAGAAAATCATGGAAGTGGGAAATGTTCTGGTAAAAAGCAGGCGCCAGCTGGAAGGAATCCGGGAGAGCGGGAAGATCAATACGGCGGTTCTGGATTTTGTGCAGCAGAATATCCGCGCGGGTATTTCCACAGAGGAGATTGACCGGTGGGTCTATCGGATGACGATCGAGATGGGGGCGTTTCCGGCTCCTTTGAACTATGAAGGATTCCCCAAAAGTGTATGTACTTCTTTGAATCATGTGATCTGTCATGGGATTCCAGATGAAAAGACGATTTTAAAAGAAGGGGATATCATTAATGTGGATGTCTCTACCATATACCAGGGATACTTTTCTGATGCTTCCCGGACATTCTGTATCGGGGAGGTCAGTGCCGATAAAAAACGTCTGGTACAGGCGGCAAAAGAAGCGGTTCAGGTAGGGCTTCTGGAGGTAAAACCCTGGAGGCCGATTGGAGATATGGGTCATGCGGTTCATATGTACGCCAGGAGTCAGGGCTATTCAGTAGTTGAGGATATCGGCGGACATGGAACAGGACTCGAATTCCATGAGGATCCATGGGTCAGTTATGTGGCGGCAAAAGGCAGCGGAGAGATCATGGTACCTGGAATGGTGTTTACGATTGAGCCGATGATTAATATGGGTTCTCCTGATTTCTATGTGGATGATGATGACGGATGGACCGTTTATACCGAGGACGGCATGCCTTCTGCTCAGTGGGAAGTAACAGTGGCGGTGATGGAGGACGGTTACGAGCTGATGTCCTGGTAAGATGCAAAAGAAAGAATATGATAAAATACGGAAAGGAGAATGACAGATGGAATATACGTATCCGGAGTATTTATATGACTTTCAGTGTGAGGCTTCCGCCTGCAGCGATACCTGCTGTGAGGGCTGGAGAATAGCCATTGATCCGGTATCGTTGAAAAAGTACCGGAAATATCCGGGTTTTTTTGGCAACAGGCTGAGAAATTCCATAGATTGGGATAAAGAAGCTTTTGAACAGTATAACGGCCGATGTGTTTTTCTGAATGATGAGAACCTTTGCGATATTTATAAAGAAGCGGGAGAAGGTATGCTCTGCAAAACCTGTACCAGGTATCCCAGGCATTATGAAGAATATGAAAATCTGCGGGAGATATCTCTGTCTTTATCATGTCCGGCAGCGGCGAAAATGATACTTGGGCAGAAGAAAAAACTGGACTTTCTGAATGAATATCGGGAAACACCGGAAGAGGAGTATGAACAGTTTGATTTCTTTCTGTTTACAAAATTAAATGAGATCCGGGACTACTATTATAAAGTGATTCAGGACAGAGAGCTTTCTTTGGAATTCAGAATGGCGCTTCTTCTTGCTACGGCTCATGATCTCCAGGAACGGATCAACCGGGAGCAGCTTCATGAAGTGGATGATCTGCTGAAACGTTATTCTCGTCCGGTATTTTTAAAGACGGCGAAGAAAAAATTTGCAGAGTTTAAAGAGAACGAAGTGCAGAAAAGGACGCAGCGCAGAAAGCTGTGGCAGAAACTGTATCGACTGGAAGTTTTGCGCCGGGGTTTTCGGGATTATCTGAAAAAACAGGATCAATATTTATATCAGGAGATCTCTCAGGAAGCTTATGAAGAGGCATGCAGAAATTATGAGGAAGCTGCAGAGGAGTGTGAGTATGAACAGCTGCTTGTGTATTATGTGTTCTGTTATGCCTGCGGAGCAGTATACGACGGAGATCTGTTCAGTAAGATAAAGCTGGCCGTAGTGCATACACTGCTGCTCAGAGAACTGCAGATGGCGTCATGGCTGGAAAACGAAAAAAAATTATCGTTTCATGACCGGGTGGAACTGGTACATCGATATGCCAGGGAGACGGAACATTCTGATCCGAATATGGAAGCGATGGAAAACATGGCAGCAGAAGAGGAGGATTTCTGTCTCCGGAAGCTTTTGACAGCCGTTTTGGGCTGAAGACAGAAAATGTAAAATGTCATCTGCTTTTTGGGCTTTCCGGGCAGGAGCAGAATTTAACAGGAGGTAGAGAAAGATGAGTATTAAGATTGGAATTACAGGCTATGGAAATCTGGGACGCGGTGTGGAGTGTGCAGTCAGGCAGAATCCGGATATGGAACTGGTGGCAGTATTTACAAGAAGAGATCCGAAAGAAGTGAAGATTCTTACGGAAACGGCAGAGGTATGCAGAGTCAGCGATATGGAACAGTGGAAGAATCGGATTGATGTAATGATTATCTGCGGCGGCAGTGCTTCGGATCTTCCCCGACAGACGCCGGAATGTGCAAAACTGTTTCATGTAATAGACAGCTTTGATACGCATGCAAAGATACCGGAGCATTTTGCGGCAGTGGACGCGGCGGCGAAACAGTCAGGAAAAGTGGCGTTGATCTCTGTGGGGTGGGATCCGGGAATGTTCTCTCTGAGCCGTATGTATGCAGAAGCAATTCTTCCGGAAGGGAAGGATTACACTTTCTGGGGGAGGGGAGTGAGTCAGGGACATTCAGACGCTATCCGGCGGATTGAAGGCGTAAAAGACGGAAAACAATACACCATTCCGGTGGAGTCTGCGCTGTCAGCGGTCAGAAGCGGTGAAAATCCTCAGCTCACTACGAGACAGAAACATACCAGAGAGTGTTTTGTGGTTTTAGAAGAGGGCGCTGATGCTGATAGAGTAGAGCGGGAAATCAAAACGATGCCCAATTATTTTGCAGACTATGATACGACGGTACATTTTATCAGTGAGGAAGAATTAAAGAAAAACCACAGCGGGATTCCTCATGGAGGTTTTGTGCTGCGCAGCGGCGTCACCGGCTGGCAGAAGGAACATCACCATTTAATCGAGTACAGTCTGAAGCTGGATTCCAACCCGGAATTTACTTCCAGCGTCATCGTGGCATATGCAAGAGCAGCATACCGGCTGGCGTCGGAAGGACAGAGCGGCTGCAGGACCGTTTTTGATATTGCGCCGTCTTATCTGAGTGCAAAAAGTGCAGAAGAGCTGCGGGCTTCGCTGCTGTAGTATTTTGTAACAGACAAAAACGGACACAAGTTTTTTCGGATCTTAGAGACCGGATTTTGACGGCCGGCAGGGTAACGGAATGAGGTGTGCTGGATGTATGCCGACTGACGTTAACGCTGCCGGCCGTCAAAAGACGGCGAAGTATACACGCTCTAGGTTGCCAAAAGGGAGTCCCTCTGGAACAGATAAAACCGGCAGGATACTGTTATAAAAGGAGCCATTTATGAAAATGTTCCCATATCAGTGAAAAAGGAGCCGGTCCAAAGTCCAGAAGGAATGTATGAAATTCTTTGACATTGAAATCATTTTTCAGAGTTCTTTCTGCTTCCTCACGCATTTGTGAAATCTCCAGATAACCCACATAATATTTCATATAGTTGGCCGGGTCTTCACAGACGATCTGATAAAGAGTGCCGGCAGCTTCCGGACTGCTGATACCAAAAGAATTTTTCATAAACTGTTCCAGTTCGGTCAGATCCATGCCTTCATAATTGATCTGATAATCGACAAGCGCGTAAAGTGCGAGATAAGCAGATTCATTGACTGCGAGCAGTTTTGCCAGTTCCGGACTGGCGTTTTCATCCCACTGGTAGGCCAGATATTGGACATAGGTGGCCCAGCCTTCTACATAACAGGAAAAATTCATCAGTGCGCGCAGACGGCTGCTGTTGACCGTATTGAAATAATTGCACTGATACAGGTGTCCTGGGTAACCTTCATGAGCCATAACAGTATAGATATCGTGGCGGGCTGCAACCGATGACTGGTTGATATAGATGAAATTTTCATTCTGTGTGTCAATTGGAGGGGTCAGATAAAAAGCAGGACTTGAGTAAGGTTCCAGTGCCTTGGGGAGCATGCGGATTTCATACGTATATGCAGGAACTTCCGGAAAATCTGCAAGCAGTTTTTTCTGCAGATCGTTCAGTGCTTCCTCCGGATCCTGGACAGAAAAATCGAACTGGTAGAGATCGTGGATCAGATCCGGATTTTCCGTGATCTGTTCGCGGACGGTCTCCAGTTCATCCTGCATTCTTTTTACGATGGCGTCTTTTAATTCTTCCGGAGTCTGATAGGAGGTATATGTAGAAGATTTCAGCAGATATTCATAGTATGCTCTGCCGTCCGGAAGGGAAGAAACTCCGACGGGAAACTCTGAATTTCCTTTCAGTTCCTGTAATCCATCTGTCAGGGCAGTGTAGGCGTCTGTAAAATCATTTTTCAGTATTTCTTCATTTCTGGCGATGAAGCTCTCACGTTCTTCCAAAGACAGCTCTGACAGACTGTCAAGTCTGGAGATAAACGTTTCTGACATCATACTGTTTTCCGGGGAATCCAGATAGATCCGGCAGGAATCGATGACGCCGTCGATTGTCTGGTCAGAGAGAAAAATGCCGGCCTCTTCCTGCGCCTGTACATATGCCAGAAGCTGCAGGTAATATTCATCTATAGAAGAGAGAATACTCAGATAATGTTCTACATCTTCCGGAGTCCGGAAACTGTATTCTGCAAGGACAATAGGAAGTTCTACCTGAACACCGCTGACGGAGGAAAAAGGATAGTCATAGAGAAGAAATTTTTCTCCTTCCTGCTCAGTTTCCATATATTCCAGAAGGATATCATAGTCTGTCTGTAATGACAAAGGCAGTTCTTCACGGTTGATGGCGAGGAGTTCCTGGTAGTCTTCCTGCAGTTCGGCGTAGTTGTCTTTTATGTTTTGCAGACTGTAGTCTCCCAGTGTATCCGGGTATTCTGTGATTCCGTATGCTTCCGGGTCTGTCAGCATGGAATGCATGGTCAGCCCGGAGCTGGTAACGGTGTCATAAAACATATTATCGATCATTTCCAGCAGCCGTTCTTCGGCTGCTGGAGCAGAAGGCAAAGGGCTGCCGGATGCTGTCTCTGGCATTTTCTGTATACAGCCGGTAAGAAACAGTGAAACGCTTAGAATGGGTGCAGATATTTTAATAAAGCACGTTTTTTTGCCATACATGGTGATGATCCCCTTTCAGGTTCATTGGAATCTGTGCAGACGCTGGGTGTTCGCTCTGCCAGATGATAGAATAATTATAACATACCTTATTGAACATTAGTAGTTCCGTAAGAATATTTTATGTACGGAGCCGGCAGTTTTAGGTGGTCTGATTCTGATTGATCTGGCGATGACCGGTTGGCAGTCACCAGACGGGTGTAAGGGAGAGAACTGTGAAATTCAGCTTTCTTTTTCAGTGTAAAAATGATATGATAATTTTAGTTATTCCGGATTGTGTCTGTAATCGGAATGACAGGTGAAGTCTGTAACGGGGAGATATCACAGAGAGGGTCTCTCGGGAAGTTATGAGAAAAATCAGATATAGCAATGGAGATGAAATATTTTGTGAAAAAAGATACCAGAAGATTTTTTGTATTTTTAATTCTGGTTGTTTTCTGTATTTTGGGCAGTGTGGTATTTACGGTATCAGAAAAAATAACAAAGGAGATGTCGGTATCTGCGATCAATAACCTGGAAGAAAATCTGAATCTGATTCAGGGTACCGTGGAGGCGATGCTGAACAGAGAAGCTGAATTTCAGAAACTGATTGCAGAGGAGCTTTCGGTTTTGGAAGATCCGGAAGGGTTCATCCTATCATACGAAAGGAATAAAACGATTGCGAAGATGTCCCTTGTATGGTCAGGAGAGACAGAGGGAATCTCCAATACAGGAGAAGTGTTTTCGGAAAAAGGTCTTGTATTTTCTGCAGACAGTGTGGCAGCCGGTCTTCCAGTCTCTGCGTCTTATTTGAATGATATGGGAAGCTGGGCATATACAATGAAATGTCCGGTTCTGAAAGACGGCAGAGAGACGGGGATGCTGTATGTGGAATATATTTATGAATCTTTTGATAATATACTGCCGGAGCGGTTTTACAATAATAATGCAACGCTCTATCTGATGGACGCGACAAGCGAGCGCTTTGTTTTAAAGCCCAAAAGGGTTGGAGAGAGGATTGCGGGAGATCTGGATCTTGCAGATTTTTATCGGGCAAACAATATTATGGAAGAGGCGATTCAAAACGAAGTCTCTGTATGTATCAGAGACGGAAGAAATCTGATGTTTTATCATGATATACTGAAAAAAGAATCGCTGATTTATATGTGGGCAGTCAACGGGGGAACGGTTTATCTGGTTGGCTATGCGCCGATTGAGGCTATTCAGAGGGAAGGAAGTGCCGTTAACCAAAATATTATGATCGTAGTGGCTGTGATGCTGGCTGCCTTTTTCTTCTGTTGTTTACTGTATTTCCTTGGTGAAAAACAGAGAGAAAAAATCAGAAAGGAAAGGGAAAGCGAACGTGAGCTTCACAACGTCCGGCTGGCAGAAGCATTGCAGGCAGCAAAGGCGGCCAATAATTCCAAAACCATGTTCCTTTCCAATATGTCCCATGACATCCGTACTCCGATGAACGCAATTCTGGGATTTACGACACTGCTCGCAAGAGATGCAGATAATCCGGTAAAAGTCAGGGAATATACAAAGAAGATTACTTCATCCGGAAAACATCTGCTTGGCCTGATCAATGATGTTCTTGATGTTTCGAAAATTGAGAGCGGGAAAATGGTACTGTCGATCGGAGACTTTTCGTTAAAAGATATGGTATCTTCGATTGATGCGATTATCCGTCCGATGGCAAAGGAAAAAAAGCAGTCTTTTGATATTTCAGTGACGGGAATCCGATATGAAGAGCTGGTTGGCGATGAGACGAGGCTTAACCAGGTATTGCTTAATCTGCTTTCAAATGCGGTGAAATATACGCAGGAGGGAGGAAAACTGTGGCTGCGTATCATTGGACTTGAGCAGCATTCCAGCCAGTATGAGCATATCCGGATCGAGGTGGAAGACAACGGATACGGTATGACGCCGGAATATCAGGAAATCCTGTTTGATGCGTTTACGAGGGCAGAAAACAGTACCACAAATAAAGTTCAGGGAACAGGACTGGGCATGGCGATCACTAAAAGTATTGTTGAGCTGATGGGGGGAACAATAGAGGTCACCAGCAAAGTTGGCCGGGGAAGTCTTTTCGGCGTAGATCTGGAACTTCGAATTCAGGAAGGAAGGCATAAGAAGCCGGACAGCACTCAGGAGATGGAGGAAGATACGGAGCATGTGCTGCAGGGTCTGCATTTCTTGGTGGCGGAAGATAATGAAATTAATGCAGAGATCTTAAAAGAGCTTTTGGAGATGGAATCTGCAACCTGTGAAATTACAGAGAATGGTTCTTTGGCGCTGAAAAGATTTGAGCATGCAAAGGTGAACGAATTTGATGCGGTTTTGATGGATGTTCAGATGCCGGTTATGAATGGCTTTGAGGCCACAAAAGCAATTCGCATGCTGGAGCGTGAAGATGCAAAAAGGATATTGATTGTCGCCATGACTGCAAATGCATTCGCGGAGGATGTCAAAGACGCTCTGAATGCAGGTATGGATGCACATGTAGCAAAACCGATCGATATGGATATTTTAAAGAAAACGATTCATCATCATTTACATGGGGAAAAATAAAAATGAAAAAAGGTGTGGGAAAAAAATCTCATAAGTGGCGGTGCTTTCTGATTGCGGGAGCGGTGATTCTGGCGCTGGCCGGATGCGGACAGAAAGAAGATGAGAGCATCAATCTGGCAGATTCCACCAATGAAGAGAAAAGAGTGGTAAATTTGTTCTGTCCGATAGGGAAATCAGATCCGAATGCAGACAATGTTTCGAAAACAGCACAGGAAAAGACGGTTCTGATGGCGGAAAAAAAGCTGGGTCTGACCGTGAATTACAGGACTTATACGGCGGACGACTATCAGGATAAAACTTATGATGATGTGGTCATGGACAGGGTACGCAATAAAATGGATGACTTTTATCTGCTGAATCCGGATGTGATTCAGGTGTTGGGTACAGAAGGTCTGCTGGTTGATTTGTCCGGTCTGGACGCGGCAGAGAACTTAAGAGAAGTGGTAAAGACGGGAGCGACAGTTGATGGGAAGCTGGTTGCGATTCCCCAGGAAGTGGTGGCGCATGGTCTGTTTTTGAACGAGGATTTGTTTAAAGAGTATGGACTTTCGCTTCCGGAAAGTCCCGAAGAATTTCTGGAATGCTGCCGGGTATTTCAGAAAAACGGGATTGAGACACCTATAGGCGCCAATCGCTGGTGGCTGGAAAACTTTGTGTTTGCGCAGGCGTACGCGGATCTGTACAACGGAGGTCATACAACGGAGGAGATTGCGGCGCTGAACAGCGGGGAGAGAAAATACAGCGATTATATGCGACCCGGTTTTGAATTTTTGCAGGAATTGATCGACAAAGGCTATCTTGATGCACAAAAAGCATACGAGTCTGAGGCGATTGAGGGGGAAAGAGAGGATTTTCTGGCGCAGAAAACGCCGGTTGTGATGGCATACTGGGGAGCGGCCAACGCAGATACTGCTTATGGAAGTCCGGATTTTAACATGAAAGTAACTGGTTTTCCGAGTGACCGCGGGCCAATGCCTGTGGTGACAATCACAGGATATGGCATTGTTGCAGGGGCTGAGCATCTGGAGGATGCCATGAAAACGCTGGATGTAATACTTTCAGATGAGGCTTTGCAGCTGTATGCAGATAATAATCAGGTGATCTCTCCTTCTAAAAATGTAACGGTGGACTGCATTGACGCATTAAAGCCTTTGAATGACCGGGTGAATGAGGGTGTCTATGTGCTGGGATCTAATCCTAATATGAATGTAGAGCAATGGGGAAATGTTTGTCTGCTGGTAAGAGAACTGCTGAACGGGGCATCTGTAGACGAGTGCATGCAGAAACTGGATCAGCTGCAGGAAGAAGCTCTGAGACCATAGGTTGGAGTGTGAAAAAAGGAGGAAAAAGATGAAGTATTCAGAAGGCACAGGAAGACAATACCATATTCAGGTAGGTGAAGGCGAGGTCGGAAAATATGTGATTCTGCCGGGCGATCCCAAGAGATGCGCGAAAATTGCAAAATATTTTGACGATGCCAGACTTGTGGCAGACAGTCGGGAGTATGTGACATATACAGGTTTTCTGGATGGTGTAAAAGTCAGTGTGACATCCACCGGGATCGGAGGACCATCTGCGTCTATCGCTATGGAAGAGCTGGTTAAAGCAGGAGCAGATACGTTTGTTCGTGTAGGTACCTGCGGTGGGATGCAGCTGGACGTAAAAAGCGGTGATCTGGTAATTGCAACCGGTGCGATCCGCATGGAAGGAACAAGTAAAGAATATGCACCTGTTGAGTTCCCCGCAGTAGCAGATATTGATGTGATCAATGCTCTGATTGCGTCGGCAAAAGAACATGAAACAGATTTTCACACAGGTGTTGTGCAGTGCAAGGATGCTTTCTACGGACAGCATGCTCCGGAATGTATGCCGGTGAGTTACGAACTGCTCAATAAGTGGGAGGCATGGAAACGTCTGGGCTGTCTTGCTTCTGAAATGGAATCGGCAGCTTTGTTTGTAGTGGCAAGCGCCCTGCATGTACGCGTAGGTTCCGCGTTTCTGGTAGTAGCAAATCAGGAACGGGAGCGTGAGGGTCTGGATAATCCGGTTGTTCATGATACAGATATGGCGATCAGGGTGGCAGTCGGAGCGCTCAGAAGGCTGATAAAAGCAGATCGGGAAAGGGGAAAATAATGGAAAATAAACAGATACAGCAGCTGATCAAAGCAGCGACAGAACAGCTTGCTTATTCGTATGCTCCGTATTCCCGGTTCTGTGTGGGTGCGGCGCTGCTGGCAAAAAACGGAATGTTATTCACAGGATGCAACATTGAAAATGCCGCCTATACCCCTTCCAACTGTGCGGAACGTACAGCCTTTTTTAAAGCCGTCAGTGAGGGTGTGAAGGAATTTTCCGCCATCTGTGTAGTGGGTGGAAAAGACGGTGAACTGACAGAATATACTCCGCCCTGTGGCGTATGCCGGCAGGTTATGATGGAATTCTGCGATCCGGAAGAATTTGAAATTATACTGGCAGTAGATACGGAGCAGTATCGGATATTCCGTTTAAAGGAGCTTCTGCCTCTGGGCTTTGGTCCTGACAATCTGTAAATCTGCCAAAAGGAGAGAAAGATGGAGAAATATAATCGTATATTTGTAATTGTTATGGATTCTCTGGGTGTAGGAGAGATGGAAGATTCCAGAGAATATGGAGATGTAGGAGTAAATACACTGCAGCACATTTCAGAGTCTGTAGATCAATTTGAAGTGCCGAATCTGAGAAAGCTGGGAATGGCGAATCTTTGTACTTTAAAGCAGGTGGAGCCGCTGGAAAAACCGCTGGCATATTATACGAAGCTGAATGAAAAGAGCTGCAGCAAAGATACGATGACAGGGCACTGGGAAATGATGGGACTGGAAGGAAAACAGCCGTTTAAAACTTTTACAGATACGGGATTTCCGCCGGAACTGATCAGGGAGCTGGAAGAAAAGACAGGAAGAAAGGTGATCGGAAACAAAAGCGCCAGCGGGACCGAGATTCTGGAGGAACTGGCAGAGGAAGAGATTGCAACAGGGAATATGATCGTCTATACTTCTGCAGATTCAGTGCTGCAGATCTGCGGAAACGAGGACACTTTCGGATTGGAAGAGCTCTATCGCTGCTGTGAGATTGCCCGGGAAATTACCATGAAGGATGAGTGGAAAGTGGGCAGAGTGATTGCCAGACCCTATGTTGGCAAAAAGCGCGGAGAATTTAAACGAACCAGCAACCGTCATGATTATGCGCTCAAACCTTTTGGCAGGACCGTACTGGATGCATTGAAAGAAGCAGGACTGGATGTGATCTCCATAGGCAAGATCAAAGATATCTTTGATGGAGAAGGGATCACCAGGGCGTTAAAATCCAGCAGTTCTGTTCAAGGTATGGAACAGACCGTCGAGGTAGCAAAAGAGGAGTTTCATGGGCTGTGCTTTGTGAATCTGGTGGACTTTGATGCTTTGTGGGGGCACAGAAGGAATCCGGAAGGCTATGCCCAGGAGATTGAAAAATTTGATCGGAATCTGGGCGTGCTGATGAACCTGCTGCAGGAAAAGGATCTTTTGATTATTACAGCCGATCATGGGAATGATCCTACTTACACGGGAACAGATCATACCAGGGAAAAAGTACCTTTCCTTGCCTGGTCGCCGTCTATGCAGGGATATGGGGAACTTCCGGAGGCGGATACCTTTGCAGTCATCGGAGCGACTGTGGCTGATAATTTCGGGGTTGCCATGCCGGACGGGACGATCGGAACTTCTTTTCTCAAAAAACTTTTGTAGAAACGGAAAACTGACGATAAACTAAGTAACCAGAGTAGAATTAAAAAGTAGAGGTAAGCGATATGGTAAATGGTATTTCAGGAATAGGTTCCTGCTGCAATGTATACCGTTACAGTTCTGCATATGCCGGAGTTTCTGCTTCCAGAGTGCAGAGGCAGAGGATGAACAGTCCGGCAGAACAGCCGGTATCAGCTTCGGCTTCCAGCCCGTGGACAGCACGAAGCACAAACGGCAGAATGGCTTCAGTCCCACCTGTAAATCGTGCGGTCCCGGGAGAAGAGGGAAAGGCAGAGGAAGGTTTTTTTGTCCGGCAAGGCGTCGATCCGGCAGAGTATGCCGTCAGAATGCGTATACAGTATGTGGGAGAGGAAGAACCGGAACAGGCAGAGAAGGTGATGGGAAGTGAGAGCGCCCGCCAGGCTTTGGAAGACGGGGAATGCCAGACCTGTGAACAGCGCAGATACCAGGACGGTTCCAACGATATGGGGGTTTCTTTTAAAACACCGACCAGAATATCTCCGGAAGCGGCAGGAGCGGCTGTCCGCGGACATGAACAAGAGCATGTGACGCGCGAACGGGCCAAAGCAGAACGGGAAGGGCGTGAGGTGGTCAGCCAGAGTGTGACTTTGCATACAGATGTCTGTCCGGAGTGCGGCAAAGTGTATATTTCCGGCGGTACAACCCGGACGACTACGGCGTCCAGGCCGGAACGATCGAATGATATGATGGCGGAAGCGGCACAGAGAGTTCCGTTTTCTGCGATAGCGTAGATAGAAAAAAGGCTTTTGATTTATTACACATTGGGCGCAGAATACGCGCCCAATGCGGACGTGTCAGCAAGATTAAAAGCGTATTTGCCTGTGACAGCTACGTCAGCAGTCTGATCTGAAAATCGTGCCGATCTGAGGAAGCTGTTTTAAACGGCGACGGGGTTTATGACGCCGCAGCCGATTTTGTCCCCGGAGTTGCCGGAGGGCTGGCTGTTAAAATCGTCTGCCATGCTGTGGATTACAACGGATCTTCCAAGGATGTTGTCTACGAGGAAGCGTTTGTCATAGAAGACCTGAAAGGCATATCCCTGATTGCCCAAAAGCGGCGGCAGATCTCCGGCATGTTGCGGATGAGGCATGTTGCCGGGATTATAATGATTGCCGGTCTGAGTAAAAGGCATGGTGCAGTCTCCGTGTTCGTGAATATGCATTCCGTAGAAATTACTGGAACCCGTCATATGGATGTTGGGAAGTCCGAAGATTTCGGCTTCTATGAGGACGCCTCCGTAGGAAGTTTGATAAAATTTTACAGAACCTGCCAGCTGAGGCTGCGAGGCATTTCCATGAATCCATGCGATTGCCGAAGGCGAAGTGTGAGACAGAAGATACTGAAAGTGGGAGGAAGGTGTAGGCTGGTACATATATGCACCTCGTATTTTTTCTTTTCTTCATTATATGCATAAATTGGCTGCGGGGCAGTAAAAACATAAGTGTCAAGAAAAAATACTTGACACTTATGTTTTTATCATGTAAGATAACCAGGGTGACCAAAATGGACGAAATTTTGAAGCAGGCGCTTTTGTATGATTTTTATGGAGAGCTGCTGACCGGACATCAAAAGAGAGTTTATGAGGATGTGGTTCTGAACGACTATTCCTTCAGTGAAGTGGCTGAAAACCTCGGTATCAGCCGGCAGGGCGTACACGATATGATTAAGCGGTGTAATCGCCTTTTGGCCGGGTATGAGGAAAAGCTGCATTTGGTGGAGAAGTTTATCAGTCTCAGGGAGCAGGTCGGACAGATTCAGAAGATTGCAAAAGGGTATGCAGAGAATCCCGCTATGAAGGAGATCGGACAGATTTCCGCCATGATACTGGAGGAGCTGTAAATGGCATTTGACAGTTTATCAGAAAAACTACAGAATGTATTCAAAAACCTGCGGAGCAAAGGAAGGCTGACAGAGGCAGATGTGAAGACTGCTTTGAAGGAAGTGAAGCTTGCGCTTCTGGAGGCGGATGTCAGTTTTAAGGTGGTCAAACAGTTTATCAAATCGGTGGAGACGAGGGCAGTCGGTACGGATGTGCTCGAGAGTTTGACACCGGGACAGACAGTCATTAAGATTGTCAATGAAGAGATGATCAGCCTGATGGGCAGTGAAACTACAGAGATCAAACTTCGTCCTTCGAATGAGATAACGGTGATCATGATGACCGGTCTTCAGGGCGCCGGCAAGACAACGACAGCGGCAAAGCTTGCCGGAAAATATAAGATTAAAGGGCGTAAAGTGCTGCTTGCAGCCTGCGATGTGTATCGTCCGGCAGCAATCAAACAGCTCCAGGTTAACGGAGAGAAGCAGGGCGTGGAAGTCTTTTCCATGGGAGACCAGCATAAACCGGTGAATATTGCCAGAGCAGCTGTGGAGCATGCCAGGAGCCACGGCATGAGTGTGGTTATCCTGGACACGGCAGGTCGTTTGCATATTGATGAAGATATGATGAATGAACTGATAGAGATCCGGGAGCATGTAGACGTGGCCCAGAGCATTCTGGTGGTGGATTCCATGACCGGTCAGGATGCAGTCAATGTGGCATCATCTTTTTCAGAAAAAGTCGGTATTGACGGCGTGATTCTGACGAAGCTGGATGGTGATACCAGAGGCGGCGCGGCACTTTCGATCCGGGCAGTGACCGGAAAACCGATCCTGTATGTAGGTATGGGCGAAAAGCTTTCCGATCTGGAACAGTTTTATCCGGACCGTATGGCGTCGAGAATTCTTGGTATGGGCGATGTGCTGACTATGATTGAGAAAGCACAGGAGTCGCTGGATGAAGAAAAGTCGAAACAAATGGTTCAGAAGATGAAGAAAAACCAGTTCGACTTTGAAGATTATCTGGAAAGCATGAACCAGATGAAGAAAATGGGCGGGATCGGTGCTCTTCTCGGTATGATGCCGGGTATGGGCGGAGGCCAGATGAAACAGATTGAAGACGCGGTCGATGAGAAGAAAATGGCCCGGATTGAGGCGATTATCCTTTCTATGACAAGAAAAGAAAGGCAGAATCCAGAACTTCTGAATCCGTCCAGAAAACGCAGGATTGCCAAAGGTGCAGGGGTGGATATCAGTGAAGTGAACCGCCTGGTTAAACAGTTTGAACAATCTAAAAAGATGATGAAACAGATGCCCGGGCTGATGGGCAGAGGAAAAATTGGTAAAAAAGGAATGTTCGGCAGGTTGCCGTTTTGACATTCCGTTTACAAAGCAGCATTCGTCCGTTAAAGAAAGGCCGGGTGCGGATCATAAACAGAAAAACAGAAATTATGTTTACGGAGGTAAAGAACAATGGCAGTAAAAATCAGATTAAGAAGAATGGGTCAGAAGAAAGCGCCTTTTTACAGGGTTATCGTTGCTGATTCCAGATCTCCGCGCGACGGAAGATTCATTGAGGAAATCGGAACTTATGATCCGAACACGGATCCCAGCACGTTCAATATTAATGAAGAGGCGGCTAAGAAGTGGCTTGCCAACGGGGCACAGCCTACAGAAGTAGTCGGCAAACTGTTTAAACTTGCAGGAATCAGCAAATAAGCATGTTGCTGTAAGACCCCTTGGAGGTGGGTATGATGAAAGAATTAGTGGAAGTGCTGGCAAAGGCACTGGTGGATCATCCGGACGAAGTGGTTGTCACCGAGACGGAAAAAGACAACGCAACGATTGTGGAGCTTCGTGTGTCACCAACAGACATGGGGAAAGTGATCGGGAAACAGGGCCGTATCGCCAAAGCTATCCGTTCGCTTGTAAAAGCAGCGGCGTCCAGAGATGACAAAAAGGTTGTAGTTGAAATCGTGCAGTAAATTGAGCGAGGATGGCGGTATTTTGCTGGCAGGCACAGGCGTGCTTTGGGCGGCAGGAGACCGCCATAGTTTGTCTACAGGGCATTTGACGGAAACGGACAGAGAGCATATCTCGGGCAGAAGATGAATGGAAAGGCGGAAGGATGGAAGAATTTTTACGGGTAGGCGTCATTTCTTCTACTCATGGAGTGAGAGGAGAAGTGAAAGTATATCCTACAACAGATGATCCAAGGCGGTATGAGGATCTGGAAAAAGTGCTTCTGGATACCGGGAAGGAGCATACGGAGCTTGCGATTGAAAAAGTCAGGTTTTTCAAGAATCAGGTCATATTGAAATTTAAGGACCATAACAGTATTGAGGCTGTTGAACGGTACAAAGGCATGGACCTTCTGATTTCCAGGGAGGATGCGGTTCCTCTGGGCGAAAATGAGAATTATATTGCCGATCTGATCGGTATGAATGCAGTGACAGATCAAGGAGAGACGCTGGGCGTTTTGAAAGACGTACTTCAGACCGGCGCCAATGATGTGTATGTAATAGAAACTCCGCAGAAAAAAGAAATACTGCTTCCGGCAATCCGGGACTGCATTCTGGATGTTGATGTCGAGGAACAGAAAATGCTGGTGCATGTGCTGGAAGGACTTTTGGACTGATGAAATTTTATGTATTGACATTGTTTCCGGATATGATCCAAAACGGATTTCAGACAAGCATTACCGGCAGAGCGGCGGAAAAAGGCGTTTTGTCTCTGGAGACCGTAAATATCCGGGATTATTCGGTAAATAAACACAATCGGGTCGATGACTATCCTTACGGCGGCGGGGCCGGAATGGTCATGCAGGCAGAACCGGTCTGCAGAGCTTATGAATCCGTTGCAGCAAAACTCCCGGTCAGACCCAGGGTTCTGTATATGAGCCCTCAGGGAAAAGTTTTCGATCAGAAAATGGCGGAGGAGCTTGCAGCGGAAGAAGAACTGATTTTTCTGTGCGGTCATTATGAAGGGATCGATGAACGGGTGCTGGAAGAAATTGTCACGGATGAAATATCAATCGGCGATTATGTGCTGACCGGAGGGGAACTTCCGGCGCTGGTTATTATGGATGCTGTTTCCCGTCTTCTGGATGGGGTTCTCCATAATGAGGAATCGGCGAAATTTGATTCTTTTCACGACAATCTGCTGGAATATCCCCAGTATAGCCGTCCGGAAGTGTGGAGGGGAAAACAGGTTCCGCCGATTCTGCTGTCAGGGCATCATGCCAATGTGGAGAAGTGGAGAAGAGAGCAGTCTCTGATTCGGACAAGAGAAAGAAGGCCGGATCTGCTGGAAACGGCCGGTCTTACCAAAGAAGATAAAAAATTCCTTGCAAAGCTTGAGGAATTATGATAAAATAAAATGCGTTGTGAGCAAAGAAGAGATGGTCCTCTGTTACGCTAGACGTATTAAGAACATCCATTTGATGAAGGAGGAACTAGAGTGAACGAGATTATCAGAAATATCGAGGCAGATCAGTTAAAAGCTGAGGTGCCGGTTTTCCATGTGGGCGATACGGTGAGAGTACATGCGAAGATCAAGGAAGGAACTCGTGAGAGAATCCAGGTATTTGAGGGAACAGTCCTCAAAAGACAGGGAGGAAGCAGCAGAGAAACTTTCACAGTAAGAAAGAATTCTAACGGGATCGGTGTTGAGAAGACCTGGCCGCTGCATTCCCCGAATGTTGAAAAAATCGAAGTGATCCGCCGCGGTAAGGTAAGACGTGCGAAGCTGAACTATTTAAGAGATCGTGTCGGCAAGGCGGCAAAGGTAAAAGAGCTGGTAAAATAGCTGTCAGGAGAGGCTGTCGGGAAGCACATTTTCCGACAGCTTTTTTTACAATTAAAATATGTGCATAAAAAGGTACAGGGATATGGGAAAGAAGAAAGGGCTTAGTTTTAACAGGAAGAGACGTGTAATACAGGCATCGGCGGTTCACAGTGCGTTTGTCTGGGTCGGAGAATGTCTGTTGGCTTTTGCGATTGGATGCGTACTGGTGTACTATTTTATGACAAGTCTGACCTGTGTGGGGCAGGCGATGGAGCCTACGGTAAGCAGCGGAGCACAGGTGCTGGTGAACCGGTTTATCTATACGCTGGCTTCGCCAAAGGCGGGGGACGTGGTAGTGTTTAAGCCAAATGGAAATTCCAATACCCATTATTATATGCGTAGAGTAATCGGTACGCCTGGTGATACCATTCAGATTGTAGAAGGTTTTGTTTATGTGAACGGAGAGTTGTTTGAGACCGGAACCGGAAATGAGCAGATGGATTTTGCAGGTGTGGCGGAAGAAGAAATCATACTGGAGAAAGATGAGTATTTTGTTCTGGGGGATAACCGAAGCGCCAGTGAAGACAGCCGGAATGATGACATTGGAAATGTCAGAAGACGGGATATTTACGGGATGGCGTGGTTTGTCCGTTACCCGTGGGATAACTTTGGAATCATTCCTTAGACAGCAACTGTACAGATACAGGATTATCAAAGGAGGTGGGCTATGAATATACAGTGGTATCCGGGGCACATGACCAAAGCCCGGAGGATGATGCAGGAAAATATAAAACTGATCGACCTGATCATAGAGCTTGTGGATGCAAGGGCGCCTCTGTCCAGCCGTAATCCGGATATTGATGAGCTTGGAAAAGGGAAGTCGAGGCTGATACTCCTGAATAAAGCGGATCTGGCCAGCGAGCACTGGAATCAGGAGTGGATGGAGTGGTTTAAAAAGCAGGGGTATTACGTTGTCAAACTGGACTCCAGAAGTAAGGCCGGGATGAAAAGTATTCAGAATGTGATAAAAGAGGCTTGCAGGGAAAAGATTGAGAGAGACAGAAAACGAGGGATTCTGAATCGTCCGGTCCGTGCGATGGTGGCGGGGATTCCCAATGTGGGGAAATCGACGTTTATCAACAGTTTTGCAGGAAAAGCATGCACAAAGACGGGCAACAAGCCTGGTGTAACAAAAGGAGAACAGTGGATACGACTGAATAAACAGGTGGAGCTCCTGGATACGCCGGGTATCCTGTGGCCTAAATTTGACGATCAAGTGGCGGGACTGCGTCTTGCGTTTTTAGGTTCTGTCAACGATGATATTCTGAATCTTCAGGAACTTGCCGGGAGACTTATGAAATTTTTGCAGGAACATTTTTGCCCGTGCCTGAAAGAGCGTTACAAAACGGAATTTTCAAGCGGAGCTGCGGAGCAGGAGCTGCTGATAAAGATTGCCGAAGTAAGATCCTGCCTGACAAAGGGCGGGGAGTATGATGTCGACCGGGCGGCAGCTCTTTTTCTGGATGATTTTCGAAGCGGACGTCTCGGAAAAATCACACTTGAATTTCCTCCGGAAGAGGAATATGATAATAACGGAGACAGTATGAGGTAGCAGGATGGGAAGATACGAATACGAAGAAAAGAGATATGAAGAAAAAAAGCCTGGCATTTTCCGGGAAATTCTGGGATTTCTCCTGTATGTGGGAATTGTCGTGGGAATTACATTCTTTATTATTACGTTCGTAGGACAAAGGACTTATGTAAGCGGAAGTTCTATGGAAAATACCTTAAGCCATGGTGATAATCTGATCGTTGATAAGCTGACCTACCGGTTCTCAGATCCCAGAAGGTATGATATTATTGTATTTCCGTTCCGGTATGACGACAATGTTTATTATATTAAAAGAATTATCGGATTGCCCGGGGAAACGATTCAGATCCAGGATGGAGCCATCTATATTGACGGAGAAATTCTTGAAGAATCTTACGGCAGGGAAGTGATGAAAAGTGCAGGACTGGCAGCAGATCCGATCACGCTGGGTGAGGACGAGTATTTTGTCCTTGGCGATAACCGGAATGACAGCACGGACAGTCGGGATCCGAATGTGAGTTCCGTGCACAGGAATGAGATTATTGGCAGGGCATGGGTTCGTATCTGGCCGCTGGACGAAATAGGAGTGTTAAAACATCAGTAATGACAAAAAAAGAAGAACGGCAGAAAAAACAGCAGGAAAAGCTGGCGGCAGAACTTGACAGACTTGAGTCGATGATGATCTATGAGAAGCAGTATGAAAACTGCGGAATGATATGCGGAATTGACGAAGCCGGGAGAGGTCCTCTTGCGGGACCGGTAGTTGCGGGGGCAGTGATACTGCCTGTAAATTGCAGGATTCTTTATTTGAATGACTCTAAAAAGCTGACTGCAAGAAGAAGGGAACTTCTTTATGAGGAGATCATGGAAAAGGCTCTGGCAGTCGGAACGGGTGTAGTCGGCCATAAGAGGATTGACGAAATAAATATTCTGCAGGCGACGTATGAGGCTATGCGTCAGGCAATTAAAAAGCTTGATATAGTGCCTGATATCCTGCTGAACGACGCAGTGGTCATACCGCAAGTGGAGTTCAGACAGGTGCCGATTGTAAAAGGAGATACCAAAAGCATTTCTATTGCTGCTGCAAGTATCATTGCCAAAGTGACAAGAGATCGTATGATGACGGAGATGGACGAACAATACCCTGGTTATGGATTTGCATCCAATAAAGGATACGGTACGGCAGCACATATTGCGGCGATCAGAAAACAGGGGGCCTGTGAGATCCACAGAAGGACTTTCATACGGAATTTTACAGGTGCCGGAAAATGACAGACAGGAAAGCCGGGTGGATAAATAAAAGACAGAAAGGGGCGGTTTATGAAGATGCAGCCGCCCGCTGGCTTTCGGAACAGGGATATCAGATTGTGGAGAGAAATTTTTACTGCCGCCAGGGAGAGATCGATCTGATTGCAAGAGATGGCAGATATCTCGTATTTATAGAAGTGAAATATCGGCGTGACAGTCAGTGTGGTCATCCCCTTGAAGCGGTCAGCATATACAAACAGAAAAAGATTGTCAAAGCGGCAGCTTATTATTGCCACAAATATCGGATTTCAGAAGAGCAGGCCTGTCGTTTTGATGTGGTCAGCATTCTGGGCAATGACATAGAACATATTCAGAATGCATTTGAATGTCCGTAAAGGAGCTTTTTAATTGATGGAATGGAAAATAAAAACAGAAAACAGTGATATGTTACGAAGAGAAGAAAATGGCGTGCCGTATTTTGTATTCCGGAATCTGGAGGATACAAAGCTGGTGCGCCATGGTTTTTCCACACGGCAAGGAGGGGTCAGTAAGGGGTATCTGTCGGAGATGAACCTAAGCTTTACAAGGGGTGATGATCCGGAGAATGTGAGAGAAAATTTCCGGCGCATGGGAAGAGCCATAGGATTTGAGCCGGAATCACTGGTTATGTCTCAGCAGACGCATACAACAAATGTGCGTCTGGTGACAGAAGAAGACAGAGGAAGAGGATATACAAAAGAACTGGGTTATAAAGATGTGGATGGAATGATTACCAATGTACCGGGTCTGATGCTGGCAACATTTTATGCTGACTGTGTGCCTCTGTTTTTTGTAGATCCGGTGCACCGTGCTGTTGGCCTGAGTCATTCCGGATGGAAAGGAACAGTGAACCGGATGGGAGCAGTGACTATAGAACGGATGAGAGAAGCTTTTGGAACAAAGCCGGAACATCTGCAGACGGCTGTCGGACCGTCGATCTGTCAGGACTGTTATGAGGTCAGTGAAGATGTGGCACTGGCGTTTAAAAAGGAATTCTGGGCGCATGCAGATGAGCGACTGATCTATCGGAAGAAAAATAATAAATATCAGTTAAATCTGTGGCGGGCCAATGAGATTGTGCTTTTGGAAGCAGGGGTAGATCCGGCGCATTTGGCTGTGACCAATGTCTGTACCTGTTGTAATCCTGACTTTCTGTTTTCCCACCGTGCAAGCGGAGGGAAAAGAGGAAATCTGGGGGCTTTTCTGGGGCTGTGTGCAGAACGGTGAATATTTTCCATAATCCGGATAAAATAGTGCCTAGACAAACATTCGGTTCTTCGATAGAATAAAAACAACAGCTTTTAATTCAGGAGGGCAAAAAAATGAAAATTATTAAGGCAAAAGATTATGAAGAGATGAGCCGCAGAGCAGCGGATGTCATTTCGGCGCAGATTATCATGAAGCCGGATTGTGTTCTGGGGCTGGCGACCGGTTCTTCACCGGAAGGGACATATGAGAAGCTGATCGAGCGGTATAATCAGGGGGATCTGGATTTTGGTGATGTAACAACTGTGAATCTGGATGAATACCGCGGACTTCCAAAAGAGAATGATCAGAGCTACTATTATTTTATGCACAGTCGTCTGTTTGATTATGTAAATATCAATCCGGAAAGAACGTTTCTTCCGGATGGGATGAGCGAGGATCCAGATAAAGAGTGTGCAAGATATGAGGAAGTTATCCGTGCAACAGGCGGGGTGGATCTGCAGCTTCTCGGGCTGGGACGCAATGGTCATATTGGTTTTAATGAGCCGGGAGAGTTTTTTGAAAAAGGAACACATTGCGTAGATCTGCATCAGAGTACGATTGAAGCGAATAAGCGGTTCTTTGCGTCGGCGGACGATGTTCCAAGGCAGGCATTCAGCATGGGCATTCAGACTATCATGAAAGCCAGAAAGATTCTGGTTGTGGTCAGCGGAGAAGATAAGGCTGAAGCAGTAAGAAACTGTTTCTTCGGGCCGGTGACTCCCAAAGTGCCGGGTTCTATTCTTCAGATGCATCCGGATGTGACAGTGGTTGCAGATGAATCAGCGCTGTCTCTTTGCTCTCTCGCGGAATAAAGGCGGGCAGGTCATGAAAATAATTAATGCAAAAGTATATACGGAGGCCGGGAGTTTTCAGAAGACAGATGTGTATACAGACGGAGAGCGGATTTCGGCATCGGGGAGCGATGAAGATGTGTTTGATGCTTCCGGGTGTTATCTGATACCGGGACTTACAGATATCCATTTTCACGGATGCGTGGGCTGTGATTTCTGCGACGGGAATCAGGAGTCCATAGAAGCCATGGCTGTGTATGAGGCATCTCAGGGGGTTACGACGATCGTTCCGGCCACAATGACACTGGATAAGGAAAGGCTGCGGAACATATGTGAAGCCGCCGCTGCCTATCCGAATGAAAAAGGTGCGATTCTCTGTGGGATTGATATGGAGGGACCCTTTATCTCTCTGGCAAAAAAAGGTGCACAAAACGGAGCTTATGTGCACAGACCGGATACGGAGATGTTTCGGGAGCTGAATGCGGCTTCCGGCGGCTTGGTGAAGATTCTGGCAATCGCTCCGGAAGAGCCGGGGGCAATGGAATGCATAGAAGAGCTGAAGAATGAGGTGTGTTTATCAATAGCTCATACGTCGGCGGATTATGAGACGGCAGCGGAAGCATTTCAGAGAGGTGTTCGTCATGTAACTCATCTTTATAACGCTATGTCAGGACTGTCTCATCGTTCTCCCGGAGTTGTGGGGGCGGCTGCAGATCATGATTCAGTTGAGGCGGAGCTGATCTGTGATGGAATCCATATTCATCCGGTGACGGTACGGCAGACATTTAAGATGTTTGGGGAGGACCGTATTATTCTGATCAGTGATTCTATGGAGGCAACCGGAATGCCTGACGGAGAATATGCTCTGGGAGGACAGAAGGTGAGCAAAAAAGGGAATCATGCAGTTCTTGCGGATGGCACACTTGCCGGTTCCGTGACGAATTTGATGGATTGTCTGCGCATGGCAGTGCTCAAAATGGAGATACCGCTGGAAAGTGCAGTGAAATGCGCAGCCGTCAATCCGGCGAAATCGGTTGGGATCTATGAATCCTATGGCAGTATAACGCCAGGAAAGATTGCAAACATGGTTCTTCTGAACGAAAAAGATCTGAGTACAGTACAGGTGTTTCTGAAAGGAAAAGCAATTTTAAAACACGCCTGAGTTTAGACCGGCAGATAAAAATATCGTCTTTGTTAAAAGGACTGCTGCAAAATGCGAATCCGGTTTCAGCATTGCTGAACGCCGGAATCCGATGTGTTTTGCAGCAGTCTTTTGCATTTGCAGCAGACTACCTAAAAGCCAGCAGATATGTTTTAAATAAGATCTTCGCGTTCGATTTCTTCAAGCAGATTGTGAATGCGCTTGGTAGGATCATTTACCCGTTCTGTGGATACGTCATGGTTGATACAGTCTATGATCGCCGCCAGGAATTTGGTCATATTTGCTTCTACATAATATGGCTTGGATAGGAGTTCGGGATTTCGATAGTTCAGATTGGTAGTTACCACATGGCTGATATAGCCTTTTTCATAATATTCATCAAATTTGTCGAGTCCATCCGTAAAAAGACCGAAAGTAGCACATATGAAGACCTTACCGGCGCCGCGTTCTTTGATCTGCCGCGCTACATCCAGCATGCTTTCCCCGGAGGAGATCATATCGTCAATGATGATCACATCTTTGCCGGACAACGCATCTCCTAAAAATTCATGTGCGACGATCGGGTTCTTGCCATTGACGATGATGGAGTAGTCGCGTCGCTTATAGAACATGCCCATGTCGACTCCCAGTACGCCGGCAAAATAGACCGCGCGCTCCATAGCGCCTTCGTCGGGACTTATGACCATTAGGTGATCTTTGTCGATCTGGAGATCGGGTTCTGCTCTGGTCAGGCCTTTGATAAACTGGTAGGGCGGATTAAAACTGTCAAATCCGTACAGCGGTATCGAATTGCATACTCTTGGATCGTGGGCGTCAAAGGTAATGATATTTGTGACTCCCATATCAACCAGCTCCTGCAGTGCGAAAGAACAGTCCAGGGATTCGCGCTGTTTTCTTTTGTGCTGCCTGCTTTCATAGAGGAACGGCATAATGACGTTGATACGGTGAGCTTTTCCGTTAGAGGCAGATATAATTCGTTTCAGGTCCTGATAATGGTCATCCGGAGACATATAGTGCTTGTGTCCGCAAACGGTATAAGACAGGCTGTGATTCATGACATCTGCCAGGATGAACAGATCAGTGCCCCTGACAGAATCGTACAGGATCCCTTTGGCTTCTCCGGTACCAAAGCGGGGACAGGAACTGCGTATGATATAGGAATCCTCGTGATAACCCTGAAAGTTGGGGGTGTTCTGAAAATTCTGGTTGCTTTTTTGCCGGAATTTGACCAGATGAGCATCGACATTCTGAGCCAGTTCCAGGCATCCTTCCAGCGCGGCAATTTTGAGAGGCGCGATGGGAAGTATATTTTCATAGGATAAAATTTCGGACATAAAACCCTCCTGTCTTTCGTGAACAACGGTTATCCTATTTATATCATTTTTCTATACAGACAGTCAACCCATCTGATAGAAATTCCGCAGGAATAAACAGTTGTCGGTCGTGCAAAAACGGAGTATAATAAAAAAATATTTTATACGCTGACATAAGCTGTTTTATTCCCGTATGTACAGAAGCAGGCAGACGTGTCTGTATGGATATCTGACAATTAACGCGGGAAATTCTACTTCAGTCGTGGAGGAGCAAAACAACATGTGGATAATTAAAAAAATATACTGCAGAACATTCCAGGCTGTGTTTCGGGCGGCGCTGCCTTTTCTGCCCTATCGAAATCCGAAAATAATTCCTTCGGTTGCGGGAATTGCGGATGTATGCAGAAAAAAGAACATAGATTCTGTAATGATTGTAACCGACGGCGGGGTCCGGACGCTTGGGCTTACAGCATTTCTGGAAAAGACACTGACGGAAGCAGAGATTGCTTATTGTATCTATGACCGTACAGTGGCAAATCCAACGATCTGGAACGTGGAGGAGGCAAAGAATCTGTACCTTTCCTGCGGCGCGCAGGCGATTATCGCCTTTGGCGGAGGATCGTCCATGGACTGCGCCAAAGCTGCGGGCGCAAGGATCGTAAAACCAAGACAGAGTATCCATAAGATGAAGGGCCTTTTAAAAGTACATAAAAAACTTCCGCTTTTAATTGCGGTACCTACAACAGCAGGAACCGGAAGCGAGACAACACTTGCTGCGGTCATTACAGACAGTGAAAAACATCACAAATATCCAATCAATGATTTCAGCCTGATTCCGCGTTATGCTGTGCTGGATTATCATGAGACTATGGGACTTCCGAAAAATATTACAGCGACTACCGGGATGGACGCGCTGACGCATGCAGTGGAAGCATATATTGGAAATTCTACGACCAGAGAGACACGGATGATGGCGGAGGAGGCGGTTCATTTAATCTATCAGCATCTGAAAGCAGCCTATGATAATGGGAAGGATAAAGAAGCCAGGAGCGGAATGCTGAAGGCTGCTTATTGTGCAGGGGTTGCGTTTACCAAATCTTATGTGGGTTATATTCACGCAGTGGCGCATTCTCTGGGCGGACAGTACGGAACACCTCACGGACTTGCCAATGCAGTTGTTCTGCCCGTTGTTCTGCGTATGTATGGACCGGCATGCGAAAAAAAGCTTGCCCGCCTGGCAAAAAACGCGGGTGTGGTGGATCGGGAAATGACAGATCAGGAATCGGCTGAATATTTTATTGACTGGATTCAGGATATGAATGATTCCATGCAGATTCCCCGCTTTCTTTCGGATATAAAAGAAGAAGATATTCCGATTATGGCCAAACATGCAGATAAAGAAGGGAATCCGTTGTATCCGGTTCCGGTACTGATGAGCCAGAAGGAGCTGGAACAGATTTATTACAGGGTGAAAGGAAAATGATTCATGCAGTTTGAAACATTGATGAAGAAACAGAGAGAGTTTCTGGAGACGGGAGAGACATTGGAGATTTCCTTTCGGATCAGGGCGCTGGAATCACTGGAGCGGATGCTGCATGCATATGAAGACAGAATCTATGCGGCGCTTCGGGAGGATCTTGGAAAATCCAGAGAGGAGGCCTATATGTGCGAACTGGGTCTCTCTTTGTCGGAACTGCGGTACATGAAGAAACATGTGCGTTCTTTTGGCAGGAACCGCAGTGTAAGGACGCCTTTCTCACAGTTCCACGCGAAGAGTTTTATAATACAGGAACCGTATGGAGTTGTGCTGATTATGTCCCCGTGGAATTATCCATTGCTTTTAACCCTGGAACCCCTGATCGGAGCCATTGCTGCGGGCAACTGCTGTGTGGTGAAGCCATCGGCATATGCTCCGGCTACTTCCCGCCTGCTGTTTCAGATGCTGGCAGAAACATTTGAAGAGAATTATGTAGCCGTTGTGGAAGGAGGAAGAGAAGAAAATACGAAACTTCTGGAACAACCGTTTGACTATATTTTTTTTACCGGAGGTGTGAAGACAGGAAAGCTGGTCATGGAAAAAGCTTCTGCACATTTAACGCCGGTGACGCTGGAGCTGGGAGGGAAAAGTCCCTGTATCATAGATCATACAGCCAATATTCAGCTGACTGCCAGAAGGCTGGTTTTTGGAAAATATTTAAACTGCGGGCAGACCTGTGTAGCTCCGGATTATGTGCTGGCAGAGCGGAGTATAAAAGAGGAATTGCTGGACTGTATTCAAAAAGAAATTATAAAGCAGTACGGGGAATATCCTCTGCGGAATCCCGCATATGGAAAAATGGTCAATCAGAAGCATTTTCAGCGTGTAATGGGGCTGATCGACCGGAAAAAACTGGTATACGGGGGAGAATATGATGAAGGCGCTCTTCAGATCGCGCCGACGGTTCTTGCGGATGTGACGGAAGAAGATGCGGTTATGCAGGAGGAGATTTTCGGACCGGTTCTTCCGATTTTGACAGTTGATTCTATGAACGATGCATTTGCATTTATAAAAAGTCGTCCCAGGCCGCTGGCGCTGTATCTGTTTACCGGTAGCCGGAAGACAGAGGAACAGTTTTTGAAAAAGCTTTCTTTTGGAGGCGGCTGCGTCAATGATACAGTTATTCATCTTGCCACTTCCGAGATGGGGTTTGGCGGAGTGGGAGAGAGCGGCATGGGTTCTTACCATGGCAGGAAAAGTTTTGAGACATTCAGTCATGAGAAAAGTATTGTCAGAAAATATGGCTGGCTGGACCTGCCAATGAGGTATCAGCCGTACAGCAGGATGAAACACAGACTGGTGAAGATGTTCGTAAAATAAGCGGACAGCGCTGGCAGAGGAGGTGCAGTGGAAACTGACATGAGAGAGATTGCAGAAAGTTTTATTAAAAATAACGATTTTACGAAAAAAGAGTTTCGAATGCTGCTGGAATGTGCGGATGATCCGGAGTCTGCAGAAATGCTGAGACAGGAAGCGGTAAGAATTCGAAAAAAGTATTATGGGGATAAGGTTTATACAAGGGGACTGATTGAGTTTACAAATTACTGCAGAAACGACTGTTATTACTGCGGGATTCGCAGAGGAAATCTCTATGCACGCAGGTATCGTCTGACAAAGGAAGAGATTCTGGAGTGCTGCGCACAGGGATATGAGCTTGGATTTCGGACGTTTGTACTGCAGGGCGGAGAAGACCGGTGGTTTACAGATGAACGGATGTCGGATATTATTCGGACAATCAGGACATGCTATCCGGACTGCGCGATTACACTTTCGCTCGGCGAACGTTCTTATGAAAGTTATCAAAAGTTGAAGGAGGCAGGTGCAGACCGTTATCTGCTGCGACATGAAACGGCTGATGAAGAGCATTACAGAAAGCTTCATCCTTCAGAAATGAGCCTTGCGGTACGAAAACTATGTCTTTATGATCTGAAGCTTCTTGGCTATCAGGTAGGCGCCGGTTTTATGGTCGGTTCCCCGGGCCAGACGGCGGACTGTCTGGCTGAGGATCTGTTGTTTTTAAAGGAACTTCAGCCGCATATGGTGGGAATCGGACCGTTTATTCCCCATCATGGCACCAGTTTTGCACAGGAGAAAGCAGGCAGTGTAGAGCTGACGCTGTTTCTTTTGTCCGTCATCCGTATCCTGCTTCCGAAAGTACTGCTTCCCGCTACGACGGCGCTTGGCACTATGGATCCGCAGGGGAGAGAAAAGGGACTGCATGCAGGGGCAAACGTGGTAATGCCGAATCTGTCGCCGTTAAAAATCCGGAAGAAGTATGATCTGTATGACAATAAGATCAGTACCGGTGAAGAGGCGGCAGAGTGCCGTGCGCAGCTTGCGCGCAGAGTGGAAAACGCAGGGTATCATCTGTCCGCTGAACGGGGAGATGCAGTTTAAAAATTATGAAAGGAGCTGATAGTAAATGAAATTTACTTATCCGGCGATTATCAGAAAAACAGCAGATGGATGGCATGCGGTATTTCCGGATCTGGAGTGCTGTGAGGCGGACGGCGATACCATAGAGGAGGCTGTGGAACGGGCAAATGAAGCTGCATATGACTGGATCAGTCTGGAACTGTCAGAAGATGAAGGACAGCTTCCGGGCATAACGGATATAAGGGATATGGAACTGAAAGAAGGAGATGTCGTGCGCAATATTTGTGTGAATATCCGGTTTACAGATGGATGGGATGAATGATTACTGATTTTACAGCCGTTTTGTTTTCCTTGACAACTGCAAAAAACATGCTAAAATGTATACGATAAATAATTGTATACAATAATACAAAGCAAGAGCGTGTCTGAACATTCAGTTCTGTCGTCTGTATGTTCCGCTTGGTAACGCACAGCCGGCAGAAAGCAGTTTTCAGACATATTTCAGAATGAGGAGAAAGCGATGAATAATAACAGAGCGGTTCATTTTGACAGACATACGAATTTACTGCAGCTGGAAGAGCATATATATCCGCTGGTGGATGTGGAACATCCGAATACGTTTCGGAATCTGTATCCATATACAGAGATTCCGAAGATTGCATTCAATGACCGGATTGTTCCGCATCATATGCCGGATGAGATCTGGATCACGGATACGACGTTCCGTGACGGACAGCAGTCCCGTGCACCGTATTCCACAGAACAGATTGTGACGATATATGACCACTTTCATAAGCTTGGCGGTCATAAAGGACTGATCCGTCAGTCTGAATTTTTTCTGTACAGTAAAAAAGATCGGGATGCAGTCTGTAAGTGTATGGAAAGAGGCTACAGATTTCCGGAAGTGACCAGCTGGATTCGGGCCAATAAAGAAGATTTTCAGCTCGTGAAAGATCTGGGAATGAAAGAGACCGGGATACTGGTGAGCTGTTCTGACTATCATATTTTTTATAAAATGAAAAAAACCAGACGGGAAGCCATGCAGCATTATCTGAATATTGTCCGCGACTGTCTGGAGATCGGGATCAGTCCGCGGTGTCATCTGGAGGATATTACCAGGGCGGATATTTACGGTTATGTGATTCCGTTTTGTCTGGAATTAAAAAATATGATGGATTATTATAATATTCCGATCAAAGTCCGCTGCTGTGATACGATGGGCTATGGAGTGAATTACCCGGGAGCGGTTATTCCGCGTTCGGTGCCGGGAATTATTTACGGCATGCAGGTCCATGCAGGCTTTTCGTCCGATCTGATAGAATGGCACGGACACAATGATTTTTACAAAGCAGTCAGTAACTCGACTACAGCATGGCTGTACGGCGCGTCCGGCGTGAACTGTTCTTTGTTCGGTATTGGAGAAAGGACCGGAAATACACCTCTGGAAGCGATGGTATTTGAATACGCGCAGCTTCGGGGTACGCTGGACGGTATGGATACGACGGTTATTACAGAGCTGGCTGAATATTATGAGAAAGAAATCGGTTATAAAATTCCGTCCAGAACTCCGTTCGTCGGCAGGAACTTTAATGTGACCCGGGCAGGTATTCATGCAGACGGGCTTTTGAAAAATGAAGAAATTTATAATATTTTTGATACAGAGAAATTTCTGAAACGGCCGGCACTGGTATCGGTATCGAATACGTCCGGACTTGCGGGGATCGCACACTGGATCAATACTTATTTCAGTCTGAAAGACAAACAGATGCTGGATAAAAATTCAGAGCTGGTACATATGGTAAAAGCATGGGTGGATCATGAGTATGAAAGCGGAAGGGTTACAGTTCTGACAGATGAAGAGCTTCTGACGGTAATTCATGACGCGTGTGAAAAGACAGGAGTACAGATTGTACAGGAGGCGCAGAAATAAATGGGAGACAGACAGAGTCCCGGGGAAAACAGGGATAAATATTCCCTGAGAGGGCGCGTATATGAAAGTATACGCGAGGATATACTGAGCGGCAGATATCAGCAGCATATGGAGCTGAAGGAAACTGCGATCGGGGCAGAGCTTGGAGTCAGCAGAACTCCGGTCAGGGAGGCATTAAGACAGCTGGAGCTGGAAGGACTGGTTGATATTATTCCCAACCGCGGAGCCTATGTCAATATGATAACGGCAAAGGATGTAAACGATATTTATATCATTCGCTCTATGCTGGAGGGACTCTGTACCCGATGGGCGACGGAATATATTACAGAAGAACAGCTGGAGGATCTGGAAGAGACGCTTTGTCTTTCTGAGTATCATACGAAAAAGGATAATTATGAGAAGCTGTATGAGCTGGACAGTCTGTTCCATGAGCAGCTGTATCGGGCGTCAAACAGCCGGATTCTGAATCATGTGCTGTCCGATTTTCATGATTATGTGAAACGGGTGAGAAAAGTGACCATTGCCTATCAGGGACGCTCCGTCAAGTCTACAGAAGAACACCGGGCAATCTTTGAGGCAGTCCGGGCAAGAAATGCAGAAATGGCGGAAGAGCTGGCAAAGGAACATGTAAAACATACGATGGAATGTATTCAGGTGTGCGGTCTGGAGAAAATATTGTAAGACAGCCAGATCAGATCGAAAATGTGTCAGGAGGAAGACAGGATGGAAAAGATTAAAATGACGACTCCTTTGGTGGAGATGGACGGAGATGAGATGACCCGGATTCTCTGGCAGATGATCAGAGAAGAACTGATTCTGCCGTTCGTGGATCTGAAAACAGAATATTATGATCTTGGCCTTGAAAACAGAGACCGGACTAACGATCAGGTTACCGCTGATTCTGCGGAGGCGACAAAAAAATATGGGGTAGCAGTAAAATGTGCGACGATTACTCCCAATGCTGCGCGGGTAGAGGAATATAAGCTGAAAGAGATGTGGAAAAGCCCCAATGGGACGATACGTGCGATTCTGGACGGAACTGTTTTTCGCGCTCCGATTATCGTAAAAGGAATTGAGCCTTATGTAAAAACGTGGAAAAAGCCGATTACTCTGGCGCGCCATGCATACGGCGATGTCTATAAAGGAGCGGAGATGATGATTCCGGGACCGGGTAAAGTGGAGCTCGTTTATACTGCGGAGGACGGCAGCAGCGTTTCGGAGCCGGTTCATCAGTTTAAAGGCGCAGGGATCGTACAGGGGATGCATAATCTTGACAGTTCTATTGAAAGCTTTGCCAGAAGCTGTTTTCAGTATGCACTGGATACCAGGCAGGATCTGTGGTTTGCCGCCAAAGATACGATTTCCAAAAAATATGACCATCATTTTAAAGATGTTTTTGAAGAAATCTATGAAAAGCAGTATCAAAAAGAATTCGAGTCCGCCGGACTTACATATTTTTATACGCTGATTGATGATGCGATTGCAAGAGTGATCAAATCAGAAGGCGGATTTATATGGGCCTGCAAAAATTATGACGGGGATGTAATGAGCGATCTGGTGGCAACGGCATTTGGTTCTCTTGCCATGATGACATCTGTACTGGTGTCTCCGCAGGGGTATTATGAGTACGAGGCTGCTCATGGGACGGTTCAGAGACATTACTATCAGCATTTGAAGGGAATGGAGACTTCCACCAATCCTGTGGCTACGATTTTTGCATGGTCAGGCGCGCTCAGAAAACGAGGAGAACTCGACCGCCTGCCTGCTCTTGTGCATTTTGCAGAGGTACTGGAACAGGCGTCTGTCAAAGTCATTGAGTCCGGAAGAATGACGAAGGATCTGGCGCTGATTACGACGCTTGCGGATGTGACGGTTCTGAATTCCGGTGATTTTATCAAAGCGATCCGTGCAGAGCTTGAAGCGCTGCTCTGAATCAGTTCCGGCAACATAGACTGTGTGGGCAGAGAGTGCAGGGTAGCAGCACAACGAAACAGTAATATGATTTTATAAGAATAAAAAGACACCCCTTCCCATATACTTAGAACAAATATGGGAGGGGGATTTTTTATGGAACCGATTCAGAACCAGAAGGAATTTCATTTATACAATGATATTAAAGAACGGACTGGAGGAGAAATCTACATAGGAGTCGTAGGACCTGTACGAACCGGAAAATCTACATTTATTAAACGTTTTATGGATCTTCTGGTACTTCCGAATATGGAGGATGTCCATGAAAGAGAACGGGCAACAGACGAGCTTCCTCAATCGGCGGCCGGGAAGACAATTATGACCACAGAGCCGAAGTTTGTTCCCAAAGAGGCAGTAGAGATCAATGTAGGAGGAAAGATCCCGGTCAGAATCCGTCTGATTGACTGCGTAGGATATATGGTGGAGGGCGCTGCAGGTCATCTGGAAAATGATATAGAGCGTATGGTAAAAACTCCCTGGTCAGGGGAGGAAATTCCATTTACCAGAGCCGCAGAGCTGGGAACACATAAGGTCATTCATGATCATTCTACCATTGGAATTGTAGTGACCTGTGACGGAAGCTTTGGGGATATACCTGCTGAAAATTATAAGGATGCAGAAGAACGGACGATTGCCGAGTTGAAGACATTAGGAAAACCTTTTGTGATTCTTCTGAATACAACGAGACCATACAGCGATGCGGTAAGAAAACAATCAGAAGAGATGTTTCATAAATATCAGATACCGGTGCTGCCGGTGAACTGTGAACAGCTGAAAAAAGAAGATATTACGATGATACTGGAGCAGGTGCTTCTGGAATTTCCTCTGACGGAGGTAGAATATCACATGCCGCGCTGGGTGGAAATGCTTCCGGTTACGCATCCGGTGAAACAGGAGGTCATTGCAAAGGTCCGGGAGATGATGGAAGAGTTTCATGTGCTGCGTGATATTGGCATGGCGAATACAGACTGTGAAGGACCGTCAATCAGCCGTATGAAACTGGATCGCGTGGCGCTCAATACCGGTGCGGCGGTATATTCCATCGATATGGAAGAGGGCTGTTATTATCAGATGCTCAGTGAACTGACCGGAATGGAGCTGCGGGATGAATATGATCTGATGGAACAGCTTCGCGAGCTGTCTGCGATGCAGAAAGAATACGGAAAAGTAATTAAAGCCATGGATGCAGTCCGTCAAAAAGGATATGGAATGGTACTGCCGGAAAAAGATGAGATATCAATGGATGATCCGGTTCTGATTCATCAGGGAGGGAAGTATGGCGTAAAGCTCCGCTCCGTTTCACCGTCAGTACATATGATCCGCGCTAATATTGAAACAGAGATCGCGCCGATTGTCGGTAATGAAGAACAGGCGAAAGATCTGATTCAGTATATTCAGGACGGAAGAAAACAGGAAGAAGGAATCTGGCAGATCAACATTTTCGGCAAGACAATAGAGGAGCTGGTAGAAGACGGGATACGGAGCAAGCTGTATCAGATCGGAGAAGAGAGTCAGGTGAAGCTGCAGGATACGATGCAGAAGATTGTGAATGATACAAACGGAGGACTGGTGTGTATCATCATATAAGGGAAAATTACTGGTCCGTGTGTCCGTGACAGACAGATATTTCTGAAAAATACGGTTGAAGGGTGCATAATCGGCGCCCTTGGAACGTTTCTGAATCTATGTTCTGGCTGCCTGTACATTGCAGACAGCGGGACATCTGTACCAAGTGAACACGGCGTGAAGAGAGCATATTTTTATTGAATTTGCGGTTTCGAGTTGCTATACTGTAGCAGAGGAAACCGCTTTTGTTTTTTGGAAAAAATCCTGCAGATACAGAGTGACCGGAAGGTAGGGGCTGACCGATCTGTTCAGGAAGGAGATGATTATGAAGATCACATTTATATGCCACAGCAGTTTCTGTGTGGAACTGGAGAAAAATGTTCTGGTATTTGATTATTATGGAGAGGGGAAGATACCGGAAGTATCTGAAAATGTCCGGATGTATTTTCTGAACAGTCATTCGCATCCGGATCATTTTAAAAAAGAAATTTTTAAGCTCCGGGAGAAATATCCGAAAGCAGAATATGTGCTGTCACGGGATATCCGGATTCGTCCGGAGGAACGCAGGGAGTGGATTCACAGTGTGAAAGCCCGGGAGGAATATGAGATTGGAGATCTGCACATTCAGACATTGCGTTCGACAGATATGGGGGTGTCCTTTGCAGTGGAGGCAGAAGGAAAGCGGCTCTATCACGCGGGAGACCTGAACTGGTGGCACTGGGAAGGAGAAGACAAAGCCTGGAATCATAATATGGCGGCAAATTATAAAAGAGAGGTGGACAGGCTTGCGGGAAAAGCTTTTGACGCCGTGTTTTTACCGCTGGATCCAAGGTTATGTGAAGCATATGACTGGGGTATGAAATATTTTCTGAAACAGGTAGCTGCAGCCCATGTATTCCCCATGCATTTCTGGGGGGATTATACGGTATGTCAGAGGGTGAAACAACAAAAGGAAATGCAGGAATTTTTAGAATGTTTTTATGAAGTAGAGTATCAGGGACAGGAGTGGATAGTATGTTAGTAAAGATTTATACGGACGGGTCGGCAAGAGGAAATCCGGATGGTCCGGGCGGATACGGGACCATTCTGTCGTATTTGGATTCCAGAGGGGAAGAACATATCAGGGAATACTCTCAGGGATACAAAAAAACAACAAATAATCGTATGGAACTGATGGCGGCAATCATAGGGCTGGAAGCATTGAACCGTCCCTGTCAGGTGGAATTGTATTCAGACTCTAAATATCTGGTCGATGCGTTTAATCAGCACTGGATTGACTCCTGGCTTAAGAAAAACTGGGTCAACAGTCAGAAAAAACCAGTGAAAAATCCGGATTTGTGGAAAAGACTTCTGAAGGCAAAGGAGCCGCATCAGGTGACGTTTATATGGGTAAAAGGACATGACGGCCATCCTCAGAATGAACGCTGCGATCAGCTTGCGACAGCGGCAGCGGATGGAGACTGTCTCATAGATGATATTGTGAAATAAGAAAAGAGATGCAGATAATGGCGGTAGCCTATAAGGAAATATTACAAAACTTATGACTTACGTCAGGTAAACGGGAAAAACAGAAAACTGCTATGCAAAAGGTTCGCCGATTGCATAGCAGTTTTTCTCTTTATGGACTTTAGTCTGTTGTTCTGCTTGGAGTTTTTCGTGTTCCGAAAAATGGAAAGCAGAACAACAATAAACCACCCGCTATGCGGGTGCGCGACAGATGTTATACAAAAATTACCTTTCCGGTTACAATAAAGTTGTTCAGGCTTATATTGCAGAAAGGAAAGGTAACTATGGCGAAGAAAGAATATTCACTCGCACACACAAAATGGATGTGCAAATATCATATCGTCTTCACTCCGAAGTATAGACGAAAAATAATTTATAATCAATACAAAACAGACATAAGGGATATCATTAAGCAGTTATGCAGTTACAAAGGAGTGGAAATAATCGAAGGGCACCTTATGCCGGATCATATCCATATGCTGGTAAGCATTCCGCCTAAGATAAGTATTTCATCTTTTATGGGATATTTGAAAGGAAAAAGTGCGCTTATGATATTTGACAGGCACGCAAACTTAAAGTACAAATTTGGAAACCGTCATTTCTGGGCAGAAGGATATTATGTCAGTACAGTCGGTTTGAATGAAGCCACAATCAAGAAATATATCCAGGAACAGGAAAAACACGACATAGCAATGGATAAGTTAAGCGTGAAAGAGTATGAAGACCCTTTTAAGGGTTAGGGGCTGAGTAATAACAACACCCCTTAAGGGGTAGCGGCGGGTCAAGAGCAATTAGGCTTGAACGGGGCTGCGGGAATATGCGTAAGCATATTTCCCGTAGCATAAAGAGAAAGCCAGCGCCTTGAGACGCTGGCCCAGCAACCAGGGGGCTTATAGCCCTAGAGCAAACCACCCGTTGGACGGGTGGTTATGATTTCAAAATAGCAAATATAACTTTTTCAGTGTTCCAACGGAATGCGCAGCCATTGCCCACGGCAATGATCTCAGGGGCTTGGGGACATGTCACCAACAAGCATCATGCAGAAATTCGTTTACGAAATTTCTGTGTATGGGTGCTTTTACGTAAAGATGCATTGCTTGCCAGTAGTATCAGGGACTCAGGACAAGCTGGCTTTTTGTATACTATATAAACACAAAAATTATTGCTCTGCTCCCCACTCTCTTTTTAGCTGGCTCAAAAATTCATTGGAAGCTCTTGAAAAAACTTGATACTTTTTCCAGACAATACACAATTCGGCTTCCATACGCGGGTATAACGGTCTGAAACAAAGCTGGCTGTCGCCGGTGGTATTGATGAGTTTATCTAATGCAATCACATAACCAAGTCCTTTCCTTACAAAATGAGAAGCATTATAAATCAGGTCATAAGTCATAACAACATTGAGCTTGCTGACGTCTTTTTTCAGCCACGAAATCATTTCACTGCTGATGGATGCCTGATGGGATAAGATCAGAGGCTTGTCCCACAAATCCTCCGCGCAGACAGATTCCTTTTCAGCCAGCGGGCTGTCTTTTCGCATCAATACGCCCCATGTGTCGGTCATAGGAAGTCTCATGTAATCGTATTTTGTCACATCAAAGGGGCCGATCAATAAACCGAAATCAATCAGCCCTTTATCTATTTTTTCTGTTACGATACCGGCATCGCCGCTGTAAATGTGATAATGGATCAGTGGGTGTTCCTTCTGCAATGTTGCGGCTGCCTGTGCAAAAAAGGAAATCGCATCGGTTTCGCTGATTATTATCAAGCTTGGGAGCCACCGTTCTCACACTTGAGAGCCATTGAAACCTATTCCATTATCAAGCTTGAGAACCACCACTATATATAGGGTTAGGAATAGAAGAGATTGATACAGCACC
>CATOPL010000007.1 GCA_951802115.1 uncultured Lachnospiraceae bacterium | reverse complement strand
ACCCGCCGGAAGCCTCTGGACACCGTGTCCAGAGGCTTCCCTGTCTGCGGCCCCGTCGCTGACGCTCATGGGCCTTATGCGCTTACAGCGCCACCACCTCCGAAAGTTTCTCCAGCAGTTCAGAGAGTGGCCTCCATAAATCCTCATAATCTTTTTGCAGAGCTTTGATTTCTTCGGGGTAAACTCCGCCACAGGTATTCACCCTGACGGCGATTTGATTGAGATTATTTGCACACCGCCTTTGCAGGGAAACGATCTCTTTGACTGGCGCAAGGTCAACATGGAGCATATAGCCGTTGAGAGCCATTTTTCTCATATATGCTGAAAGGTTGCGAATACCCACGTCTGCCATGCGCTCCGGGATTTTTGCCTGTTCATCCGGGGACAGCCAAACACAAACGGACGTGCTCCGAATACGCTTTTTCCCAGCGACCAGCGTTGACTGGTTTTCAGGGCTGCAAGGCATTGAATTTTGACCGCTCATAGATACCTCCTATAAATTCAGATGTTGACAGTATTTTGGTAAATCGGGCCTGGGGAATGATACTATACCAGCCCCCACGAAACCGGAGCTGGAAACCCTTGCGGGGCAAGGCTTTGAGATGGCTAATTTTCAACACATCAGCCGTGGAAAGACAGCGGTTTGAGCGGGAAGCGGTTCGACCCTATCCCCCCGCCCTTTCCCTATCCAGGGAAAGGGGGCGGCTCTGGAGGATACATCCAGCAGAGCCTCCGTGGACGAAGCAGGGGAAAATGGGCGGGTCCCTTCTGGTCACGGTGTCCAGAAGATATACAAAAACACCGCTCCGATTTTTACCGGAAACGGTGTTTGGTGTAAGGTTGACAGCCCATTAAATTGTTGTGCTTTTGTATGCTCTTGTTAAGGGAAGATACCTTTCTAAAATGTACAGATCAATATAATTTGGTGTTTAATCTTAAACAATTTAGTATTCGTTTTGCCAGGTTAAGGGGAAACAATGGGAAAAGTAGTAATTTTATCATTCTCTGACAAAGAAGAGGATCTTGAAGATTCAGCATCTTTAAGGTCCTCTTTTTCGTCTCTTCTTACAAGAAAATAACTATAACATGATGGATAACGTCCTGAACAATGAGAAGCCGAAAGAGGAAAAGGAGAAGCAGACAGGCAGAGTTTCCATAAAGAATAAACTGGCGAAGAAAAAGCAGTCATCTGGCAGAAAAATAAGACAGAATGGTACTTTTTACCAAGTTCCACACCGGGATAATGACGGAAAGGTAATACTCACTGTACAGCTCTTCACTTGATCGTTCCGATTTGCACACTTGATATAGTTTGTCTAAACGGCTATGCTATATACAGTACACAATAGGAGGTCAGGTAGAAAATTGACCACTTTTTGACTTTTTGATCTTATCATATTCTGGGAGAGGAGGTTTTACTGTGGCATATAAAATACTCATTGTTGATGATGAAAAAATGCTGACAGAGTTACTGTCAAGTCATTTGCAGAAGTGTGGATACGAGGCTTTTGTAGCGGAAAATGCCAAGCAGACCATATCAATGTTGAATATTTATCCGGATTTGATCCTGCTTGACGTTAATATGCCGGAAATGGACGGACTGGAGTTATGTAAAATGATCCGCAGAAATGTTGTCTGTCCCATTTTGTTTCTGACAGCCCGGATTACGGAACAGGACAAGGTAAACGGTTTGCAGGCTGGCGGTGATGACTACATAACCAAGCCGTTCAGTCTGAAAGAATTGACCGCAAGAGTGGCGGCGCACCTGCGAAGGGACGAGAGAAGCAAGTATACGCCTGAAATCGTATCTTCTCAGGGCTTGATCGTAAATTTGGCGGAACGTATGGTTTTTTATGGGGAAAAGCCGCTGAACCTGTCAAACCGTGAGTTTGATATTGTGGAATTTCTGATGCGTAACGCCAATCAGATATTCGACAAGGAACGGATCTATGAAGCCGTGTGGGGGCTGAATGCCGAAGGAGACAGTGGGGTTATAAAAGAGCATATCCGAAAGATCAGGAATAAACTGAAGGAAGCTACGGGCAGGGAATACATCGAAACCGTTTGGGGGATGGGCTACAGATGGAAAAAATGAGGAAACCCAAATCGATGAAAAGCGCTTTTATCCGGGCGGTAGCTGCAGCAATGTTTCTTGTTTTTGCGGCATCTGCCCTGACAATTTATGGATGCTATCGTATACAGAAAGTGATACTTCCTGATTCTCAGGAAGTCTGGCTGAATACCCGGACGGTCACAGCGGACGGGAGGGTATTAGAGGGAGGGCAGAGGGTTATCCTTGACGAACCTGTCCAGGTGAATATGCTCGTCCCTGCCGGGGCGGATATAACTCTGGAGAATACGAAATTCATAATAGAGAGAATCGAGACCGGTTTTTCAACGCTTCGCCCAAAGCAACAGTTACTGTACAGAGTGACAGGTGTTTCGATGGTGGCGCTTCCTTTTGTCTATTCCATTACAGGTATCATGTTGTGCGCATGGTGGTTTTACAGGAGAGAACTGTCGCCGCCCATTCAGGTTCTTGCCGCTGCAACGAAACATATCAGAGAGCAAGACCTTGATTTTATGGTTGATTATAACAGGAATGATGAATTAGGCAGACTCTGTATCGCTTTTGAGGAAATGCGGCAGGCGCTCTATGATAACAACCGTCAGCTATGGAACATGATTGAGCAGCGCAGGATCTTGCAGGCGTCGGTAGCGCATGACCTTAGAAATCCCATTGCGATTGTTGAGGGATATGTGGAATATATGCAGCAGTGTTTAGCAGATGGAAACTTAAATGACGAAGAATTGCGGCATACACTGTCTAACCTTGCGATAACGGCAAAACGGCTGGAACATTATACAGATTATATCCGTGATCTAAATGCTATGGAAGAAACGGAAACAAAGTATTCTGTAGTTCAGTTACCGGACTTTTTAAAAAGAGCTACGGAAAGTTTTTCGTTTCTCGCAGAACAACATAACCTGGAGATTGCATACCATTCTACCATATCCGAATGTCAGGTGAAATTAGACGAGCAGATATTTTACCGTATTGTCGAGAATATCTTTTCGAATGCTATTCGATACGCCAAAAGCAAGGTGAATTTCGGGTACTCCCTTACCGATGGTATGCTTATGATAACCGTATCCGATGACGGCAAAGGCTTTTCAAGGGCCATACTCCGTAAAAAGAATACGTTTCTTTATTCTGAGGATAAAACGGGGGAGCATATGGGCTTGGGCCTGGCTACAAGCCGTGTACTTAGTCAGAAACACGGCGGAAACTTGGAACTTTCAAATAATATTCCCGGTGGGGCTTGCGCGACAGTGAAACTGGCAGTCAACAAAGTGAGCTGATATTTTTATGTTGCCATTTACTGTGACGGCCTGCGGAAATTACAGCATTGCGGACGAGAACGATTGTTTGCAAAAAGAAGAAGCCCCGTTTATCCGATCAGAGGAAGACAGAGATTTAAGGTTTCCAAGCCATGAGGAAGCGAATCCCGCCAGAGCAGATGACCAGAGCGCTTTTTGCCCTATGAGTATAACGGCGGAGAATTTTATTTTACAAGGAGGACTAAAAATGAAAACAAAGTGGATGTGTATGATATTTATGCTTGCTTTAGCGTTTCATCTACCGGAAAATACCGGAAATGAAAGCAGTGATATTAACGTGATCAGTCTGCAGGATAGCAACACAGATAAAAAGATTATGGAGGCTGGCACAGTTAAGGATTCCGCTTTTTCCGGAAAGGTCGGCGGCTGCTTTTATGCCGATGGCAATCGGATTATTGTTGAGTCGGATAAACTCTATCTTTACGATATGGAGAAAGGCGAAACGATCGCAGGTGCGGATATTTCCATGGAAGATTTATGCGTACAGACTTATGCAGACGGCTACTTTGTTGTGGGCCGGGGAAACGGTAGCGGCGGAGGCAGCAACAGTTCTTTTGCCACATCGGAAAGCGGCGATGGTATCAATGGATACATACTGGATAAGGACTTTGCTATTCAGGATACCATTTCTTTTAGCGGGTTATTAAGTGATGATTTTGTTTTACAAACCACAGGGATCGCTATTTCACAGGACGGAAAACGGATTGCTTTTGGTGGATTTCAAGGGCTTTACTTCTATGATACTTCTTCCCGGAAGGTTCGTACCATTCTGAACTATTCCGAAGAAGGTACGACAGATCCTATACAGATTGCAACCATGGACAGCCTTACCTTTACGGAAAATAACACTTTAGTCTATGTAGGTATGGCTACAGATATCTCCAATGGCGGGGATGGAATCAGTGTTTATGGCACAGTATCCACAGACAGCGCAGATCTTGCGATTACAAAAAAGGCCGATTACAGGGTGGATACGGAAGAAGTGCAAAAGGGTGGAAACTTACTGATCATGCCCCAAAGCTTTGACAAAAATAACGGAACTCTGCTGATGCTTGACACTGCATCCAATACAGAAAAAACGATATCATTCTCAAGCCGCAGTGAGGGGAAAGACGGCGTTTACTGCTCCGGGCAGGGGAAATATGTGGCTACTTCTATTTTGGGAGAAAACTGTGTTACAATCCATATTTATGATACGGCATCGGGAAAAAGTATCCATACGGAAACCGTCCAGGACAGTAACAATACCTATTTCCTGCGTATTCCACAGATTTTGATTTTGGATGAGACGGGTACCTGTATTGTTGTGCTCGGACGGGGCATTGACGAGGTAAGCACCTTGATCACAACCTTTGGTTTTGAGGGGTAAGGTTGTCCTTTTATGCATCTGGCTTTGCTGTTTTCTTTTTTATGGCAGATGGAACATTCTATAAATTTATCTTTTTCAAGGTATTTTAGAGGCGCCTTGCATATGAGACATCCTTCTTTCATAAATAGGATCTCCTTCTCTGTATATGGGTACTATTATAAGATACCTTCGACAAAAATGTAATTCTGGAGACGGTTGCAATGCTTTCCCACAAAAAAACGACAGCGGAGAAAGTGAAAGCGATAAACGATGCTTTGAAATCTTTTCTAATTGCCAAACATGAAAAAGAAGCCGGACAGATGGAGTGTGCGGCCTTAGATATGAATTTTTAACCGTTCACTACAAAATCCATACCGTCTGTCAGATTCCATAAAATCTTTTTTACATCCGCCGATATTAAAAGCAATGAGGTGAGCAAATGACCATAGCCATATGCGATGATGAAAAAACAATCTGTGAACAGGTGGAAAAATTAGTAAAAAAACAAATGCCGGATTGTGATACAGCATTGTTTGCTTCCGGGGAAGAACTGTTAAGAGAAACGAAAATATTTGATATCATATTTCTTGATATACATATGGATGGCATAAACGGAATGCAGGCGGCAAGAATACTGCGGAATAAAAAAGAAGAAGCCCTGTTAATTTTTATCACCGGCTTAAAGGAGTATGTATTTGAGTCTTTTGACGTATCCGCCTTTCATTATCTTCTGAAGCCGATTGAAGAAGCAAAATTTGCAGAAGTATTTGCCAAGGCTGTGGCAGAGACAGAACGAAAAAAGGGATTGGTGGAAGAACCGTTTTTTATGAAGTCAAATGGCAGAACGATGATTTTGAACCGGAACCAGATCCTGTACATTGAAAGCCAGAATCGAATGGTAAATTTTCATACGACAAACGAATGTCTGGAATTGTATTTTGATATGAGAGATCTGGAACAGCAGCTGGGCAGAAATTTCTATCGCTGTCACAGAGGATATATTGTGAATATGGGGCATATTACCGAGTATGGAAAGGACAGTATATCCCTGACGAATGGAGAAACCATATGTCTGTCCAGAAGAAAATACAAGGAGTTTGTAAAAGTATATATGGATTATCTGAGAAAAGGAGGATTACTACTTGAATCATTTTAATCTGCTGTTGATTTTGCAGACTCTTGTGGATTTTTTTGAAGGATATTTTTTGCAGCAGTTTTATGGATGTTTTTTTGATGGACGATTTCAGAAAAAATTCTGGAATCGCATGAGTGTTGTTATCACATACGTCATGTTTCAGTATATAAAGAAAATATTTCTGCCGACGAATTACCGAATGTTTTACATAACAGAAAATTTGGTTCTGACCTTTTTCTTTTTGCTTTTCCTGGGCTTGTGTTTTTATAAAAATGTTGGGCTATTGGGTGTTTTTCTCATTGTCAGTTTTATGTCCATACAGGAAACGAGCCGTATTTTTACACTCATATTTCCTTATATCGCTGACCTGCCGACAAACATGATCTGGCGACATATGGAAAACCAGGGCCTTCTTTTTGTAGTCTTAATCGTCAACGGAACATGGCTTCTGGCTTACCTGATTCGTATATTGATTATGTACTGGTCTTTAAAAAGTATCCGCGAACATTTTCATGAAAAATATTTTTCCATTCATTCCGTAGAATTACAGTTTTTGCTGATACCGGGACTGACAAGTTTATGTATCAGTATTTTGTTAAATCTTATTATGTTTCGCACCAGTGAAGGAGGCGGACAGGAGTTTTTATTTGACATATATCCGGCTTTAAGACTGTTTATGCCATTCATGTTGGCGTTGTCTCTGTTATCAATTCTGTATGGAATAAAACTATTCCAGGATATGATTCTTTTGAACAGAGAGAGAAGCAGCCGGGTGGTTCTGGAAAATCAGATAAAAAGTATGCAGGAGTATATAGAGGAGACAAAGAGGGTACAGGCGGGAATTCGCAGCATGAAACATGACCTGAAAAATACGCTTGCAGTAATCATGCAGCTTATCCCTGAGGAAAAGGGAAATGAGGAACTCTATCAGTATCTGTCTGGCTTCAATGAGACCATGGGCGGCCTGGAATACCGGTTCCATTCGGGAAATACCGTCGTGGACGCTTTGCTGAATATGAAATATCATGAAATCATGTTCAGCATACCAGATTTACGGTTAGAAACTGATGGGCTGATCTTTCCTGATTCGTTTGCAATTCAAGGTTATGATACCGGTATTATTGTGGGAAATGCTTTAGACAATGCTGTCCGTGCCTGTAAGAAGCTGAAAGAAGAAAAACCGGAAGCGGAAGTATATATAAAACTCTCTTCTTTTCAGAAGCGAAACATGTTCTTTCTGGAAGTGGAAAACAGCTTTAACGGGACATTAATTTTAGAAAAGTCGTGGGAATTTCCGGTTTCTGACAAAGAGCAGGGAGACAGCCACGGTATGGGACTGGTCAATATAAAATATGCGGCTGAAAAATATCATGGCGCAGTAAAATGGGAGGTGACGGGCATGGTTTTTATTTTGTCTGTAATGATAAAAAATGAACAAACGATATAACTTTAGAAAGGCGGATATAAAATTATGAAAATTACTGGATATCAAACGATGAATGCTTCTTTTTTCGGAACAGGGATGTTTGGGAATACAAGGCAGACAAAGTCAGAACATCGTGGAAACAGTAACCTGCCGGGAGATCGGGACACGGTTACGATTTCTCTTTTTGGGCAGAATGGCAGCAGCCGGATCAAAAATTTAATGGAACAGAAACAATCTCTTCTGGAACGGAAAAACCAGTGGGTCAATTCTGCGCTTGAGAATGACCAGGATCTAACATCCATTCACGATATGCTAGATTCCTATGAAGAACAGCTGAATGAACTGGAACAACAAATTTCGCAGGAAATGGCAAAGCAAAACAGCGGACAGCCTGAAAAAGCACCATCCTCAAAAAAGAATGACGAGCCGAAAACGAAGCAGGAGATTGAGCAGGAGAGAATATCCAATTTGGTAGACCTGTCATCCGGAATGTCCCAGGTCAGAGCAGTGCAGTCCTCACAGACTCAGGTAGAAGGAGAAGCCAGGGTAGTGGAGAGCGAAATAAAGATGGATAAAGGGAGAACAGGAGATACAGAAATAATTGCTAAAAAAGAGGAGAAACTTGCGCAGTTACAGCAAAAGGCAGCCGAATTAACAGCAAATGTGGTAAAAATATCAGGGGAAATAAACGAAAAAATCAGCGAGACTGATGCTTTCAAAGTACAGGAGGCGTCAAACGAAGAGCAGAGAAAGAAAAACAATCCGATCATTCGTGATCTGACCGGGGAATACAAAAGGGCAGAACCGGACTGCCGGGATACAATTTATGAGCAAAAGGAAGCAGAAAGCTGATTTTTTCAAACACGATCATATAATGACTACGGCAGAACTTGATTCTTACAGAATCTACTATGCTGATATTCAGCAGCTGTTAAACGAGGGCTTCATTGAAAAAATCAAGCAGTGCGGGAAAACTGCTGAGTGAATGACCGAGGCTTATAATCCTTTATGGCTGGGCAGATACAAAGCGGATCGTAGATTCCCTTGCGATGACACGGGACTCTAATTCATAGATACATGGATCAGCGTTATTATTTATCTGATCCAGCAGGGAATTGTCAAAGCCGGCAACGGCAATGTCCTGTGGAACTGCATAACCTAATTCGTGAAAAGCGGTGATGGCTTCACAGGCAGTGATATCGTCATTAGCCAGATACGCTTCACAGTGCAGACCTGAATTTGCTGCATACTGTTTTACCAGCTTATAGACCAGGCTTGCGTTCATGTTTTCTGGCGCCGGACATTCGATCACATCGGTCAGTTTTATCTGATTGGCAGACAAATATTGCTGAAACCCTGCATATTTCAGGGCAGAGGTGGATTCTCTGGTGGGACCGATATATCCAATTTTCTGAAAACCCATATTCAGAAAATGTTTGGCGATCTGCTGGCCGCCATTGTAATGAGAGATATATACGCTGCTGAATCCATCCATTCGTTTGGTGATCATCACTGCCGGAACTTGCAGCCGCTGATAGGAGGGAAGGCTCCGCTTGGTAGAAACAGGGACCGCAATCACACCGTCCACTTTTCGCTGGCGTAGCTGAGCGAGAATATTTTTCTCTTTGTCCAGACTGCGGTGTGTATTGCAGATGATGACACTGTATCCCTCGTAAAATGCCTGATTTTCTATCGATTCTATAATTTCGCTGAAAAAAGGGTAGGCAATTTCCGGAACCAAAAGACCAATGATATTCGTCCGGTTTCCTGCCAGGCTTTGGGCGATAAGATTGGGTTCATAATCCAGCTCTTTGACCCAGTAGAGTACCTTTTGACGTGTTTCTGCTTTGACGGAAGGATGATTGGAGAGGACTCTGGAGACTCCGGCCTTATTGGCAATATCCTGCATACTGACCACGGCAATCCCTCCTTTCCTTTTGAACAGACAGTACCAGTATGGTTATCAGTGAATCAGATACCCTCAGTGAACAAAGGGATACATACCTTTTGCGCACTGAGGGTATTGATGTATCATATTTAAAAAATAACATCACAGAATATATAAAGTGCAGGGATGTTTCTTTTGCGTACAGCTCTGTTAAAGGGGGGAGTCTGCAGCCGTTCAGCAGCGGAGGGGACGCACCGTATGGATTCTTTTCATGTCTGCATTTGTTTGAGTTGCCTCCGGACATATGTAATACTATAATGGGAAATATAAATCCTGCAAAAGTAAAATGGATACAGACGGAGGGACAAAAGCTGTTGTCTAAGTGTGCGGAAAATAAAACAGAACAAATATCTGCATACAAAAAATGCTTTTGCATGCAGGGGATTTTTAGAAGAAAAAATCAGAGATAAGGAGTGAAGTTTATGAAGAAAAAATTACTGGCGTGGTTTCTGGTCGGATTGTCGGCGGTACAGCTGACAGGGTGTAAAACGGCTGGACGGTCTGCAGGGGTACGGGCCCAGGACGATTATTATGAGTATATCAATGAAGAATTGCTGGATGAGATCGAACTGGAGGCGACAGATGCGCACTGGGACTGGTTTGGAGAGCTGTCGGCGCTAACAAGCGAAGAGATGGATGGAATTATAAAGGAACTGTCAAAGGACGGTGCCGCTTATGAGAGGGGAAGCAGCGAACAGAAGATCAAAGATTTGTATGAATGCGTATCTGATACGCAGAACAGAGAACAGACGGGGCTTGGTCCTCTAAAACCCCATATGGACAGTATCCGGAATGCACAGAATATCGAAGAATATGTGGACGCACTGGCGAGGCTGAGCGGTGAATTTGGTTTCAGCAGTCTTGTGGGAGGCTATAGCATCATGCAGGATAAGGCGGATTCCGGGAGGTATACCGTCTATATGACATATGCGGATACTTTGATCGGCAAGGAATATGTAACAGGAAAAGATACACAGGAATATGTTGCCATGTATTTTGACTATGTAAAAGCGATGCTGGGTGAGTTTGGCATGACGGAAGAGGAGGCGCAGAATTCGGCGGATTCTATAGAGATACTGCTGCGCGACATCTGTGATTCCACACTGAATACGGAGCAGCTGTATGATCCGTCAGTTGTCTATAACGTTTATACAGCCGAAGAACTGCAGCAGTTATATAGCAACGTGGATGTGGAACAGATGCTGAAGACGCTCCGGATTGACGGACAGGATCAGTATGTTGTGATGGATGTGGAACAGGCGAAAAAGATCAACGCTCTTCTGGTGGAAGAAAATCTGCAGGCGCTGAAAGATTATTCTACCTTTGTTATGCTTAATGATACGGCAAAATACGGAAATGAAGCGTTTTTCAGGCTTTACGAAAAGATGGAAAATGCGCTGTACGGCATTACCGAAAGCTGGGGCGATGAAAAGAACTGGATGCAGCTGACTCAGGAGCTGCTTCCCTGGGATTTCGGCGTGATGTATGTTGAGGAGCATTTCTCGCAGGAAGACAAAGAGGATGTGGAAAAGATGATCGCCCGGATTCTGGAAGGATATGAGGAAATCATCAGAAGACAAGACTGGATGAGTGAGGCAACCAGGGAAAAGGCAATCTGTAAACTGGAGACGATGCAGGTGAAGATCGGATACCCGGATCAGTGGCCGGAGGAAAAAGATATGATGCAGGTGACGCCGGTTTCCGAAGGCGGAAGTTTGATGTCCAATTTGCTGACGAGTATGAATGTAAGCATAGAACACAGTCTGCATCAGCTGGGCGGTAAAGTGGACAGAAGCAACTGGGATATTACTCCGCAGACGATTAATGCATACTATGATCCACAAAACAATGAGATTGTTTTTCCGGCGGCGATCCTGCAGGCGCCTTTTTACGACCGCGGGAACAGTGAGGCTGCCAATCTGGGTGGAATCGGTTATGTGATTGCCCATGAAATAAGTCATGCATTTGACTCCAGCGGGGCTTTGTATGATGAATATGGAAATTACAATGTGTGGTGGACAGAGGAGGAGATGGAAGAATATCAAACGCTTTCGCAGTCAATCGCTGAATATTACCACAACTATGAAATCATGGGCGTCGAAGTAAACGGAGAACTGACACTGGGAGAAAATATCGCAGATCTGGGAGCACTGACGTGTATTGTTTCCATTGTCGGAGATGATAAAGAAGCGCTGAAAGACGCGTTCAGTCAGATGGCCTATAACTGGGCGAGTGAAGATACGTCGGAATATATGCTGTATTTACTCAGTACCGATACGCATTCGCCAAATAAAGTCAGGGTAAACGCTGTTCTGAGTTCCTGTGACGAATTTTATGATGTCTACAAAGTCAAGGAGACAGACGGCATGTATGTGGCTCCGGAAGAACGTGTGGGGATCTGGAAATAGAATTTTTGAATTTTGAGAAAGCCGTATCTGAAAATGGTTTTAGAAGGTTTTCTGATAGACAGACAATTCTTTTTGCAGATGTTTTCTGGCAGATTTAATATACCGTTTTACTGTACTTAAACTGCAGTTTAAAAAATCAGAGATCTCTTCCAGTTTTAATTCATAGGTAAAACGAAGGAGAAATGCCTGCTGCACCTGAACGGGCAGGTGTTCCAGGGCAGAGCTCAGTTTGTCAGAGAAATCCTGGTCATGCACAGGCTGAAAATAATCTTTTGTATCCGCCAAATTTTTCATCTGAATGTCTTTGGTGAAATCGGTGCTGTTTTCATGGGTACTGGCCGGTTTTCGCAGAAAGTCGCAGCAGACGTGATAGGTAATCTGTCGCATCCAGGAATAGAGCAGTCGGTCTTCTTTCAGACATGCAATATTTTTGTAGACAGAAATATAGATTTCCTGCAGAGCATCCTGGGCAAGATGTTCATCTTTTAAGATGTAACAGGTGTAGCGGTAAATGTCTTTACAGGTGTACTGATACAGCTCTGTAAAGGCGTTGCCGTCATTCTGGCGGATACGTCTTGCCAGGCATGCGTAATATGCGTAATCAAATAACTTGTCTGCCATGAAGGCTCTCTTTCTGCTTCTGAGAAAATACAAAAGCTATGGTTCCTGCGGTTCCAGGAAAATGGTAAGTTTATTGCCGCCCCGGTCAGGGATATTAATATAGATACGGGCGGAAGGATAAGGAAACGCAACATAGCCTTTTTCTTCATCATAAAAAGATGGAGCGACCTGAAGCGTGCTGTCAGGAGCATACCCGAAGATTCCTTCATAGTCTACACCGGTGCCGTCGCCGTCTGTCAGGTAGACCAGAACAAGATCTCCTTTGCGGCTGTGGCGGACGACAGAAGGCGCCTGGTCGTCAATGCCTTCGATCATGATATGATGGGAAGAATGAATGCCGGTGACGGACACGGTTTCCAGAACCAGACTGCCGTTTTCATTGACGTCGACATAATAGTAGTGACCTTCATGGATGACAGGCAGGATATGGTCATTCAGTTTTGCCGTCACTTTTCGAATCAGCAGATGTGAGGTTACTTCAAATCCCACGCGGGTGAAAGAACCGTCCAGAGTGTTTGGGGCAGAAATGTTGGTGACATCTATCGGTGTAATCGTACTGGGAATAAACAGGAAAACTACCAGACAAACTGCCAGCAGTAAAAGCGCTTTTCTCAGCAGGTACGTTCCGAAGACACGTGAACGATATGAATATGTGCACTCTTTCTCATAATCCAGATTCAGGTCCTTCATGATCTGTTTAAGTATCAGATCAGAATGGTCCGGCAAAAGCGTGGAGGTTTCTTTTTTATTTCGCATAGGATCTTCTTTCCCCAGAATTTATTTTAATACTCCCTTTTCGAAATTACGTACAAATGCCCGTTAGCTCGAGCTAACTTGAATATTCATACAGTTCAAGCAATTTTAGTTCCGATTTCCATTTGTGTTTATGACGCTTCCATCATTTTTCCCTGTCCGCGAAATTCCCGGATTCGTTCCAACACAAGCGAGAACCTGGTTTGATTCTAGTATTAATACAACTCCGAAAAGAGATTTTTAATTATATTTATATTATAACGGCATTTGATACAGAATAAAAGGTTTATTTTCAAGTTTTTTAGTATTTATTTATGAAATGTGACCCGTTTTACGGATACACTCCGTCTTTGTTAATAGAAGCACAGCAGAGTGCTTCTGCACCAGAGTATAAAATCCTTACAAAGAAAGGAGAGGCAAGTTATGAATTGGCGTACAAGAAAAATTCTGGCGTTCATATTAGCGGGAATCATGATTTTTTCTAATATAGCGTATGCGTCATCTGATGTGGAGGGCGGCTTGGACAGCGTTCAGACAGAGACAGAAGCTGTGGAAATGGACATAGCAGATGGGACAGCTGATGAACCGTCGGGGGACAAAAATGACCTGGCAGAAACAGCTGAAGTTGCGGACGCTCCTTGGGAGGCGGCAGAAGAGACGCCTTCGCAGCCGGATGCTGAGAAGACAGAGCAGCCGGAAGCGACGGATGTTCTGCCGACGGAGGAAAGCGGGATCACGGAAGAAACATCTGAGGAAAATGAATCGGAGAATGAACAGCCGGTGACAGATGTCATACCTGATGAGAGTAATGGTTTATCCGAAGAGGAAAACGAGTATCCGCAGGATGAGACTGTTCCGGAGCAGGCTCCGGAGAAAGAGAACATGGCGGATACTTCTGAAGAAAAGGAAGAACCGGCGGAGGAAGAGCCTGTAAAGACAGAAGAGGAAAAGCCTGCCGAAGCGGAGGAACAGGAACTGTTTGACCCGGTGAAATCCCGGCCCCGGCTGAACAGCCGCAATCAGTTATCAAACGATTCTCAGGGAAATGAAACCCCGGCAGTATATACCGTTTCTGTGAGGTTCGAGTATGAAGACGGAACCGTTATCTCTGAGCGGAAAGAAGAATATGAAGAAGGAGCGGCGTATTCTGTTTCCATTGACGCAATACCAGGATACACGGCATATGCTGAGGGAGAAAAACTTACGGGGACTTTGGAGGGAACTGCCGATAGCGACAAAGAGATTACCGTTGTCTATAAACCGGATGAGGTATCTTACTCGGTGAAGCATATTTACGAACAGATCGACGGTACGTTCAGAGAAGAAGAAACAGAAAATCTGACCGGAAAAATCGGAGACGTCACGGAGGCGGAAGCCAGACAAAAAACCGGATATACTTCGGATATGGTGAATAATGTGATTCTTGTGCCGGGAATGTCCGATTCGACGATTGAAATCACATATAAACTGAATGAATATACGGTTGCGTTTAATACAGACGGCGGAAGCTATATGAGTACGCTGTATAAAAAATATGGTGATACAGTAGAGCTTGAGCGTATGATTCCTCACAAACCGGGCTATAAATTTGAAGGCTGGTATGCGGACGTAAGTTTCGGCGGCGGACCTTTAAGCAGCGAGACTGTTACAGAGAATACCGTGTTTTATGCAAAATGGAGCAAAGGACAGGTCAACTATACGGTTGTATACTGGAAAGAAAATGCAGACGATGAGGAATATTCCTTCGATTCTCTGGAAGTGAAGTCAGCAGAAGTTGGAACAGAGATTCTGTTCGACGGGACGTCCGTCAAAGAATTTGAACATTTTGAATTTGAAAGAGCAGATCAAACGTCAGTCATCGTCGACGGCAGCGGAACAACGACGGTCAACGTGTTTTATTCGAGAAATGAGTATACGCTGACGTTTAAGGACTGGAGATATGAATTCCCTAAATTTCAATTTATTGAGGTTGAACGGATAACAGCAAAATACGATTCGGATATTCGTGATATATGGCCTATAGAAGGGTATGAAGGAGAAGCCTGGACGGCAGATCGGGTATTTGGCGCCAGAGTTGCATCTTTGGACAGGATGCCGGGAGCGGACATCACCTTTGACAATAAAAATCAGGATAATCTGTATACTAAGCAGGCGGAGATTTATTATTATCTGGAGGTTTCGGAACAGGGAGAAGATACAGTTCTGTATGATGACAAATACTTTGAACTGTATAAAACAGTAAAACACAGATTTAAACTTCTTACAAAAAACGAAGAATTTTATACGATAGACGGATATGAGCAATACAAATCCAGTCCTGAATTCAACAATCAGGATAGAATTGATCTTAAAAGAGAACAAAGCGTTTCCTTATATTACACAAAAAAGACCTATAGCATTCAATTTGTCGATTCAGGAACAAGTGAGGAAAAATTAGTTGCTCATGGAGCCAGCATTGCCGGATTAAAAGATTATCAGCCGGAAAACGCAAAACCCTATCTTGAGTTTGACGGATGGTATACAGAAGGCGGAGAGCAATTTGTATTTGACACGATGCCGGCAAAAAATCTCATTTTATATGCCAGATGGAGTCCAAAGACTTTAACCGTAACTTTTGAGAATGATGGCGTAAAGAACACTATACCAGTGTGCGGAGGAGAGAAGGTAACGGTTCCTGAAGACCCGCAGAAAGAAGGCTACAGATTTTTGGGCTGGTATACAGGGGGCGGAGCAAAATACGATTTTGGAGAGACTGTAACGGATGATCTTACTCTGAAAGCTCGTTGGGAAAAGATTACAGGTACCAGATACACGGTTAAGCATATTGGTTCAGACGGAGCAGAACTTGGCTCTTTCACCTACAACGGAGTGATAGGGAAGACGATCAGCGTTCCGGCAAAAACATATACTGGCTATATCCCTGATCAGTCAGAAAAGAGTATAACGCTTAAAACAAATCCGGAAGAAAATGTGGTTACGTTTACTTATACGAAACGGGACGAGGCGAAGAAGATTTCTTATACTGTCTATTATCTGGAGATAGGAACAGCTACGGAATTAAGGCCTCCGGAGTCAAAAACGGCCGGCGAAGGGGTAACTCGTGTGCTGGCATATGCAAAACCCATCGAAGGATATCAGGCAGATGCAGGAAGCAAATCCTGTCAGTTGGCTTTAAGCAGTGAGAATCGTATTACCTTCTATTACACGGCGAACACGTATACGGCAACTATAAACTATGTTGACGAGAAGGGTGATACTCTTGGTTCCTGCACGGAGACTCTGACATACGGTAAAAGCTATGACCTGTCATCACAGGTCTCTAAAAAGATTGACGGCTATGTCAAAGTAGCGGAGACAGGCGATGTAACAGGAACAGCCAAAGGAGATATCACCATTACTGTTACATATTCAAAGGATCAGGACAGAGATAACATTCCGGATAACTGTCAGAAAATTGTCACTTTTAAAGTGGAAAACGGTCAGTGGAACGACGGGACTTCCGCAGATGTGACAAGAAAGGTTGCTTTGAAAAAGGACGGCGCATATGCGGCCGACGGCAGCTATACCATTACGCCTTCGGATATTCCGGAAGTCGGGAATCAGCCGTCAAAAGGATATCAGGCAGGCAGCTGGAAAGAGGCGCCGCTGGATGCTGAAGTGAAAGAGGATCGGACATTTACTTATATTTATGCCGATGATCCCGGTGTTACCGAAGAAACAAGCTATACGGTAGAGTATTATCGCCAGGATGAAAATGGCCCGGAAAAAATAGAAGCAGACAGCTATACCAGAACAGCTACAGCCTGGGTTAACGATCCGGATCCGAAGATCGAGATTCAGGAGACGATTGACGCGTCGGAGAATAAGTACGCAGGTTACAAACTGCTGAATACATCACCTGAGAACCTGCCGGCAAAAGGTGACAGAGTAAAGAATGGTACAATTATCAAAATTTACTATGTGAAAGATGGTACGCAGGTAACGGAACTGAGTTATACGGTAAAATATTATCAGGATAATAAGATTGTAACAGCTGATACGCAGACCGTGACAGAAAAAGTGTGGGTAAATTCCGGAATTGCAACGCTTACGGTGAAGAAGGATGAGATCAACCTGACAGATAAGTACGTAGGCTATGTTCTTGATACCGTGAAAACGGCAGAGATTCCGGATGAAATTGTGAACGGAGGAGTCATCAGTATTTATTATATCTCTGATGAAAACGGGGATCATATTGGTGACAAATATCAGATTAAAATTACATATGCTGCCGGGGCGAACGGAAGTATTTCCGGTGATCTGGAAGAGTTTATCAACCGTCCGGAGGAAGAGGGCGGAGCAGTTCAGCCGGAGGCAAACGTTACGGTACTGCCGGATGAAGGTTATCATTTTACAGACTGGACGTTGGAAAACGGAACAAGCTTTAAAAATGCCGAAGAGATCAGAAATGCAAGATTTACGGAGAATACCGTAATAACGGCGAATTTTGAAGCGGATGAGGAAGAGCCGGAGAACCCGGAGAATCCGGGAGGTCCGGAAGAACCAAAAGGCCCGGAGGAGCCAGGGAACCCGGAAGGCCCGGAGAATCCAGGAGGTCCGGAAGAGCCGGAGAACCCGGGAGGCCCGGAGAATCCAGGAGGTCCGGAAGAACCGGAAAACCCGGAAGGCCCGGAGACCCCTGAAGAATCAGAGACCGAAGGTGATACCGGGACAGAAACCGGCGGAGGAACCGGAACAACGCCCGGAACCGGAGATCCTGCCGGTGCAGAAACCGGTATGACGACAAATGTGCCGACTCCTGCAACGCCTGTTGCAGCCGCAGCTCCTGCAGCTCTTGCCGCAGTGCCTCCTGCACAGGAACCGGCAGAGAATGAATTGACGACAGCAGAGGATGAGAATGTACCGCTTGCAGGATACAATCTGGACGAGGTGAAAGATACCAAAGACAAAGTGCAACTGGAAGACGAAGACGTACCGCTTGCAGGTGCGATGCCTGAAAGCGTACAGGAGACTGTACAAAAATGTGTGGTTCATTTCTGGCTGCTTCTGCTGGCGGTTATGGTAGAGGCGTACAATCTTTATGATAAAAGGAAACGTCGTCAGCATGTGGAATCATTGAACCGCGACCTGGAAAAATTTCTTTGACCGTGACAGATAAGGAGGAGATTATATGCATTTTTGTTTATGGGACATCCCGGCGCTTATTTTGCTGATCGGAGCAGTCGCTCTTGTGACAGTCAATATAACCAGAGGCAGAAGAATGGAACGGGGACTGGAAGAGGAGCTGTCTGCAAAGATGGCGGCAGAAGCATCGGCAGCAGACAGAAGAGGATGAACCTGTTTGTATGGAAATAAAATAGACCATCTGTTTGTCAGATGACAGAATACCTCTAAAGTAGGCAGATTTCAAAGATATAAATCTGCTGCTTTAGAGGTATTTTCATACTCTGATCTGATTTCAGAAGAACCCCGGACAGCGGAGAATCAGAGCAGCGCTTTTGGCACATAATAAAGAGAACAACAAGAAGGAGGCGCTTCATGAAGGCAATTAAATTACGAGACGGATTCTACTGGACGGGGATTATAGACACAAAGCTGCGCGTATTTGACATTATTATGTACACGGAGTTCGGCACTACCTATAACTCTTATGTGATGAAAACAAAAGACAGTGTGGTTTTGTTTGAGACTGCAAAGGAAAAGTTTTTTGAAGAATATCTGGAACAGTTAAAAGGGGTGATCGATGTGGCGGACATTGATTATCTGGTGATCAGCCATACGGAACCGGACCATGCAGGCAGTGTGGAACGGCTTCTGTCTTACAGCCCGCAGATGAAAATTCTGGCGACTCCCTGCGCATTAGGGTTTCTGAGTGAGATTGTGCATCGGGATTTTACAGGACTTGCGCTAAAAGATGGCCAGGAGATGAAGATCGGGAATCATACGCTTCATTTTCTTCATGTGCCGAACCTGCACTGGCCGGATACCATGTATACATTTATTGAAGAAGAACAGATCTTGGTAAGCTGCGATTCCTTCGGTGCGCATTATTGTCTTCCGGAGGCAGTGTCGGATGCGATCGACCGCGAAGAAGATTATCAGAAAGCTCTGAAATATTATTATGATCATATAATCGGACCATTTAAATCGTATATGCTGCAGGCTCTTGACCGGGTGCAGTCTATGGATATTTCAATGATCTGTACCGGGCATGGTCCGGTGTTGACAGGAGAGCGGATCAGAAAAGTGATGGAACAATATCGGGAATGGTCTGCGGTTCCAAAGCCAAACGATAAAAAAACCGTGATTATCCCCTATGTCAGCGCATATGGTTATACAGGGCTCCTGGCAGAGAAAATTGCTTCCGGCATTGCGGACAGCGGAGACATTAAAGTCTGTCTTTATGATATGACAGAGGCGGACAGTGCAGCTGTACAGGAAGAACTTCTGCATGCAGACGGATTTCTTCTTGGAACCCCCACGATTCTGGGAGAGGCGCTCAGACCGATCTGGGATTTGACGCTCTCCATGTTTCCGGTCACTCATGGAGGAAAGTATGCAGGAGCGTTTGGAAGCTATGGATGGAGCGGAGAAGGCGTCAGCCACATTACAGAACGGTTGAGACAGCTGAATCTGAAAGTGGCAGACGGATTTCAGATCCGTTTTAAGCCTGATAAAGCGGATCTGGTCGGTGCTTATGAATATGGATACCGGTTTGGATGTATGGTACAGGAAAAAGAGGCGGAACCGTCTCCAAAGAGCGGGAAAAGGAAACTGGTGAGATGCCTGGTTTGCGGAGAGATTTTTGATGCGTCGTTGGATATCTGTCCGGTCTGCGGTGTGGGAAGAGAACACTTTGTTCCTGTACAGGAGGAAGAAAACGAGTGTATCTGCAGGAATGACACAGAAAACCAATATGTGATTCTGGGAAATGGAGCGGCCGGTTTTTATGCGGCCGGGGAAATCCGCAGAAGGGATCAGACTGGCTCTGTGGTTATGATTTCGGAAGAACCATATTTGTCCTATAACCGTCCGATGCTGACGAAAGCACTCATATCCGGTCTTACAGAGGAGCAGATTGCGATTGCGGATAAGAGCTGGTATGAGGAACGCCGGATTCAGTTGGAACTGGGGAAAAAAGTGACATGTATAGATCCGATACAAAAGAAAGTAGAACTGGCAGACGGAACAAAATATAATTATACAAAGCTGATTTACGCCCTGGGAAGCAGTTGTTTTATTCCGCCGATTTCAGGGAGCGGTCTGCCGGAGGTGGTGGCAATCCGCAGCCTGTCAGATGTGCAGAAAACAGAGGCATTGATGAAGAAAGCCCGACATGCGGTTGTGATCGGCGGCGGCGTACTGGGATTGGAAGCGGCATGGGAACTGAAAAAGGCGGGACTTTCTGTGACGGTCCTGGAAGCGGCTCCTGTTCTTATGGGACGGCAGCTTGATGAAGCGGCGGGAGAGTGGCTGAGACAGGAAGTGAAAAAAAGCGGGATAGAAATACGGACTGGTGCAGGTATCAGCTCCATAGACGGAGACGGGCATGTAAAAGGTGTGACTTTAAATGACGGAGAGCATTTCCCGGCAGAACTGGTTATCATCTCCGCAGGGGTACGGGCGAATACAGCTCTGGCAGGACAGGCCGGGCTTGAGACTGGAAAGGGCATTGTTGTGAACAGCCGGATGGAGACAAATCTTGAGGATATTTATGCCTGTGGAGACTGTACGGACTATCAGGGATTGAACTATGGGGTCTGGTCTCAGGCAGTAGAGCAGGGAAAGACTGCCGGAAGCAACGCGGCGGGAGACCGGCGGGAATATGAGCCTTCTGAGCCGGCGCTTACGTTCTACGGGATGAACACGGCGCTCTATGCGGCGGGAGACAACGGAAGAAATCAGAATCTTTTGTATAAAACGGTGGAATACAAGGATATGGGGAAAAATCAGTATCGAAAACTGTATTTTCTCAACAACCGGCTGTGCGGCGTAATTCTTCTGGGAGATCTGTCCGCTATGGCAGAATTAACAGAGCAGCTGAAAAGACATGTTTCGTATGAAGAAATGACAGGAAATTCTGTGATTTCAAACCATGGCCGGACAGAAAAAACAGTTGCATAAATTACCATTTTATTATAAAATATGGGCACTGTTATAAGTCAATAATCAAGGGGCTGTTGCAAAAGGCGCTTCCGCCTGTTTATTCAGTATTTGTATGGAATGTATCGGACAGAATTTTCAGTTCGTTTCATTCCGTACAGTTCATCGAGTGGACAGACAGAATCATGATTTGCGGCAACCCCTTGACTCTCGCGGTATTTGCCAAATGTCTGCTTTGCAGCCGTCTGGCTCATTTTCGTGGAAAAAAACGGGGCTGCAAGTCGGTATTAATCTGCTGCGGTCCAGATAAACAAGTAATGTTCAGACAGAAGAAACGTTATGGGGGTCTGTAGAAAACAGGAGGCAGAACAGATGAAAGGGAAAATTTCCAGATTGCTTGCAGGGGTGCTTTCTGCAGTGCTGATCGTTTCCAGCGGCAGTTTTGCAGCGTCGGCCAGCGGAGTGGATGGGACAGTCAGACGGATGCCCGCAGATTCGGTGGCGGCGGAGCAGGACGATGAGATACCAAAAGACAGTGTCATGGGAAGCGGGATGCCGGATGAAGGAATGAAAGAAGACGGATCATTGGAGGATAGCGATTCGGATCATAATGTACCAAAAGACGACGATCAGGAAGAAGATCCATCAAATGAGAACGGTTCGGAGGACAATTCACCAGAAGAGGATGGTTCGGAAGACGATTCACCGGAAGCGGACGAGCTGGATGATGAAACTTCAGAGGATGACGCAGAAACAGAAGGGATGCCAGGAGATGATGACGTCCGGGAACCGGCTTCTCAGAATGATATGGAAGAACCGTTTGACAGATCGGCTCAGGACGGACAAGATGTTATGAAAGGTTCCGTGGAGGTGCGGATTGTAGCGGGAGTCCCGGTGGAGGAAGAACAGGAGTTTCTGGTAACTCTGGAAGGAGAAGAGCAAGAACTTCAAAAAGCGGTGCTTTCTGCTCCGGAAGAAGAAATGCTTTCTGCGCCTTCGGCGTCGGTTCGCTTTCCTTTGCTGGAAGCCGGCACTTACAGGCTGCAGGTGTCCGGTGAAGGTTATGTTACATATACACAGACGATAGACGTGGACGGGCTTGCTTATCGTGTTCAGCTTTATACCGGTGAGGCGGCAGTGGGAACGGATACGGCGCAGCCGGGACTGATTGCAAAAGGGGATCTGAACGGGGACGGAAAACTGGACAATGCGGATGTCGAACTTCTGATCGATGCAGTGGATGAGGGGCGTTATGAATCGTCCTACGATCTGTACGGGGACGGAGAAGTTGACCTTCGTGATCTGAACTATCTGACCAGAATACTCGGTTCTGACCATGAGGCGACGCTGGAAAAGCTTATCCCGCTGGATGCTGCGACGCTGGAGATAGAAGGCGGTACAGTCCAGTCGGGAAGTCTGGAGAGTATGTTAAATGCGGAAGGTGGATTTACACTTGCCGGAGAGAATGGAACTATCACAGAGGAGAATCCGCTGGAGATCCGGTTCGATTTTGGAAAATACCGTCAGGCGCCGGTTATGGAAGAAATCCTGGTCGGCAAACCTGAAAATGCGGACAATGCCGTTGTGGAAGGCAGTATTCTGATAGAAACCGACAGTGGCAGAACAATAGCAGGGATGTTGTCGGGACATGGTTTATCCACGGTTTCTGCCGTACAGACGCAGGAGTTTGAGATTGAGAGGAATAAAGACGGTTCTCTGAGAATCTATCTTGGCGGACAGATTGCGGTGAAACGGGTTACTTTCCGGATCACCAGGACTGCCAATGCAAAAAATCTGGCAGAAATATCCAGCATAGAATTTGTCAATGATATGGAGAGCCGGATTCCGGATCCGGAGATGAATATTCCGGAGCATGTATCAGCGGAGCCCGGAAATAAATCATTTACCGTAAAATGGGATGCGCAGCCGAATGTAACGGCTTATGAAATACGCATAGAGAGTGAAGGACAGACAGATTACCGCAGGACGACTTCCAGTCCGGCCGCAATTCAGCAGTTTATGGGCGATAAGATGGAAAATAATATTCCCTATGAGGTCAGCGTCCAGTCTTTAAACGGTGAATGGAAAAGCGGTTATTCAGGGAAAGTGGTTGTAATTCCGAAACCGGACGGAAAGCCGCCGGCGCCTGACCGGGTCAAAGTGGCGGGCGGGTATCGCTGTATTGAAGTGCGATGGGCAGATATGAAAGATACAGACAGTTATAATCTGTTTTATAAAGAAGAAGGCGCAGATGGTTTTGAGAAAATCGCAGGCATAACAGGAACCTATTATAAAGTAGAAGATTTGAAAGATGACACAAAATATCTTGTATATCTGACCGGAACGAATGAACTGGGAGAAGGTCCGGCGTCTTTGACGGCTTCGGATTCTACAATCAGCGGGCTGGTGCCGGCGAAACTGCCGGAATACAAGCTGATTAATACCTCAAACGGAGAAGGAAAACTGAGCAGTCACATTGTATCGGCTTCTGTGGACAGCAAAGAAGTCACGATGGTGGACAGTCCTCTGGATACCAAACCTGGCAGCGCGCTGGGCGTATTTGACAATGCATATACTTCTTATGCAGATAAGAAGGACTGGGATTTCAGTGCCGCGTATCCAAACAGAGGAAACGGTCTCACCGCTCAGCTTGATGATGTCTATGAGATTGGAATGATCGCACTGGCTCAGCCTATGGATATGGGATATTATTCCTTTGTCAATGTGCAGTATGAGGATGAAAACGGACAGCTCCAGACTGCCGGGAATGTATCCATTTCCCGCAGAACGAGCGACAGCAGAAAATATTATTTGATCAAGCTGAAGGATCCGATTAAAACTTCCAGCATACGGATCGGCGTTGGACAGTCAGACGGAAGACTGAGGAACGTGACCATTGCAGAGGTCAGATTTTATGAATATGACAGTCTGGAAAACGATATTTTAGCTCTTTACGCCGATGATCTGCATATCATGCTGCGGGAAGATGTGGATGAAGCTGCGATTGATAAGCTGCAGAAACGGCTTGACACCCCGGATCCGGTGAGCAAAGAGTATCATCCGGAGCGAAGCATGCTTCAGAAAGAGCTGGATACAGCAAGAGAGCTGCTGGAGACTAACGGACTTGGCGGCGTGATTCAGATCAATCCTGAAATCAATGCACAGAAGGATCAGGATATTTCTGTGGGCGGCCTGGTTGCAAGGCAGCCGCTGGGCGTTACAGCCGCTGCAGAGGAAGAGATTATAGTTTACGTCGGTAACCCGGGCATGAAATCCGGAACAGATGCAAAACTGCAGCTCGTTTTTACACAGCAGTATGCAGAGTCGGACGGACTGTCAAGAATTGCAGGACTGAAGATCGGCAGAAATGTAATTACGGTGCCCAAATTCTCCAGTACGGATGTGGAGAAAGGCGGAGCGCTGTATGTGCAGTATACGGGGAATAATCCGGAAGATCAGTATGCAGTCCGTGTGAGCGGCGGAACAGCGTATCCGGTTCTGAACCTATATCGGGTATCAGAAGCAGAACGCGCGGCAAGGATTGAACAGTATGTACAGGAGCTGCAGACATATGTGTCAGGGATGCCAAACGGTCATGCGGACAGTCATACGTCTTCTGATAACAAGAATGTAAATACATATGCCTATGATGAAAAGACCTGTATTTTAAATATGACAGACATTGTGACCGATTATATGATGCTTTCTGTTCCTGCCGGACAGGTGCTGGCAGGGCTTGGAGCTGACAAGGTTTCCAGGCTGAGCAGTACAGTTCAGGCGATGGACCGGATGCTTCTTCTGTTCTATCAGCATAAAGGACTGACGGATTCTTTTGCAGAGGGAACAGAGGAGACTGTGGTCAGTCGTAACCATCTTCCTTACCGATATCTGAACATCCGTTACATGAGGATGTTTGCCGGTGCATTTATGTATGCTTCCGGGGATCATATAGGAATTGAGTGGGGGTCTGTTCCTGGTCTGATGAATGGCACGCCTGTCAGTGCAGATGAAAATGGCAGGTATCAAAGCGGCGGATATTTTGGCTGGGGAATTGCCCACGAGATCGGCCATCAGATTAATCAGTCTGCCTATGCACATGCGGAGGTGACCAATAATTATTATTCTGTACTGGCGCAGGCCAAGGACAGAAATGATACCGTACGTTTTCAGTATCCGAAAGTGTTTAAAAAGGTCACTTCCGGTTCTGTGGGATATGCCAGTGACGTGTTTACGCAGCTTGGCATGTACTGGCAGCTTCATCTGGCATATGACAGAGATTATAATTATAAGATGTATGATTCCTGGCAGGAGACGAGGGAAAACCTGTTCTTTGCACGGGTAGACAGTTATGCGCGCAATGCCGCATCTGCACCTTCTCCGGGGAATGTGGCGCTGACACTCGACGGCGACCGGGATCAGAATCTGATGAGGCTTGCCAGTGCGGCGGCGGAGCGCGATCTGACGGAATTTTTTACCAGATGGGGCATGGTGCCGGACAGCGCTACCAGCAAGTATGTGGGGCAGTTCCCGAAAGAAGAACGTGCAATCTATTATGTAGATGATACGGCGCGCGTCTATGAGATGACAAATGGAAACGGACAGAATATTTCCGGGAAAGATGTGGTGACTTCCGTACAGCTGAAACCTGCTGAAAACGGACAGATTACGCTTTCCATAGAATCTTCGGTTTCAGAGGCAATGCTTCAGGGCTATGAAATCATTCGGGTCTTCACCGAATGGGGAGAAGAAAGACGGGAAATTGCCGGATTTACACAGGAGAGTACCTTTACAGATCAGGTGTCGTTTGCCGCCAATCATGTGATCGGCTATGAAATAAAAGCGGTAGACAAATGCATGAACTATTCCGGGGTATACCGGGCGGGTTCTGTGAAAGCCGGAGGAAGCGGATATCTTGATAAAACCGCGTGGACGGCGGTGACAAATATGGTATCGGCAGAAGATAAAATACCGGATGCTACAGAGGAACTTCCGTGTGAACCGACCAGAGAATCCACAGTCAGCCGGTTGATAGATAATGACGATACGACGGTCTTTACCGGCTCTTGCGGGAGCGAAGAACCTTATATTATCCTGCAGCTGAATCAGATGGAGGAGGTATCCGCATTGAGCTATACCTGCGGGTCAGGTACGGCAATCGGAGCTTACAAAGTCGAGGTCAGCGAGGATGGAAGTGAGTATCAGGAAGCAGCTGCGGGAAATTTCAGTCTGAACAATGGTACTGCGAAAATTTATTTCCATGATAAGAATAACCGTATCTGTACTTACGATACAGCGTATGTGAAGCTTACGGCAGTCGGGCAGCAGGGAGTGTCTCTGTCTGCGGCCGAGATTGGCCTGTATGGACCTTCCGGGGATAATGTGGAGCTTTCTTCTCAGGGGATCGGTACGCTGAAAGAAGCTTATTCATACGCTGAAGGAGGCAAACAGTATGAGATTCCGGCAGGATCGATTCTGTTTACCGGGACTTACAAAGGAAATCCGGCGTATAATGTGGTAGTGCTTTATGATGAAAACGGAAAAATCGTGGGTGGAACGGATGATGAAGGTACACTGACGGCACATCAGATTATTCTTGCGCCGCCTTTGAAAGATGAGGATGCGCTGCTTGGCGATGTCTCGGAGGGCATATGGATCTACTGGTTTGAACCGGAGGATGGAATCAGCAGGGATGATCTTCCAAAACAGGTGAGAGCAGAACTTTGCCGGGTGGACAATGCTCTGACAAACGAAGGCCAGCGGCTGGTCAGCGATACGGATTTTGTAAAGGTTCCGGATCCGCTGGGCACAGTTGTGCTGGATTCGGGCATGGAGAAGAGAAGATGAAAAAGCTGATTCAGGGAATGGGATTTTTACTCTTGTGTTTTTTCTGCTGGGGAATTCCGTCCAGTGCGCTGGAGCAGGATGTGATTCTGACTGCAGAAGAAAATAAGGTGGAGGTTTCGACGAAAGCCTCGGTTGATCAGGTTGTGTCTATGCGAGTCAGCCTGGACGTTGAAATCACAGAAGGAGACGGCGGCATCTCTTTCGAGTTCTCTCCTGGAATTTCCAGTACGGTGAAACAGTATCGCTATGAGAAAGAGACAGGGACATTGAATATTTATGTCTCTGGAAAAAAGGAGGAAGGCTTTGCTCTCAGTGAAGAGCTGAGCCTGGGAAAAGTGGTTCTGGATGCCGGCGAAGGCTCTGCGGCAGCGACCGTCTGCGTAAAGGAGGACGGGGTGGATTTTGTCAATGATGCCTTTGACATGCAAAAGCCGGTGTCGGTCAATGCATCTCCGGCACAGAAGATATCCGTCGGAAATACAGAAAAACCGGATCCCGGAAATGGCGGTGAGGAGCAGCCAGGCGGGGACGGACAGGAGCCCGGAGAAGATGAGCAGGAGCCTGATGTGGAAGAACCGGGATATGATCAGGATGAAGAAGACGATCATACAGGGGATACGTCAGGCGGAAGCAGCGGAGGGAACTCAGCTTCAGATAACGCTTCTGTTCCTGCCGGTTCCGGAAATATAAAGCCGCCGCCCAACAGTCGGATGCAGAATCGCAGAAATGTGAGAATCCGGACGGGAAGCAGCTATGTGGCGGTTTCAGAGGAAGATCCGGATTCAGAACCGGATTCTTCTGACCGGAAACTGGAAGACGAGGTTTCGGAAGAGGAAGAGCAGGAACCGCAAGAAACGCCTTCAGTGGAGGAAGTGATTGCTGAAGGAAACGAAAAACAGCCGGATTTCCTGCTGATCGCCGTAATACTCGCAGCAGTTCTGGCGTCAGGAGCGGTAATCTTTTTGATGGTGCTTGAATACAGGCGCCAGCAGAAAAAGAAGGAAGAAAAAGCAAGAAGTACAGAGAAGGCAAAGAAAAAGCCTAAGACAAGGAAAAAGATCAGAAAATAATCATTAAAAATAGCGGACTGTTGTAAAGTGCAGTCTGCCCACTGTGATCGGTATTGGCATTGCCGGTCACAGGGGCGGAGGCAGCTTATAACAGTCCGCTGTTTTTATTGCTTCCTGCAAGTGTGCGGTTTCCTGGAACATTTCAGAGTTTCCTTGTATCTGCTTTTGTATGCCGGGCGCAAAAGTACATAATTCTGGCGGAAAATGAAACAAATTGTCACATATTTTTAACAGATATGATGCTGTTTCGATGCATGAAAAAACTATAATAAAATCAGTTCAAATGAGAAAGGAAACAAGAAGGGATCTACATGGTTTTCAGCAGTTTAACATTTCTGTTTTATTTTCTGCCTGCGTTTTTGCTGCTCTATTTTTTGACTCCGGTTTCATGGAAAAATGCAGTGGTCTTTATAGCCAGTCTGGTATTTTATTATTATGGAGTGAAAGAGCATCCATTTTATCTCGTTCTGATGTTGATATCCATTTTGGTTAACTATATGGCGGCCCGTCTGATAGACAGATGCAGGAACAGAAGAGAGAGGGGAATATGGCTGACAGCCGGTCTTTCCTGGAATCTGGGATGTCTGTTTGTGTTCAAATATCTGGGTTTCCTGACAGAAAATGTGAACCGGTTGTCTGACAGTCTGGGAGCGGGAATAAGTTTCCCCTGCGTACGGCTGGTTTTGCCGATCGGAATCAGTTTCTACACATTTCAAATCAGTTCTTATTTGATTGATGTGTACAGAAAGAAGGTAACGTCGGAGCGTTCTTATCTGACGCTGGGAACTTATCTGTGCATGTTTCCACAGCTTATTGCAGGGCCAATCGTGACTTACAGTCATGTGCAGGATCAGCTTCAGGAACGCAGTCATTCTTTCCGAAATCTGGAGGATGGACTGAGAGAGTTTACGATCGGACTTTCATTGAAAGTTCTGATTGCCAACAGAACGGGTAGTCTTTGGACGCAGATCAGCGCGATAGGTTATGAAAGCATTTCCTGTCCGCTTGCCTGGCTGGGGATTCTGGCATATACGTTTCAGATTTATTTTGATTTCTACGGTTATTCTCTGATGGCAAAAGGGCTGGGCCGGATGATGGGATTTGATTTTCCGGATAATTTTCATAATCCATATCTGTCACGGTCCATGACGGAGTTCTGGAGGCGCTGGCATATGACGCTGGGAGGATGGTTTCGGGAATACGTTTACATTCCGCTGGGAGGAAACCGAAGTCATCCATACAGGAATCTGTTCATAGTCTGGATGCTGACCGGACTGTGGCATGGAGCCGGCTGGAATTTTGTGCTGTGGGGAGTATCTCTTTTTACGCTTATCTTTCTGGAAAAATGCGGGCTTTTAAAACTCTTTGATAAAGTTCCGGTGCTGGGTCACCTTTATATGTTTGCAGTGATTCCTCTGTCCTGGCTGTTATTTGCGGTTACGGACGTGGGGCAGATTGGAATATATTTAAGCCGTCTGTTTCCATTTTTCGGTCTGTCGGGTGAAACGGTATTTCGTGGAGATTTTCTGAAATATGGTACGGCATATCTGGGCTCCATGATCGCAGCTCTTGTATGCTGCACAGGTATTCCCAGGAAGCTTTATGAATCTGTAAAATATACATTTCCTGCGACATGCGGGTTGTTGGTTCTGTTCTGGTGGTGTGTGTACTGTATGTATTTGGGGATGGATGATCCGTTTCTGTATTACCAGTTTTAAAATACATCTTAAAGAGGAAAATAATGATGAAGAGAAGAAATAGAAAAAGATATTCTTTTACGGTGTTTCTGGCAGCCAGTATGATCCTGGGGGCGGCTGGCTGGGTATCCGGTATCATTCAGAAGGAAGGAAATCAGATTGCGCTGCATGTGCCTGTACCGGTATTGATTAACCAGGTACAGGCAGAGGCGGAACATACGGCAGAAACAGATATCATGGAATCTGCAGCAGTAGAAAGTATGGACGAAAAGAAGTTGCATCTTTTGTCTGCGGAGGAAAAACAGGATTCGGAATCTGTGCCTGACCAGGAAGGAGAGATGGCGGGAGAGCAGGTGTTTTACACAGCGGATTCATCCTATTTTGACGATGCTTTGTTTATTGGAGATTCCCGGACAGTCGGTCTTCATGAATACGGGAATCTGGGAAGCGCAGAGGTTGTGGCAGATTCCGGCATGAATGTCTACAAAATATTTGAAAAAGAATTTGCAGTTACGTCCGGAGAAAAAAAGCAGCTGGAGGCCGTGCTTCGGGAACGAAAATTCGGAAAGATCTATCTGATGCTTGGAATCAATGAACTTGGATATGATTTTACGCGCACGGTGTCCAGGTATACACAGCTGCTGGACAAAATCAGGGAACTGCAGCCGAAGGCTGTGATTTATCTGGAAGCGAATCTGCATATTACCGGGAAAAAGTCAGAAGAGTCCCAGATTTATACAAATGAAAATATTAATCGATTTAATCAGGCGATAGAACAGATGGCGGATGGACGCAGGATGTTTTATCTGGATATTAATGAGCTTTTTGATGATGAGAGCGGAAGCCTGGGGGAAGAATATACAATGGATCATGCTCATGTGCTGGGGAAATATTATACTGCCTGGGCAGACTGGCTTCTGGAACATGCGGTTGTATCTCAGGAGAATGGTTCGCTCTGATCTTCGGACCATATTCTGCAGTCTGGCGCGTTCATTGGAACCAGTCTCCTGCAAAGTGTGCTGTACAGCCGGCAAAAAGTAATTTCAGCACGGGACACCATCATAAATTTTGATTGAATTAGGGAAAGAAGCATATTATAATGATAGTGCGACAAAACCGCAGATACAGGACTGCAGAATTGAGGAGATGAAAATTATGGTACGTAAAGCAGAGATTAAGGTAGTGGATGGGCTTCGCGGCGGCGCCGGGAAACTGGAAATGCACCATATTCTGAAGCCGGAGGAACTGAACGGGCATGGCAGACTGTATGCGCTGGTCAGAATGGAGCCGCACAGCAGCATTGGCTATCATGAGCATATTGGGGAGACAGAGCCGTATTATGTTATTTCCGGGCATGGGGTATTTATCGATCACGATAAGAAACGGATTCCTGTAGGACCGGATGATGTGTGTCTGATTGAGTGCGGACAGAGCCATGGATTTGAAAATGATTCAGATGAAGAGCTGGTTATGATGGCGCTGGTTTACAATGAGTAGAAACATGCTCGGGGCTTCAGACAGGAGGAGATAAGTTATGCCGATAGAAAACAAAAATCCGGACGTTTATCCGGAAGAGAAAAAAGAGGAAAATCCAAAAGTGACGGGTGAGAAGACAGTTGCAGAGGTTCATAATCTGAAGGAAGCGTGTATCCTTTATTCCCCTTTGACCAACATGCCGTTTGTGGAATGCGAGGAGGAAAACTTTAACGACCAGATCCGTCTGTACCAGAAAAAAGAGGAGGCTGAAACCGCTGAAAAAGAGCTGGGAGAAAAAGGTATTCGGGTAGTAGTCCGGGAGCTGAAGACGGTGGAAGTACAGGTTCCCGTAAAGCCGGATCAGCCGGACGGGGAGAAACGCAGGCTGTATTTGAATCAGGTCCGGCAGCAGTTGAGCTGGCTGCCTTTTATTGGTGTGAATGCGGTGCGCTATAAACCGGCAGGGAGAGATGAGCAGTCGCTGGAGCTTGCAGAGTTGCTTCCGGAAGAGTTCAGAAAGAAGATGGACGGAAACACGATGTATCAGCCGACGCTTCAGCTTACCGGATTGTATTTGATGCAGGAGGCGCGCAGAAAGAAAGAATATGTCGATATGAAAAATCTGCAGGCGCTGGATGAAGAATTTTCTTCCAATCTGATAAAATCCAGGCTGTTTTTGGCCGTACTGCCGCCTGAAGGGCAGGAGAAGGAACAGAAGATTGATTTGAAACAATGTCGGCTGCCTTATCTGAAGCATCAAAACGGCGATGTCTTTTTTCCGGTATTTACAGATTTGTGGGAGTTCCAAAAATACTCTCAGGGTAAAAAGAATCTGCGGCCGATCCAGGTGCCGTTTCAGGAAATCAGCAAATTCTGGGTAAAAGATGCGAAGGCATATATGATAAATCCGCTGGGATTCTCTCTGCCGATTACAAGAGAAATGATCCCGCGGATTCTGGAAAGATTCGGAGTCAGCGTGAATCCAGATTCAAACACGTCGGATGCCGTTTAACTGCCTTTTTGTTCCTGTCTCCACCAGATAAAGGACATGACTGATGGAATCAGGCAGGTAATCAGAATGACAATGATTGTTCCGTGAAAAACTGCGGTCGTAGAAGGCAGAAATGCGCAGATGATATTGAAAATACCTGCCAGAACAAAACATTTACCGCCCAGGCGGTGTGTCTTGCGCCAGACTTCCTCGCTGGAGATCGTCCATGGAGTTTTAATGCCCATGTAGAAATTGCTTTTAAATTTGGGCATCATATTTCCGGTCAGCAGAAATAATAAGCCAATCCCCAGCATGATGGTCATGGGGACGGACAGAGTGCCTGGCCGCAGCGCTTCTGTCAAAGTAATTCCGTTTACAAGCAGCAGGAAAATCTGTATCAGAATACAGAACAGGTCATAGTAGCTGCCGAATTTCTGATAGTTGTTTCTGCGGGGATCAATCTTGGGGAGAATATCAAAAAGAACCGCCAGCAAAACTCCCATGCCGGAGGTGATAAATATCGTGGCTTTGCCGCTGTAGGTGATGGTTCCGTCGCTGTTCCAGTGAGTGGGAATCTGCTCAGGAAGCAGCGGATAGAGTGCGGCTGCCAGCAGGATGCCTGCGAATGCAATCAGGTAAGTAATTATGCGCATCTTACGGTTTTTCATGGTTGGATTCTCCTTTCTCGGTCCCTTTCAGGGACATCATCCAGTTCAGGATATCATCCAGTACAGTTGTATTCAGAGTATAGAAAATATATTTCCCCTTTTTTTCATCATCGATCAGCCCGGCGTATTTCAGAACGGACAGATGATGTGAAAGGGATGCACCGGTAATGGAAAAATGTTTCAAAAGTTCTCCGGCAGATGCGGGGCCTGTTCGCAGCAGATGCAGAATTTCCCGACGCGTGGGGTCTGACAGAGCTTTAAAGCTGTCCTGAAATCCCATAGTACCTCTCTTTTCTGTAATTTATTTAGATGATTTTCTAAATGTCTAAATGAATAGTAACATGGAAATTTGAGAAAGTCAATGGAAAATCTGCTTGCGCTTCTGAAATTTTATGTTATAGTATAGAAGAACATTATTCGAAGGAAAATGTATCATATGTCGCTGTTGCAGAAAAACAGTTATCCGGCGCCAACCGGTGTGCATCCGGTGCGTCTTGATCTGTTGTTTTGCCAAAATCGTTTTCTGTTTGGGAAAACAGCTGGTTTGTGTGCATATCTGCGCACAGTTATAAACAATATATGAAAAAGTGCTGACCTTTACGGCGGCAACCTTTTACCATATAGGTCTGATCTCTGCCTCCTGGCGGATCATTTCTGATACTCTTACGAATTCTGTTCATTCAAGACCATACCTTCAGCAGACAGCTGATTTTATTTACTTTTGGTCATTTCCCCACAATAAAAAGTGCTGAAAGACAGGGGACGCGGTATGCGCCGTTTTATCAGACGAAGAAGGAGAAAAGAATGAAAAGCAAAACAACACAAGGTACACGTTATATGGTGGAACTGGCTCTGATGGCCGCCATTATCTTTCTGATGGCGTTTACTCCGCTTGGTTATTTTCGAACGCCGGGGATCTCAATCACATTTCTGACGGTTCCGGTGGCGGTTGGGGCGATTATCCTGGGTCCCAAAGGAGGAGCCGTCTGTGGTCTGGCATTTGGAATTACCAGTCTGATTCAATGTTTTATGGGCGGATCGTTTGGTTCCATGCTCCTGAGTATTAATCCGGTGGGAACTACATTTACGTGTATTGTTCCCCGTGTTCTGGAGGGACTGTTCTGCGGCCTGATATTTCAGGCAGTGCAAAAAGTGTCCAGAAACAGGGCATATTTTGCGGCGAGTCTGGCATGTCCGCTTTTAAATACGCTATTTTTTATGAGCGCTGTCGTTTTGATTTTCTATCGGACAGATTACATTCAGGGATTTGTATCAGCTCTTGGGGTATCGAATCCTTTTATGTTTGTTGTGGCATTTGTGGGAGTGCAGGGTCTGATCGAGGCGGGTGTCTGCTTTCTGATTGCAAGCGCCGTTTCCAGGACTCTCGGAATAGCTCTGAAAATGGCATAAAGCCGATATCCGTGAGAACCGAAGCCGGAATATAAAAAAACAGTATCCGTGCGAGGAATGCGGGAAAGATTCCCGGATGAGGAAGCAGTCGGGAATGTTTCCAGGGAAAAACGCATTCCGCGGACGGATGCGGAACTATAAAATAGGAGGAAAAAAATTGCTGAAGGAAATATCCATAACGGAGATAGAGGGTATCCGGATCGGAAATGCACAGAACGTGGAAGCCAGAACCGGAGTTACGGTTATTCTTTTTGATCAGGGGGCAAAGGTCGGTGCCGACATCAGCGGCGGAGGTCCGGCTTCCAGAGAAACGCCGCTGACCTCTCCGGTTACTGCTGACAATCCTATCAATGCTATCGTACTGTCGGGCGGTTCTGCTTTTGGTCTGGCGGCAGGAGACGGCGTAATGCGTTATCTGGAAGAACACGGAGCAGGATTCGAAACCGGATACGCAAAAGTGCCGCTGGTCTGTCAGTCCTGCATCTATGATCTTGGAGTCGGAAGGGCGGATATCCGTCCGGATGCAGCGATGGGATACAAAGCCTGCACAGATGCAGAAAAAAATCAGCCGTTTTCCGGATGCATAGGCGGCGGAACCGGGGCAACGGTAGGGAAACTTTATGGAATGGAACGTTCGATGAAGGCGGGACTTGGAATTTATGCGGCGGCTGTGGGGGAGCTTCAGATGGCGGCGGTTGTTGTGGTCAATGCGCTGGGAGATATTTATGATCCTGAAAACGGACGGAAGATTGCGGGACTTCGTTCCGCAGACGGACAGGGTTTTGCAGATACCTCTCAGGAAATATATAAAATCAGTCAGAGAAAAAATCTGTTCAACAGTAATACAACCATAGGGGCTGTCATTACAAACGGAAGATTTTCCAAAGCTGAGATGAATAAAATTGCGTCCATGACCCGAAACGCATATGCCCGCTGCATTAGGCCCGTGGGAACAATGGCAGATGGCGATACAATTTATGCGGCCTCACTGGGAACTGTAGAAGCAGATATCAATATGGCAGGGACACTTGCGGCTGAAGTGATGGCGCGGGCGATTCGAAAAGCGGTTCAGCCTGAAAGCTCTGCTTTACTTTCCTGAGCGGAGAATCAGAGGTTAAATCAAATAAAAGACAATGAAAAATCCCTTTACAAAGCGTCTTATATGTGCTACAGTGTGAAGGTATGATTTTAACCGCCGTTCAGAGTCCGGATACTCCGACCGACCCTTGATGGCAGGTGATTTGAAAAAACAAGGAGGAAATATCATGATTTCAAAGGAAAAGAAACAGGCGATTATTGCAGAATATGGCCGCAGTGAGGGCGACACTGGTTCGCCGGAAGTACAGGTGGCGATCCTGACTGCAAGAATTCAGGAACTTACAGAGCATCTGAAAGAGAATAAGAAAGATCATCATTCCAGAAGAGGTCTTCTGAAAATGGTAGGTCAAAGACGTGGTATGCTGGCATATCTGAAGAAAACGGATATTGAAAGATACCGTACTCTGATTGCCAGATTAGGTCTGAGAAAATAATAATCGGGGCTGTTGCAAGATATGATTCCGCCCCTGTGATCAGCAGCATCGGATGAGCCGGAGCGGACTGAAAAGTAGTTTTATCTGCCTGAAACCGTTCGTTTAACCGCTGGTCACAGGGGCAGGACTGCATTTTGCGGCAGCTTCTTTCGTGAGGCAGGGTGCCGGATCGGTTCTCTGCCTGTGAAGTTGTTTTTTTGCAGGAGACAGGCACCGAGACCACTGAAAAGCACAAATTCAGTTTGTGTTTTTCAGTAGTTTCGGTATCTTCTGCTGACAGGAAAGTATACTTGTTGAATCGTTGATATTCAATATGGAATAGAAAGGAGATACAGTTTATGTACAAAAGTTATACAATGGAGCTGGCGGGCAGAACTTTAAGAGTGGATATCGGCCGCGTGGCGGCTCAGGCAAACGGTGCAGCTTTCATGCATTATGGTGATACGGTTGTATTATCTACCGCAACTTCATCGGACAAACCCCGTGATGGGATTGATTTCTTTCCGCTGAGTGTGGAATTTGAGGAAAAGTTATACTCTGTGGGGAAGATCCCGGGAGGATTTAACAAAAGAGAGGGAAAAGCATCTGAAAATGCGGTATTGACTGCCAGGGTAATCGACCGTCCTATGCGGCCTCTTTTCCCGAAAGACTACAGAAATGATGTGACTTTGAACAACATGGTTATGAGCGTGGACCCGGAGTGCCGTCCGGAGATCGTGGCGATGCTTGGATCCGCGATTGCAGCGTCTATTTCCGATATTCCTTTTGACGGTCCCTGTGCGATGACGCAGGTAGGTATGATCGATGGTGAACTGGTGATTAACCCGTCACAGGAGCAGTGGAAAAACGGAGATCTGAATCTGACCGTCGCGTCTACCAGGGAAAAAGTCATGATGATCGAGGCGGGAGCAAATGAAGTTCCTGAGGACAGAATGATCGAGGCTATCTATACGGCGCACAGTATCAATCAGGAGCTGATTGCTTTCATTGAGAAGATTGTGGCGGAGGTTGGAAAAACAAAACATGAGTATACAAGCTGTGCGGTTCCGGAGGAACTGTTTACAGCTATCAAAGAGATCGTTCCGCCGGAAGAAATGGAGCGTGCAGTCTTTACTGACGACAAACAGACCAGGGAAGAGAATATCCGTGTGCTGACAGAGAAGCTGACAGAAGCTTTTGCGGAAAAGGAAGAATGGCTGGAAGTTCTGGGCGAGGCTGTCTATCAGTATCAGAAAAAGACGGTTCGTAAGATGATTTTAAAAGATCACAGGCGTCCGGATGGGCGTGAGCTGACGCAGATCCGTCCACTGGCGGCAGAGGTGGATCTGATACCGAGAGTTCATGGCTCTGCTATGTTTACCCGTGGACAGACTCAGATCTGTAATGTATGTACGCTGGCTCCATTGTCCGAGCAGCAGAGAATCGACGGACTGGATGAGAATGAAGTGAGCAAACGTTACATGCATCATTATAATTTCCCGAGTTATTCGGTGGGTGAGACAAAACCGTCCAGAGGGCCGGGACGTCGTGAGATCGGTCATGGAGCGCTGGCAGAGAGGGCGCTGCTTCCGGTGCTTCCTAACGAAGAAGAATTCCCGTATACGATTCGTACAGTATCCGAGACATTTGAGTCGAACGGTTCTACTTCTATGGCGTCTACCTGTGCGTCCTGCATGTCTCTGATGGCGGCGGGCGTTCCGATTAAAAAAATGGTAGCAGGTATTTCCTGCGGCCTGGTGACCGGGGACAGCGACGACGATTTTGTGCTGCTTACAGATATTCAGGGCCTGGAAGATTTCTTTGGAGATATGGACTTTAAAGTAACGGGTACGGACAGAGGTATTACGGCAATTCAGATGGATATCAAGATTCACGGTCTGACCCGTGCGATTGTGGAAGGCGCTATTACAAGATGTCGCGAGGCAAGGATGTTCATTATGGATACCTGTATGAAGCCGGCGATTGCAGAACCGCGTGCGGAAGTCGGGCCGTATGCACCGAAGATCATTCAGATGACTATTGATCCGCAGAAAATCGGCGATGTGGTAGGACAGAGAGGAAAGACGATCAATGCCATCATTGAGCAGACCGGAGTAAAGATAGATATTAATGATGACGGTGCGGTGTCGATCTGCGGTACGGATAAGGTGATGATGGATAAGGCGAAAGAGATGATTCATATCATCACTACAGATTTTGAAGAAGGACAGGTTTTTGTCGGAAAAGTTGTCAGCATCAAAGAGTTCGGCGCATTTCTGGAGTTTGCACCAGGCAAAGAAGGTATGGTGCATATTTCGAAGATCGCCAAAGAAAGAATTAACAGAGTGGAAGATGTACTCACTTTGGGAGATAAGATAAAAGTTGTATGTCTTGGGAAAGATAAAATGGGAAGAATCAGTTTCTCTATAAAAGATTGCAAAGAAAAATAAAATTATATGTATATCTTTTGGAGAAGCGGCCATAATATAACTGAACCAAAGATAAATTGAATACTTATCCTCCCCTTGAAGGAAGCCCTCGTTTCAGATAAGCTGTTGCGGGGGCTTTCGTTGTGCAATGCTATTTAAGCGGGATCGCTGTGAAGGTTACAGACTTTCTTTGTTCAGCAGAGAAAATAAGGAGATATTGAATTTTTCATAGTTCCAGAAAGTATTCCAGATTTCCCGACATGACGATCTCCAGTTTGGAATGATACACTTTTTGCGGAATTTCATTTCCATAACACATTTGATCGAACAACAGTCGGCATGCCAGATAAGTCTGTGCTTTCAGATTCTGAAAGATAACCGCATCGATGGTGTGATCGCGGATAAAAGGGATAATTTCCGGATATAAGTCCATTCCTACAAAAGCCACATCCGCCATGTTTTTTTGATGAAGTATGCGGGAGATGATATGAAGCCGGCAGGTGAGATCGAAAATACCATCCGGCTTTCGCCCGGTAAGAATGTCTGTCAGAGATTTCTCAATCATGCTGCTGTTTTCCAGATCCTGTAAAAAAGGCAGGATCTGTATGGAAGGATGATACTGTTTCAGATATGACAGAAATCCTTCCAGCCTCTGCTGTGTGGATGTTGTATTAGAATGGGACTCTCTGGCCATGAGAACCTGCAAAGAGCCGTCAGAAGGTATCATATGTCCCAGCATTTCAGCAGCCAGCTGTCCGCTTTTACAGTCGTCCATACCAATGAAAGCGTCGCAGAATTCAGGTCCGGCATACTTACTCAGCAGAATCACGGTACATCCGGAAGATTTGAGTTCTGCCAGTGAAGGTTTTAACTGATCGGTATCCGCACATGCGATGATAAAATGCCGGATACCGGAATTGTATGCGCTTTGGATATCTTCAATCTGCTGCTTTGGCTGTTCTGCGGATGAAAAGTAGCTGTCCACGATCAGGCCGTGATCGCCGTAGTTCTGTACTGCCTGGCGGATTCCCTCCTCAATCGTCGGTGCAAAATAGATAGCGTCCGGAGAGTTAAAGCCAATGCAGGCAATAGGATAACGCCGGTTCATGGCAAGGTTTCTTGCATTGTTGTTGGGGATATAATTATACTTTCTCAGCGCCTCCATGACGGTTCGTCTGGTGGCATCGCTGACGGTTCCTTTGTGGTTGATCACTTTATAAATCGTGGTTCTGGAGATATGAATTCTTTCTGAGATATCCTCCAGAGTCAGTCTCTCATAGGTCTGTTTCATCTGAACTGCTCCCATCTATCTGAACTACCAGTGTTCAATAAGGTATACTTTTTAATTTGTACTTATGAAAAATATTATTTTATAAATATGCCAATGTACAGCCGTCATGAACCGTTGTTTCTTTAAAGACCCATTGAAGGGCGCTGGTCCTTAGGGCGCGTGTTTTGCGCCCTTAGTACCGCTGCGTCCCTTCACTAAGCGCAAGCGGGGTCTGGAAGAAACAACGGTTCATGACAGGCGTCCGGGTTGGCTGCTGTATTTATCAAAAAGTATAAAAATTGATGACCTGCTTGCGCGTCCGCGCAATTCATTATATCATATTTTTCTTTTGCTGTCATTTTTCATAAAGAAACACCGCCGGATTCGTGATATTGCTGATATTTTATGTGCGGCGAATAAATCTTTGTATCATGGATTGACAAATGCTGAAAATCGTGGTACTTATTATTTAACACGTGTTAAATAAAAGAAAAAGGAAGATGCAGGAGGGAACAAGAATGTTAACAGTAAAAGATGGAAAGCTGTGGAGAAGATATGATAAAGAGCTTTTATGTATTGAAGCATACGGAGAAAACAGTCTTCGTATCCGCGCCACACAGCTTTCGGAATTCCAGGATGATCGCCTGTCTGCGCTGACAGAGTGTGAGAAAAGAGAAGAACCACAGATCCGCATCAAGGGCAGTACCGGATGGGTCCGCAATGGAAAGATTAGCTGTGAAGTTCAGTGCACTGGAAAAATAAAGTTTTATAACCAGAAAGGCGAGGTTATTCTGGAAGAATACGACAGGAACCGTTTCCGGGAGAATGCGCCGGGAGAAAAAGACAGCGCCCTGGAGATTATTCCCAGAACTTTTGCTCCTCATCGGGGAACGGACCACTATCGCTTGACGGTCAGATTTGAGGCCTGCGAGGGAGAGCGGTTCTATGGGATGGGACAGTATGCATATCCGTATTTGAATCTGAAAGGATGTGTGCTGGAGCTGTCTCAGAGGAATTCTCAGGTTTCGATCCCGTTTACGATTTCCAGCCGCGGATACGGGTTTTTCTGGAACAATCCGGCCATCGGAAAAGTTGTTTTTGGGAGAAACCTGACGGAATGGCATGCAGATTCTACAAAGCAGATGGATTACTGGATTACCGTTGGAGATACGCCTTCAGAGATCGAAGAAGCATATGCGTCCGTGACAGGAAAAGTACCTGTGATGCCGGAATACGGAACCGGCTTCTGGCAGAGTAAGCTGCGCTACCGGACGCAGGAAGAAGTATTGGAAGTTGCGAAAGAGTACAGAAGAAGAGGACTTCCTCTTTCGGTACTTGTCATAGACTTTTTTCACTGGACTGCTCAGGGAGACTGGAAATTTGATCCGAAATTCTGGCCGGACCCGGAAGCGATGGTCCGGGAACTGAGGGAAATGGGGATTGAACCCATGATCTCAGTCTGGCCTACTGTGGAAGAGGGCAGCGAGAACTTCAAACATATGGAAGAGATGGGCTATCTGATTCGTACGGAACAGGGGCCGCGGTTTGGAATTAAAAATAAAGATACTTATATGGACGCTACGAATCCGGACGCCAGAAAATTTGTGTGGGAAAAACTCAAAAAGAATTATTATAACAAAGGAATTCGTCTGTTCTGGCTGGATGAATGCGAACCGGAAGTCACAAAATATGAATATGAGAACTATCGTTTTCATGCAGGGACTCACAAAGAAGCAGGCAATCTGTATCCGAAGGAATTTGCCAGAATGGCCTATGAAGGCAGAAGTCTTGAAGGTGAATCTGAGATTCTGAGTCTGGTCCGGTGCGCCTGGGCGGGTTCGCAGAAATACGGTGCACTTGTATGGACCGGAGATATTTCTTCAGATTTTGCTTCGCTGCGGAATCAGGTAACGGCAGGAATGAATATGGGACTGTCGGGTTTTCCCTGGTGGACTACGGATATCGGCGGCTTCCATGGAGGGAATATTTACTCTGATGAATTCAAAGAATGTTTCATCCGCTGGTTTGAGTTTGGAGCGTTCTGTCCGGTATTCCGGCTGCATGGATTCCGGGAACCTCTGATTGTGGAACCGGGAAAGCCTGCTTTTAAAGCGGGAAATGCAGTAGGTTGGATCTATACCAGCGGTTCTCCGAATGAAGTATGGAGCTATGGGGAAGAGACCTATGAGATCTGCCGCAAATATATGTTCATCCGGGAGAAGATACGTCCTTATCTGCAAAAACAGATGGAGAAAGCTCATGAGCGTGGAACGCCCGTTATGCGGCCGCTGTTTTACGACTATCCAAACGATGAAACTGCCTGGGGTATCGAGGATGAGTATCTGTTAGGACCGGATCTTCTGGTGGCGCCGGTGGTATATGAGGGAGCCAGGGAGCGAAAGGTGTATTTGCCGGAAGGGTTGTGGACGGAGATCGACAGCGGAGAGAAGTTTGAAGGAAAAACATGGATTATCTGCCAGGCAGGACTTGATTTGATACCGGTCTATGCCAGAAATAAAGTGCTTTCACAGATTCAGGATAATGGATGAGAGAAACTCAGAGTTGAGACTGCTATAAAACGTGCTTCTGCCGGCGTGCACAGTACCTGATATGACATACCGCAGACGGATATCTCGCCCGTTTTGCTTCACACAGCGGTACGGAGTGTACCGTCTGCCTGATATTCTGGACTATCTCTTTGTCGGAGGTTCTCCGAATATCAGGCAGATGTACGTTTTTATTCAGCAGGTTTCAGATTAATCAAAATAATCCCAGATCTTTGCCATCTCGGTAGAAAACAGGAATCTTTTCCAGCGGAGCCGGCACTTCAATCTGACGACCGCCTTCGTATGCGATGCCGGTATATGCCTCCGTCCATCTGGCGCCGGCCGGAAGATAGACGGATCTTGTCAGAGCATGCTTTGTGATCACAGGCGCTACCAGAAGATCGGGACCAAACATGTATTCGTCTTCCGCTGCATAGGTATTTTGGTCTTTGGGAAAGTCATAAAACAGTGGTCTCATGACCGGACGTCCGGTATCACTGGCAGTTTTCATCTGTTCCATCAGATAAGGGATCAGGCGCTCGCGCAGATGTAAGAGTCCGGTGATAATCTCATACGCCCGTTCTCCGAAACTCCATACTTCGTTAGGTCCGCCGGAACCGCAGTATCCGTCCGGATTCAGAATATCCCGAATCGGATAGGGGAGCCGGAATCCATGGAGGCGGAAGATCGGACAGAAGACTCCGAACTCAAACCAGCGCACGATCAGTTCCCGGAATTCCTCATCTTCAGGATCGCCGTTGATAAATCCGCCAATGTCCGTGGTCCACCAGGGAATGCCGCACAGCGATACATTCAGACCGGCTTTTAGCTGCTTGCGGAGGCTGTCGAATGTGGAGGCGATATCGCCGGACCAGAGAACGACTCCGTAGCGCTGGCTTCCAAGCCAGGCGCAGCGGACCAGATTGCAGACCGCTTCTCCCTGCTCTTTAAGTCCGTCATAGAAAGCTTTGGCATAGCCGACACAGTAAAGGTTGCTGACTTCTTCTGCATTACCCAGATACATCCGTACATTGTCATAATCATAAGGGCGCATCTCCGGTTCTGCTTCGTCCAGCCAGAAAGTCCGGATCCCATAGTCGTAATAATTTTTCTTTGCTCTGGACCAGAAATATTGCTGTCCGTCCGGGTGAGTGGTATCCACATAGGTCTGAGGACCGAAGAACATGAATACGACATCCACACCTTTTTCTGCCTGCAGCAGGTAATTGTGCCGCATCATGTAGGCATAATTCTCGCTTCGGGGATCCACGGTGGGCCAGATGGAAACCATCAGTCGGATTCCCATCTGCTCAAGTTCTTCTACCATGGCTTTTGGATCCGGCCATTTTTCTGGGTCAAACTTCCAGTCCCCCTGCATGGTCCAGTGAAAATAGTCGATGACGATGACAGAGATAGGAAGATTGCGTTTTTTATATTCGCGCGCTACAGAAAGAAGCTCTTCCTGTGTTTCATAGCGCAGTTTGCACTGCCAGAAACCGGCCGCCCAGTCAGGAAGCATCGGTGCGCGTCCGGTAATCTCTGTAAAGTGGCCGTTGATCTCGTCCGGACTGTCTCCGGTTAAAACGATATAGTCAAGCTGTTTTGCACACTGGGCGTGCCAGAGCGTATGATTTTTGACAAATTCCGCTCTTCCCACCGCCGGATTGTTCCAGATAAAACCGTAGCCTTTAGAAGAATAAACATAGGGAATGGTGCATTTGCCGTTTTTCTGCAGGAGTTCTACCGTGGAACCCTTCAGGTCAAAGCAGTCGTTGGCATCCTGACCCATTCCGTAAAAATGTTCTGTGGCATCTTCCTGAAAATAGACGCTCAGCCGGAATTGATTTCCGGAGGTCACGCGGTATTCTCTTGCCCTTCGAAGCGGAGCCGTGTGGATTCTGCCGTCGATCCAGGATTCTTTGAGCAGCACTTCGCCGGTATTCGTCTTAAAGTAAGTGACCGTTCCGTCACCGGTGATTGTTGCAGTGATCTTTCCGTTGACGAGCTGTCCCCGTCTGGAATCCATATTAATCTGTACCTGATCGGTTTTTTGCGGCGGGAGAAGCGTCCAGTTCAGATCCTCATCGATATGAAGGCTTTTAGAAGCGCGGAAGCGGATCGCGTCTTTGCCGTAAGGTTCCAGATAGACAAGTTCACCTGCAGTTTCCCAGACGAGTCTTTGTCCGCAGATCTTTCCTTCAAAATCAGGGATTGTATAATATGCCATTTGTTTAGAAACCTCCTTAATCAAAGTTTCGCATCTGCCGTCGGTTTGCGCTGGTTTGTTTTCTGTATTCAGCGGCTGTTCTGAAGTTCTGGGCAGATGACGGGGTTTGTTAACCCTTGACCGCTCCGGCGGTCAGACCATTGACGATATATCTTTGCATAATGATAAAAATAATCAGGATCGGGAGAACAACCACAGTTGAGTAGGCCATGAGAATCTCCCATCTGACTCCCAGTTCGCCCATGGCTTTATACAGGATGAGCGGGAGAGTCTTCATGTTTTCCTGGTTTAAGAATGTAAGCGAGAATACCATGTCGCCCCATGCCATGAACAAGGACATGGAAAGCGCCGTGATAATTCCGGAGGAACTGACGGGAACCATGATCTTGATAAAGGTTTTCCAGGGACCGCATCCGTCAATGATCGCCGCTTCTTCAAGTTCTTTGGGAATATCTTTGAAGTAAGTCCGCAGGATAATGACGGCGAAGGGAATTGTAATGGTAGCATCCGCCAGCATTACGCCAATGTGGTTGTTGATCAGACCCAGTTTGCTGAAATTTACGAACAGCGGCGTCAGTATCAGGGAGCTGGGAAGCATCTGCGCTACCAGAAAAACAAACAGTCCAACGCTGATCATCTTATTCTTAAACCGTGCAAGTCCATAAGAGGCGGGGATTGCAAGCACCATGGTGATCAGAGTTGATCCGATGGAGACAATACAGCTGTTTTTTAGATAGGTAAATAAGGTAACACCATGTTCGTTTTCCAGTACATAAGAGTCCAGGCAGATTGTAGACGGGAAAAAAGACGGATCAGTGAAGGTCTCTCCCGGCGGACGTAAAGAAGTGGTGATCATCCAGTACAGTGGAAACAGGAAAAGCAAAGTGATCACGATTCCTGCAGTCATAAGCAGCATATGTCTGGCGCTGGTTTTCATTTTCATAACAGATGTTCTCTCCTTTCTATATTTCTTCATCTTCTTTTGTGACAATGCGGATATAGAACACGCCTACCAGCATCAGAAGCACAAACAGAACGTTGGCAACGGCTGCTCCCTGAGAGAAATTATACTCGTTAAAAGAGTAGCGATAAGCCAGTGTCGACAGCATTTCCGTAGAGGAGCCGGGGCCGCCTCCGGTCATGACATATACCAGATCAAAGACTTTGAAGGTATAGATGAATCCAAGAGTCAGAACTGAGATAATAGCCGGTTTTAAGAGTGGAACGGTTATGTAAAAAAATCTCTGTATCTGGTTGGCGCCGTCGATACTCGCGGATTCATAGACATCAGCAGGAACTGTAGTCAGAGCGGTTGCCAGCAGAATCATGTTAAAAGGAACGCCTTTCCAGACATTGGCGGCGATGATGGAAGCCATGGCGGTATTGCCGTGCGCCAGCCATTCTACAGGAGTTTTGATAATATGCAGATCTAAAAGGATCCGGTTGATAATTCCGATGTCGCTGTTGAACATATATTTGAAGATTCCGGATACGGCAACCATGGGGATCATCCATGCAATCACGTTGATTCCTCTCAGAAAACGGGAACCTTTAAAATCTTTACTGAAAAACATGGCCATGGCAAAGCCAATGGGAAACTGGAAAATCAGACACCAGAGGGTAAACCAGAGCGTGTTCCAGATGGAAGTCCACATGACTTTGTCACGGAAAATATCCTGGTACATGGCAAGTCCTATAAAATGGGTGTCTCCGGATGCAAAATTCATCAGGTTTACATCCTGGAAGCTCATGATGATATTGCTCAGAATGGGCAGGATGATCATCACGGTCATATAGATGGCTCCCGGAAGGACAAATGCAAAAAATGTCATCTTCTTACGGAAGAAATAGCCTTTCTTTTTTTTCACGGTCATCACCTTTCTTTTTTTATCTGTGTCGGACATAAAGAAGGCACCGCAGAGTACAAATGCTGCTGTCTGCGGCGCCAATGGTCATACGGTTATTTAATCTCTTCGATCTCTGCGGCCGCTTTGTTCAGAGCATCTTCTACAGAAGAGGTTCCGGACAGGACATCCTGATAGGCAAACTGGAGCGCGCTTGAGATCTCCGGCCATTTGGGATGTGGTCCGCGGGGCATAGCTTCTGCAAGCTGTTTCGTGTAGACAGAAAGGATCGGGTCGTCCTGCCATACGCTGCTTTCTGCTACTGCATCGGTTCTGGGGGAGATATATCCGGCGTCTTCACAGTACTTCAGAGAATTTTCTTTACTGCTCAAAAACTTCATCAGTTCCCATGCAGCTGCCTTGTGATCGTCCTTCATCATCATGATGTTACCGCCGCCGATGAGAGATGTTGCTGATTTGTTGGTCGGGAACAGGACGACATCATAGTTCAGATCCGGGTTCTCGTTCTGGATATTGGTGTTCAGCCAGCTGCCGGCCACCATCATGGCGGATTTGCCGGTGGCGAACAGAGACGCGCACATATCTGCCTGAGTCATGGAAATAAGCTCTTTACTCATATAGCCGTTCTGGTAGAAATCATTGATCATGGTCAGCGCTTCCTTAGCTCCGTCAGAATTCAGAGAATCCCAGTTGGCTCCCGCCTGGCAGATGAATGGAAGAACGTTGAAAGTACCTTCTTCTGATTTGATCAGGGACATGGTCAGTCCGTAATGATCCGGCGTGGTGGTTTTTGCCACCAGATCTTTGAATTCGTCCCAGGTCCATTCGCTGGTCGGATAGGCAAGGCCCATTTCATCGAAAATGTCTTTGTTGTACATGATCGCCAGACAGTTGCTGTAATACGGAACGCCGTAGTATCTGTCTTCATAGACAGCGGATGATCTCGGAGCGTCATAATAGTTGTCGATCTCTCCCCAGGCTTCCACTTCTTCCGTAATATCCACGGCGGCGCCCATGGCTGCAAAAGAAACATTGTCGACCGTGTCGCACAGAGTGACATCCGGGAGCTGATTAGCGGCAACGCCGATGGAGAGCTGTTTTTTGATTTCTGCAAAAGCAACGCTCTGTGTCTCGACTTTGATGTCCGGATGAAGAGTCTGGAATTCGTCAATCATACTCAGGAGTACAGCGGCCTGGTCAGGAGAAATATGATACCACATTTGGATCGTAGTCTGTTCACCAGAAATGTCATTTTCCGATTGTGTCGCAGCGTTATTTTCTGCACTGCTGTTTTCAGAAGAACTGTTGTCTGGCGTCTGAGTTTGCCCGGAAGATCCGCACCCGATAACGGATAGTGTCATAAGTCCGGCCAGAAGCATGGCTGCAAGTCTTTTCTTTTTCATGTTTTTCCCTCCTTGATTAATAGTTGGTCTGAGTTGTAAGATGTTCTTATCATAACTGAAAAAATCACGAATGAATATTCCGTTTTTTTAATATTATTCCGTTAAATTATACAAGTAAAGTTCTTGTTTTTTAATGTTTGTTGACTGTTATCCATATACTTTTTATAATTTAGTTATATCATAACAGGAGGTGGAGGATGAAACTGTTACGAAAATTTAAAGATGGGATGTTCAAAATCCGATATCAAATCGTAGGTCTCCTTTTTTTTATCACGGTACTTCCTGTCTTTTTTGTACAGATGTTTAACTATTCAGCGACCAGCAGGAAACTGCAGATGAAAGATACTATTCTTCTGGAAGATAATCTGATTCTGACAACAAACCTTTTGAACAACACACTGAGTACATATCAGCAGCTGTTTTTTCAGCTTGCAACAGATACCGTCTGTGTTAATACCGTGACTCAGATGAATGAAGTGCCGGAGACTTCCGTTCGGTATAATCGTCTGTCGGACGCTATGACAACAATTATCCGTTCTAATATGATGATGAGGCCGGAGATCAAGGCGGTGGGGATCATCAGCGATCGGGGAAGCTCCTATTTGTATGCGGAGGGAAGGGAAAGTACAGAATCTGTTATCCGCTATTTTCAGGAAAATAAAAAAGAGCTGAAAGAACAGCTGATGGCTTCCGATATGCTGCTTTATCATATGATTTCTGCGGAAGAAGACTGGTACGATGAACAATACCCCTGTTTCTTTCTTGCAAACCGTTTGATGGACTATGGAAATCTGAAAGTGGTGGGATATCTTTTTCTGTTTATTGATCCTTCAAAGATCGACCGGGAAATCAATAATCCTACTTCTCATACTTTTCCGTATTCGGACAAAATCCTGCTGAATGAGACAGATCATCTGATCTGTTCGCGGGATGTTCCAGGAGGATATGCGTTTTCAAGTATTCCGGAATACGAAGAGATTGATTTATCGCTTCTGGAGGACGGAAAAAGCATGCGCCAGGGTGATTATCTCTTCTCCATGTCGTATGTGAACCATTTTAATTTGAAGCTTTTGAATATTGTAGATTACAGGTTGCTGCACAGGGATTTGAATACCCTGTGGATCCGCACGCTTGTTATTATTCTGCTGCTTCTGGTAGGTTCATTGTTCGGAGCGTTTCTCCTGTGCAGGAATTTTGTTGGCTCTCTGGAGCGAATGGCGAGGCAGGTGGACCAGGTGGACGAAAGTCATCTGAATATAAGTATGGATATCAACTGCCGCAATGAGATCAAGGTGATTGGTGAGTCGGTGGACCGTATGCTGGCTTTGATTCGGAATCTTCTGGAAAGAAACAGAAGACAGTATGAGCATATCTTGGAAATTACCAAAGCTGCCTGTGAAGCGGAACTAAAATCCATGGAGCTGCAGATCAATCCGCATTTTTTGTTTAATACCATTGATTCCATCAACTGGCTGGCCATCCGGGAGGACTGCAGAGATGTGAGTGAACAGCTGAACCGTCTGGCATATATTCTGCGATATACGGTCTATGATATGAATAAAGTGGTACCCATAGAAAATGAGATTCGGTGGCTTCAGCAATATCTGGAACTTCAGAAAATCCGGTATCACAATTCATTCTTGTACGATCTCCATGTACAGCCGGGAGCAGAACGGCTGCAGATCCATAAGCTTCTTCTTCAGCCTTTTCTGGAAAATTCACTGCTCCATGGTTTTGAAAGCATTTCCTGGAAAGGAAAGATAAAGATTACTTTTCGTATTCTGGGCAGAGAAGAGAAGTACCTCCGGATCTGTATTGAGGACAATGGAACCGGAATGACAAAAGAGCAGACGGATGCACTCAACCGGTTCTTCCACCAGCAGGCAGAGACGTTTCAGGGTATCGGACTTTCTAATATCTTTTACCGCATGAGAAATTATTATCCGGGACATCGCCTCATGGTCACGTCAGGCCGGGGAGCGACGGTATTCAAGCTTTTTATTCCGGTGAGAGAAATGGAGGATGCGCAGCATGTATAAGATACTGATCGTGGAAGATGAACGAGACGCCAGAGAGGGGCTTGCAGAGCTGATTCGTCAACATGATATTTCGATTGAGGTCGATGTCTGCAAAGACGGACTGGAAGGATACCAAACAGCGCTCCGGATGCTGCCGGATATCGTCATCAGCGATATCCGTATGCCAGGATGCGATGGTCTTTCCATGGCTGAAAAGCTTCAGTGCAGGAATTTTCGGGGAAAAATTCTCCTGCTCACCGGTTATGCGGATTTTACTTATGCTCAGCAAGCCATCCGGTACGGGGTTACAGACTATATTCTAAAACCCATCATACCAGAGGAATTTCTTTCGCTCCTGCAGCGTTATCTTCAGGAAGCGGCAAGGGAAAAGCTGGTGAATGAAAAGAAAGATCCGCATATGAGCTATCTGTTCTCAGAAGCAGATGATGAAGCGCTAGGATACCGGATCTCACATATGCAGTATACAGAGTGCTTCTTCGCAGTGCTGTACATGAGCGGAACTTCTAAGCTTCCGGAGGAGATGGAAAAGACACTTTTGAAGGAAAGGGATTTGTATCTGTCATACCTGCCGGACAAGCAGTACCGGGGTATCTGCATCGGCTTCCGGGACCATGCGGTCAATCATATGGCCATTGCCAGACTGAATGCTTTGTTGAAGGATTTTGAAAACGTTATATGTGTTTACACCATCCAGAGTCTTCAGACGGTAGATTCGATAAAAGCTGTATGGGACAGGTTACAGGAAGCGGTGATCTGGTCCATCACATATACGTCCCGTTTTATCAACTATACGCCGGCTATGGAGCATACAGGAGGGCCGGACCAGGAGGATGAATATATCCAGTCCAAACTCCGGAAACTTCAATGCCAGCATTCGTATGGAGAATATAAAGAGCTGCTGATCCGGCATATGGAGGAGATGCGCAAGAGACATGAGCATCCCAGGACAATTCGGATGACTGCCGTATCCGGACTTTTGAAAAAGGGCTCAAAACGGCGTTATTTTCTGGCGGTGGAAAGATTATCCCGGGCAAAAACCTTTACGGAGATCACCGACTGCATACGGGAATATTTTCAGGAGGATCCGAATGACAGTATGGATCAGTATTCCAGATTTGTAAGACAGGCAATCTCCGAGATGAACGAGCATTATGCAGAGCAGATCTCCCTGAATTCTGTTGCGGAAAAGCTGAAGATTACTCCGCAGTATCTGAGCAAGATTTTTATGAAAGAGACCTCTGCGACTTTTGTGAATTATCTTACTGCCCTCCGGATAGAGAAAGCCAAGCTGCTTCTGAAAAATACGAATCAGAAAATCAATCTGATTTGCCAACAGGTAGGGTATCCGGATGCGAAGTATTTCTGTACTCTTTTTAAAAAAGAAACGGGAGTCACGCCCAACCAGTACAGAAGCAGCCAGGTATAGGAGAAGACGGATCGGTATACTGGCGTGCGGATAGTTTCCAAAGCCGGTAAGATGTGATAGAATGAATTGTGCTGATGCGCAAGCAGGTCATCAATTTTCTGTTGAAAATTGGTGACATATGATAGAATAGTTACTAAAAAGTACAAGGGTTCCGTAGGATCAGCGGACAAGGGGAAAGATGGAGGAATGAGATTATGGAGTGGGAAGCGCTGCTGTGTCCGGAGCGTATCAGGAAATACAGAGGACCGTCAGGTTCCGGAGATCTGCGGACAGAATTTGAAAAAGATTATCATCGAATTATCGGCAGTGCGTCCTTTCGGCGTCTGCAGGATAAAACGCAGGTGTTTCCGCTGGATCAGAGTGATTTTATTCGCACCAGACTGACGCATTCGCTGGAAGTGTCCTCGCTGGCCAGGTCGCTGGGACAGAATGTTTCGGAAGAGATTCTGCAGAATATCAAAGACGGGAGCTTTCTGCCGTCTTACAAAGCGGATGTATGTGATATCCTCCAGTGTGCAGGTCTTCTGCATGATATCGGCAATCCGCCGTTTGGCCATTTTGGCGAGGCGGCAATCAGGGACTGGTTTCGTGGACATATGCCTCTTCTGCGATGGGAGGGCAGACCGCTGACGGAGGTGCTCACACCACAGATGCAGGCTGATTTTTATCATTTTGAAGGAAACACGCAGGCGCTTCGTCTGGTGACGAAGCTTCACTATCTGGTGGATGCACATGGAATGAATCTGACCAAGGCGCTTTTGGGGACGATCATAAAGTATCCGGTGTCTTCGCTGGAAATCGATAAAACAGGCGGTGATATCCGGACAAAGAAAATGGGATATTTTCTGGCTGATGAAAAGATTTTTCAGGAAATCCAGGAAAGCACGGGTACATTTGGAAGACGTCATCCTCTGGCCTTTCTTCTGGAAGCGGCTGACGATATTGCCTATAAGACGGCAGACATTGAGGATGCGGTAAAAAAGGGGTGTATCTCGTATGATCAGCTGCTTCAGGAGCTGAGAGACTTCAGGATAGAAGAGCAGGATGAGGAATATCGGTGTCTGACGGAGCTTTTATCAATGCGCTATAAAAGAGCAGTGGAGAAAGAAATGAATCAGCCTCGTTCCAATGCGGTGCAAAACTGGCTGGTGCGCGTACAGGGCCAGATGCTATTCAGAGCGACGGAAGGATTTGTGACGCATTATCAACAGCTGATGGCGGGAGAATATACATATGATCTGTTTCACGGCGTGTCCGGGACGATGATGCTGGAAGCGCTGGGAGATATTGCATATCGTTATGTGTTTGACTCCGTTCCGATACTGAAGCTGGAGATCGGTGCAGGAGCTGTTTTTGATTTTCTGCTGGAAAAATTCGTGGATGCAGCGATTCTTTATGACAGTGGAAAGCCGATGACGGCGTTGCAGGAAAAAATAATGAGTGTGATTTCGGATAATTACAGAGCCGTCTATCATATTCATGCAGTTGGAAAAGATGAAACACAAAAGCTGTATCTGCGGCTTCTTCTGGTGACGGACGAAGTCTGCGGAATGACGGACAGTTATGCAAAGACACTTTATCAGGAGTTAGGAGGGATCCGTTAGAGCGTATCTGAACATTCATTCGACAAAAAGTAACGTTCAGACACGCTCACATAGGGATGATTTACAGAATTTCCTTCAAATAGCGGTTCAGTGCATTCTGCCAGGAGGGAAGCGGAGTGAATCCGTTTTCTGTCAGTTTGCTTTTGTCCAGACGGGAATTGAAAGGCCGTGTCGCCTTGGAAGCGCCGTATTCGGCTGTTGTAACCGGAACGACATCGATATGGTCCGCGCCGTATTCCGGATGTCCCAGCTCTGCTGCCTGGCGGAAGATTTCTCTGGTAAAATCATACCAGCTGATATAGCCGCCTTCGTTGGTGGCATGATAGTAGCCGTATTTGTCAGTTTCGAGCATATCAACCAGAAGGCGGGCCAGGTCAAACGTATAAGTCGGAGTACCGATCTGGTCGTTGACAACGGTAATACGGTTGTGAGTTTTCCCCAGGTTGAGCATAGTTTTAATAAAATTCTTTCCATTGATACCAAAAACCCAGGCAATGCGGACAATAAAATGCTTTTCTACGTGGTTGGCGACGGCCAGTTCCCCCTCCAGTTTTGTCTGCCCATAGACATTCAGCGGCTGATAGTCTTTACAGTCGGGCTGCCAGGGCTCTTCTCCCAGTCCGTTGAAAACATAGTCTGTAGACAGATAAATCATTTTACAGTCCAGCTTTTTGCACGCCAGCGCGATATTTTCAGTGCCGACGGCGTTGACGAGGCGGACTTTTTCTACTTTGTCGTCATCTTCCGCCATATCCACGGCTGTCCATGCAGCGCAGTGGACTACCACATCCGGGTGCTGTCTGGTCAGGATCTCTTCCACGGAATGCTTATTCGTGATGTCCATGGGGATATAAGGCATGTTTGTTACGGCGCTGCCATCCTGAATACCGCTGTATGCAGGAGCGAGATCCGAACCGACTCCTTCATAACCTCTTTGGTTCAGCTCGTTCATGACGTCATGGCCCAGCTGACCGCCTACACCTGTTACAAATATTTTCATCTGTGATTTCCTCCTGTAAAATATGATATGATGTTGGGGTCAAAAGGTCTTTTGACCCCTCTGATACCGGATTGCTCCGCACTTTGTGCTCCCGCAATCCTCAAAAACATTCAAAATCCGTCCTAACCGGGCTACTTTTTCATGTTTTTGGCGGGTCCCAAGTTCAAAAATCCTCTTGCAAGCAAGCTTGCATCGGATTTTAGACCTTTTGACCCTGGTATCATGATATGTCATTTTGCAATTCATTACATGCTCTTTATCTGCCAGATGGTGTACAGGTATGTCTGTACAAAAACAGTTTTAACCGTTCCGGTGTTGAATGTCCTTCGGGGACTGCCCTGACAGCTGCAGTCTGGAACAGCACATCATTCAGCGGTTTGCGTACATTTTCTCGTAATAATTCTGATATTCGCCGGAAATGATCGTTTCCCACCATTCTTTATGATCCAGATACCACTGGATTGTTTTCTGGATACCGTCTGCAAATTTGGTTTCCGGCAGCCAGCCCAGTTCTTCATGAATCTTGGTCGGATCAATGGCATAGCGCATGTCATGTCCTTTCCGGTCCGTGACATAAGTGATCAGACTTTCCGGTTTTCCGAGCGCTTTGCAGATAATCTTAACAATGTCAATGTTTTTCATTTCATTGTGTCCGCCGATGTTATATACTTCTCCGACGCGTCCTTTGTGAATCACCAGGTCGATGGCCTTGCAGTGATCTTCCACATACAGCCAGTCCCGGACATTTTCACCGGCGCCATAGACAGGCAGAGGTTTGTCGTTGAGGGCATTGGCGATCATCAGTGGAATCAGTTTTTCCGGAAAATGATAGGGGCCGTAGTTATTTGAGCAGCGGCTGATGCTGACAGGCAGTCCATAAGTGCGGTGGTATGCCAGTACCAGCAGATCTGCGGCTGCTTTGCTGGAAGAATAGGGGCTGGAAGTGTGGATCGGAGTCTCTTCTGTGAAAAACAGATCCGGACGGTCCAGCGGCAGGTCGCCGTATACTTCATCGGTGGATACCTGATGATAACGTCCGATACCGTATTTGCGGCAGGCGTCCATGAGGATGGACGTACCAATTATATTGGTATCCAGGAATACCTGCGGATTTTCGATAGAGCGGTCTACATGGCTTTCTGCTGCAAAATTTACAACCATCTCCGGGTGTTCTTCTTCAAACAGCCGGTATACGGCCTCCCGGTCCGTAATACTCTCTTTTACAAAACGGAAGTTCTGGTTGTCCATGACCGGGGCCAGGGTGGACAGATTGCCCGCGTATGTCAGGCAGTCCAGACAGACGATCCGGTAATGCGGATACTTGTCCAGCATGTGAAAAATAAAATTGCTGCCGATAAAACCTGCTCCGCCGGTCACGATGATGGTGGTTTGTTTCATAATTTTTATCCTCGTCTTTCCATACCGTCAGACGACGGTAAATGTTCTGTTTTTTGCTTCGTTCTGTGATCTGTGCGCCGGATTTCGGGGTGCGCCGTTTATCCGGTATCAATCTTCTTCTGTGACAGATATCTGACAGGAAGCAGTTTCAACTACAGTACCAGTATAAAAGATGACGTAAGGTTACCTTCAAGTGCTTTTTTCTGTTTTTTAAATTGCCGTACAATCGGACCGGTCCCGGAATTATTTTCTGCAGAGAAAGATTCCGGCGTCTTTGGTGATGTGGAATCCATGGGCGGTCTTTTTTTCCGTAAAACTTCGAAAATCTTTATACCGTTCCAGAAGGATTTGATTCTGATTGCCGTGACAGGAGAGAATATATTCAATCAGCGGTTCCGCGCGGTCAAGGGTAATGGAATCTTCATAACGCAGACAGGTGACGGAAGAAAAAAAGGATTCCAGAATCTGCTGCCCGTTTTCCAGTCCGAACCGTTCATACAATTTTTCGGCGGAAAGTACAATACGACTGTCAAATTGCTGTACCAGTTCGCTGATTTCCTTCATATGCGTCCTTCCGTAAGTACTGCAGATGAACCGTCCTTCCGGTTTGAGGACACGCCGAATCTCTTCCTGTACCCGGGCCAGATTCCGGCAGTAGAACAGCACATGATTGGCGATCACCAGATCAAAACTGTTCTCTGGAAAGGGAATATCAGAACAGTCAAACGTGTGAAAGGAAAAGCGGGCGTCCTCCTGTCCGATGTTCCGGCGGGCGTCTCTTAACATTCCTTCGGAAATATCGGACAGACAGACATAGAGACGCCGGGGAAGAACGGGCAGATTTCCGGCCCACAGAGCTCCGTTGCCGCAGCCAAGTTCAAGGATCTGCTGGCCGTCGGTGATCTGACATTTTTCGTAGATCCACGGAAACCAGCCCTGGCGGTTAGAGGAGTAGTCCCGGTGCAGCCGGATACGGGCTGAGATGTTGGTGGCGTTCTGATACTGGAGCTTCAGACTTTTCTCCATGCCGGTCAGATGAATCAGGTCCAGCATATGACTCCAGTCAATCTGATGTTCTTCTTCGATGGCTTTCACAGTGTCGTCAATGGCGCTTTCAACGAGCTGCATCTGTTCGATTCGGTCCTGTACCAGTTTCTTTTGCAGGTTCAGGGAATTTTTCAGAAAATGGTAATCGGTATCTCCGATTGTCATTTCCCGTATGTCTTCCAGAGAGAAGCCCAGATACTTCAGGAGCAGGATCTGCTGCAGCCTTGCAAGATCAGCGTCTGTATAAAAACGTGCGCCGGAAGGATTGACATATGAAGGTTTGAGGATATTCTGCCGGTCATAGAAGCGGATGGTACGGACCGTGACGTCTGCCATACGCGCGAACTGTCCGGATGAATAATAACCGGGAAGTTTCATGGATCGTGCTCCTTTCTCACCATGTTCTGCGGAACTCGCCGGGAGAGATTCCTTCTACCTTTCGGAACATCCGCGAAAAATAACTGGCATCTGCCACGCCGCATTCTCCGGCAATCTCCTCAATCGTCCGGTCAGTAAAACGCAGAAGCTGTTTGGCATGCGTGATGCGGACCTGCAGCAGGTAACTGTTGACGGAAGTACCGAACTGTTCTCTGAAAATACGGGTCAGATAAAATTTGTTAATATAAAACATTTCTGCCAGATCATCCAGATTGATCTTTTCCATATAATGTTGATCCAGATATTCTTTTATATTCTGAAGGTTCTGTTTTTTGGCAGAGATATGCTGACGGCTTTCCGGGTTCCAGCTTTGTTCCATCAAAAGAGTGAGAAGAGAAGCTAGTTTTTCAAAGATCCTCATATCCCGCACATGATCTTCGGAGGAGGCGATTTCATACAGTTCATCCAGAATCATGCTGTAGGATGCCGGATCTGACGGGTGAAAGCAGGGGCGTCCGCCCCGTTCCGTATATTTGTCGTAGATACTGCCCATGTTGGGTCCGTAAAAATGCACCCATTTCAGCTGCCAGAGTTCGTCGGAGGCACGGTGCGAATAAGGTCTGCGGCAGTCCAGAAAAACACAGTCGCCGGTATCCAGGGAAAGGATTTCTCCGCCATACTCCAAAGTACCATGGCCGGAAAGAACCTGAAAAAACAGATAGGAAGAGAGATTTTTTCTCCGGCTGGTATGAGGTTTTCTGGCTTCTAGAAAACCGGTTTCCTGCAGGTGGAGCAGACTGGTTCTGGCAAATGCGGAGGGAGTGTACAGGATTCGTCTGGTAGTGACCAGATTGCCGTGGAATAAGGATGTTTTGTCCATAGATGATACTCCTGTCTGGGCGGGTTGCTGACTCCATTATAACAGAACATGGACTTGTTTACAAAATAAGAATGTACAAAAAAGTCAATATTATGCTGGTTATATACAAGATACTCTCTTAAAAACATTGTTTTTTTCTATTAGAATGACAGAAAATGCTCACACTACATGGAAGAAAGAGAAAGTTGAGGATAACAAAATGAGAAAAAAAGCATTGATTACCGGTATCACCGGACAGGATGGTTCCTATCTGGCGGAATTTCTTCTGGAGAAAGGTTATGAGGTTCACGGAATCATCCGGAGGGCTTCTATTTCCAATACTTCGAGAATTGATCATCTGCTGGCAGAGCACAGCATCTCTCTTCATGACGGGGATTTGTCGGATTCTTCTTCACTGATTCGGATTATCGGTCTGGTACAGCCGGATGAGATTTATAATCTGGCGGCGCAGTCTCATGTGCAGGTTTCTTTTGATGTGCCGGAATATTCCGGGGATGTGGATGCGCTGGGGGTACTTCGGATTCTGGAAGCGGTGCGGATACTGGGACTGACAAAGAAAACAAAAATCTATCAGGCTTCTACTTCCGAGCTGTACGGTAAAGTGGAGGAAGTGCCTCAGAAAGAGACAACTCCGTTCCATCCCTACAGTCCTTATGCAGTGGCAAAGCAGTACGGCTTCTGGATTACGAAAGAATACCGGGAGGCATATGGCATGTTTGCAGTAAACGGAATTTTGTTCAATCATGAATCTGAGCGGCGCGGAGAGACGTTTGTTACCAGGAAGATTACGCTGGCGGCAGGAAGGATTGCAGAAGGACTGCAGGATCATCTGGAGCTGGGAAATATGGATTCTCTCAGAGACTGGGGGTATGCGAAAGACTATGTGGAATGCATGTGGATGATCCTGCAGCATGATACGCCGGAAGATTTTGTCATTGCCACCGGAGAACAGCATACAGTACGCGATTTCACAGAGAAAGCGTTTGCCGCCAACGGCATCAGTCTTCGCTGGGAAGGGCAGGGACTGGAAGAAAAAGGATATGATGTGAAGACCGGTAAAATGCTGGTATGCGTGAATCCCGAATGGTTCCGCCCGACGGATGTGGACAATCTGTGGGGCGATCCTACAAAGGCCAGGACAGTTCTTGGATGGAATCCGCAGAAAACCAGCTATGAAGAGCTGGTGCGGATTATGGCGGAGCATGACCGGGAGCTGGCGAGAAAAGAAGCGGCTGTCAGTGCAGTGCAATAGGGGGTGTGAGCAGGATGATGAACAAAGATGCGAAAATCTATGTGGCGGGACACAGAGGAATGGTCGGTTCTGCGATCATAAGAGAGCTGGAGAGACAGGGATATGAAAATATCATTACCAGGACTCATAAAGAGCTGGATCTTTGCCGTCAGGATCAGGTAGAGGCGTTTTTTGAGCAGGAGAAACCGGAATATGTATTTCTTGCAGCGGCAAAAGTGGGAGGCATTGTTGCAAACGAGAGCGCGCTGGCGGACTTTATGTATGACAATATGATCCTGGAGATGAACATTATTCATTCAGCATGGAAAAACGGCTGTAAAAAGCTGGAGTTTTTAGGCTCTTCCTGTATCTATCCGAGGATGGCGCCTCAGCCGATGAAAGAGAGCTGCCTTCTGACTTCAGAACTGGAAAAAACCAACGAGGCTTATGCGCTGGCAAAGATTTCAGGGCTGAAATACTGTGAGTTTCTGAACCGACAGTACGGTACAGACTATATTTCGGTCATGCCCACCAATCTGTACGGGCCGAATGACAATTATCATCCGATGCACAGCCATGTGCTTCCGGCTCTGATCCGCCGGTTTCATGAAGCAAAGGAGCAGAATCTTCCGTATGTGACCTGCTGGGGAGACGGCAGCCCTCTGCGTGAATTTCTGTATGTGGATGATCTGGCAAATCTGTGCGTCTTTCTTATGAATCATTACAGCGGTAATGAGACTGTAAATGCGGGAACAGGGAAGGAACTGACCATCAAAGCGCTGACGGAACTGGTAGCGGAAGTCATCGGATATACAGGGGAGATTCGCTGGGATACAAGCAAACCCAACGGGACTCCGAGGAAACTTCTGGACGTGTCCAAGAGCGCGGCGCTTGGCTGGACCTATCGGACAGAACTTCGGGATGGTATCCGTCTTTCATACGAAGACTTTTTAAACAATCCCATGAGAGCAGAGAGGTAAGACATGAATATTATACTTTTATCGGGAGGTTCGGGGAAGCGTCTGTGGCCGCTTTCCAATGACATCCGTTCCAAACAGTTCATCAAGATTTTCCGGACGACGGAAGGGGACTATGAGTCTATGGTACAGCGGGTATACCGCCAGATCCGCAGGATTGACGAAAATGCGAAAGTGACGATTGCAACATCCAAAACACAGGTGTCGGCGATTCATAATCAGCTGGGTGAGCAGGTGGGCATTTCTGTGGAACCCTGCAGGCGCGACACCTTTCCGGCGATTGCTTTGGCGTCTGCTTATCTGCATGACGTGCAGGGCGTCTCTGAAGAAGAAGCGGTAGTGGTATGTCCGGTGGATCCTTATGTAAATGAAGATTATTTTGCGGCGCTTAAAGAGCTCGGAAGGCTGGCGCAGGCAGATCAAGCCAATCTCGTTCTGATGGGGATTGAACCTACGTATCCCAGTGAAAAATACGGCTATATTATTCCGGCAGATAAAGAAACGGTGAGTTCTGTGACGACCTTTAAAGAAAAGCCGGATGCAAAGACTGCAGAGGAATATATCAGCAGAGGAGCGCTCTGGAACGGCGGTGTATTTGCATACAGACTGAAGTATGTGCTTGACAAAGCACATGAGCTTCTGGAATTTACCGACTATCAGGATCTGTTCGGAAAATATGACACTCTGAAAAAGATCAGCTTTGACTATGCGGTAGTTGAGAAAGAAAAACATATCAAGGTCATGCGTTTTGCCGGAGAGTGGAAAGATCTGGGCACGTGGAATACGCTGACGGAAGCCATGGAAGAGGAATCTATCGGGGAAGCAATCCTGAACGAACAGTGTGAGAATGTACATGTGATTAATGAACTGGATATGCCGGTGCTCTGCATGGGTCTGAAAGACGTGGTCGTTTCTGCCAGTCCGGAGGGAATCCTGGTATCGGACAAGGAACAGTCGAGCTATATTAAGCCTTATGTAGATCAGATTAATCAACAGATTATGTTTGCAGAAAAGTCCTGGGGAAGTTTTCGCGTGCTGGATGTGGAAGACGAAAGCATGACGATTAAAGTGACGCTGAATGCCGGACATCAGATGAACTATCACAGCCATGAGAGACGGGACGAGGTGTGGACAGTGATATCCGGCAGCGGACGCAGCATTGTCGACGGAATGGAGCAGCCGGTTCAGGCAGGAGATGTTGTAACCATGCAGGCGGGCTGCCGTCATACCCTGATCGCGGATACGGAACTGAAAGTCATTGAAGTGCAACTTGGCAGAGAGATCAGTGTCCATGATAAAAAGAAATATGAACTGGAATAAAACTTTGTCGGGCAGATACCCGTTTCTGCTGAAACCGGCAGGAAAAGATTATTTGTGGGGTGGAAGCCGTCTGAAGGATGATTTCTCCAAGGAGGTTGATCTTACGCCTCTGGCTGAAACATGGGAGTGTTCTACGCACCCGGACGGGCCGAGTGTTGCAGCGAGCGGAGAACACGCAGGTAAGTTTTTATCGGAAGTACTGAAGGAACATCCGGAATATATGGGAACACATCCGAAGAATGACGGCGGACTTCCGATCCTGATCAAATTTATCGATGCCAGGCAGGATTTGTCTGTACAGGTGCATCCGGATGACGAATATGCCAGACTGCATGAACACGGTTCCCTTGGAAAAACAGAGATGTGGTATGTGCTGGATGCGTCCAGAGACGCCCGGCTGGTTTATGGCTTTCACCATGATATCAGCAGGGAAAAGCTGGAAAAAAGTCTGCGGGAAGGAACGGTGGAACGTTATCTTCAGAAAATCAAAGTGCAGAAGGACGATATTTTTTACATTGAGCCGGGGACGGTTCATGCGATCGGTGCAGGCACGCTGATTGCCGAGATTCAGGAAAGTTCCAATCTTACTTATCGAATGTACGATTATGATCGCACGGATAAAGACGGTCGTCCCAGAGAACTCCATATCAGACAGGCTCTGGAGGTGGCCAATCGAAAAGGCAGCCGGACGCCCAGGCAGCCGATGAGGGTATTAAAATACCAGAAAGGATGTGCGACAGAGCTCCTGTACCGCTGCAGGTATTTCCAGGTGGAGCGACAGCTTATCAATACGGAACGATGCCGGGAAATGGCGGATTTCAGGACGGACAGTACTTCTTTTCAGGTGCTGTTATGCATCGGCGGATGCGGTGTAATGCTTGGAGAAGGAGAAATGCTGCATTTTTTCAAAGGAGACTGTATTTTTGTGCCGGCTGATTCCATTCCGCTGAAGCTTCACGGAAGGGCAGAGTTTCTGAAGGTGCGCTGCTGAGTATCGTATCGGAACATTTTTGCAGGAGCTTTACCATTTTCTTCCATTCGTATACTTTACACAGACATTTCTCCGGCGTATAATAAAAAAATGTGCACGGGATATTCTCAAAGTCTTTTCTGTATATGTTTTCAGGGCAGAATATGATTTATTTCTGCGGACAGCGGGCCGGTCAGACATGTCTGTCTGGCGACAGGCGGCGGTTGCAGCGGAAAGTTTCTGTAAACGCATCTTGGCAGTTTGGATATCTTTACGGCAGAAAGCGATGGAAACTATGGGAGTTTGTGAGTGTACAGCAGAAAAGAGGAGGACATAAGATATGTTGGACAAGAAGATAACAGAACTTTTGAATCAGCAGGTAAACAAGGAATTCTACTCTGCGTATTTGTATCTGGATTTTTCCAATTTCTGTTATGAGCAGGGACTGGACGGATTCGGGAACTGGTACAAAGTGCAAGCGCAGGAGGAAAGAGACCATGCCATGCTCTTTATACAGTATCTGCAGAATAACGGTGAGAAGGTGGTGCTGGAGCTGATTGAAAAGCCGGCGGTTGTTCCGGAGAATACGAAAACGGTGCTGTCCGAAGGGCTGAAGCATGAGCACTATGTGACCAGCCTGATCCACAACATTTATGATGCGGCGCATTCTGTGAAAGATTTCCGCACGATGCAGTTTCTGGACTGGTTTGTAAAAGAGCAGGGAGAGGAAGAGACCAATGCGGAAAATCTGGTCAAGAAGTACGAACTGTTTGGAGAGGATTCCAGAAGCCTGTATCTTTTGGACGGGGAACTGGGAGCGCGGGTATATTCCGCACCGTCTCTGGTACTTTAATAGATTTTGCGATGCTGTCTGAAAACACAGCCAGAGCATTTATTTTACATATAAAAAGCACCTGTTGACGACAAAAAAAGGCCGGCAACAGGTGCTTTTTTATGCTGAAAGATAAAATGACTGTCCATGTGAAGGACTGCGGGCACGGTTATTTCAGCGTTTTTTCATATTCCTTCAGTGATTCCAGCGCCTGTCCTGAGAGCGGAATCAGTGCAATCATATTGAAGATGGTCATGAGTCCGATACCCACATCGCCCAGATCCCATACAAAGGTGTAGGCGGCCAGTCCGCCGATAAAAAGCATGATAAGCGCCAGAATCTTATACATCGTCTGTGAGAGCCAGTTGTCTCCAAACAGGTACGCCACATTTGATCTTGCATAGAACAGGATACCGATAAAGGTGGAGAAGCTGAAAAGCCACAGCACGATTGCGATGAAAACTACGCCAAAGCCGCCCATATGATAATTCATGGCTTGCTGCAGAAGATCCATACCTTCCATTCCCTGCGTCATGGATTCCGGGGTCAGAAGCATGATCATGGCAGAACAGCTGCAGATGACAATCGTGTCAATAAAAACGCCGAAGGCCTGCAGGAGCCCTTCCTTGGCAGGATGGCTGATATCAGCCGCCGCTGCCGCACAGGGGGCGCTGCCGCTGCCGGCTTCATTCGAGAACAGCCCTCTTTTGGCTCCGTTCATCAAGACGGCACCAAAACCGCCTGCCACGGCCTGACGAAAGCCGAAGGCTTCCGAGAAGATACGGGAGAAAACCGCCGGAATTTGCCCGATATTCATGAGAATGATGATCACTGTCAGCAGGAAATAAAAACCGGCCATGATGGGAACGATGATATCCAGTACCTTGACGGTAGCGTTTTTTCGAAGTACGATCACCGCCGCGATCAGTACAAGGATGGCTGTCGTATAAAGAGGTGGAATGTGGAATGCGTTTTCAAAGGCAGATGATACGGAATTGCCGATTACCTGGCTGATCCCGCACCAGCAGATCAGACCGGAAACGGCAAAAAGGACGGCGATTACAGAGCGTCTGCGGGTTCCGTCTTTCTTAATAAAAAAATGATGAATGTAGTAGGCCGGGCCGCCCCGATATCCTCCGTAGAGGGGGTCTTCTTCCTTATAGATCTGCGCCAGAGCGGCCTCTGCGAAAGCGGTGGAAGAACCCAGAAGGGCGGTAACCCACATCCAGAAAACGGCTCCGGCTCCTCCGATGGAGATCGCGGCCACAACACCCACCAGATTGCCCATGCCTACCCGGGTAGCTGTTGATATAATCAGCGCCTGCAGGCCGGAAATTGAATTTTTCTGTGTGGGATTTTTCTTTTCGATGGCGATCTTCAGCATATCCGGAAAACGCCGGAAAAGAAGGAAGCGGGTGCGGACGGTGAAATAGATGCCGGACGGGATCAGGATCAGGACCAGCAGGGAAAGCCCCAGGGAGCTTCCGCCGGGCAGCGGAATCGTAATCAGGTCGCCCCACAGAATCCAGTATACAAATCGAAAAACAGTCATAGTGATTTTACCCCCATATCATTTGCATTTCTTATTTTTTTAGTATATAGTAGAAAGTGATATCTGTAAAATTGATAATGACGATGCACAGGATTGAAAAAATGGATGTAAAAAATCTGGTCACATTTATTCATGTAGCGGAAAAGAACAGCTTTACCAAGGCGGCACGGGCGCTGGGATATTCTCAGTCCACAGTTTCTTTTCAGATCAAACAGCTGGAGACGGAACTGAATGTTCAACTGTTTGAACGGATTAACCATACCATAGCCCTGACGGAGCGGGGCAGAGACGTACTGAAATATGCTCACCAGATCAGCAAACTGACACAGGAGCTGGAACGGGGAATGCGGGAAAACCAGGAAGTTTGCGGACACTTTCGTCTTGCTGTTCCGGATTCTCTGTGCGATTCGCTTCTGGAAGAAGGCTTTGCAGACTTCAGGAGCCGTTATCCGGGTATTACTCTGAAAATTATTGCAACTGGTACAGAAGAAATGTTCCGGCTGATTGATCATAATGAGGCGGACGCGATTCTGACACTGGATAATCATATTTATGATACAGAATATGTGATAGTCCGGGAGGAACAGGTGGGCATACATTTTGTGGCGGCGTCCGGTCATCCGCTGTGCAAAAGGGAGAACGTCTCGGTAAGAGAACTGGCAGAGGAACCCTTTGTACTGACGGAAAAGGGGATGAGCTATCGGCGGCTTATGGACGAAAAGCTGGCAGCCATGTCTTTGGAGATTCAGCCGGTTCTGGAGGTGGGGAGTACAAGACTGCTCTGTTCTCTGGCAGAACAGGGAGTAGGAGTCTCCTATCTTCCTGATTATGTGACGGCAAAGGCGGTGAGAGAAGGAAAGCTTACCTGTCTTCGGGTGAAAGATTTTAAGGTCGAGATCTGGAAGCAGCTGCTGTATCATAAAGACAAGTGGGTGTCACCGCAGATGGAATCGGTGATTGCGTACTGCATCCAGAGGGAGTTTGGAGGATACGTCTCATGAGTCCAAATGTGATTGAAAAATGATATTCAGTCACGATCCAGTCAATATATTGTAGCAGAAAGGAAAGACAGGTTATGGATCAACATCAGCCGGTACATAAAAGGCGCGTCCGTTACAGGGGAACGCATCCGCGCAGCTATAAAGAAAAATACAAGGAACTGCAACCGGAAAAATATGCAAAGACGATAGAGAAAGTAATTCGAAAAGGGAGCACACCGGCAGGAATGCATATTTCTATTTGTGTACAGGAGATTCTGGATTTTCTGCAGATTCAGCCGGGACAGACCGGACTTGACGCAACCCTGGGCTATGGCGGACATACGCGCAGAATGCTGGAATGTCTGCAGGGAAAAGGACATCTCCATGCGCTGGATGTGGATCCGGAAGAGTCAGACAGGACGAAGAAGAGGCTGCGGGCGTTAGGATATGGAGAAGAGATCCTGACGGTTCATCTTCTGAATTTTGCACAGATGGATCAGCTGGCGGAGCAGACCGGGTGCTTTGACTTTGTGCTGGCTGATCTGGGAGTATCATCCATGCAGATTGATAATCCGGACCGGGGGTTTTCTTATAAGACGGAAGGGCCGCTGGATCTGAGAATGAATCAGCTGACCGGGCGCAGCGCGTCAGAGCGTCTGGAGGAAGTCAGTCTGGAAGAGCTTGCCGGAATGCTTGTGGAGAATGCAGATGAGCCGTATGCAAAAGAGATTGCAGAGGAGATTATCGGCAGAAGAAGACAGGGCAGGAACGTGAAGACGACGGTACAGCTTCGGGAAGCCGTTGAATCCGCTCTTGCATTTCTTCCGGCAGCAGAGCGCAAAGAGGCGGTGAAAAAGTCCTGTCAGCGGACGTTCCAGGCACTTCGCATCGATATAAACAACGAATACGAAGTGCTGTATGAATTTCTGGAAAAGCTGCCCTATGCACTGCGGCCCGGAGGGAGGGCGGCGATTCTGACTTTTCATTCCGGTGAAGACCGTCTGGTAAAAAAGTCCTTTAAACGTTTCCATAGGGAAGGACTGTACAGCGGGATTGCTCTGGAGGCGATCCGCCCGTCCGCTGAAGAATGTGCGGCCAACGGCCGGGCACGCTCTGCGAAGCTGCGCTGGGCAGTGCGTGCGGACAATACATCCGGCAGCGCCGCCGTCACCGTTTGATATCGTAATTCATATCCATCAGATTGCGGATGCTGGAAGCGTCGTCGGTGATATTTGCGTCTCCGCGTATTGTGTGTTTGATGACGCTGCTGGCCACGGCAAAATTAATCATATTCATGGGTTTGTATCCATGCATCATGGCGTAGATCAGACCGCTGGCAAAAGCGTCTCCTCCGCCTACCCGGTCGAGGATATTAAAAGTGAATAACTTACTTTCAAAAGTGTGGCCTTCGTACCACATAAAGGCCTTCAGACTGTTCTCACTGCCGCTGTGCGCATAACGGACATGGCGGGCAATGCATTTCAGATTGGGATAACGTGCGATAAATGCCTGGAAGATCTCATCCTGCTGTTCATAGCTGGGACGGAAAGGAATATCATCTTTCCGGTCGCCTTTGCTGTGATCGTTTTCATCTTTCCAGAGATGATAGGGTTCGATTCCGAGTAAAACGTCCACATAGGGCAGACATTCGGTGCAGAAATCTCTTGCTTCCTCCCATGTCCAGAGTGTACTGCGGAAATTACCGTCAAAGCTGACAGTCAGTCCTTTTTCCCGGGCAATCTTCAGACAGTCCAGGATCAGCTGTTTACAGCTGGGAGCCAGAGCCGGCGTGATGCCGCTTAAATGAAGCCAGGTAAAACCGTCGAGCAGCGCAGAAAGATCGACGGAACAGAAGTCAAATTCTGTAATAGCGCTGTGTTTGCGGTCGTAAATCACTTTGCTGGCGCGAATGCCGTAGCCGGTTTCCAGATAATAACAGCCCAGTCTGTGGGTAGGCGTCTGCTCCGGAGTGCTCAGTATGACCGGTGTACAGTGTACATCGTTGCTCCTGAGCATACGGACCGCGCTTTTTCCCAGGCTGTTGTCAGGTACAACAGTAAAAAAGGTACTGTCCACTCCCAGATTTGCCAGCGCCAGTGCAATATTGGCTTCGCTGCCACCGTAGCTTGCTTCGAAGCTGGTGGCCATGCGGATTTTCTCATAATTGGGCGCAGTCAGGCGCAGCATGATTTCGCCGATGGTGATAAATTTGTGAACACTGTCATTAGGGGACAATAGTGGATTTGTGTGCTGCATAAAAATTTCTCCTTTAAAATATCAGAGTTTCTGCGTAGCTGCTGTTTTCTATTGTAACTGATTTTTCATAAAATTTCATCAGTTGTTTGAAAAAAGCGGGCGGCATGTTATCCACAGGAGGATAAATTAAAAAATGAAAGCAATCATATTAATTGATAATCTGACAAAGGGCGTGCTCGCAGCCGAGTGGGGTCTTTCTGTCTATATAGAACATCAGGATCATAAAATTCTTCTGGATAGCGGAGCTTCGGACCGGTTTGCCAGAAACGCCGAAGCGCTGGGAATCGATCTGGCCACTGTGGAATGCGGGATTCTTTCGCATGCCCATTATGATCATGCAGACGGAATGGGAGCATTTTTTGAGAGAAATACAGAAGCTCCGTTTTTCCTCAGAAAAGGATCAAAAGAAAATTGTTACGGCAAACGCTGGATTTTTCACAAATATATTGGTATTCACAGAGGATTTCTGGAAAAATACAAGCACAGAATCTGCTATGTGGAAGACGGATATCAGATTTTTCCGGGAGTCAGCCTGCTTGCCCATCATACGGAGGGTCTGGAGACATTGGGAATGCAGAATCATCTTTACATTCGTCAGAACAGAAGATATATACCGGACTCCTTTGCTCATGAACAAAGTCTGATTCTGGATACGGAAAAAGGCCTGGTTATCTGCAGCAGCTGTTCTCATGGCGGCGCGGATAACATTATCCGGGAAGTGGAAGCTGCGTATCCAAAACGGAGGATTCACGCGATGATCGGAGGATTTCACCTTTATCATACTTCGCCGGAAGGAGTTCGCGCTCTTGCTGCCAGGATCCGCTCCACCGGAATTGAGAGAATCTATACCGGCCATTGTACCGGGCAGCCTGCATTTGAGATTTTGAAAGAGGAACTGGGAGACCAGGTATGTCAGCTCTGCACCGGAATGGAGATTGTGGTATGAAGGGAAAGAAAAAATACTGGCTTTCAGGGATGCTTCTGCTGTGTTTTTTGTATATACTGATCCATACCTGGCAGATTGTCTCTTACAGCAGGAAGAATGAACTGCAAGAAGCCGATGTGGCGATCGTTCTTGGAGCGGGCGTCATTGGAAAAGAACCTTCGCCTGTATTTGTGGAGCGGATTCGTCATGGGATCTGGCTCTATGAAAACGGATATGTAAGAGCGCTGATTATGACAGGGGGATATGGAGAAGACGCCCTCTGCTCGGAAGCTTACGCGGCAAAAACATATGCTGTCAGTCAGGGAGTGCCGGAAGAAGATATTTATATAGAAGAAAAATCCCGGATTACACAGGAAAATATCTGTTATGCCAAAGAGCTGATGACAGAGCATGGCTTTACAGACGCTCTGGTGGTCAGCGATCCGCTTCATATGAAAAGAGCGATGCTGATGGCGGCGGACTACGGGCTTGAGGCATATACGTCGCCGACGCCGACTACCCGTTTTATCAGTCCGAAGACGAAGCTGCCTTTTCTTGCAAGGGAGCTTTTCTTTTATTCAGGATATAGGATTTATCGAATCTTTCATGTGTTCTTTGTGTCATAATTATACAGGTTAATGATCCGTTAAGGAAATAATGAATGGAGTTAAGCTGTAATTAAGATGTGTTTCATCCCATGGATTCAGGGTACAGGATATGCTATGCTTTCCTTGATCTAAAAATAATAAATAGAAAGAGGGACCTGTCATGGGAGATATTGCCAATGTGATTCTGGTTGGCCTGATGGTATTGCTGGGAGGAATTCCTTCCATCTATATTCTGGTCAGTATGCCGGTGATCCTGGCGGAAAAATTTTACCGTAAAATCAAATATGGAAATTCTCTGTATGACTGATACAGGAAAATGCAGATAAGGCTGGCGCGGGGACCTTGCGCCGGCCTTTTGCTGTCTGAAGTCCTCAATCATGCAGACGGCAGAACAGGTACTCAGGCACACTGCGGATGTTCTTAACATATTTTTAACAGGATGATGTGATATAATGAATTGCGCTGAGGTGCAGGCAGGTTATCCATATCGTCTTATATTCTATAGGTTTTGATAAAAACATTCGCCCATCTGGACGCCAGCTATGGACAGTTGTTCCTTCCAGACCCCGCTTGCGCTTAGTGAAGGCAATCAGGACTCCTCCCACTTCGTGGGCCCCTCCTCATTACAAGGGACGCAGCGGTACTAAGGACGCAAAATACGCGTCCTAAGGACCAGCGCCCTTCAAATGGGTCTTAAAGGAACAACTGTCCATGCTGGCTGTACATTAGTAATTTATAAAATAATATTTTTAGTAAGTAAAAATCAAAACCTATACTTAATTGAACTACTAATGTTCAATAAGGTGTACTTTTGCAATGGCTGGAAATGATACGCTGCCGACAGGAAAGAGAGAAAATATGAAAAAAGGACAGGAGCTGAGAAAAAACATTCTGATCACTGCCGGAATTCTGGGAATTGCCGCATTGATTGCATTTTTTTTGCAGCAGTTTGTATCAACAGACACGCATGTGCCGCTTTTGTTTGTGCTGGCGGTGCTGTTTGTATCGAGGTATACAGAAGGCTATGTTTATGGAATTGCGGCATCAGTGATGGCAGTGATAGGAGTGAATTATATTTTTACCTATCCGTATTTTGAGATTAATTTTGCACTTACCGGATATTCGCTGACTTTTATTGCCATGCTTGCTGTTTCCGTGAGCGTCAGTACGCTGACGACACAGATCAAGCAGCAGGAGCTGATCCGCCTGGAAGCAGAAAAAGAAAAAATGAGGGGAAATCTTTTGCGGGCGGTGTCTCATGATATCCGGACACCGCTGACTTCGATTGTCGGCTCGGCATCCGGAATTCTGGATAATGAAAATGTGCTCGCCAGGGAACGGATGCTGGAACTGATAAAAGATATTAAAGATGAGGCGCAGTGGCTGGTCCGTATAGTAGAGAATCTTTTATCCGTCACCAGAATTAATGGAGAAAATGCCCATATCAACACGGATGATGAGATCGTAGAAGAGATTGTCGGCAGCGCAGTCGTCAAATTCCGGAAACGTTTTCCGGAAACAGAGATAAAAACGGTCATGCCGCAGGAAGTTCTCATGGTACCGATGGACGGTATTCTGATTGAACAGGTGATTGTAAACCTTCTGGAAAATTCTGTGCTTCATGGGAAGACGGCAAGTCTGATTCAGATTGTAGTGAGCAGCGAGCCGGGCAGACTTTTTGTGGCAGTGGAGGATGACGGAGAAGGAATCAGAGAAAATATTCTGCCGGTGATATTTGACGGAAATCTTCAGTCCAGAGAAGGAGAAGAATATGATTCCGGCAGAAATATGGGTATCGGTTTATCCGTCTGTATGAGCATCGTCAAGGCGCATAAAGGTGATATGAAAGCGGAAAACAGAAGTGAAGGGGGAGCGAGAGTTATGTTCTGGCTGCCGATGGAGGAAAATAATGGATATTAAGGACAGAGTCCTTGTGGTGGAGGACGATAAAAGTATCCGGAACTTTTTCCGGACTGTGCTGGAGGCAAACAATTATGATGTGATAATGGCGGGTACAGGTACAGAAGCATACAGTCTGATCACATCCAGATGTCCGGATGTGGTGATTCTGGATCTGGGACTCCCGGACATGGACGGTATGAAGATTCTGAAGAATGTGCGGGAATGGTCAGGTATGCCGATTATCGTGGTGTCTGCCCGTACCTATGAGAAAGATAAAGTGGAAGCGCTGGATCTGGGAGCAGACGACTATATAACCAAGCCTTTCGGGACTTCAGAACTGCTGGCGAGGATCCGGACGGCGATCCGGCATGCAAGGGCGGCCTGTCTGGCGCCGGAAGGGATTCAGACAGGGATATTCCGTTCCGGAGAGATGGTGATTGACTATGACAAGCACCGGGTGTATATTGATGGAAGGGACGCAGGCCTGACTCAGAATGAATATAAGATTGTAAGCCTTCTTGGAAAATATGCAGGAAAGGTACTGACTTATGATTTTATCATCAAAGAAATCTGGGGACCTAATATGAGGACGGATAACCGGATTCTCCGTGTCAACATGGCGAACATTCGAAGAAAAATAGAGAAAAACCCGGCGCAGCCGGAATACCTGTTTACAGAGGTAGGAGTGGGATACCGGATTGTAGATCCGGATTGAAAAAAATAGTTGATTCTGATAAAGGGATTTGGTAAAATTATTTTAACGGAGGTGAGATCTATGGATATTGGAGCATTGTCTGTTTCCATGTCTGCGGCCAGCTTCAATACGAATCTGGGGGTTGCAATGCTGGGTAAGGTTCTTGATACGGCGGAAGTGACCGGAGAGATGCTGACGGAGATGATGGAATCGCTCCCGGTTCCGGGACTGGGAGAACATATTGACATCAGAGCATAGTCTGTTCTGCAAGATGCAGCTTCTGTTTCCGACAGGAATGTACGGAGATGGAAGCTGTATTTGGTTGTCTGGAAAGGAATCAGGAAGAAATGAAAGAAGAACAGAAGAAAGAACTTGCATTAAAACTGATCGATCGTCTGAAAAAAGAGTACCCGGATGCCGGCTGTACGCTCGATTATGACAATGCCTGGAAGCTTCTGGTAAGCGTCCGGCTGGCGGCACAGTGTACGGATGCCAGGGTGAATGTGGTCGTGGAAAAACTGTACGAAAAATTTCCGGATGTAGATGCGCTGGCAGCGGCGGATGCAGAAGAGATCGAAGAGATTGTCAGACCGTGCGGGCTTGGAAAAAGCAAGGCGCGGGACATTCATGCATGTATGAAAATTTTAAAAGAGCAGTATGCAGGAAATGTGCCGGACAGTTTTGACGCGCTGTTAAAGCTTCCGGGAGTAGGCAGAAAAAGCGCGAATCTGATCATGGGAGACGTATTCGGGAAACCGGCGATTGTGACGGATACGCACTGTATTCGTCTGGTAAACCGAATGGGACTGGTAAATAATATAAAAGATCCCAAGAAAGTAGAGATGGCTTTGTGGAAACTGATTCCGCCGGAAGAAGGCAGTGACTTCTGTCACAGGCTGGTCTATCATGGGCGGGATATTTGTACGGCGAGGACAAAACCATATTGTGAAAAATGCTGTGTCAGCGATTTGTGCGCAAAGGCAGGCGTATAGACTCCGGAAGTCAGACGATTTTTAAATACGAGAAAGGAGAGCAGAATGGCAGAAAAAGTTTATCTGAAAAAAAGATACGGCAAAAGGATATGGCTTATTCTGTCGCTTCTGTTACTACTGACGGCTACCGTCGGATGCGGGCGTCGGGCCGGGCAGCCGGGGGACAAAGCTGAGCAAAGACTCAGGATTGTCTGTACGATATTTCCTGAGTACGACTGGGTGAAACAGATTCTCGGCGAGCAGGCAAAGGAGACAGAGCTTGTGCTTCTGATGAAAAACGGGGCGGATATGCACAGCTATCAGCCGACGGTCTGGGATATGAAAGCAATATCGGAGGCGGATCTGTTTCTCTATGTAGGCGGGGAATCGGACGGCTGGGTGGAAGATGCGCTGGCGAATGTGAAAAATTCTGCCTGTCATACGCTGAATCTGATGGAGGTTCTGGAAGATGTGACCAGAGAAGAGGAGCATGTAGAAGGAATGCAGAGTGTGCGGGGCCATGAACATGAAAGTCAGGGGACAGAGGAAGAGACGGAGTACGATGAGCATATCTGGCTGTCTCTTAGAAACACTCAGACGATATGCGATGCGATTACAGAAACGCTCTGTGAACTGGACGGCAGTCACCGGGATATTTATGGGAGGAACAACAGAGAGTATCAGAAAAAGCTTCATGAACTGGATGTCAAATATACGGAGGCGGCAGAGCAGGCCCGTATGCCGGTACTTCTGTTCGGAGACAGATTCCCGTTTTTGTATTTGATGGAAGATTATAATATTGCATATTATGCAGCGTTTGCCGGATGCTCAGCGGAGACAGAAGCCAGCTTTGAGACAATCGCGTTTCTGGCGGAAAAAGCAGGAGATCTGGGACTTCCGGCAATCATGAAGATTGACGGTTCAGATGGAAAGATTGCCCGCACGATAGCTGAAAACACGGGAACCAAAGATCAGAAGGTACTTCTTCTTGATTCTATGCAGTCGGTAAGCGCGCAGGATATAGAAGAGGGAGAAACTTACCTGGCTGTCATGGAAAGGAATCTGGAAACGCTCAAAGAGGCGCTTCTGGGAGCAGACTCGCCAGGAAGCGACTCCGGTCAACAGTAAGGAGAAAAATATGTCACAGCTTTTGTGCAGAAATGCGGCGTTGGGCTACGAAGGAAGAGCAGTTGTACAAAATCTGAATTTTGAAGTAAATGAAGGAGATTATCTGTGTATAGTCGGAGAAAACGGTTCCGGTAAAAGTACGTTGATCAAGGCGCTTCTTGGCCTTAAAAACCCCATGTCGGGCGAGATATGTATGGGTGACGGGCTTGAGGCGGACGGGATTGGCTATCTGCCTCAACAGACGGTCGTGCAGAAAGATTTTCCTGCTTCTGTAAGTGAGATTGTTCTGTCCGGCTGTCTGGGACGTTTTGGGTGGCATCCGTTTTACAAAAAAGCGGAAAAGCACATGGCGGAAGAGAATATGGAAAAGCTTGGCATTGCCCATCTGGCAAAGCGCTGTTATCGGGAACTGTCCGGCGGTCAGCAGCAGAGAGTACTGCTGGCAAGGGCACTCTGCGCCACCAGATCTATGCTGCTGCTGGATGAGCCTGTGTCCGGTCTTGATCCGGTGGCGGTGCAGGAGATGTATGATCTTCTGGAAAAGCTGAACCATGAGGAAAAGATTACGATTATCATGGTATCTCATGATATCCGCGCCGCAGTTACTTATGCGGACCATATTCTTCATATCAGTGAAGAACCGCTGTTTTTCGGGACGAAAGAAGATTATATGGAAAGTACAACCGGAAAGGCATATCTGGCTGTGACTGGAGGTGGAAGACATGCTTGAGGTGGTCGGAATGTATTTTGGCTATCCGTTTGTACGCCGTGCCATGCTGGTTGGGATACTGATTGCGCTGTCTTCCTCTCTGCTGGGCGTATCTCTTGTGCTGAAGAGGTTTTCTTTTATCGGCGACGGATTGTCTCATGTGGCGTTTGGCGCCATGGCTGTGGCGACCGTGCTGGATGTGACAAATGATACGGCAGTTGTCCTGCCGGTTACTGTGGCCTGCGCTGTTTTGCTTCTGCGCACCGGCCAAAATGCAAAATTAAAAGGGGATGCCGTCATTGCCATGATATCAGTAGGTGCGCTGGCATGCGGCTACCTGCTTTTAAATCTGTTTTCCAAGTCGGCGAATCTGTCCGGAGATGTGTGCAGCACTCTGTTTGGCTCCACCGCGATCCTGACGCTTTCTGTTTTTGACGTATGGCTCTGTATGGTAATGTCGCTGCTGGTCGTTATGATTTTTACCGTATTTTATCATCGTATCTTTGCCGTGACGTTTGACGAGACCTTTGCCCTGGCAACCGGCATGAAAGCTGACAGATATAATCTGCTGATCGCAGTTGTAACAGCGTCGGTCATCGTACTGGCGATGAAACTGGTGGGTTCGCTTCTGATCTCTGCGCTTATAATTTTTCCGGCGCTTTCCGCAATGCGTCTGTTCCGGAGTTTTCGCGGGGTGATTCTGGCGTCAGCGGTTTTATCGGTCTTTTGCGCTGTGCTGGGTATTTTTCTTTCTATTCTGGTATCTACGCCTGTCGGAGCGACGATTGTATGTATGAACATTGCCGTGTTTACTCTGTGCAGCTTGCTTGAAGTATGCATCAGACGATAACATTACAGCGAATATTTACAGTGCAGCCTTATCAGAACGTGTTTGTAATTTATTTCCGCTGTGCTGCGTTCGTTGGGATCAAATCTTTTGCATATTGTGATGACCCGTTTGCGGGAGGCAATTTTCTGACAAGCGCTGAAGCAGGCGGACGGCGTCGTTGCATTTTCCGGCAATTTTTAGTATAGTAAACGAAGAAAAGAATGAGGGTTGAGATAAATGGAACATGTAATCAGTGCAGTTGTTCCCGGAAGCATTGCCCAGGAACTGGAGATTGAAGCGGGAGATGTTCTGCTGTCGGTGAACGGACAGGCGCCAAAGGATATCTTTGATTACCGGTATTTGATGAATGAGGAAGACATTCTGGTTCTGATCCGGAAACAGGACGGAGAGGAATGGGAACTGGAGATTGAGAAAGAATATGAAGAAGACCTGGGGCTGGAATTCGAAAACGGACTGATGGATGAGTATCGTTCCTGCAGGAACCGATGTATTTTCTGCTTTATCGACCAGCTTCCAAAGGGTATGAGAGAGACGCTGTATTTTAAAGATGATGATTCCCGTCTGTCTTTTCTGCAGGGAAATTATCTGACTTTGACAAATATGAGTGCTCAGGACCTGGAGCGGATCATTTATTATAAGCTGTCTCCCATAAATATATCTTTTCAGACGACCAATCCGGAACTTCGCTGCAGGATGCTGAACAACCGTTTTGCTGGGGAGATTCATGAAAAAGTGCAGCGTCTGAAAGATGCGGGGATTGTTATGAACGGACAGATAGTTCTGTGCAGAGGCGTGAATGACAGGGAAGAACTGGAGCGTTCCATCCGGGATTTAACCGGTTATCTGCCCCAGCTTCAGAGTGTGTCGGTAGTGCCGGTGGGACTGACCCGTTACCGGGAAGGACTGTATCCTCTGGAGCCGTTTACAAAAGAGGACGCCTGTCAGGTACTGGAGACGGTTCACCGGTGGCAGAAAAAGATTTACAGTGAATATGGAACGCATTTTATCCATGCAGGAGATGAGTGGTATATTCTGGCCGGACAGCCTCTGCCGAAGCAGGATACTTACGATGGTTATCTGCAGCTTGAAAACGGAGTCGGCATGGTTCGCCTGCTGGAAGAAGAGGTGAAAGAAACGCTTCAGAGGCATGGAGGAGACGACAGAAAAAGAGACGTAACGATTGCTACCGGCGAACTGGCAGCGCCGTTTCTGCGGGAACATGCCAGGAGAATTCAGGAGAAATATCCCTGTGTTCATGTCAGGGTAGTTCCGGTCAGGAACCGTTTTTTCGGAGAGCAGATTACAGTTGCGGGACTGATTACAGGGCAGGATCTGGTGGAACAGCTAAAGGGCAGTCTGTCAGGCGAGAAGCTTCTGATCACGGAGCATATGCTGAAAAACGGAGAGCCGGTTTTTCTGGACGACATGACGGTGGAGGATGTGGAAAAAGCTTTACAAATCAAAATATCCATAGTAGAATCAGGCGGAAACAAATTTGTGGAACGCGTGATAGAATAGTATGGCTTATAGAGCGTTCAGGAGTTCTGTAAGCATGAAAAGAGGTTGAGGATGAGAAAACCAATCGTAGCAATCGTGGGCCGTCCGAATGTGGGAAAGTCTACGTTGTTTAATGCTCTGGCAGGAGAGAATATTTCTATTGTAAAGGACACGCCGGGTGTTACCAGGGACCGGATCTATGCGGATATCACCTGGCTGAATCATAATTTTACGATGATCGATACCGGCGGGATCGAGCCGGACAGCGGGGATGTGATTCTGTCGCAGATGAGAGAGCAGGCACAGATTGCCATTGACACGGCGGATGTCATTATTTTTCTGGTGGATGTACGCCAGGGGCTTCAGGACGCGGATTCCAAAGTGGCAGATATGCTCCGGCGTTCACAGAAACCGGTGGTGCTGGTCGTAAACAAAGTAGACAGTTTTCAGAAATTTATGGCGGACGTGTATGAATTTTATAACCTTGGAATCGGAGACCCGATTCCGGTATCTGCCGCATCAAGGCTTGGAATCGGAGATATGCTGGATGAAGTGACGGCGTTTTTTCCGGAGCCTGAAGATGGAGACGAGGAGGATGAGCGACCGAAAGTTGCCATAGTGGGCAAGCCCAATGTGGGAAAATCTTCCATTATAAATCGAATGACGGGAAAAAACCGGGTGATTGTGTCCGATATTGCGGGAACTACCAGAGATGCCATAGATACAAATATAAAATGGAACGGCAGAGATTATGTATTCATAGATACGGCAGGACTGCGCCGCAAAAGCAGGATCAAAGAAGAGCTGGAACGTTACAGTATTATCCGTACCGTGACTGCTGTGGAGCGTGCGGATGTGGTGATCGTGGTGATTGATGCCATGGAGGGAGTGACAGAGCAGGATGCGAAAATCGCGGGGATTGCTCATGAACGCGGAAAAGGCATTGTAATTGCGGTCAATAAGTGGGATGCGGTGGAAAAAAATGATAAGACGATTTATGAATTTACCAGAAGGGTGAGGGAGATACTCTCGTTCATGCCTTATGCGGAGATTCTTTTCATATCGGCGCAGACCGGGCAGCGGCTTCCGAAGCTGTTTGAAACCATCGATATGGTGATCGCAAATCAGACGCTCCGCGTGCAGACCGGAGTACTGAACGAGATCGTCGCGGAAGCAGTTGCCATGCAGCAGCCGCCTTCTGACAGAGGACGGAGGCTGAAGATTTTCTATGTGACGCAGGTGTCTGTAAAACCGCCGACTTTTGTGATTTTTGTCAATGACAAAGAACTGATGCATTTTTCCTATACAAGATATCTGGAGAACAGAATCCGGGATACCTTCGGATTTAAAGGAACTTCTCTGAAATTTATCATACGTGAGAGGAAGGAACAGTAATGATATGGAACGAGTGATAAGCGTGGGAATCGGCTATCTGTTCGGTATCTTTCAGACGGCGTATATTTATGGAAAAATGAACGGAATCGATATCCGGGAACACGGGAGCGGGAATGCCGGAACGACGAATGCGCTGCGGGTGCTGGGCAAAAAGGCAGGGGTGATTGTACTTCTGGGCGATGTGGCCAAGACAGTGCTGGCCGTTGTTGCAGTAAGACTTCTGTTTGGACGCCAGGATGCAGACTGGCTTCCTCTTCTGGGCATGTATGCGGCTGCCGGAGCCGTTCTGGGACATAATTTTCCAATACAGCTTGGATTTAAAGGCGGAAAAGGGATTGCCTGTACGGCAGGGCTGATTCTGACGCTGGGACCGGTGGTGACGGCATTAGAGGCGTCTACATTTCTGCTTACGGTGCTGCTGACCAGGTATGTGTCGCTGGGATCTGTTCTGGTAGTGATCGAACTGGTCGCTGTTCTGGCAGTGCTCGGACAAAATGGGTATTATGGCATGAGCCAGGGACATCTGATGGAGTTTTATGCAATCAGCGCGGTGCTTGCCTGCATGGCCATCTATCGTCATCGGGCAAATATCGTGAGACTTGTAAAAGGAACAGAAAGCAAAATTTTTCAGAAAAAACCGGAATAGGACAGGATTCAGACGGCAATGTTCAGAACTTTGACAAGGAGAGAGGATTATGGCAAAAGTCAGTGTGATCGGAGCGGGAAGCTGGGGCATGGCAATCGCAAAAGTGCTGGAAACGAACGGACATGAAGTGACGGTATGGTCTCACCGGGAGGAAGAAGTCAGAAAGCTTCAGAACACAGGAGAAAACGAGTCAAAACTTCCGGGTGTCAGGCTGTCGGAACACACGCAGTTTACTTCTGATCTGGAAGCTGCAGTAAAAGAAAGGGATATGCTGGTTCTGGCAGTTCCTTCGACTGCGGTTCGAAGCACGGCGTGCAAGATGGCTCCTTATGTGCAGTCAGGAGTAATTGTCGTAAATCTGGCGAAAGGAATTGAAGAAAGTACAAGGCTGATTCTGACGGATATCATCAAAGAAGAAATGCCGGGAGTCAATGCGGCGGTTCTGTCCGGTCCGAGTCACGCGGAAGAGGTAGGACATGGGATACCAACCACTGTCGTGGCAGGTGCGAGAGACCGGGAAACTGCAGAATATATTCAGAATATTTTCATGAATCAGGTTTTCCGTGTCTACACAAGTCCTGATATGCTGGGAATCGAACTTGGCGGTGCGCTGAAAAACGTAATTGCTCTGGCGGCTGGTGTCGCGGACGGACTTGGCTGCGGAGATAATACGAAGGCGGCGCTGATCACCAGAGGGATTGCCGAGATGAGCCGTCTGGGCGTGGCTATGGGCGGACGGATCGAGACCTTTAACGGACTGACCGGGATCGGAGATCTGATTGTAACTTGTGCTTCTGTGCACAGCCGGAACCGGAAGGCGGGTTATCTGATCGGACAGGGGAAAACCATGCAGGAAGCCATGACGGAAGTGAAAATGGTCGTGGAGGGTGTGCATTCTGCAAAAGCGGCCATGATTCTTGCAGAAGAATACGGTGTAGACATGCCGATCGTGGAACAGGTGAACCGGGTGCTGTTTGAAAATAAATCTGCAAGGGAGGCCATGGAAGAGTTGATGCTCCGGGATAAAAAGATTGAGAATCAGGAGCTGCCGTGGGGCTGAAAGGAAGTAAGTTATGACAGGAAAAGAGTTTCGGTTATTGGTGGAGAAGGGCCCGGTGATTCTGGACGGAGGAACCGGTTCGTGCCTGCGCAGTGCGGGTATGCCCGCGGGCGTCTGTACAGAGCAGTGGGTATATGAACATCCGGAGGTCATAAAGCAGCTTCAGTCGGATTATGCAGACGCCGGCTCGCAGATCATATATGCACCGACGTTTGGCGCCAATCGGATCTCTCTTGAAAATGCAGGTCTGGCGGACCGGGTGGAGGAACTGAACCGGACGCTGGCAGCCAGAACGGTGGAGCATATTGGCGACCGTGCGTTTGTGGCAGGCGATTTGTCAACGACAGGAAAACCAATGGAGCCTTATGGTCCTATGACTTATGACGGGCTTTTGGAAATTTATAAGGAACAGATCCGTTTTCTGTCGGATGCCGGAGTGGATCTTCTTGTGGCTGAAACACTGCTTTCGCTGGAAGAAGCACTGGTAATCTGTGATGCGGCGCACGCGGTCTGCAGTCTGCCGCTGCTGGTTTCTTTTACATGCGAAGGGGACGGAAATCTGTATTTTGGCGGAACAGTTGCGGAGGCTGCCGCTGCTCTGGAAGCGATGGGAGCGGATGCGGTGGGCGTTAACTGTTCCGTAGGTCCTGATCAGCTGGAGGCAGTCATCCGGCAGTTAAAGAGTACGGTATCTGTTCCGGTTATGGCCAAACCCAATGCGGGAATGCCTGTGATCACAGAGACAGGGGAGGCGGTATACAGTATGGGAGCTGAGGAGTTTACCGGACATGTTCTTCGTCTGCGGGACTGTGGAGCCTCTTTGATCGGAGGTTGCTGCGGAACTACTCCGGAGTATATTAAAGAGATGAAGAAGAGTCTGTAAGATGAAAAAAACAATCATGCTGGGTATAAGTCTTCTGGCGTCTTTATTTTTTGGTGTGTATCTGCTGTTTTTGAAACCGCCTCAAGTTATGGAAGCCAGAGTGTTTTCAGATGAAGAGGTATCCGGACTCACTGCAGACCGGATCTGTTTTCCGGCAGAGATGAGTGTCGATCTTCTTATTGACGGGGTGAAGGCTCCTTATGAAGAGACTGAAAAAAGATATTATATTCCAAGAAATCTGGAGGAAGATCGCTGGAAAGGTCAGATCAGCGCGACGGTGGACGGACATCCGGCGTCCGTCGTATGGAAAGACGACGAAGCGTTTGAAAATATAGGAGATGCGGTTGCCGGCGGGCATGTCTTTGAATGCATTATCTATAATGACACTGGCTATAAAAGAGTATCCGTGCTGTTCACCGGACTCCCGGTAATGTGCATTGACGGGAATATGGGGGAGAACGGTTCGAAAGTGACCGTATTCGACCCGGTGAAAAGTCTTCGCAAAGACTACCAGACGGAGGAAAGCTTTGCCTACTACAATATTCGCGGAAATGCAAGCAAGCGGTTTGAGAAGCTCGGCTATCGTCTGGAGCTTCTTGAGGACGACGGAAGCGAAGGCAGAAAGCTTTCTCTGCTTGGCATGAGAATAGATAATGACTGGCAGCTGAAAGCCATGTACTCAGACCGGAGCAAACTGCGCGATAAGCTTTCCATTGATCTGTGGAATCAGATTGCAGAGAGAACCGGGAGCAGAACAGACGCCGGCTGTAAAATGGAATATCTGGAGCTGTTTATAAATGGAACCTATCAGGGGCTGTACGGACTGGTGGAGCCTACGGATTATAAATCGCTGAGTCTGGACAGGGAAAAGGATCTGATCTATAAGGTGGCGTCTGACGAATGGCCGAATGATGCTCTGTTTGAGGAGAGTGAGCGGACACAGTCGTTCAGCTGTGCAGGGGTCAATATCCGTCAGGCGGGTAAAATTTATACAGACGGTATGTGGGAACCTTTCCGGCGGTTCTGGAAAAGCGGATATGAAATGGAATCGGAAGAGGATCTGCAGTTTCTGTACGACTGCATTGACCGTCAGAATTTTATAGAGTATGATCTGTATTATAATGCGATTGCCGGAATGGACAACCGGTTTAAAAATATTATCTACAGTACGGAGATTCATACAGATGGGAGTTGTACCATCCGGAGGATTCCATGGGATCAGAATTATTCCTGGGGAGATGATTTTGAACAGGGGAAAGATAAGGACATTAAAAATATCCGCTACAATCCGGAGCTGGCCGGTCGGTGGCTGAATGAAGAAGTATTTCGAAACATGCAAAAATACGATCCGCAGCTCGCCGGGGATATGGAAGAGACCTGGAAAGAATGGCGGCGTACATTTTTGAAAGAAGAGTACTGGAAAACGTATGCCCGCGAACTGATGTCCTATCTGACCGACTCCGGTGCGTTTGCCCGGGACAGCGCGAAATGGCCGGACAGCGGAAACGTGGAAGGAACAGAAGAGATTGAGGCATTTATTGATGAAAGATTTGTCTGGCTGGATGAATACCTGGGCAGTCTGCGGGCGGAAACCTAAAAAGAATTGACAAAGCAGGCGTTCATTGTTACAATATTTTGGTATCGGGCAGATTATGCTTTAACAGAGTGAATGAAGAAAGCGGGGAGACAGATGGATAAGGTAGTTTTTTCACTTCTTGTAGAAAATTCTTCGGGAGTTTTGAGCCGCGTGGCAGGGCTTTTTACCCGGCGCGGATATAATATTGACAGTATTGCTGCGGGCGTAACCGCAGATCCGAAATTTACGAGGATCACCGTGGTGGCAAGAGGGGATGAGATTATCCTGGAGCAGATCGAAAAACAGCTGAATAAGCTGGAAGATGTGGTGGATATCAAGAAACTTATGCCGGACAGCTCCGTATGCCGGGAGCTGGTGCTTCTGAAGGTGCTCTGTGATGCGGAAAACCGTCAGAATATTATATCGATTGCCGATATATTTAGAGCCAAGATCGTAGACGTTTCCATAGATTCACTGGTAATTGAACTGGTTGGCAGTCAGACGAAGATCGACGCATTTCTGCGGATGCTGGAGGATGTGGAGATTCTGGAGCTTGCCCGTACCGGTCTTACCGGTCTCTCCAGAGGCACTTCGGACGTGAAGCTGCATAACGGGGACGGAAAGCTTGTGGCCTACGATTTATATAAAAGCAAACACATTTAGGATGATGGAGGAGAGAAACAATGGCAAAGATTTACTATCAGGAAGACTGTAACCTTTCTATGCTGGAAGGGAAGACGATCGCAGTTATCGGCTACGGCAGTCAGGGACATGCACATGCGCTGAATGCAAAGGAGTCCGGATGCCATGTGATTATCGGTCTTTATGAAGGCAGCAGATCCTGGAAACGTGCGCAGGAGCAGGGTTTTGAGGTGTATACAGCCGCAGAAGCTGCAAAAAAAGCAGATGTGATCATGATACTGATCAATGATGAACTGCAGGCTTCCATGTATAAAAAAGATATTGAGCCGAACCTGGAAGAGGGCAATATGCTGATGTTTGCTCACGGCTTTAACATTCACTTTAATCAGATTGTGCCGCCAAAAAATGTGGATGTTACGATGATTGCGCCAAAGGGTCCGGGACATACCGTGAGAAGTGAATATCAGGCAGGAAAGGGTGTGCCGTGTCTGGTGGCAGTTCATCAGGATGCAACCGGCAAAGCTCTGGAGACGGCGCTGGCATATGCTCTGGCGATCGGAGGAGCAAGAGCAGGTGTTCTGGAGACGACTTTCCGCACGGAGACAGAGACTGATCTGTTCGGTGAGCAGGCAGTTCTGTGCGGCGGTGTCTGCGCGCTGATGCAGGCGGGCTATGAAGTGCTGACGGAGGCGGGTTACGATCCGAGAAATGCATATTTCGAGTGTATTCATGAGATGAAGCTGATCGTGGATCTGATCTATCAGTCAGGCTTTGAAGGAATGAGATATTCGATCTCTAATACGGCGGAGTATGGAGATTATATTACCGGACCGAAGCTGATTACAGAAGAGACCAAGACGACGATGAAGAAGATTCTGAAGGATATTCAGGATGGTTCTTTTGCAAAAGAGTTTCTTCTGGATATGTCTGCAGCAGGCGGACAGGCTCATTTCAAGGCTATGAGAAAACTGGCTGCGGAACATCCGTCGGAAAAAGTAGGAAAAGAGATCCGGAAGCTGTACAGCTGGAACGGCGAAGACAAGTTACTGGATAACTAACAGAGGTAAGGGAGAGGATGCCGCAGAGTGTATCCTCCGGTTCCCGGCAGACGCCGGCAGGAGCCGGGGGATACGCTTTGCGGCATCTCTTTTCTGTTTTGACAAAATATACAGCCAAAGGAGTTATGCGGTGGGAAAAGTAAAATGTTCACTCAGGCAGATACAGTGCCTGTTTCTGGTATTCCATATTCTGGCAGTATTATATGCGGTTGTCTTTTTACATCCGTTTTACGGATCGAATGATGAATTTTCACTGGCGGCGATTGCCTCAGGGGCGTATGGAGATCCTACACATTATTTTATCTATATCCACAGTGGATTCGGGTGGCTGTTAAAGGCGTTTTATTCGCTTGTACCCGGAGTGAACTGGTATACGTTTGTGATGTATGGGCTGATCTATCTTTCTTTGAGTGCGATTGGATGCGTGTGGATTGGCCGTGCACGCCGGACGGGTTTTATATTGGCGGCAATGCTGGTGCTTGCCTGCGTCTGGCCGCTGTATGTGGAATTTCAGTATACGAAAACGGCGGCTGTCGTGACGGCTGCGGGATATGTACTGTTGTTTTGCGGACCGGGTTGTGGGAATGAAAATGCCGGTGAAGGCAAAAAGCAGAACAAGGTAGGGTTGTCAGCAAAGGCAGTTCCGGCGGGAGGTGTTTTTCTCCTTCTGCTTGGGAGCTGGATCCGTTTTCACGCGTTTGGCATGATTACAATTATGGCGTTTGGCCTGTGGCTGGGACGCGTGTCAGCTGTCAGAAAGAACAGAGAGATCAAAAATTTTCTGCTTCGGGACTGTATACCCTGCATGCTGGCGTTCGGGCTGATACTTGGCAGTATGGTACTGGAAAATTTACTCGTATATACGCCGGACAGTCCGCAGCGCCATTACCGGGAATACGACAGGGCCAGACAGCAGCTTCTGGATTACGGGGTGCCGGATTGGGATGAATATCAGGCTGACTATGAAGCGCTGGGACTTGGAAGAACAGATTGTATCAATCTGCAGAACTGGTTGATTGCAGATTACGACCGCTATAAGGCAGACACCTTTCGGGCGATCGTGGACTTTCGAAAGGACAGGCCGTTTCAGTGGGAGTATCTGATTGATTACCTGCTGATTTTTGCGCAAAAACCGCTGTTTATACTGGGAGCTGTAATCACGCTTTTATGGATTTTCCCGCTGTCCTCCTGGAGAAACAGGCAGGCGTGGGTGCAGATTCTGTATCCGTATCTGGCTCTGCTGGGCATTTATCTGTATTTTATCAAAATTTACCGGGTTCTGCCGATTGTGGTGACGGCATGTCTGATGGGATTTCTGATTTTTGTCTGGTCCGCTGCTCAGGAGGAGATCGCAGAACAATGGGAAGGAAAACTGGATGGAAAGAAAGGGCGGTTTGCCGTGTTTGCAGGGCTGGCGCTGACGGTGGGACTTTGCGTCCGTATGCTGATTCTGCCGGTATTTGGGACGCCTGTGCAGCAGTCGGAGCCAAGCACCGCGTTCCGATCCTTATATGATACGATCAGCAGGGATAAAAAAGTCTACTATGCTTTTGACCCTTTTACGAACAATGGGGTAGAGCTTGGTTATTCTGTTTTTGAAAAGCTTCCTGATAATTATCTGACCAATATTTTTACGCTTGGCGGCTGGGAGACAGAATCTCCTCAGGTTGTTTCGAATCTGCAAAGCTACGAACAAAGGAGCCTTTTAACGTCGCTTTATCAAAGCGACCGGGCGGTTCTGATATCCAATACGCTGATGGAGCATATCATGCTTCACCTGCAGGACGTTTATGACGGAATTTTCATCACCTATTCGAAAGTGAATGAGATTGGGGAGTTTGACCTTTTTGCGCTCAACTATAAAATGTCGGGGCTGAAGGACAATGAAGAGTTTACCGCGTCGCTGGACCGGACGTACACGGCGGAGAATGAGCGTTACGACGTTTTCGAGGCGACCGTCAATCTGACACCGGAAGAACTGGAAGGTAAAAGCGTGTTCCTGTGGATGAAAAGTGTGGAGAGCGGGAAACGGCGGATGTATCAGGGAACCTGGCAGCAACAGGATGAAGACGGTCTGTATTCGATGCTCTATGATACCGGGCTTGCGGATACGGATCAGGTCAGATTTATGGTTCCAAAGCTCAGCTATCCTCTTGACGACCGCTATGAAGTCCATATTGTGATTCGGGACGGGGATAAAGGTCAGAAGATCGCGACAGAAAATAATCTGTATCAGTAACTAACTGTATGGAATGTGCACGGAAAAGGAGCGGCTATGAAAAAAAGACAGGTGAATTTTGAACTTCTCAGGATTCTTTGTATGTATATGATTGTGGTCGGACACTGTCTGTTTCACGGGCGTGTGACGGCGAAACTCGGATATGGAACAACAAATTATTTTCTGTCTTATTTAATCCAGTCCTTTTCTGTCGTGCATGTGAACTGCTTTGTAATGCTGGCGGGTTATTTTTCTATCGACAGGAACTTTCACGCGCAGAGGCTTTTAAGGTTCTGGAAACAGGTGTTTTTTTATTCCGTATCCATCTGCCTGATCTGTGGCGTCTTTGTCGGCGTAACCGCTGCGGATGTTGTCAGGGCAGTGTTTCCGGTTTCCTCTGGCACTTACTGGTTTGCATCGGTTTATATGGGGCTGTCGCTTCTGATGCCTTTTGCAGGCATGATTGCTGTTCGGCTGACGAAGAGACAGTATCGGTATCTGCTTGCGCTTCTGGCTGTTTTTCTCAGTATAAATCACATGATTTTCAGAGTTAACGCTTATGGAAACTACGCAGGGCGGGAGCTTCCCTGGTTTTTGTTCCTTGCTCTTCTGGCAGGTTATATAAAACTGCATACAAAAGAGGACAGAAGGTATTTCCGGTACGGATTTGGCGTTTATGCGGCGGCTTCTCTTGCAGTGCTGGCCAGCGTATATCTGTCTGTAAAAATGCACCAGGAAGATATTGGATATTTTCTGAATTATAATTCTCCGCTGGCGCTTGTGGCTACCTTTTCTCTGTTTCTCTGTGTGAGAAATATGCCCTGGAAAGAGAGCCGGATGGACGGAGTGATTCGAAAGACTGCAGGAGCCGCCTTCGGCGTTTATCTGCTTCATGACAATTATCTGATCCGCTATCTGGTATGGGATACTTTCCGCGCCAGTAAAGTGGCGCGGACACACTGGGCGGTTGTCTATGCGGCGGTTGTGGCCGTTGTTGTATATCTTGTCTGTACCTGTCTGGAGCTTCTGCGTCAGTGGATGTTTCAAAAAGCAGAGAACCGGTATGCAAAGTCAAAGATCGGCAGATGGGAGCAGAAATTCTGCAGCCGTCTGGACTGTATGATGGAAATGCCGGATGACGTCCACAGACGGTAACGCGCAGCCGGCGAAAAAGCGGTGCCCGGATACGTCTTGGTGAAACGGGACGGTCAGGAGGCCGAAAGGCCGGAAAACTCCTGCTTGACAATGAAAGGAGTTTTTGCTATGATAACTCTCAGTGAGATAAGCAAATGCGTTGATGAGGAATAGTACATTCGGATCTGATTACAGAGAGCTGCCGGTTGGTGTGAGACAGCAGATGAGACGTCTGGAACTCGCCTCGGAGCGGCTGTCCGAAATTTTCTGTATCTGGTTTTGCAGAAGAGAGTAGACGCAGACGGGTCCCTGCCGTTATCAAGGGAAGGATATAAGAGTAACATCCGTATCCATAAAGTGTGTGAAAATGTTCACAAAATCAGAGTGGTACCGCGTAGGACAGTAGGTCTTTCGTCTCTGGGTCATTGACAGCCCGGGATGGAAGACTTTTTTGTTTGTCGGAAGAAAACAGTATCAGCCTGAAAAGGTTGCCGTGATTTTTGTCTGTGCATACAGACAGGGATCACTTTCAACCGGATACAGGCGCAGGCAGGAATAAGATAAAGGAGAGAGATTATGAATTACAAAAAGTATACCAGACAGTATTTTATGCCCCCCGAAAAATGTATGGACTGGGCGCAGAAGGAGTACGTGGACCGCGCGCCTGTATGGTGCAGCGTGGATTTGAGGGATGGTAACCAGGCGCTGGTTGTTCCCATGACCCTGCAGCAGAAGCTGGATTTTTTCCAACTTCTTGTTAAAATCGGTTTTAAAGAGATTGAAGTGGGTTTTCCGGCTGCGTCTGAGACAGAGTATGAATTTCTTCGTGCTCTGATCGAGCAGAATCTGATTCCGGATGATGTGACGGTTCAGGTACTGACCCAGGCAAGGGAACATATTATACGTAAAACATTTGAAGCGCTGAAAGGCGCGAAAAATGCGATTGTTCATGTGTACAATTCTACTTCTCTGGCTCAGAGAGAACAGGTTTTTCATAAATCAAAAGAGGAGATACTGGAGATTGCCGTAGAAGGAGCAAAACTTTTAAAAGAACTGACGGAAGAAGCAGGAGCAGACTATCGTTTTGAATACAGTCCAGAAAGTTTTACCGGAACGGAGCCGGAATATGCGCTGGAAGTTTGCAATGCAGTGCTGGATGTATGGCAGCCGACCGCGGATAAAAAAGCCATTATCAACCTTCCGGTAACGGTACAGCATTCGATGCCCCACGTATATGCGCAGCAGATTGAATATGTCAGCAAGCATTTGAAATACAGAGACAATGTATTGGTTTCTCTGCATCCGCATAACGACCGCGGCTGCGGAGTTGCCGACACGGAGATGGGGCTTCTGGCTGGAGCGGATCGGGTGGAAGGAACATTGTTCGGAAACGGGGAGCGCACCGGAAATGTGGATATTGTCACTCTGGCAATGAATATGTATGCGCAGGGAGTCGATCCAAAGCTGGACTTTACGAACATGAACGAAATCTGCGACGGATATGAGCATTATACTGGTATGAAAGTTAATGAACGGAATCCTTACAGCGGAGCGCTTGTATTTGCGGCGTTCTCCGGTTCTCATCAGGATGCGATTGCAAAAGGCATGAAATGGATTGAGGAGAAGCATCCGGAGTATTGGACCGTACCGTATCTGCCGATTGACCCGCAGGACGTAGGCAGAAGCTATGATGCGGATGTCATCCGGATCAACAGTCAGTCCGGCAAAGGTGGCGTCGGCTATATTCTGGAGAGAAATTACGGAATTGTGATGCCGCCGCGGATGCGCGAAGCGATGGGCTATGCGGCGAAGGCAGTTTCCGATGAACAGAACAAAGAACTGCAGCCGGCAGAGATCTATCAGGTATTTGAAGCCAAGTTTGTGGGGATTAAAACGCCATATCAGATTGTAGAAGTACATTTTAAACAGGTAAATGGAATCACTGCAGAGATCGTCACATATTATAAAGGTGAAAAGATGGTGACGACCGCGACGGGCAACGGGCGCCTGAATGCGGTCAGCAACGCTTTGAAAAGAGCGTACGGATTTGACTACAAGCTTGTGACCTATCAGGAGCATGCACTGACACGAAGCTCCAGTTCCAGTGCGATTGCTTATGTGGGAATTCAGACACCGGACGGAAAAGTTCACTGGGGCGCGGCGATCGACCCGGATATTATCCGTGCTTCTATTGACGCATTGCTGACGGCGATTAACCATTCGGTACAGCATTAGATGTTGACAAAAAAACAGAACGTTTTTCACATTTTTTTGTGGAAAGCGTTCTTTTTTTGCTTTTTTGTCATAAAAATGAAAAAAATAGTTCATAATAGTTAACAAAATCGTAATATTTATATTGACATTTAGATTTGTCCAGGGCTATAATGCCAACTTATAACCGGGCAGCGCGGAGTCAGCCCCATCATATCTTCGGCATCATTTTCAGGAATGAGCATGGAGGAAGGTCATGATTTGCTGCCTGCGGGAATGAAACAGAAAAGGAGAGTATGTATGCGTAGATGCTATCGGGGTGCTGCGCTTGCACTTGGGGGAATCCTCATGACAGGCCTTACATCCCAGGATTCCTGCAGTTTCGGTACTATCACCGTATATGCTGCAGAGGACACACTGACAGAAGAGCTGGAGACAGCATTTCAGGAGGAAGTCCGGACAGGGGAAGGAAACGTCGAAACAGATATACCATCAGGAGAAAAAACAGAAGAACCGGAGACTGAAGCTGCGGCAGAGGAACCGGAAGAGGAGTCGACCAAAGAAAGCGGGTGTCAGGAAGCAGCCGCAGAATTGCCGGAAGCAGAATCGGATGTGAAAAGCGGGTGTCAGGAGGCAGCCGCAGAAACAACGGATGCAGAACCGGACATGGATGATATAAGTGCAGAATCGATCGGGGAAGAAACAGAATCAAAAGCCGACGGGGAATTGCCGGTCGAGGAAGCAGTACAGTCAGAAACGGCCGCAGAAGAGCCGGCACAGGAAGAAACAGCCGCAGAAGAACCTGTGCAGGAGGCAGAAGGCGGATTTCATCTGGAAGAGCGGGAGTATCAGGTACTTCTTAAAATAGTAGAGGCAGAAGCCGGAGGAGAGGATTCCACCGGCAGGATGCTGGTGGCAAATGTGATTATGAACCGTGTGAGGAGCACACGTTTTCCAAATTCGATTACGGACGTAGTCTATCAAAGATGCGGTGGGAAGGCACAGTTTTCACCTGTAACGGATGGAAGAATCGACAGTGTCCGTGTCTCCCCGGAAACAGTGGAGGCAGTGGCAAGAGCTGTGAACGGTGAAGATGCTTCAGGCGGAGCCCTGTATTTTCGCTCGGTTTACAGCAGCAGCGCCTGGTTTGACCAGTCGCTTCACCGGGTAGTGGAACATGGGAATCACATTTTTTATACGATGTAACAGCAGAGCATGTCTGAAAGCTTTTTGTTGACAAACATCTGTCAAAATACAGTTTTTAAACCATGTTCCGGCGGAAAGAGGCTGAAAAAGCCTCTTTCTTTTTTTGGCTTACTGTGATAGAATACACGCATGCAACAACAGAGTAAGTATGAGGAAATATAGGCAAAGGAATGAGAGAAATTATGGAATTGCTGTATAAAAGCACAAGAGGAGATCAATCGGAGATGACGGCGTCTCAGGCAATCCTGCAGGGACTCGCGGCAGATGGCGGGTTGTTTGTACCGACAAAAATCCCTTCGCTGGATATCAGCCTGGAAACACTTTCCGGTATGAGCTATCAGGAAACCGCATATGAAGTAATGAAGCTTTTTCTGACGGATTTTACAGAGGAGGAGCTGAAATCCTGTATCAACTGTGCCTACGACAAAAAATTTGATACAGAAGTGATTGTCCCTATGGCCAGGGTGGAGGATGCCTATTATCTGGAATTGTTCCATGGTTCCACAATCGCGTTTAAAGATATGGCGCTCTCGATCCTTCCGTACTTGATGACAACCGCGGCGAAAAAAAATCAGATTAAAAATGAGATTGTGATTCTGACCGCGACTTCCGGAGATACGGGCAAAGCGGCGCTGGCCGGATTTGCAGATGTGCCGGGGACGAAGATCATTGTTTTTTATCCGAAGGACGGAGTCAGTCCCGTCCAGGAAAAACAGATGGTGACGCAGAAAGGAGATAATACGCACGTTATCGGCATCAGAGGAAATTTTGACGATGCACAAAACGGAGTGAAGGCAATTTTCGGCGATGAGGAAATGAAAAAGGAACTGCTGGAAGCGGGATTTCAGTTTTCCAGCGCCAATTCCATCAACATCGGGCGTCTGGTTCCGCAGATTGTATATTATGTTTATGCCTGTGCGAAACTATTGGAGAGCAATGAGCTGCAAAAAGGCGATAAAATAAATGTGGTCGTTCCAACCGGTAATTTTGGAAATATTCTGGCGGCGTATTATGCAAAGCAGATGGGTCTGCCCATAGGAAAACTGATCTGTGCTTCAAACGATAATAAAGTGCTGTATGATTTTTTCCGTACGGGAGAGTATGACAGAAATCGTCCGTTTATCCTCACCACGTCTCCGTCCATGGATATCCTGATCTCCAGCAACCTGGAACGGCTTCTGTACCGGATTGCCGGAGAAGACGCACAAAAAGATCTGGAACTGATGGAGCTTCTGAAAACAGAAGGCAGGTATGAGATTACATCTGAGATGAAAAAGCAGCTGGCAGATTTCTGCGGATATTATGCATCGGAAAAGGAGGCGGCGGCAAAAATTGCCGGTACTTACGAAAATACCGGATATGTAATGGATACGCATACCGCGGTGGCTGCCTGTGCATATGAAAAATATGTGAAAGATACACAGGATCATACCAGGACAGTGATCGTTTCCACAGCAAGTCCGTATAAATTTACGCGGAGTGTCATGGAGGCGATTGACAAAAAGCAGTATGGCGGCATGACAGATTTTGAATTAATTGATAAACTGGCGGCGATTTCAGGAACAGAGGTTCCGGGGGCAATCGAAGAGATTCGTACTGCTTTGGTCCGTCATAAGAAGGTATGTGAAGTAAACGGGATGAAACAGGCGGTCCGGGAATTTTTGGGCGTGGAATAGGAGATTGTGATGGCATTTGACGGAATTTTTAATATGATTGATCTGCTGGTGCTGGGATTTGGATTTTATGCCATGTACAGTGCCTGGGTGCTGCAGCGGGAAGGCAGAATTATCCGCACTTTTCTTGTGGCAAAAGATACAGACCTGGATTCCTGCAAAGATCTTCAGGGCTATGCAAATTATATTTCTCCAAAGCTGTGGACGCTGGGAATTGTGATGGCGGTATACGGCGGGGTATCGCTTCTGAATACCTATGTCGTATCTGTCAATACCCTGTTCTGGCTGATGATGGCAGTATTTCTTGTGACGTTATTCTGGTATGGAACCGAAGTGAAGAAAGCGATGAAAAAGTACTTTTAACTTGACTTTTTTTTCACAATCTGTATAATGGAATCTGACAGCGTATGGAAATACGCTGTCCGGTTATATATTGAGGGGACAGAACCCCGGTCATAATGTGAGGAGGACACGATCATGTCAACAAAAGCGTATTACCCGCTCAGTGAAATTGGCAAAGGGAAGCCAGGTTTCTCAAAAACACGTTCCATTATTGAAGCAGCTTTTTATGGAAATAATGTAGTAAAAGTGAATACTTTAAAAGAAGCTTATGACTTAGCGAAAAATTCTCCGGGAACTATCGTGACGGATATGCCTGTATACAGAGGCGAAGAGTTCGGTCTTGAAGCAGATGCTAAGGTTCTCCTGTTCAACGACGGCGCTGTGACCGGACGTTATGCTGCAGCGCGCCGTATTAAAGGCGAGCCGGGAGTAGATGAAGAAAAGCTTGATAAAATTGTTATGGACGCGGTCTATGAGACCCGCTGGAAAACGATGTACCATGCAGAGTGTTATGCAGGTCTTGATCCGGAATTTATGGCAAAGATCCATCTTCTGATTCCGGAAGGAGAAGAGAACCTTCTGTATAACTGGATGATCAACTTCCAGTATATGTCCGATGAATATGTAAAGATGTATAAGAATTCCAAACCGATCGGTGACGGCAAAGAGCCGGATATTTATATTTTCTCTGATCCTCAGTGGACACCGGTAGAGCGTCCGGACCTTGATTTCAGCTGCCTGAGCGATCCTTTGACTCTCTGCTATTTTGATACCAATCAGAACTGTGCAGCGATCCTTGGTATGAAATATTTTGGAGAGCACAAGAAGGGTACTCTGACCATGGCGTGGGCTCTGGCGAACAGAAACGGTTATGCAAGCTGCCATGGCGGACAGAAAGAGTATGCGCTTGCAGACGGAAGAAAATATGTGGCATCTGTGTTCGGCCTGTCCGGATCCGGTAAGTCTACACTGACACATGCGCAGCACGGCGGCAAATATGGAATTACCGTTCTTCATGACGATGCATTTATCATCAATACGGAGACCTGTTCTTCTGTTGCGATTGAGCCGACCTATTTTGACAAGACGGCAGATTATCCGACCGGTTGTCCGGACAACAAGTATCTGCTGACAGCTCAGAACTGTTCTGCTACTATGGATGAGGATGGCAAGATTCAGCTGGTAACCGAGGACATCAGGAACGGAAACGGCCGTGCGATCAAATCCAAACTGTGGTCTCCGAACCGTGTGGATAAGATCAGTGATCCGGTAAATGCAATTTTCTGGATTATGAAAGATCCGACCATTCCGCCGGTAGTCAAACTGAAAGGTTCCGCTCTGGCATCTGTTATGGGTGCTACTCTGGCAACCAAGACTTCCACCGCAGAGCGTGTGGCGGCAGGTACCGATCTGAATGCGCTTCGTATCGTGCCTTATGCAAATCCGTTCCGTACCTATCCGCTGGTTAACGACTATGAGAAGTTCAAGAAGCTGGTGGAGGAAAAGAATGTAGACTGCTACATTGTCAATACCGGTGACTTTATGGGCAAGAAAGTCCAGAAAGAAGATACGCTGGGAATTCTTGAGGATATCGTAGAAGGTAAGGCTAAATTTGAGCAGTGGGGTCCGTTCGAGGATATTGAGATCGCGAACGACTGGACCGGTAAGACCGGCGACTTTACTCCGAACTTGCAGGATGCAGATTATGCTGCAGCTCTGAAGAGCGCAATGCAGAATCGTGTAGACGCGGTAGCTAAATTTGCTACTGCAAAAGGCGGTTATGACAAGCTTCCGGATGAGGCTATGGCTGCACTGGAGAAGCTGGTAAAAGCATTGGCATAAAAATAGTTGAACAGATAAAACGGAGGGGCAGCCGCATTTTGCGGCTCCCTTCTTTTTATGGGAAGAAACCCATACTTTCCGGAGATAGAACTTTTTATGTATCGGAATGGGGAAAAGAAAATTTGAGCAGACTGTTTTTTAAACATAAAGAGGTTACGCAGAACATACAATGAATTATGGAAAAGCTCACGCAGATGTTGTTTTGTCGGATTTTCCAGAAAATTGAAAAAATGGAAGAAGATTTTGTATGCTGTAGTTGTCAAAATGCAGAAAATAGGTTATACTAAAGACACAGATTTCCTGGGGTGTTCGATAGCCCTGTCATTTTGAACCTACATTTACGTTTATGGGATTCCAATATCTCAAGCGGGATGTCAGGCCTCCATCCTTACGGATGCCAGTGGAAGGCTGAACGCTTGTTGAGGATACCCACCTGGCTTTTAGGCTAGGCGTCAAAATACAGGGAACGGCACTTTGGGAAATGAAGATACCGGGTATTGCAGAACTTGCAGTACCCGTTTTTTGCGGCTATAGGGGGGAGGGACAGGATGTACAGGAAAAGATTGCAGCAGAAGGCTCTGCTGCTGATCGTACTCATAGGATTCCTGATCATATTGATCATGCCCGGACCAAGAGAGAAATCTGATGAAGAGATGCCAAAAGAGGGAGAGCAGCTGGTCATCCCGCAGGAGGAAGAGGAGCATTTAGAAGTCCCGGAAGAAGTATGGGAAATGCCGGGGGCGGATACAAAGATCCGGGTATTGATTCTTGCAGAGAACGGGAGTATTCATCATGCGGAAAAAGAACCGGAACGAGATTATCCCGGCAAGCTTGAGTATTATGAGGAAGAACAGGGCTGGGTTATCGTCAATGAGGTTCCACTGGAAGAATACTTATGCAGGGTAGTTCCCAGTGAAATGCCTTCTTCGTATGCGAAAGAAGCCTTGAAGGCGCAGGCAGTGTGCGCGAGAACTTATGCTGTATGGCAAATGCGGGAATATGCATATCCGCAGTATGAGGCGCATGTCGACGACAGTACTTCCTATCAGGTTTATAATCATATCGGAGTTCAGGAAGCGACCAGTCAGGCAGTGGAGGAGACGGCAGGGCAGATCATGCTATATGAAGATGCTCCGGTCAAGTCATATTATTTTTCAACTTCCTGCGGCAGTACAACAGATGAGAATATATGGGAAAAGGGGGACAGAGAACAGACCCCGTACATAGCAGGCAGAAGGGTAAACGATGCGGAGTCGGCGCGCGACCTGACAGATGAGGAGGCCTTTGCGGAATTCATCCGCAAAAAACATGCGGGAGATCTGGAGATATCGGAACCATGGTATCGCTGGAGCTGCTATGTGTCTCTGGAGCAGATAAAGGAAAACATAGAGAAATGGGCGAAAGTACGGATGGAGCGTTCTCAGGATGGAATTCTTTTGCAGGATGGGGTGGAATATGTCCTGGAAGAAGTGGATACCATAGGAGAAGTGCAAAGTGCGCAGATCATGACCAGAAATACCGGAGGAGCGGTTCAGGAAATGTTGATAACAGGAGAGAACGGGACTCTGAAGGTGAAATATGAGTATAATATCCGTCTGATGCTGGGAGTGCCGGGAGGAGAGATATCAAAAAATGACGGAACGTCTTCAGAAGGAGGGAATCTTCTGCCGAGCGGATATTTTGTTATGGAGCCGGTGCAGGACGAGACAGCAACATCAGGTTATCAGATTTACGGAGGAGGACTGGGGCATGGAGCAGGTATGAGCCAGAACGGCGCCAGGGTTCTTGCAGAAGAAGGATATAGCTATGACGAAATCCTGCAGTATTTTTATCATGAGATACGGCTTGCAAGATTAGAATAGATAAGGTATGATATTGCTTTAAAGAACAGAGAAGGTGGCATTCAGGAACAATGATGCATTTGATAGAAGCAGGTATGGATATGAAAAGCGATATGGAAAGGAGCCATGTGGGGGCATATGCGGCACAGTCGGCTTATTTTATCATACTTTCTTTTCTCCCTCTGATTATCCTGCTTTTATCTATGATACAGTTCACAGGAATCGGGAAAGCGGATCTGTATCATCTGATTCAGGAAATTGTACCGGTCGGCTTTCAAAGCTGGCTGTTCGGCATCATTGATGAAATGTACAGCCGGACCGTGGCGACAGTATCTATTTCCGCTCTGGTGACCGTGTGGTCGGCAGGCAAAAGCTTTATGGCGCTGAACAGAGGAATGAATGCGATCTGTCGGGTGGAGAAGAAACCAAATTATATTCAGATGCGGTTGCGCGGGGCGGTTTTTGCGCTTCTGTTTGTGCTGCTGATTGTAGCGACGCTGATACTCATTGTATTTGGAACTTCTATTCATGAACTGTTCGCTGTATATTTTCCGTTCCTGGCAATTTTCACGCGGGTCATTTTGTCGTTTCGCATGGTGCTGATGCTGGGGCTGTTTATTTTCTTTTTTGCATTGCTGTATGCGGTGCTTCCAAACAGAAGAGCCGGTTTTGTCGATCAGTTTCCAGGAGCAATCTTTGCAGCGGCAGGCTGGTATTCGTTTTCATATGGATTTTCTGTTTACATTAAATACAGCAATGCGTTCAATATGTATGGGAGTCTGACCACGCTGGTGCTGCTTATGTTCTGGCTGTATGCAGTTATGTACATTGTGCTGATCGGCATGGAAATAAATCACTGGAGGGAAGAACAGGAAACAGTGCTTCGCTGGTAGAAAGTCAAAAAAGGGCTTGACTTTCCTGAATTCTGTGTTATAGTAAACAATGATATGAAAAATGCACTGAAGGTGTCAGTAACATCCGGTTTTCCGACAGAGAGGAAGGGTCATCGGCTGCAAGCCCGTCCAGGTTCAGACAGGATTGTGAATTTCCCACCGGAGCAGCATTCCTGAAATTACAGTAAGGAATGACGTTTTCTGTACGTTACGCAGCAGGAGTGTCCGGTTTTGTCCGGAAATCAGGGTGGTACCGCGGATTAGAAGTTTCGTCCCTTTTATGGGGGATGGGGCTTTTTTTTTCGCAGCAATGCGGCCTGCTGACTGCAAAGCAGTATCCGCTTTGCGGGCGTGCAGACGGCGGAAATGAACGTTCAGGCACGCTCCAGGCATGTATTTGAGTATGAAGATGATTATTTTTCAGGAAGGAGTATAAAGATGAAAGAAAGATTGCAGAAAATCAGAGAAGAAGCGATTTCCAGGATCAAAGCGTCTAAAAATCCGGAAGCTTTGAACGATGTGCGTGTGTCTATACTTGGTAAAAAGGGAGAATTGACTGCTCTTTTGAAAAGCATGAAAGAAATTGCACCGGAAGATCGCCCGGCATTTGGACAGCTGGTCAACGATACACGTGCGGAAATTGAACATGTGATGGAGGATGCGAAGAAACAGATGGAGCGGATGCTTCTTGAAATGAAGCTGAAGACAGAAGTCATCGATGTGACGCTGCCGGCGAAAAAAAACGGCGTCGGGCATCGTCATCCCAACACGATTGCACTGGAAGAGGTAGAACGTATTTTTATCGGTATGGGCTATGAAGTGATTGAGGGTCCGGAGGTAGAATACGATCTTTACAATTTTGAAAAGCTGAATATTCCGGCCAATCATCCGGCTAAGGACGAACAGGATACATTCTATATCAACAAAGAGATTGTGCTTCGCACCCAGACTTCACCGGTACAGGCACGGATCATGGAGAAGGGAAAACTGCCGATCCGCATGATTTCGCCCGGGCGGGTATTCCGTTCCGACGAAGTGGATGCGACGCATTCCCCTTCCTTTCATCAGATTGAGGGCCTGGTCATTGATAAAAACATTACCTTTGCGGATCTGAAGGGAACTCTGGAGGAATTTGCCAAGGAATTGTTTGGTGAAGATACAAAAACAAAGTTCCGTCCTCATCATTTCCCATTCACAGAGCCAAGCGCGGAGGTGGATGTTTCCTGTTTTAAATGCGGAGGTAAAGGGTGCCGCTTCTGCAAAGGTTCCGGATGGATCGAAATTCTTGGTTGCGGTATGGTACATCCTCATGTGCTGGAAATGTGCGGCATTGATCCGGAAGCATATACCGGTTTTGCATTCGGCGTCGGTCTGGAGCGGATTGCGTTGCTCAAATATGAGATTGATGACATGCGGCTTTTGTATGAGAACGATATCAGGTTCCTGCGCCAGTTTTAAAGAGACCGGAAAGGGCGCTGGAGCGGGAAATGCGGAACGAAAACAGCATTTGCCCGAGTAAAGTAGGAAAGAATGTACGAACGGGAAATGCGGAACGAAAACAGCATTTGCCTGAGCAAAGCAGGAAAGAATGTACGAACGGGAAATGCGGAACGAAAACAGCATTTGCCTGAGCAAAGCAGGAAAGAATGTACGAACGGGAAATGCGGAACGAAAACAGCATTTGCCTGAGCAAAGCAGGAAAGAATGTACGAGCGGGAAATGCGGAACGAAAACAGCATTTGCCCGAGCAAAGCAGGAAGGAAGTACGAACGCGGACGCGTTCGGAAATACTTCCAGAGGAAAGCGCAGAGCGAGCGGGAAATGCGGAACTATAAATAGAAGGAGAAAAAAGATATGAATGCATCTTTATCATGGATAAAAGCATATGTGCCGGATCTTGATGTATCCGCACAGGAATTTACGGATGCCATGACTCTGTCCGGCTCCAAAGTAGAAGGATTTACAAAGCTGGATGCGGATCTGGAGCAGATTATCATTGGCCGGATTGAAAAGATTGAACGCCATCCGGATGCGGACAAACTGATCGTCTGTCAGGTAAATGTGGGAAAGGATGAAAATATTCAGATTGTGACGGGCGCTCCTAACGTGAAAGAGGGGGACAAGATCCCGGTCGTGGTGGACGGCGGGCGTGTTGCCGGAGGACACGACGGCAAGATGACTCCGGGTGGAATCAAAATTAAAAAAGGAAAACTTCGCGGAATTGAGTCCAACGGTATGATGTGCTCGATTGAAGAACTTGGTTCCAGCCGGGATATGTATCCGGAAGCTCCGGAACTTGGGATCTATATTTTTCCGGAGGATGCAAAAATTGGAGCGGATGCCATTGAAGCACTGGGGCTTCGCGATGTAGTGTTTGAATTTGAGATTACTTCCAACCGTGTAGACTGTTACAGTATTCTGGGTCTTGCGAGGGAGGCAGCGGCTACTTTCCGCAAAGAATACAAGGCTCCGGCTGTGGATGTGAGGGGAAGCGGGGACGATGTAAACAATTATATTAAGGTAGAGGTGAAAGATTCGAAACTGTGTCCAAGATACTGCGCAAGAGTGGTGAAGAATATCAAACTTGCACCGTCTCCCGAATGGATGCAGAGAAGGCTTGCCTCTGTAGGGATTCGTCCGATCAATAATGTAGTTGACATCACAAATTATGTGATGGAAGAATACGGTCAGCCGATGCACGCTTATGATCTGGATACCATTGCAGATCACAGGATTGTGGTCCGCCGTGCAGAAAAAGATGAAAAATTTGTCACACTGGACGGTCAGGAGAGGACGATGGATGAGTCTGTTCTGATGATCTGCGACGGTGAAAAGGCAGTCGGTATGGCGGGCATCATGGGCGGTGAGAATTCCATGATTACCGATGAGGTGCATACGATGTTATTTGAGGCGGCATGCTTTGATGGGACGAATATCCGGCTGTCCAGTAAAAAAGTAGGTCTGCGTACAGAAGCTTCCGGGAAATTTGAAAAAGGGCTGGACCCGAACAATGCAAAGGAGGCCATCAACCGTGCCTGCCAGCTGATCGAAGAGCTTGGAGTCGGAGAAGTGGTAGACGGCATGGTGGATGTATATGAGGACGAGAGAGAGCCGGTGCGGGTACTTTTTGAGCCGGCGCGCATCAACGCACTGCTGGGAACGGAGTTGAGTGCAGAACAGATGCTGTCTTATTTTGAACCGCTCGGACTTCAGTATGATGAGAAATCAGGAGAGCTGACGGTGCCGACATTCCGTCAGGACCTGCTGTGTACAGCCGACATCGCGGAGGAAGTGGCGCGCTTTTACGGATATGACAATATTCCGACCACGCTTCCGCGGGGAGAAGCAACGACGGGAAAACTTCCATTCTATCTGAGAGTGGAAGCAGTAGCAAGAGATATCGCAGAATTCAGCGGATTTTCACAGGGGATGCATTATAGTTTCGAAAGTCCAAAAGTCTTTGACAGACTGATGTTGCCGGCGGATGCTCCGGAGCGGCAGGCAGTAGTGATCTCCAATCCCCTGGGGGAAGATTTTTCCATTATGAGGACGGTTTCGCTCAACGGTATGCTGACCTCTCTGGCTACCAACTATAATCGCAGAAATAAAAATGTCCGGCTTTATGAGCTGGGAAATATTTATCTTCCCAAAACGCTTCCGCTTCAGGAGCTTCCAGATGAACGGATGCAGTTTACGCTGGGAATGTACGGAGACGGAGATTTCTTCACGATGAAAGGTGTGGTAGAAGAGTTTCTGGACAAGATCGGTATGCATAAAAAAGAAACTTATGACCCGAAGTCCGGCAAACCGTTTCTGCATCCGGGCCGCCAGGCCGATATTATTTATGACGATGTGAAGATCGGATATATGGGGGAAGTTCACCCGACGGTTGCCGCTTCTTACGGTATCGGCGAACGGGCATATGTGGCTGTTCTTGATATGCCTTCTATTGTGGAAAAAGCAACTTTTGAACGGAAATACGAAGGAATTGCCAGATTCCCGGCTGTGACGCGCGACATTTCCATGGTGGTTTCCAAAAACATTCTTGTTGGTCAGATTGAAGAAATCATTGCGCTGCGCGGCGGAAAGATTCTGGAAAGCTGTGAACTTTTTGACGTATATGAGGGAGAGCAGATTCAGGAAGGATATAAATCAGTGGCATATTCCATTGTATTCCGTGCCAAGGATAAGACACTGGAAGAAACAGAGATCACTGAGGTGATGAATAAGATTCTCAATGGCCTTCAGTCTCTCGGTGCGGAGTTAAGACAATAATGCATGGGAAAAAAAGTGTCAGGGTGCTGCTTCTTATGGCGGCATCCCTGTTCCTTCTTATGGTGGCGGTAATCAGTCCGTCCAGGGCAGCATCCATGGAACAGGCTTCCCGCGTGACGGTTTCACAGGAATCTCCTTTCTGTGGAGGGGACCTGGTACTGGAGCTATCCAGCAAAAGTGAAGATCCGATCTTTTACACGCTGGACGGAAGTATTCCGACTCTGGAAAGCATGGTTTATGAAGGGCCGGTAATCCTGGAGGCCTCGGATCAGGTACAAAGCTGTGCGCTGCGTGCGTGTACTTATGATGAGGACAGAGACGTATGGGGGGAACTGTTTACCCATACCTGGTTTTATGCGAAAGACAGGAAGACAATTGAAGATCGTTTCAGCACCTATATCGTGTGTCTGGTCAGTGATCCGTATGATCTGTATGATTATGAACATGGGATTATGGTGGAAGGGAAGATCCGGGATGAATATCGGGCAAGCGAGGAATATGTTTCCGGAAAACTGACGCAGCCGGCCAATTTTACACAGGAGGGACGGGACTGGGAACGGGATGTTTATGTGGAGATTTTGTCCCCGGACGGAGAACGGCTGATCTCTCAGAATGCCGGACTTCGTATTTTCGGGCATGCAAGCAGACAGTATTATTATAAATCGTTTAAGATGTATGCCAGAGGAGAATACGGGGAAGATTCCTTTGCCTATCCGCTTTTTGCAGACAATTTTCCAGGGGAAAAAGGGCGGGTTCAGGATTCCTATGAGAGGCTGGTTGTGCGCGCTCATGGTTTTGATAAAAGCGTGACTTTGTTCAGAGAAGAGCTTTTTCAAAGACTATGCAGCCGGATTGAGGGGATTGATACAAAATCCGTATCGGCGGCATCTGTATGGCTGAATGGAGAATACTATAATTTCGAATGGCTTCAGGAGGTCTATGATGACTGTTATATGGAAGAGAATTATGGTCTGATGCAGCCAGGAGACAGTTACCGGAAAGTGAAGCTAAGAGACGATAAGATACGCAGAGATGCTGATGCCGATGAAGGTGATATCCAGGCATATGCAGATTATGAGCAGCTGGCGGCATTTGCGGATCAGGATCTGACTGATGACAGGGTATTTGAAGAATTTAAAAAGATGGTTGATGTGGAAAATATGCTACAGTATTTTGCTGTTGAAACCTATATTGGAAACTGGGACTGGCCGCTGAACAATGTAAAGCTGTATCGATATTACAGCTCCAACGGAGTTTATGGAGACGACAGGCAGGACGGGAAATGGCGTTATCTGTATTATGATATGGAAGCCGGATTTAATATTTTCAATGAGCCGGAGGAAGACTGGCTGTCGATTCAGACGGTCAAGGAAGAAAGTGCCCTGTTCGGCGCAGTTATGAGACGCCGGGACATGCAGATAAAGTTTGCTGATTACATAGAACTCTGCATCCATGAGTATTTTACAGAAGAAAAAATCCGTGCGGAAATAGAGCAACTGCGCGCGGAGCGCGACCAGGAGCTGGCAGAGAGTTTTGCCTATAAACAGAGCATTGACGAGACATATACAATGAATATGACGGAAGTGGAGCAGAACCTGGAAACGATCTATGAGTTTGTTGAAAAACGGCCGGAGATGATGCGCACAGAGATTAAATCTTTATTTGATATCCGGTTAGAATGAGAAAAACAGAGGACATATATGAATTTACATGACTTTTATTATGAACTTCCCCAGGAACTGATTGCGCAGGATCCGCTGGAAGATCGGTCGGCTTCAAGACTTCTGACTCTTGACAGGGAGAGCGGCAGAACAGAACATCACATATTCAGGGAGATTATCGATATTCTTAACCCGGGGGATTGCTTGGTGGTGAACAATACCAGAGTGATCCCGGCCCGTTTAGTGGGGATTCGTGAAGGCACAGGAGCCAAAGTCGAGGTGCTTTTGCTGAAACGCCGGGAGGAAAATGTGTGGGAAACACTGGTGAAGCCCGGAAAAAAGGCCAGGCCCGGGACAAAAATTCTTTTTGGGGACGGGCTTCTGACAGGTGAAGTGCTGGAAGTGGTGGAAGACGGGAACCGAAAAATACGGTTTTATTATGAAGGCATTTTTGAAGAGATTCTGGACCGGCTGGGGCAGATGCCACTGCCGCCTTATATCACACATCAGCTGAAGGACAGGAACCGCTATCAGACTGTCTATGCAAAACATGACGGTTCTGCCGCCGCACCGACGGCGGGCCTGCATTTTACTCCTGAGCTTCTGCAGATGATTCGGGAGAAAGGAATTCGTATCGCCCATGTGACGCTGCATGTGGGACTTGGAACTTTCCGCCCGGTGAAAGCAGAAAATATAATGGATCACCATATGCATTCGGAATTTTATATGGTGGAAGAGGAACAGGCAAGACTGATCAACCAGACAAAGGCACAGGGCGGAAGAGTGATTGCCGTTGGCACCACAAGCTGCCGGACGCTGGAGTCTGCTTCGGGAACGGAAGGAATACTGAAAGCAGGAAGCGGGTGGACAGATATTTTTATCTATCCGGGATATGAATTCCGGCTGGTAGACTGTCTGATCACAAATTTTCATCTGCCGGAATCTACGCTGATGATGCTGGTGTCAGCACTGGCGGGAAGAGATAAAATTATGGCTGCCTATGCAGAAGCAGTAAAAGAACGATATCGTTTCTTCAGTTTTGGGGATGCGATGTTTATCAAATGAAGAGTCCAAGTTGACAAAGAATGAATCCCCGAACCGTGATGCGACTTAGTCCGGGGATTCTTCTTTTCTTCTATATTGGCAAATCATCTGGTAGGTTATCGGTAATTTTTGTCAGTCTGCGGCCTCTAACATCAGTTGGATTCTGGAACGGACAATGTCAAAAGCTACATTGTTCATGCCGCTGTTGATTACAATGTCCGCCATAGCCCGCGTAGGTTCCACATACAGGTAATGCATAGGCTTGACAGTAGTCAGATACTGTTCAACGATATTGTCGATATCCCGTCCGCGTTCTTTCACATCTCTGACTACCCGGCGGAGAATCCGCTCGTCCGCGTCTGCTTCCACATAAATTTTAATATCCAGAAGATCCCGGATCCGTTTGTCAGCGAGCAGAAGAATTCCTTCAGCAAGTATGATCTTTCGGGGTTCAATATGGACCGTCTGATCAGAACGGTTATGACGGCTGTAATCATAGACCGGGCAGTCTACGGCCAAACCGTCTTTGAGCATATGCAGATGTTCCAGCAAAAGCTGTGTTTCCAGAGAATCAGGATGATCATAGTTTACTTTTTTACGGTCTTCGAAAGAGATGTCATCCTGCCGGCGATAATAATTGTCATGATAGATCACGGCGACATCTTCGCTGAATTCCTCTTTTAGACGGTTGGTAAAGGTGGATTTTCCTGAGCCGGTCCCGCCGGCGACTCCGATGATAATACAATTCATGGTATTTTCCTTCTCCTGTAGGTTTGTCAAGTGTATTTTCTTTATTTTACAATGTTTTTGCGAAGATTTCCATAGAAAGATACACTTTCAGCAGTAAATGATTGTCGAAATCAGTTTCAGAAAAGCTTTGCTTTCTTCCCTTGACCTAAACAGAAGGTTCATTATCCATGGCAGAGTTTTTTCAAATCTTCATAAAACGCCGGATAACTGATACGGACGCAGTCGGCATCTGTGATTTTGGTCTCTCCGTCTGCAGCCAGTGCGGCGACGGCAAAGCTCATGGCGATGCGGTGGTCGAGACGACTGTCTATGACGGCGCCGTGCAGCGGATAGCCGCCTTCGATGATCATGCCGTCTTCGGTAGCGGTAATATGTGCACCCATGGCGCTGAGATTTTTCACCATCACATCAATCCGGTTGGATTCTTTTACTTTCAGTTCCTGGGCGTCCCTGATGATGGTCGTTCCCTCTGCAAAGCAGGCAAGAACAGCGATCACCGGAAGTTCATCAATCAGGGCGGGGATGACAGAACCTCCTATAGTGATTCCTTTAAGGCTGCTGTAGCGGACCAGGATGTCGGCCGTCGGTTCTCCATTTCCATGATTCTCATTCTGCAGTGTGAGGTCTGCGCCCATCTCTTTGCATACTTTTAAAATACCGTCTCTGGTTGGGTTCACTCCCACATGCTTTATGAGGATTTCGGATCCCGGAATCACAAGCCCTGCCGTGATAAAATAAGCGGCGGAAGAGATATCACCCGGCACCTGAATCTCCTGAGCGTAAAGTTTTGGTTCAGGAAAAATCGTGGCAGTTGTGCCTTCACTTTTGAGCGAAGCCCCGAAATGCTTCAGCATAAGTTCTGAATGGTTTCTTGACAGATTAGGCTCTGTCACGCTGGTGGGACCGTCGGCGTAGAGTCCGGCCAGCAAAATACAGGATTTGACCTGAGCAGAAGCAACTTCGGAGACATAATGGATGCCGTGAAGGCTTGCCCCCTGGATGCGCAGCGGAGCACAGCCGTTGCCGTGAATACTTTCAATCCGTGCGCCCATCTGAGAAAGCGGTTCCATGATCCGTTTCATAGGGCGGTTCTGGATCGATTGATCGCCGTTTAACTCTGATGAAAATGTTTGTCCGGCGAGAATACCGCAGATCAGCCGGGTGGTGGTTCCGCTGTTTCCCATATCCAGTATTTCTGTCGGAGCGTTCAGACCGTGCAGGCCTTTTCCGTGGATGAGAAGCTCATTTTCCTGATTCTCAATCCGGATTCCAAGCTTCTGAAAACAGTTTATGGTAGAGAGACAGTCGGCACCCTGTAAAAAGTTGGTGACCCGGGTCGTTCCTTCTGCCAGCGCTCCAAACATGACAGAACGATGGGAGATGCTTTTGTCCCCGGGGACAGTAACGGTTCCTTTCAGTGAGGTTGTTCTTGAAAATATCATATCAGACTCCATTCTTTCTCTGGCTGCAGTGCCTGTAGAGGCAGGTCAGCACGGAATAAGGATTGCTGCTATATAAACAGGTAAAAAGACAGAAATTCATCAGCGTTCGTAGATTACGTAGCGGTATCTGCGAAGAATGTCGATGGCCTGTTTCATAGCTTGTTCATCATAAAATTCAATACGCAGGACAGCTTCGATAAATTCCCGACTGTGAATAATACCAATATTTTTCAGGTTGATCTGATTGCTGGCCAGGATCGTGGCAAGCGTAGCGATTCCTCCTGCCTCATCTACCATGTCACAGTAGATTTCAAAGATTCGCTGGATCGGACCGCTGCCTTTCACAGGAAGGCTGTTCCGATAGTTGCGGGAGGATTCAAACAGCTCATAAACAGCGCCTGCCTCCGCATTGTCCAGCTGCCGGCGGATCTCTATCAGGGACTGAATGTAATCATTTAATATAGAAGAGATATTTTTGCGGTTAGTCATACAGATCTGTTCCCACATCTCTGGAGAAGACGAGGCGATCCGTGTGATATCTTTAAAGCCGCCGGCGGCCACCAGCTTCATGATTCCGTCTTCGGTATCGGTGTCTTTTACAAGATTCACGAGAGACGAGGCAATGATATGGGGCAGATGACTGATACCGGCGGTCACATAGTCGTGAGTCTGATAGTCAAGCACCAGCGGCAGAGCTTTTAAACTGGCAATAAAATGATAGTAGCGGTCAACCGCGTCTTTTGATACCCTGGAAGTCGGAGTGATGACATAGTAGGCGTTTTCGATCAGGATTCGCTTGGAATGCATATAGCCGGTTTTTTCCGAGCCGGTCATGGGATGTCCGCCGATAAAGTTGGCTTCCATATCAAGTTCAGTTACCCGTGCATGAATGTCGCACTTGGTACTTCCGACGTCTGTGATTATAGAGGAAAGACGGATGACAGGCTTTAATTTCTGCAGATATTCTGCATTGCTGGCTACCGGGGCGCACAGAAATATGTAATCGCAGCTGCCAAAATCTTCATTTATTTCATTTGGGGTCCGGTTAACAATGCCGTCGGCCACAGCCTGTTCTACAGAAGCACGGGTGCGGGAGAAAGCAAGGATTTCAGCTTCCGGATAGAAATGACGGATTGCTCTGGCGATAGAACCGCCGATGAGTCCCAGTCCGATAAAACCGATTTTCATAAAATATCTCCTTTAATGCGTTAATGTATTGAGTATAGCATGATTTTAGAAAAATGGGAAGATATGAAAAAGTTTGACAAATTTTAGTGCATATATTACACTGATACATTATGGACAGAATGAAAAGGACTGCTTAATATAGACAGGAGGGCATGTGAAATGAAACACAATTTCCGGAAAATAGAAGGGAAATGGCAGCAGAAGTGGGAGGAATCGGGAATCTTCAAAGCTGTGGACGGCAGTGATAAACCGAAATTTTATGGTCTGGTGGAGTTTCCTTATCCCAGCGGCGCCGGTATGCATGTGGGACATATCAAGGCGTATTCCAGCCTGGAGGTGATCTCCAGGAAGCGCAGGATGGAAGGATGCAATGTACTGTTTCCGATCGGATTTGATGCATTTGGTCTGCCGACGGAGAACTATGCCATCAAGACGGGGACTCATCCCCGGAAAATCACCGATGACAATATCGCAAAATTTACAAATCAGCTGAAGAAAGTTGGTTTTTCTTTTGACTGGGACCGGGTCATTGATACGACAGACGAGGACTATTATAAATGGACTCAGTGGATTTTTCTGAAACTTTTTGAACATGGTCTGGTATTTCGCAGTACGGCTATGGTCAATTACTGTCCGTCGTGTAAAGTGGTACTTTCCAATGAGGACAGCCAGGGTGGAAAATGTGATATCTGTCACAGTGATGTGATACAGAAGTCGAAAGATGTATGGTATCTGAAGATCACCGCATATGCGGACAAGCTTTTAGCGGGTCTTGAGGATGTTGACTATCCGGCCAATGTAAAACAGCAGCAGGTAAACTGGATCGGTAAATCCACCGGCGCTTTTGTGAATTTCAAGCTGGAAGGAGCAGAGGAAGAGCTGGAAGTTTACACGACCAGACCGGATACTCTGTTTGGTGTGACCTTTATGGTCATCGCCCCGGAGCATCCTCTGATCGACAAGTATGCGGATCGTATCGGAAATATGGATGCGATTGAAAATTATCGGTCGGAGTGCGCAAAGAAAACAGAATTTGAGCGTACCCAGCTGGTGAAAGACAAGACAGGTGTGGAGATCGACGGCATTGAAGCGGTTAATCCGATTACTGGCAAAAAAATTCCGGTCTTTATTGCTGATTATGTTATGATGGGGTATGGAACCGGAGCGATTATGGGCGTGCCGGCGCACGACCAGCGCGACTATGAATTTGCGAAGAAATTCGGAGCGGAGATTGTTGAGGTCATCAAGGGCGGCGATATTTCCGTGGAAGCTTACAGCGGCGACGGAGAGATGGTGAATTCAGATTTCCTGAACGGTTACACAAACAAAAAAGAATCCATTGCCCGGATGCTGGAAGAAATTGAAAAACGCGGTATCGGTCATGCAGGCGTTCAGTTTAAGATGAAAGACTGGGCGTTTAACCGGCAGAGATACTGGGGAGAACCAATTCCGATTGTGCACTGCGACGACTGTGGTGTAGTACCTGTGCCATACGAGGAACTTCCTCTTCGGTTGCCGAAGGTGGAGAATTTTGAACCGGGTGAGGAAGGCGAATCTCCGCTGGCAAAGATTGAATCTTTTGTGAACTGCACTTGTCCGAAGTGCGGAAAAAAAGCGAGACGGGAGACGGATACCATGCCGCAGTGGGCAGGGTCTTCCTGGTATTTCTTAAGATATCTCGATCCTCATAACGATCAGGCGCTGGCAGATCCGGAGAAGTTAAAATACTGGATGCCGGTGGACTGGTACAACGGCGGTATGGAACATGTGACCAGACACGTGATTTATTCCCGGTTCTGGCATCATTTCCTGTATGACATCGGGGTAGTCAATACGCCGGAACCCTATGCAAAACGTTCCATCCAGGGATTGATTCTGGGGCCGGACGGGGAAAAGATGAGCAAGTCCAAAGGGAATGTAGTGGATCCTCTGGATATTGTGAAGGATTATGGTGCAGATACGCTCAGAACATACGTTCTATTTATGGGCGATTACAGTGCAGCAACTCCGTGGAATGACAATGCAGTGAAGGGTTGTAAACGTTTTCTGGAGCGTGTGTGCGGTTTTGTGGACATGATCTCAGACGATAAAGAGACCGGGAAGCTGGAGACGCCGTTCCACAAGACGATTAAAAAAGTGTCGTCCGATCTGGAAGATATGAAATTCAATACGGCGATTGCAGCGCTGATGACGCTGACCAATGAAATCTATAATCTTGGTAAGATCAGCAGAGATCAGGTGCAGATATTTGCGAAGCTGCTTTGTCCCATTGCGCCTCATGTGTGCGAGGAGATCTGGGAAGTGACCGGCGGTGAAGGGTTCATTTCTCTGCAGCCGTGGCCTCAGTATGAAGAAAGCAAAACTGTGGATGCTCAGACGGAGATCGGTGTGCAGATTAACGGAAAGCTCAGAGGGACGGTTGTCATTCCCACCGGTGCAGAGAAGGAGGAAGTGTTTGCCATCGCCAAAGCAGATGCAAGAATTGCGTCGCTTACCGAGGGCAAGACTTTTGTGAAAGAAATCTATGTACCGGGCCGGGTTGTGAATTTTGTGGTGAAATAACAGTTAAACGATAAAAAGTCTATAAATGTAAATCCCCAGGGAATACGGGTCTCTGGGGATTTGACATCTGTAGTCTTTTGTCCTTTGTTTTTGGTGTTACATTTTTAATCCTGCCGGTAATTCAGCCATCGGGGTGTTTCATCAGGGTCATAAGTGGCATTGGAGAATATGCTGCCGTCGGGAAGCACGGTCGTTTCCGCCCAGCCAATGTGGTCAATGGAACCGCCGCCCAGGACAGTGTGGCGGGTACCGTCCGGATCAACGCTTTCATACCGGTAGCAGGTGGTCGCCGAGCACTGGTCGGTGATATCCGTATAAGAACCGTCCAGAGTAAAATAGACGCGCCCGTCTGCGATGACCACCGGGTCTACGGCGAATCCGGTGTCCACAGAGACGACATCCTCTCCGTGTTCATTGATATACTGCATGATCCTGCCGCCGCCCAGCATGGGGAAGATCTTTTTTCCGTAAGCAAAGCCGGCCAGAGCCGCTGCGGTTGCAATGGCCGCCGCCACAAGCGGAAGCCGGAGCCGTCGTTTTTTTTCCCCGGCAAAGACCGGTATTTTTTCAGAATTTTCAATATGATCAGTCAGTACAGATAAGATTCTCTTCCGGCTCTCATCCGGCAGCTCCAGACAACAAAAAGTCCGTTTCCAGTGTTTTCTCATAAGCCTTCCCTCCTTAATTTTTTTTCAGAAGTTTTCTTGTCCGATGTATGCGCATGGAGACGCCGGAAGGACTGAGCTTCAGAAATCCGGCAATTTCGGGAAAGGTGTAGCCTTCGTAATAATGAAGATAGATGACGGCCCGGTATTTCTGCGGAAGCTCCATGACAGCCCGGAACAGTTCCCGGTCTTCCGGGTACTGAAAAGGAATCGTATCATCTATGGGGACGATCCGGCTGCGCCAGACCGATCGAAGCTGGTCCTTGCAGTTGTTGACTTGTAAAATGCCACGAACCAAATATATCATATTAATAAAAAAGAGCACAGGTAGAAAATATCTGGAAAAATCCTGTAACGAAACTTTGATTTTCAGGATATATGGATGAAAGCGTCAAGAGAGAAAACAAAAAATGCCCCGGAGGGAGGTGAGCGCCCTGAATCAGATTGAGAAAGCCTATACACAGTATGCGAAGGATGTATACCGGTACTTGCTCAGTTTGTCCCATGACGAAGATCTGGCGGAAGAACTGACCCAGGAGACATTTTTCCGCGCTATGAAAACGATAAGCAGTTATGACGGCAGCTGCAAATTGTCTGTATGGCTCTGTCAGATTGCCAAACATCTCTGGTATCAGTGGGTGGACCGGCGCGTCCGGTGGAAGCAGGTAGAGCTGACAGAGGAAATACCCTGTCGGGATTCGCCGGAAAAAGCCACTTTGCTTTATATGGAGAAAACAGAGCTGTACCGGGCGATTCATACTCTGCCGGAACCCATGCGGGAGCTGGTGCACATGCGTCTGACCGGGGAATTCACTTTTGCACAGATCGGCGGAATTATGGGGAAAAGTGAAAACTGGGCCCGTACTACCTTCTATCGGGCAAAACAGAAAATTATGGAAGAAATGGAGGAGCCAAAATGAAATGCTGTATTATAAGAGACCTGCTGCCGGGCTATGTGGATGGTGTGAACAGTGATGAGACGGATATTGAAGTAAAGAATCATCTGCAGGACTGCGCGGCATGCAGAAAAGTATATGAACAGATGTCAGCAAAGCTCCGGAAGAAAGAAATGCAGGAGAAAAGAGAAGTGGATTTTCTGAGAAACCTGAAAATCATGATACGGCAAAGATATGCCTTTGGAGCTTTCCTGATCTGTGCGTTTTTGATCATTACGACCGGATTTCTGAGATCTTATGACGTTCCGGTTGCTTATGATGCGGAGAAGATGACCGTAGAGGTATTTCAAACCAGCGAGTATAATCCGATGCAAGAGTCAGACACAGATGCGTTTCAGTCCGGGAGTGCAGAGGCGGAGGCCGGGGAAAAAGAGGACGGCACAGACGAGATCCGGCTGGTTCTGAAGGAATGTGTCAGAAGCGACGATCTCACTTCCACAGGCAGAACTGTTGAACGGGACGGCATGAAAGTGCGGGTGGTGTACTACTGCTATACCAGAAGCTTATGGAACAGCCTGTTTCATCCGGGAACCGATGGTTATGAGGATTCCTCTGTCAGCACAGGCGCTATTTATGAGTCCGGCTTTTTCAGGGAGTCCATAAAGTCTTATGAACCCAGAATGCGGGAGATCTATTATCTGCCTATGGGAAATACGGGCCGGCTGGACCGGCTCTCCGATAAAGAATTTGAAGCACAGAAAGAGAATGCAGTACTGGTCTGGAGCGGTGTAATCTAGAGCGTGCCTGGAAATTCATTTAGCGTTATTTAACTGGAAATAAATACATCGGCGTCAGCGTGACGACCATATATGATAAAAAAAGAGAAGAGAGGTAAAAGTTATGTTGTATATTGTTTATCTGGTAAGTATGGTTCTTTATCTGGTTTATGGAATCAGCTGGGAGCGGATGTTTTTGTATTATGATCCGGTCACTTTGGAACTTCTTATGATTTCCTGCATTCTGATCCTGTTTGTCACCGGATCCTTCAGGGCTTTTGGCAGAGCGTTTTTATTCGCCTTTCGTAAAAGGGAATATGAGATTTTTCAGTATCAGGAGAGTCTGCTGTCTGTGAAAATGGTGATGAGAACGGCGTCAGTATCCGGAGTGATCTGTTTTCTGATCGGGCTTGTTAACAGTATTCGTTCTCTGGACTGGTCGGAATCGGACAACATCGGCTGGCTCTTTCTGGATCTGAGTGTGGCTGTGCTCGCTCTGTTTTATGCACTTTTGATCTGTCTGATTCTGCTGCCGGTATATTTTATGCTGAAAAAGCAGCAGCTGGATCGTAATTGCGGTTATCAGCCTGTCGTCTGCGCGTTGAAAAGGAATCATCGGCGTGACTGTTTACCGGACGGCGAACAGCTGTGTGAAGACAAAAAGGAACAGAAGACGCCATCCTTCGGGGATTTGGGGTGAGAGATCAGGGCTGTTCATATTTTCTAAAATCCTTGCTATTTTCTCTATATTTTAGTATAATTCTAACATGAGGGGTTGAAACCTGGTTTTTTCCCTTTGTAAACATGCTGTGGTTTCTGGCCGCAGGATGACAAAATGTATTGGAGGAGATTGCTAATGAACGTTTACACAACAGACAGTATCCGCAACGTCGTCTTTTTAGGCCATGGCGGGAGCGGTAAGACCAGCCTGGTCGAGGCGATGGCATATGTATCCGGACTGACCAGCCGCATCGGAAAGGTCACTGACGGAACAACGATCAGTGATTATGATAAGGAAGAGATCAAGCGCAAGTTCTCTATCAATACTTCTGTCGTACCGATTATATGGAAAGATACAAAGATCAATATATTAGATACGCCGGGATTTTTTGACTTTGTAGGGGAAGTGGAAGAAGCGGTGGCAGCGGCCGACGCGGCGGTTATCGTGGTATCCGGCAAAGCCGGCGTGGAAGTAGGGACGGAGAAGGCATGGGAGCTGTGTGAAAAGTATAAGCTGCCGCGCATGTTCTTTGTATCTGATATGGACGTGGATAACGCTTCTTTCCGTGAAGTGGTGGAGAAATTGACAGAGATGTACGGCAAAAAGATTGCGCCGTTCTATCAGCCGATTCGTGAAAATGAGAAATTTGTAGGATACATAAATGTTATGAAAATGGCAGGCCGTCGTTTTACCGGTATCGGTACAAGAGAGGACTGCGAGATTCCGGATTATTGCAAACCGAATCTGGATATTTACCGGGAAGCCATGATGGATGCGGTGGCGGAGACCAGCGAGGAATTTATGGAGCGTTATTTCGCAGGGGATGAGTTTTCTGTAGGTGAGATTCGCGCGGCTATGAAGATGAATGTGGATGATGGAAGCATTATTCCGGTATCTATGGGCTCCAGCATTGAGCTTCGGAATATTCATAACATGCTGAATGATATTGTGGAACTTCTGCCGTCTCCGGATAAAAAAGAGTGTGCGGGAATCAACAGCAAGACGAATGAGATTTTCCAGGCGGATTATAATTTCTCCAAAGCGAAATCTGCATATGTGTTTAAGACGATTGCCGATCCGTTTATCGGAAAGTATTCTCTGGTCAAAGTGTGTTCCGGTGTCATTAAATCAGATGATGTGCTGTACAATTCCTCAACGGAGACAGAGGAGAAGCTGAACAAGCTTTATGTGATGAGAGGGAATAAGCCGATAGAAGTGACAGAGCTTCATGCGGGAGATATCGGTGCGATCGGTAAAGCAAACTGTAAGACCGGCGATACGCTGTCGACAAAAGCGGCTCCGGTAGTATTTGGAAAGACAGAGATCTCCAGACCATATACGTATATGGCGTATAAAGCGAAGAAAAAAGGCGATGAAGACAAGATTTCTCAGGCACTGGCCAAGATGATGGATGAGGATCTGACCATCAAAGCGGTCAATGATGCGGAGAATCGTCAGACGCTGCTCTATGGCATGGGTGATCAGCATCTGTCCGTAATTGTCAGCACTCTGGCTGAGAAATATAAAGTGGAAGTGGAGCTGGATAAACCGAAAGTTGCGTTCCGTGAGACGCTCCGGAAGAAATCCGATGTAGAGTATAAGTATAAAAAGCAGTCCGGAGGACATGGACAGTACGGACATGTAAAGATGACGTTTGAGCCTTCCGGCGATCTGGAGAATCCGTATGTGTTTGATCAGATGGTCGTTGGCGGTGCAGTGCCGAAGAATTATTTCCCGGCAGTGGAAAAAGGAATTCAGGATTCCGTCACCAAAGGGCCTCTTGCCGGATATCCGGTAGTAGGTGTGAAGGCTGTGCTCTATGACGGTTCTTATCATCCGGTGGATTCTTCTGAGATGGCGTTTAAGACAGCGGCGATTCAGGCGTTTAAGAAAGGCTTTATGGAAGCGTCTCCGGTGCTGTTAGAGCCTATCGTGACGATGACTGTTCTGGTTCCGGACAAATATACCGGAGATGTTATGGGAGACCTGAACAAAAGAAGAGGACGCGTACTGGGCATGAATCCGGCAGGTGCAGGCAAGACGGAGGTCGTGGCGGATGTACCGATGATGGAAATTTTCGGATATAATACGGATCTTCGTTCTATGACCGGCGGCAGCGGTATATACTCTTATGAGTTCGCACGCTATGAGCAGGCTCCGTCGGATGTACAGGAAAAAGAAGTGGCAGCAAGAGCAGCAGAGGCGTAACCGGTCTGTATTTATTCTGATAAGTTGCCTTAACAAAAGCATACAGAGATACAACTATCTGAAGGAGTTGTCAATCTTATATGAGAATACCGCTCCGGTAAAAACCGGAGCGGTGTTTTTCGGTTACAAAAGCAGTCATAACAAGGCATGTAGAAAATCTGAAAAATTTAGATGCTGATGGAAAGATTGAGCTTTGCGGTCCGCTCAAAGGTTATCCCGGCGTGGCTGGTATGGTCGTTTTCAAAACAGCAAGCTATGAGGAGGCCGAGGATCTGTGTAAGCTGGAGCCACTGGTTGCCGAGGGATATGCTACTTATACGCTCGCAACTCTGCAGGTGGCAGATAAAGAGAATAACTATTTACTGTAATAAGACGCAAGGGAATCGATCCTGCATAGAGGGCGGTAACAGCCACAGACGGATGCTAAGAAATCGCTAAGCAATACTTGACATGAGGACTTCAGACGGGGATAATGGTAAAGAAGGTGAAAGAATAAGGGAGTGATCTGTTTTGAAAAAATATGCACAGTTATGTGCAGGAAGGGTTTGGCTCCTGGCCAGGTGGCTGTTTCTGGCCGGTCTGATCGGAGCGGCAGTTGGCGTTCTGGGAGGGCTGTTTGGAAGGAGTATTACGGTGGTGACTGACTTTCGAAGCAGTCATCCGTGGATGCTGTATCTGCTTCCTCTGGCGGGTCTGGCGATTGTGGGGATGTACAGACTGGATCCCTATAAGACAGGGACAAACCGGGTGCTGGAGGGGATTCAGTCCGGAGCATTCGTGCCGCTGCGTATGGCGCCTCTGATTGCGGCTTCCACCGTTTTAACTCATGCGTTCGGCGGTTCAGCCGGCCGGGAAGGCGCGGCTCTTCAGCTTGGAGGGAGTATTTCAGGGACAATAGGAAAATGGTTGAAGCTGGGAGAATATGATCACAGGATCATGATTATGTCCGGGATGAGTGCCGGATTCTCAGCGTTGTTCGGAACGCCTCTGACAGCCACCGTCTTTGCCATGGAAGTCACGAATGTGGGAATTATGCAGTATGCGGCGCTGGTTCCCTGCTGCGTGGCATCACTGGTTGCAAAAGAAATGGCAGAGCTTTTAGGAGCCCACGGAGAACATTTTGCACTCCCGTCAGTGACGGAGTTTAACTGGAGAAACGTAATACTGGTTATTATTCTGGCACTTTGCTGTGCAGGAGTCAGTATATTGTTCTGTACAGTCCTGCATCATGCGGAACATATTTATAAAAAATGGATTCCCAACGAGTGGTTTCGTGTCCTGGCGGGGGGATGTCTCGTGATTTTGATGACAAAGCTTCTGGGGACGACGGATTATCTGGGAGCGGGAATGCCGGTAATTGAGCTCGCTATGGAAGGAAAGGTAATTGCTTCGGCATTTCTCTTGAAAATCGTGTTTACGGGTGTATCTCTTGGAAGCGGTTTTCGAGGAGGTGAAATTGTTCCCTCTCTTTTTGTCGGAGCTACATTTGGATGTCTTTTTGGGCAGGTGGTGGGAATGCCACCGTCTCTGGCCGCGGCCTGCGGCATGACTTCTGTCTTCTGCGGAGTGACCAACTGCCCGATCTCATCATTACTTCTGAGCTTCGAGCTGTTCGGCTTTGGAGATATGTCATTTTTCCTGTTGTCGGTATGTATCAGCTATCTGGAATCTGGTTATTACGGGCTGTATCACAGTCAGAAGATATTTTATTCCAAGACGGATATGCAGGTGATGGATGTGAATACAAAGGAGTAAATTCCAGGGACAGACGGAATAAAATTTTAACAGGAAATTGAAAAGATGGGGCTTCGTTTTACGACTGCCCCATCATTTTCTGTGCTTTTTTCAATGTTTCATCCATTTTTCTTTTTTCTGCCTCACTCTTGCCTTCTTTCATGATTTCAAAAATCAACTGGAATTCCTCCGATGAGAACTGCAGATTTTGTTTTCCTGCAGAGGCTACGGCACCGAACAGGATCGGCATGGCCTGTTTCTGGCTTTTTCCTTCAATCTGTTCGGCAAGCTTCAGAAGAAAATTCAGCTTGGCGGGGGAGATGTTCCTGATACGCGGATCATGGAACCAGTCTGGTGCGTTCATGTATTGTCCTCCTTCTGATCGGACGTGAAGGTACTGGAAAAGCCTTCAAACATTTCCCGATACATATCCATATTTTCGAACATGTCTGCAAACTGTTCGATCTGGGACTGTTCTTCCGGGGGGAGAAGTCCCTTCATGCATTTCATCAGGTTTCCCATATCCGGGGATTTCTGGATGGGTGTATTCCGGCTGAAATATTCGATGGTTTTCTGCAGTTCTGTCCATTTGATATAGATTGCCAGCATTTTTTGTATACTGACAGGAAGAAAGGGCAGGAAGGCTTTCAGCATCTGCAGCTCTTTTGGAAGAATTGCTTCATCAAATGTCATGGCAGATTACTCCCTGCGTCTTTCTTCAATATATGAACGGTCATCAGAAATCATGCGGTTTCCGGGACCGGAATCTTACAGGAAGGCGCCACAGATGATGCTGCCCTCCCGATGCTGTATGGTATGGACCATTTGTAATGGACGGTAAACAGCACTGTCTATTCCGCCGCCTGCTTCGCGGGTGTCAGTCCGCGTAGTCATTGACGCGTCTTTTTCCTCCGCCTCGCAGGCTGGCGAAATCTTCAGTGTTTGTTACCCTGATAATCAGATGATCAGCACACTAGCAGCATCCGCAGTTGTTGTTGCACCCGCAGTTGCATCCGCAGTTGTTGTTGCATCCGCAGTTACTGCCGCCGCCGAAACCGTTGCCGCAGAAGAGCAGAAGCAGGATGATCCACCAGCAGCTGTCACCGCCAAAGCCACTGTCGCAGCATCCGCCGCCGCAGTTGTTTCCGCCAAAACCATTGCCGCAGCAGGAGAACAGAAGAAGGATCAGGATCAGACATCCGCATCCGCCTCCGCCAAATCCTACACTGTTATTGCCGCATCCGCAGCTGCATCCGCAGTTGTTGTCGCAGCCACAGCCGCAACCGTTTCTACTTAAGTCACCCATGAAGATAACCTCCAAAAACTATTTACACTTCATCATATGCAGAAGCAGCTGATTGTGCTATACTGAAACAGAAAAAGAGTCAATGGGGCCGGTTCAAAATTTGCGGCAACCTGTCTGGGCGGTGTTTGTATAATGCCCCGGACACAAAACAGACAGGCTCGTATTTTGCGACGGCTCCGGAATTATGATCAGGAGGAGATGACTATGCCAGCAACCTATGCACATTATGTGTTTGGGAAAAAGGTATTTCAAAAGCTGCAGAAGAACAGAAAGCAGGAGATCTGTCAGGGAAAAGATGCGTTTCTTCTGGGACTGCATGGACCGGATCTGCTGTTTTACTACCATCCGTTTCACAAAAACAGGATCAATCAGTATGGAGTGTGGATGCACAAGGAGATTGCAGCAGATTTTTTTGAAAGAGGGAGAATATGTTACCGAAAGAATCCGGATCCGGCTTTACGGGCATACTTATATGGTTTCCTGTGCCATTTTATTCTGGACCATGAGTGTCATCCGTTTGTGAATTACTTTATGGAAGAAGAAGGACTCGGACATCTGACAATAGAGACAGAATTTGACCGGTATCTGATGGCTTCTGACGGATTTAAGCCGCTTGATTTTGTTCCGGTTCATCATCTGATCAGCAGAACGCACACAAGAGAACAGATTTCCAGACTGTTTGATGATGTGACGCCTGGCCAGATCCATGTCTGTATCCGTCAGTTTCGGCTGGTAATAGCATTGTTTGTGTGCCGGAATCCTGTAAAAAGACTGGCGCTGAAAATAGTTTCCAGAGTATTGGGGCAGGATAAAAGTATCGGCGGACTGATCATGGATGGAAGGATCCATCCGATCTGTGCCAAGAGCGACCGTTTTTTGAAAGAACGCATGGAACATGCGGTTCTGACAGCGGTAGATGAGATACAGAAATATGGCAGAGTTCTGGAAAAGGGAGGACTTTTGTCAGAGCGGCTGTATCAGAATTATGAGGAAGCTATATGATGCATTTGACTGGGAAAGAACGAGACTGGGTGCTGTATGATGTGGGGAATTCTGCTTTTGTCATGCTGACTGCCACTGTAATTCCTATTTATTTTAAAAATATTGCAGAAGGCGCAGGAATGTCGGCGGCGGACTCCACGGCATATTTCAGCTATGCGAGTTCGCTGGTGACGGTGATTTCAGCAGTTCTTGGTCCGGTTCTTGGAGCAGTGGCGGATATCAAAGGTCTGAAGAAACCGGTATTCGTGTGTTTTATGGCTGTCGGAGTACTGGGATGCGTCATGCTTTCCATTCCCGCAGGCTGGCTTTTGTTTCTGGGAATCTATGTATTTGCCAAAACGGGTTATCAGGGCAGCCTGACTTTTTATGATTCTATGCTGACGGATGTGACCACAGAAGACAAAGTGGATCAAGTATCTGCTCATGGTTATGCATGGGGATATATTGGGAGCTGTATTCCGTTTATTGTCAGTATCGTGCTGATTTTGTGCGCCAAACCGCTGGGGATTGAAAACGGACAGGCAGTTGCAGCAGTGTTTCTTCTGAATGCAGGATGGTGGTTTTTCATGACGGTTCCGCTTCTGAAAAGTTTCGAGCAGACTTGTTATGTGGAGAGAAGAGAGCATCTTGTCAGGGACAGCTTTGTACGGCTTTTTAAGGTGTTACAGGAAGTATGGAAAAATAAACGTATTTTCTGGTTTCTGGCCGCCTTTTTCTTTTACATTGATGGAGTCTACACCATTATTGACATGGCTACTTCGTATGGTAAAGATGTGGGAATCTCCGATACAGATCTGATGCTGGCACTTTTGCTGACGCAGGTAGTGGCGTTCCCATGCTCGATTCTATTTGGAAATCTGGCAAAAAAGATGGAAAGCGGGAGGCTGATCCGATATTCCATATTGGGATATCTGGGCGTTGTTCTGTTTGCGGTGCAGATGAGTCATGCCTGGGAATTCTGGTTTCTGGCTGTCTGCGTAGCGGTTTTTCAGGGCGGGATTCAGGCGTTGTCGCGGTCTTATTTTACAAGGATTATTCCCAGGGAACAGGCTGCAGAATATTTTGGGTTTTATGATATCTTCGGAAAAGGTGCAGCATTTACAGGTACGCTGATGCTGGGGGCTGCAACTCAGCTGAGCGGAACCTCACGGACCGGAATCGGACTTTTGTCCGTTCTGTTTCTTGCAGGCTATATCTTATTTCGTAAAGCAGAAAAGGCAGATGGAAAATGTTCTTGACCTGGAGTCGGCTCTAACTGATATAATAATGGTGTATGATCAGAAACTGAGAGACGCAGGAGGAGAACAGATGAAGTATCGGGAACTTGGTAAGACAGGACTGAAAGTCAGCGAGATCGGCATGGGCTGTGAGGGGTTTGCGGATAAATCCTTTAAGCAGGTAAAAGAGTTTGTGGATATCATGGAAGATGCGGGAGTTAACTGCATGGATCTTTACGCGCCGAATCCGGATCTGCGCACCAATCTCGGAAAGGCTCTTGAGGGGCGCCGCGAAAAGTTCGTGCTTCAGGCGCATCTTTGTACGATCTGGAAAGACGGACAGTATAAACGAACGAGAAAGCTTTCAGAAGTCAAAGACGGCTTTGAAGACCAGCTTCGGAGACTGCAGACGGATCATGTGGAGATCGGTATGATTCATTATGTGGATTCTCTTTCGGATTGGGAGACAGTCCTTCACGGAGAAGTGATGGAATATGCTCTGAAACTGAAGGAGGCCGGTACAATCGGCTGCATTGGTATGTCCAGCCACAATCCGCAGGCAGCGCTTGCAGCTATAAAAAGCGGTCTTGTGGACGTGTTGATGTTCAGCGTAAATCCCTGTTATGATCTGCAGCCCGCCGGTGAAGATGTGGAGGAACTCTGGGCGGAAAAGAACTACAAAAGACCGCTTGTCAATATGGATCCGGAGCGTCAGGCGTTATATGAAGCCTGTCACAGAAGCGGGGTGGGAATTACCGTCATGAAAGCATTCGGCGGCGGCGATCTTTTAAATGAAGAATTGTCGCCTGCAGGGAAGGCTCTGACTGCGTATCAGTGTCTGCACTATGCTCTGACCCGCCCGGCGGTGGCCACTGTCATGTCCGGGGCAAGGACGCCGGAAGATTTAAGAGCCAGTATTGCGTATGAAAGCGCATCAGAGGAAGAGAAAGATTATGCGGCGGCATTTGCGGCGTTCCCGAAGATCAGCTGGAAAGGCCACTGTATGTACTGCGGGCACTGTGCACCATGTCCCAAGGGAATTGATGTGGCATCTGTAACAAAATTTATGAATCTGGCAGTAGCCCAGGGGGAGATTCCGGAGACAGTAAGGGAGCACTATGCAGTGCTGGAACATACTGCGCGGGAATGCGCAGAGTGCGGCTCCTGTGAGCAGAGATGTCCATTTGAAGTGCCGGTGATGGAAAATATGAAAAAAGCGGTTAAAATTTTCGGAAAATAAAACGGCGGTCTGCCGGCGTTATTTTTCGGCTCTGATGCCCTCCGGGAGTACATCCTTTGTCCACGGAGGGTATCATCGCGTCAAAAGGACAAAGGGAGGAGGATTCATGAGAAATCTGAGCACACTGTGCTATATTGAAAAAGAAGGCAGCTATCTGATGCTTCACAGAACAGTTAAAAAAAATGATGTCAACAAAGACAAATGGATCGGTGTCGGAGGTCATTTTGAAGAAGGGGAAAGTCCGGAAGAATGCGTGCTGCGGGAGGTGAAAGAAGAGACGGGATATACACTGACTTCTTATCAGTATCGGGGGCTGGTCACTTTTATATCCGGAGACGGAGTGACGGAATATATGTCATTGTTCACGGCGGATCAGTTTACCGGTGAGGAAATTTCCTGTAATGAAGGAGAGCTGGAATGGGTTCCAAAAGAAAAAGTGTGGGGACTTAATATATGGGAAGGCGATAAAATTTTTTTCCGGCTGCTGGATGAGAAAATTCCTTTTTTCTCTCTGAAACTGGTATATAACGGGCACAGCGGCCTGGTGAGCGCCAGTCTGAACGGCAGACCGATGGAGCTTTTTGACATATTAAATGAAGACGGAAGTAAAAGCGGGGTCGTCAGAGAAAGAGGCGTGGCCCACTGTGAAGGAAGCCTGCATCCAACGGTTCACATATGGATAGCGAGAGTTCGCGAACACGGAGGTTATGATATTCTGCTGCAGAAACGTAGCGGACAAAAGGACTCTTATCCGGGGTGTTATGATATTTCGGCGGCGGGACACGTGGCGGCAGGTGAGGAAATTCTGGAAACGGCACTCAGGGAACTGGAAGAAGAGCTGGGTCTTGAGGTCCGCCGGGAAAAGCTGGAAAAGCTCGGCATCCACCGGGGATGGACAGAAGATATCTTTTATGGCAGAGTATTTAAGGACTATGAGTGGAGCCATGTCTATCTGTATCGGGAGCCGGTAAATATCCATGAGCTAAGACTGCAGGAATCGGAGGTAGAGGAAGTGATATGGATGGATTATCAGGAATGCCTTAAGATGATCGAGGACAATTCGATGCCGCATTGTATCTATGAAGATGAATTTCGAATGGTTGGAAAGGCTTTGTACGGTTGATGTAGATGAAAGAGCTGATACAAAGTATGAGTTTGCTGCTGAAAACAGGAGCATCATACTTTGTGCCGGCTCTTTTTATTATTTTACACGTAGATTGCTGCAGCTGAAACGGCTGCCGGAATATTTGCGCTGCGGTAATGCTCTGTATGGCTGGAGGAATTGTATGCAGAAATAAAAATATATTCTGGATGAAACTTTTCAGCAGTCTGACAGGTCTAACAGTCAGACAAACGGAAAGGAGGAGATGGGAATGAGAGAGGCTGAAAAAGAGGCGTTGGTTCATGAATGTCTGGTGAAGAATTATGAAAAATATTATCGGATCGCATACAGCTATACTTTTCAGGAACAGGATGCTATGGATATCGTACAGGAAGGAGCGTATCGCGCGATCTTAAAAAGTGATTCCCTGAAAAATCCACAGTATGTGGATACCTGGATCTGCAGAATTATGATGAATGAGGCGGTCCGGTTTCTTGAACAATTCAGAGGACGCACTGCGCCGATGGAGGAGGTGCCGGAAAAAGGCTCGGAGGATGACAGGGAAGATCTGGATCTTCGTCAGGCCCTTTTGAAATTAAATGAGGAAGAACGCAGAATTGTAATACTTCGATATTTTGAAGAAGAAAAGCTTGATAACATTGCCCGGATAATGGAACTGAAAGTAAATACCGTCAAGAGCCGCCTGTACCGGGCGGTGGAGAAGCTGAAGAAGTATATGACAGTACCGGAAACGGAATTGGAATAGGAGGGGCAGAATATGGAAAGATGGAAAAAGGAGTATGACAAAATCAAAGCACCGGAAGAAATGAGAGAGAAGATGGAGGAGGCAGTTATGAGAGCAAAAGAAAGTAAGAAACGGATAAGAAAAATGCGGAAAATTCGCTGTATCGGGAGTGCTGCGGCTGTGGTTGCCATTCTGCTGGTTCTTCCCAACACAAGTCAGACGGCTGCCGCAGCCATGCAGCAGATTCCGGTGCTGGGAGATTTTTTTAAAGTGGTGACGATTCGGGAGTATCAGGTAGATGAAGCGCGTTATTCTGCGGATGTGAAAGTTCCGGAGGTAGTCCCGGAGGACACAGGCGGCCTGTCGGAAGAAACGGTGCAGCAGGCAAAAGAGACGGCAGATGCGATCAACTTTGATATTCAGCAGGTAACAGATGAGCTGATTGAAGAATTTAAAAGTACTATGGAGGAGTTTGATGACGGTTATGGAGATATCATAGTAGACAGCCAGGTTCTGACAGATGACGAAAAATGGTTTTCTCTGGAGCTTGTGCTCTATCAGGGAGCCGGAAGCGGCTATGAGCGCCACCGGCATTACAGCATTGATAAAACGACGGGCAGGCGGGCGGAACTTTCGGATTTTTTTGGAGAAGATTATATCGAAACGGTCAGCAGCGAGATCAAAGAACAGATGCGCCAGAGAATGGCAGAGGATGAAAACGTAGTTTACTGGATTGACTATCAGGATGTGCCGGAGTGGAATTTTGAATCGATTGCCAAAGATCAGGATTTTTATGTCAATGCCGACGGGAAGGTGGTCATCTGTTTCAATGAATATGAGGTTGCGCCCGGATATATGGGATGTGTGGAATTTGTAATGGAAAAGCAATAACGGAATTTTTGCCTGTCTTCAGGAACTTTTAAGAAGAATTAAGAAGATTTTCTCCGAGGATTGTAGTAAAATAGAAAAAAACTGCGTTTATATAGATGTAGATGCATTTACCAGGAGGATAAATTATGTTTCTGTTTCTGGCACTTCTGGACAGTCCGGAGGAACAGGAAAAATTCAGAGAGATTTATGAACAGTACCGGCATTTTATGTGGTATGTCGCCAATCAGAAACTGCAGGACGGGCAGCTTGCGGAGGATGCAGTGCAGGAAGCTTTTCTGGCTCTGACCAGGCATCTTGAGCAGGTTGAGGATGTACACAGTCCCCGGACGAGAAAATTTCTGGCGACGATTGTCCGCAGCAAGGCAGCTGATATTTTAAGAAAGCGAAAGCCTGAGGAGGAGCTGAAAGAAGAGCTGACAGATCAGCAGTGTGAAAAAGATATTCTGGAACAGTATCTGTCGAGAGAAAACTATAACCATCTGATCTCCTGTATTCTGGAACTGGACGACAGTTATCGGGTTGTGTTCGAATACAAATATATGTACCAGATGGGAGACGATCAGATTGGGGATATTCTCGGCATATCTGCGAAGAATGTAAATGTACGTTACTTCCGGGCGAGGAAGAAACTGCAGAAGATGATTCAGAAGGAGGTTGAACGGTTTGCAAAAGCGTGAGAAGCTTTCTGAAGGGGAAGAGCTGTTGGTACAGGTTCTGGAAGAATGTCTGGAAGAAGATTTAAGTTTTGTTCCGCCGGAAAGAGAGATTGCCAGGAAACATCGGTTCTCGGAGAATTTTGAACAGGAAATGCAGAAACTGTCGGATGAAATTTCAGATGAGGTTCGAAAAAAGGAAGTTCGAAAACATTTTTCACCCCGGTATGGACAGTGGGCGGCATGTGTTCTGCTGTTCTGTGTCTGCGGATGGCTTTTTTATCAGGTTGGCGAGCGGTTTGGAGGTTCCGGCACGAAGGAAAGCACAGATATGGAGTCCTCCGCCGCGGAGTCAGCGTCTGAGGAGACGACAACGGATATGGCGACAGACAGCGGCAACGTCAGTGCAGAAGAATCATACAGTATGGATATGAAGGAAAATGATGCGGAAGCAGGAATTCAGGAAGCGTCCGGTGCGCAGAGCGGAAAAAATTACTGCGAGCAGCTGGTTTATCCTGCCAGTGAGCAGCAGGTGTCCGAACAGCTTGAAAATGTAACGACGCTGGTAAACTGTCCGGTTCTGGATGAAGACAATCCGGTGCTGATGCTGACGATCGGCAATACAGGGGAAGAGGATATTCGTTATCTGAACCGCTGTGATCTGGAAGTATGGCTGGAGGATGCCTGGTATCGGATTCCATCGGAATTTGAGACAGAGGGGGAGTGGCTTTGGTTGGAAGCAGGTATGGCGGTGGATGAGGAGGTTGATCTTTCCAGATATCAGATTGACTTTGATGCGAGCCAGTACCGGCTGGTTACTCATACCGAACAGGGTTTGCTTGGCGTGGAATTTACGTTTGAGGAAGTATTTAAAAAGACGATGGAAGAGCTGGAACCGGAATAAATTTTCTCAGCAATGCCGCTCTCAGAGCGTACAGGGGATATCAGGAGGATGGTATGAGAAGGAAAAACAGAAAAAAGAAGTATCAGGCAGCATTGTGTATAGCCGTTTTTTTACTGCTGGCGGTTACAGGGTGCGGGGGTTCGAAGATGAACAGCATGTCCGGAGAGAGCAGCACGGCTGTGCAGGAGACAAGGGATATGGCGATGCCGGCGGAGGTAGCGGAAGCAGCTGCAGAGGAGATGGACGGCGGCGGGATCACATCTGAAAACGGCATTGATCCGGTGGCGCAAAATGGAAGAAAATTGATCAGGACCGTACGTCTGGAGATGCAGACAAAAGAATTTGATACACTTGTGGAAGGGATTACAAAGAAAGTTCAGGAGATGGACGGCTATATTGAAAATTCTTCCATATGGGGAAACAGCTATTATAATGATAATACCAGAAGCGCGGAATATACTGCGAGAGTTCCTTCCGACCGACTGAGTGAGTTTATTGAAGTGGTCGGAGGTCTTGGAAATATTATTTATAAAAATGAGGGAATAGAAGACGTAACGCTTCAGTATGTGGATGTGGAAAGCCGCAAAAAATCACTGGAGACGGAACAGGACAGACTGCTGGAGCTGTTGGAAAAGGCAGAAAATCTGGAAGACCTTCTGGCGATTGAGAGCAGACTTTCAGAAGTGCGGTACGAACTTGAAAATTACGGGAGTCAGAAACGTCTTCTGGATAATCAGATTGACTACAGTACCGTTTATCTGTCGATTGTAGAGGTGGAGAGAATAACGGAAACCGGTGAGAAAAGTTTTTTCCAGGAAATTGCCGAGCGGTTTTCTGACAGCCTGTACAGAGTTGGAAACGGATTGAGGGAATTTGTCATCGTGCTGTTTGGTTCGCTGCCGGTGCTGGCAGTATGGACGGCGGTGATCGCGGTGATTGTACTTGTGGTTCGCAGATTTTTTTACAGGAAAAAAGTGCTGATTGGTTTTAAAAATAAGAAGACAAATCAGAATGAGACACAGGAAAAGACGGATCAGCAGTAAGCGGAAAGGGTCTGTTGCAGAATGTGGGGAGCGATCTGTATTTTACTCCGGCATCCTGCGGCAGACCCTGTGTCGTTTATTCTGAAAGTCGGAATTGAAAAAACTCCGGGAGGGTGTTATAATCAATTATAATTGGGTAAAGTGTCGACTACTGAAGGGAAAAGGAAAATACTATGTTTGATTATCGCATCAAAGCCGGAAATCCGGCGCTTCTGGGAGTGACTAAAGATGGGAAATACATCAATTTTGCGGTAGTGGTACGGGATGGGAAAGATTGCCGTCTGCTTTTGTACAGAAAGGGAACGGCGGAGATCGCGGCAGAGATTCCTTTCACGGAGGAGATGAGATTTGGAGACATTTATGCCATGCAGATCGGTCTGCTTCCTGCAAATGAGTTTGACTATAATTATCTGGTGGATGGAGAGGTTATCGTGGACCCATACGCAGGTGTGATATGCGGCAGGGAAACATGGGGGGTACATCCGCAGGGCATTCATTTTCTGCGCTCGGCTGTACAGACAGAACGGTTTTCCTGGCAGGGTGACAGACCTTTGATGATTCCTTATGAGGACTGCATTTTATACGTGACTCATGTCAGAGGATTTACAATGGATGCCTCGTCAAAATGCCGGAATCCGGGGACCTTTGCGGGGGTGAAAGAGAAAATTTCATATCTGAAAGATATGGGAATCAATCAGCTGGAACTGATGCCGGTATATGAGTTTGCGGAATATGAACAGGAAAAGCTGTCTAAAAAGCATATGCCAGTGAGCAGAAGTGTCAAAGAACAGATGAATTATTGGGGGTATGGGGAGGCATATTATTTTGCACCCAAGGCGTCTTTGAGTGCGACGGGAAACCCGGTTCGGGAGTTTAAAGAACTGGTGCGTGAATTACATAAAAACGGAATCGAACTGATCCTGGAATTCTATTTTCCTGCCAGGACAAACCTCCATCTGATTCTGGACTGTATTCGCTACTGGGTAAGCGAATATCACATTGACGGCGTACATGTGAACAGTCAGGGAACGCCTCTTGGGAGCCTTGTTTTTGATCCGCAGCTTTCGCGTACCAAAATTATGAGTGAAGGTTTTCCGCTGGAAGAATTTTATGAATCGGATTATAAACCTTCTTATCGGCGGCTTGCAGAATATAACGACGGATTCCTTCAGACGGCAAGGCGGTTTTTAAGAGGCGACGAGGATATGCTGGAACAGGTTGCCTGGAGGATGCGGCGCAATCCTGCACAGCAGGCGGTGATCAATTATATGGCATGCCATAACGGATTTACGCTCACGGATGCGGTTTCTTATGATGTAAAACATAACGAGGATAACGGGGAAGAAAACAGAGACGGGAGCAATTACAACTGCAGCTGCAATTATGGAGAGGAAGGTCCGGTTTCCTCAAGGAAGATCAGACAGCTCAGGGAGAAGCAGCTTCGCAATGCGTTTCTGCTGTTGCTGCTTTCCCAGGGTGTTCCGGCAATCTATGGCGGAGACGAGATGGGAAATTCTCAAAACGGAAACAACAATGCCTGGTGTCAGGACAATGAGATTTCCTGGATACAGTGGAGCAGGAAGAAAGCGGACCGACGGCTTCGGGAATTTGTCAAAGCGGCGATTCAGTTCAGAAAGAATTCCAGGGCTTTTGGCCGTCTGAAAGAATATACCATGAAAGACCATCTGTCAAAAGGGATGCCGGATCTGTCCTATCACGGGGAAAAGGCATGGTACAAAGAGTTTATAAGCAGCAGCCGGCAGATGGGCATTCTCTATGCAGGGTGTCATACGGGAGGAGAGACCTGTTATGTACTGTATAATATGCATACGGCAGAGCATAAGCTGGCGCTTCCCATTCTTCCGAAAGGAGAAAGATGGTATGTGACGGCGGACACCGGAAGAGAAGAAGCGTTTTACAGTCCGGGGGAGGAACTGCTCCTGGACGATCAGAAGACGGTGGCGGTTCCGCCGAGGACGATTATGATACTGGCAGGTAAAAAAGATGAGACTGATTAATATATGGAGGCATTTTTATACAATTACGGAGCATAAGATGGTGGTTGCCCGGCATTGTTTTAAAGTCGGCATGTATGTGCAGGGACTGACGCATGATCTGTCTAAGTATACGCCGGCAGAGTTCTGTCAGGGCTGTAAATATTATCAGGGCTTTCAGAGCCCTAACAATGCCGAACGCGAAGATAAGGGGTATTCGGCGGCCTGGCTGCACCACAAAGGGCGCAATAAGCACCATTATGAATACTGGATTGATTACAGTTTAAAACCGGTAAAATGTATGGCAGGCATGAAGATGCCTTTAAAATATGTCAATGAGATGATCATGGACCGCATTGCCGCATCCAAGGTATATGAAGGGAAAAAATATACCAGACATTCTCCGCTTGCCTATTATGAGCAGGGGAAAGGAAATTATCTGATCCATGAGGAAACGAGGGAACTTTTGGAATATATTCTGCATATGCTGGACGAAAAAGGAGAGGAAAGGACATTTGCATACATGAAAAAGTATATGGTAGGCAAAAAAAACTATCCCAGAATAAAAAAATCTGAAAAAAACTGAAAAATAAGAAGGAATTTCGATTTTCGCGCAGTATATTATTTATAAAGGGAGTTTTTTCATATGTTTCAGGACTGCTGTGAAGGAGGGATGTTATGACAATCCGGGAAAAGACAGAGAACTGGGAGAAAGAGCGCTTGAGTCCGTATGCGGCGCTGAGCAGGAATTCCAGAGGCAGGGACACAGAGGAACCGCCCTGTGATATCCGTCCGGTTTATCAAAGAGACAGAGATCGAATTCTGCACTGTAAATCCTTTCGGCGGCTGAAGCATAAGACACAGGTGTTTTTGACACCGAAAGGCGATCATTACCGGACACGGCTGACGCATACGCTGGAGGTGGCACAGAATGCGAGGACAATCGCCAGAGCACTGAGGCTGAATGAAGATTTGACGGAGGCCGTTGCACTGGGGCATGATCTTGGGCATACGCCTTTTGGACATGCCGGAGAACGGGCGTTGGATGAGATCAGCAGTGAAGGATTTGCTCACTACCGGCAGAGTGTGCGTATTGTGGAGCGGCTGGAAAAAAGCGGCAGAGGTCTTAATCTGACCTGGGAAGTAAGGGACGGGATTCTCAATCATCAGATGACGGGAAACGCGGCCACACTGGAGGGAAAAATTGTCCGCTATTCTGATAAGATTGCATACATAAATCACGATGTGGACGACGCGATTCGGGGAGGAGTGATAAGGGAGAGAGATCTTCCAAGAGCATATACGGATATTCTGGGGCATTCTACCAGAGAACGTTTGAATACGATGATCCATGACATTGTGGAACAAAGTCAGGACAAGCCGGATATTCTGATGTCGGAGGATATCCAGTATGCATTTATGGGAATGCGTAAATTCATGTTTGATAATGTATATACAAATTCCAAGGCCAAAGGGGAAGAGCGAAAGGCAGAAAATATTGTGAAGGAACTGTTTTATTATTATATGGAACATCCGGAGCTTCTTCCCAATGAATATGTAGAGCGGATGTGGCAGTCCGGAGAAACTCAGGAGCGCAGTGTCTGTGACTATATTGCGGGCATGACTGACCAGTATGCCATATCCAAATTTCAGGAATTCTTTCTTCCGGATTCCTGGAAACTTTGACAGGAATCAGGTGTAATATGAGTTTTTATTCGCAGGATCTTGTAGAGGAGATCCGCTCCGGCAATGATATTGTGGATGTGATCTCCGGTTATATAAAGCTGCAGAGGAAGGGCAGTAATTATGTGGGCGTCTGTCCTTTTCACAATGACCGCAATCCTTCCATGTCTGTGAATCAGCCCAGACAGATTTATCACTGTTTCAGCTGCGGAGCAGGAGGAGACGTGTTTAAATTTGTAATGGAGTATGAAAATCTGACGTTTCCGGAAGCGATGAAAGTACTGGCGGACCGGGCAGGTATTGTGCTTCCTGAACGGGATCTGTCCGGGGAAGACAGAAGACAGGCGGATCTGAAAGCGCAGATTATGGAAATGAACAGACTTGCGGCGAAGTATTATTACTATATGCTGCGTCAGCCGGCGGGAAAACAGGGGATGGACTATCTGCTGCAAAGACAGCTGAGTGCAGAGATTATACAGAGTTTTGGGCTGGGCTACGCGGATAAATACAGCAACAGTCTGTATCAATATTTGAGAAGTAAAGGATATACAGACCAGGTAATGAAAGAGTCCGGGCTTGTACAGGTGGATGAAAAGCGGGGCATGTACGATAAATTCTGGAACCGGGTTATATTTCCGATCATGGATACCCATAACCGGGTGATTGGTTTTGGCGGCAGGGTTATGGGAGATGGGAAACCCAAATACTTGAATTCGCCGGAGACGAAAGTCTTTGACAAAAGCCGGAATCTTTACGGATTAAATCTGGCACGCAGAAGCAGGAAGCCAAATATGATCCTGTGTGAGGGGTATATGGATGTGATTGCTCTGCACCAGGCCGGTTTTAATCAGGCGGTGGCTTCTCTGGGAACAGCCTTCACGCAACAGCAGTCCATCCTGCTGAAGCGGTATACGAATGAAGTGCTGCTTACCTATGACAGTGACGAGGCGGGAGTGAGAGCGGCGCTTCGGGCGATTCCGATTTTGAAGAATGCAGGGCTCACGGCAAAAATTATCAATATGGAACCTTACAAGGATCCGGATGAATATATCAAGGCAGAGGGAAGTGAGAGCTTCCAGAAAAGGATCGACGAAGCTGAAAGCAGTTTTTATTTCGAGCTGAGGATGATGGAGCGGGGATATAATTTCCGGGATCCGGAGAGCAAGACCGCATTTTTCAGAGCATTGTCCGGAAAGCTGCTGGAGTTTGAACAGGGAATTGAAAGGAATACCTATATAGAGGCGGCAGCGGCAAAGTATCACCTGACCTATGAGCAGCTTTTGCGGATGGTGAATCAGACCGGAGTAAAACAGGGCGGACTTGCGAAAATGCCGTCGCCGGCAGTTTTGTCCGGACGGAAGAAAAAAAGGACGGAAGACGGAAGTCTTCGTTCCCAGCGCCTTCTGATTACCTGGATGAGTTCCGGAGAGCAGATGTTCCGCAATGTCAGAAAGTATGTGGAGCCGGAAGAATTTACGGACCCTCTCTGCCAGAAAACGGCAGAACTTCTTACAGAGCAGTGGGCGTCGGGAAAGCTGAATCCGGCTTCTTTGTTTCAATATTTTACAGAAGAGGAGGAGCAGCAGAAAGTATCCGCCATGCTTCAGGATACGATCCCTGCTTTATCTAAAAAAGAAGAGGAGAAAGCGCTGCAGGAGACGATTCTGCGGGTAAAACAGGACAGTATTGCCTGGCAGACAGAGCATATGGATCCAAATAACATGGAAATGCTGCAGAAAATCATACAGAAACGCCGGGAAATTGAGAAATTGCATATTTCTTTGGATTAAGGATAAAATATGAACAATTATGGAAGGAAGAACCAGTATGGAAGAAAATATGGTGAAATTCAGTGAAAAATTGAAAGAGCTGCTGGCAATAGCCAAGAAAAAGAAAAATGTCCTCGAGTATCAGGAGATCAGCGACTTTTTCAATGATATGGAGCTGGATGCGGAAAAGTTTGAGAAAATTCTGGATTTTCTTGAACAGAACAACATCGACGTACTTCGTATTACGGATGATGATGACGACAACATTATCTTAAGCGACGAAGATGATGTCGATGTGGAGCAGATTGACCTGTCTGTTCCCGATGGTGTCAGTATCGAAGATCCGGTCCGTATGTATTTAAAGGAGATCGGAAAAGTTCCGCTTCTGAGCGCTGAAGAAGAGATAGATCTGGCGAAACGGATGGAGCTGGGGGACGAGGAGGCGAAAAAACGTCTGGCAGAGGCCAATCTTCGTCTGGTAGTCAGTATTGCCAAACGATATGTGGGCAGAGGTATGCTTTTTCTGGATCTGATTCAGGAAGGAAATCTGGGACTTATCAAAGCGGTGGAAAAGTTTGATTATCGTAAAGGTTATAAATTCAGCACCTATGCTACCTGGTGGATTCGTCAGGCCATTACAAGGGCGATTGCCGATCAGGCAAGGACGATTCGAATTCCGGTGCATATGGTGGAGACGATCAATAAACTGATCCGGGTATCGAGACAGCTTCTTCAGGAGCTGGGAAGAGAACCGCAGCCGGAGGAGATTGCGGAAGAGATGAATATGCCGGTGGAGCGTGTCCGTGAGATCTTAAAGATCTCTCAGGAGCCGGTATCTCTGGAAACTCCGATCGGTGAGGAGGAGGACAGTCACCTGGGCGATTTTATTCAGGATGACAATGTTCCTGTGCCGGCGGAGGCGGCTGCTTTTACGCTTCTGAAAGAACAGCTTGTAGAGGTGCTGGGCACTTTGACAGAGAGAGAACAGAAGGTACTCCGCCTGCGTTTTGGTCTGGATGACGGGCGGGCACGTACTCTGGAAGAGGTCGGGAAAGAATTCAATGTGACCCGTGAAAGGATCCGTCAGATTGAAGCCAAGGCGCTCAGGAAGCTTCGCCATCCGAGCAGGAGCCGCAAGCTGAAAGATTTTCTGGATTAGGAGCGGATCTATGCAGCTGTCCAGAAGAATGCAGCGGCTGGCTTCTCTGGTGACAGAGGGAAACCGGCTGGCGGATGTGGGAACAGACCACGGGTATATTCCGATTGCCCTGATAAAGGAAAAAAAAATACCTTTTGCCGTTGCGATGGATGTGAATGAGGGGCCGCTTGTCCGCGCCCGGGAACATGTCCGGGAATCCGGGCTTTCTACATATATAGAGCTTCGCCTGTCTGACGGACTTGCAGAGCTGAAAGAGGGAGAAGCCGATACTATTCTGATTGCGGGGATGGGTGGGATGCTTATTATACGGATTCTGGAAGAGGGCAGGAACTGTCTGAATACGGTGAAGGAACTGGTGCTTCAGCCGCAGTCAGATATTTACAGGGTACGGAAATGGCTGAGTGAGCACGGATATTTGATTGAAGCAGAGGATATTGTGGAAGAAGACGGGAAATATTATCCGATGATGAAAGCAGTCCACGGGCAGGAGCGGGAGTTGGAGCAGTCGGAGCTTTTTTATGGGAAGACAGATGTTCAAAGATCTGTACATATACTTTACGACTGGCTTTTAGCGGAACATGACAGAAAGCGGAAGGTAATGGAAAAGCTGCAACGAAACGCCCGGGAGCATACGCAGCGGGGCCGGGAGATAGCCGCGGATATGGAGCGGATTGTATACTGCTGTCAGAAGATTGGAATGACTGTTTCACAGTGAGAAGAGAGGGGGAGCTTCCTACATGAAGTGCAGTGAAATATGCGCATTGATTGAAAGGGAATATTCGAAGGAATATGCCTGTGACTGGGATAATGTGGGCCTGCTGGCCGGGAGACGCGATAAAGAAGTGAATAACATTCTGCTGGCGCTTGATGCCACAGACGAAGTGGTACGCATGGCAACGGAACTGAAAACAGATCTTCTGATTACGCATCATCCGATGATTTTTTCGCCGCTCAGACGGGTAACAGATGAGAATATGATCGGCAGAAGGCTGATGACACTGATACAGCACGATATTTCATATTACGCCATGCATACGAATTACGATGCCAGAGGGATGGCAGATCTGGCAGCAGGGCTTCTGGGACTTGAAGAATGCACTGTGCTGGAAGAGATCAGAGACGGAGAAGGAATCGGAAGAATCGGACGGCTTCCAGGGCGGATGACTCTGAAGGAATGTGCGGAGCTGGTAAAGAAGGTGTATGATATCCCAAATGTAAGACTGTTTGGTTCGCCTGATACAGACGTTCATCTGGCAGCAGTCTGTCCGGGAGCAGGAAAAAGTATGGTGGATCATGTGCTTCGCTTTGGATGTGACGTGTATATTACGGGTGATATTGATCATCATACGGGGATCGATGCGGTAGATCAGGGTCTGTGTATTATTGATGCAGGACACTATGGAATTGAACATATATTTATAAAAGATGTCAGAGATTATCTGGAAAAAGTGCTGACAGGAGTTCATATGAACTGTGTTCCTGTTCAGCATCCGTTTACAGTGGTCTGATATAGATTAAGAAAGGGGGACAGCCTGTGAGACAGGTAGTAATCGAAGGGAAAAAGACAGAAGTAAAAGAAGGAACTACATATCTGGAGCTGGCGAAAAAATATCAGGGGAATTATCCGCATGATATTGTGCTGGTTCTAGAAAACGGCAAGATGCGGGAACTGTTCCGGAAAGTGAAAGACGACAGTGTGGTGACGTTTCTGACAACCGGTCAGACGGACGGGCATAAGACTTACAAACGCAGTGCTACGCTGCTTCTTTTGAAAGCAATTTTTGATGTGGCGGGAAAAGAGGTGGTTACCGGTATCAAGGTTCATTTTTCGGTAAGCCAGGGGTATTACTGTACAAGCAGATATCTGAAGCCGGACAAGGTTTTTCTTAATCAGGTGCAGGCCCGTATGGAAGAACTGGTAGCACAGTCTGTACCAATCACGAAAAAGACCATTCCGGTGGAGGAAGCGATAGAGAAATTCTCCCGCCGCGGGATGGATGACAAGGCAAAGCTGTTCTGGTATCGGAGAAGTTCGACAGTCAATATATATGAACTGGGTGGTTTTGAAGACTATTATTATGGATATATGGTGCCGGATACCAGTTATCTGAAGTATTTTAAACTGATCCCATATGATGAAGGATTTGTGCTGGAGTTTCCGCCGGCAAAGACTCCTGAGAGTTTTGCTCCGTTTAAACCGGAACAAAAGCTGTTTACGACGCTTAAAAATTCGACCAGGTGGAGTGAAGTTTTGGAGGTGGCGACAATCGGCGCCCTGAACGAGCAGATCAGCTGTGGAAATATCGGAGATATTATACTGGCGCAGGAAGCGATTATGGAGAAAGAGCTGGGAAATATTGCAGCCCGGATCTCTTCTCAGCATGATAAAAAACTGATTATGATCGCAGGACCATCTTCTTCCGGAAAGACGACATTTTCTCACCGGCTGTCCATTCAGCTTCTGGCTCATGGGCTGCGCCCCCATCCGATCGCGGTGGATAATTATTTTGTGGAGAGAGAGGACACTCCCAAGGACGAGGATGGAAATTATAATTTTGAGTGTCTGGGAGCTATGGACATTGCGTTGTTTAATGATCATATGAGTGCCTTGCTCAGAGGTGAAGAGGTCGCCATGCCGACCTTTAATTTCCTCACCGGAAAGAAAGAGTATAAAGGGAATACTCTGAAGCTGGGAGCAGATGATGTTCTGGTCATTGAGGGGATTCACTGCCTGAATGATGCGCTGTCGCATTCCCTGCCGAAAGAAAACAAATTTAAGATTTATCTGAGTGCTTTGACGCAGCTTAACATTGATGAGCATAATCGGATTGCAACTACAGACGGACGTCTGATCCGGCGTATGGTAAGAGACGCCAGAACCAGAGGTGCAGGAGCAAAGAAAACCATTTCCATGTGGCCGTCTGTGCGGCGCGGAGAGGATGAAAATATTTTTCCATATCAGGGTGAAGCGGATGTCATGTTCAATTCGGCGCTGATCTATGAACTGGCAGTGCTGAAACAGTATGCCGAACCGCTGCTGCTTGGAATCCGGCAGGAAGAACCTGAATATCCGGAAGCAAAGAGACTTTTGAAATTCCTGAATTATTTCCAGGGGATTGACAGCAATCTGGTACCAAACAATTCTATTTTAAGAGAGTTTATCGGCGGTTCTTATTTCCATGTTTGACGCTTTGAATCCTTGATATTCCTGTGTATGGATACAGGGTTGCGTATGGATTGTTTTATGCTGCTTTGAACACCTGCCAGCCTGTGGAAATGAATGTTTTTCATAGGCTGAGCGGTAAATATGCAGTGTTTTGCTCTGAAAATCCCTGTGCAGATAGTCCGGTCTGTTTTCCGCCTGCGGATTTGCATACCTGAAAAAATGTATTAGAGTGTGATTCGTTCGGATGCAATCTTCCACAAACTGTGACGCACATCTGTCAGAAAGCAATTTTCAGACAATCTCTGGCGAGAGATCTTCAGACACGTTTAGAAAGAACAGGAAAGCTGACAACATTATGAAAAAATTTATCAAAGATCGATATCTCATACCCCTTGGGGTATGGTTTGTTATTTATATGGCATTATTTTTATATCTGGAAATATGTGAGCCGGAATCTGTGCATCTGATCTTCTGCAGGTTTGATCAAAAGATTCCTTTTATTCAGGCGTTTATCTATCCGTACCTGAGCTGGTTTCCTTACATTGGCGTATGTACATGGCTTGCCGTACGGAATCTGGAATCAGAGCAATATAAAAAGGCAGTATTTCTTTTAACTGCCGGAATGAACGTATTTCTGATCACATCCTATGCCTGGCCTACAGGACTTGATCTGAGAGAAGGGATTCAATATCATACGGGAACATTGAGCGGGAGGCTGATACAGTTTGTACAGACAATAGATACTCCTAAAAGTGTATTTCCAAGCATGCATGCTTATGTGAGCATAGCGTTTCAGTATACTCTGGAGCTGCAGAAGGGAAGGCTGCCTTTGTGGGGACTCTGGGTCGGGAGACTGCTGGCGGCGGCTATTATTCTTTCTACCATGTTTACAAAACAGCATTCAGCGGTAGATCTACTGGGAGCGGTTCTTTTATTTTGTCTGTTGATGGGAGTGTACGCTCTGACAGAAGAAAAATACTTATGCAGGCGTGGACAAATAAGGAAAAGTAGGTTAGAATAGATAGAACAGCAAGTAAGACAGACAATCGCGGCTGACAGAAAAGTCAGGTGAGGAAAGTCCGGGCTTCACAGGGCAGGATGCCGGATAACGTCCGGTGGAGGCGACTCCAAGGCCAGTGCAACAGAAATAAACCGCCGGAGGAAATAACTCCGGTAAGGGTGGAAAGGCAGTGTAAGAGACTACCGCCCGACTGGTAACAGGCGGGGCACATGTAAACCCCATCCGAAGCAAGACCAAGCAGAAGCATATGGCGGCCCGTCAGCTTCAGGTAGGTCGCTTGAGCGTACCGGTAACGGTACGCCTAGATAGATGATTGTTCAACGACATAACCCGGCTTATCGTCTTGCTTGCTGTTTTTGGGGTAAACGAACGGAGTATCAAAGCCGGACGGACCTGATATTTATAAAACATGTGTGGAATAGATCGGATCATCCAGGATGTCTGTATATCCGTCCGGAACAGGCGGAGTTTATGCAGAAGACAGATATTCTGGAGTCTCCGTTTTATACCATGATGTATGGTTTATGAATATCAGGTCCGTCCGTTTTTGCTGTTACGATGATTCGCTGCCATAAGGCGGGGAGAAGCGGACGAATAATATACTGACAGATAAACAAGTCAGGAGAGAGAAAGGGGAAGATATGATATTGTACAGGTCGGTAGGGGATGTAGATCATCAGAAATTTTGGCTTCCGGCGGAGGAAACGGAAGAATTTAACGGACATATTTGGGGAAAAATAGAAATTATAAAGAAATTTGGGAGAGAAGAATAAAAATGAAAAAGTTATGTTCCTGGAATGTCAATGGGCTGCGCGCCTGTATGAATAAAGGATTTATGGATTTTATGATGAAAGAAGATCCGGATGTATTGTGTATTCAGGAAACGAAGATGCAGCCGGAGCAGGCGGATTTTATATTTCCCGGATATGAAATATACTGGAACAGTGCATTGAAGAAGGGATATTCGGGAACGGCGGTACTGACTAAAGAGACGCCGCTGTCTGTGAGGCAGGATCTGGGAACGGATCGCCATAACACAGAAGGGCGGACGCTGACACTGGAGTATCCTGACTGTTATCTGGTTAATGTCTATGTTCCGAATGCACAGAATGGACTGGCGCGTATTGATTACCGGATGGAATGGGAGGATGATTTCCGCATATATCTTGGAGCATTGAAAGAGAAAAAACCGGTGATTGTGACCGGCGATTTTAATGTGGCAAAGGAAGAGATCGACCTTAAAAACCCCAAAAGTAATCGTGGAAATGCAGGCTTTTCCGACGAGGAGAGAGGAAAAATGAGAGAGCTTCTTGCCTCTGGTTTTGTGGATTCGTTCCGCTATCTGTATCCGGACAGAACGGACGCCTACAGCTGGTGGTCGTACCGTTTTAAGGCTAGGGAGCGGAACGCCGGCTGGCGGATTGATTATTTTCTGGTATCGGAAGGATATGAAGACCGCATCATAGACAGCCTTATTTATGCGGAGCAGACGGGGAGCGATCACTGCCCGATAGGTCTGCTTCTGGCAGACGAAATATAAGATAAAAACCTCTTGACCTGGAGTGGACTCCATGGAGTATAATCAGATTATCATTTACCGGTCCAGGGAGATTGCACAGGATGACAATAAAAGAGGTCAGTGAAAAGTTCGGGATTACACAGGATACGTTGCGCTATTATGAGAAAGCAGGGATTATACCTGAAATCGCCAGAACGTCCGGTGGCGCCAGAAACTATCAGTCAGAGGACCTAGAATGGGTGGAGCATGTCGTCTGTCTGAGGCAGGCCGGAATGCCGGTAGAGTCTCTGGTGGAATATCTGCGCCTGTCTCAGAAAGGGGACAGAACATTTCCGGAACGGCTTGAACTTCTGCAGGAGCAAAGAGAGAGACTTACGGCACAGCAAAAAAAGCTTACTGACGCCATGAACCGTCTGGATTTTAAAATTTCCAGATATCAGGCGGCAGTAGAGACGGGAAGATTATCCTGGGAGGACGAAAAAGTCAACGCCAAGGGATAACTGTAAAACAGCATCGATCAGAGAAAAACCGGGAAGAGAATCCGGGAGCATATGCGTACGAAGGAGCTTCCAGAGAAAAGGGTTTTGCGAAGGATAGATGCGGGACTATCAAACAGCATCGATCAGAGAAAAACCAGGAAGAGAATTCGGGAGCATATGCGTACGAAGGAGCTTCCAGAGAAAAGGGTTTTGCGAAGGATAGATGCGGGACTATCAAACAGCATCGATCAGAGAAAAACCGGGAAGAGAATTCGGGAGCATATGCGTACGAAGGAACTTCCAGAGAAAAGGGTTTTGCGAAGGATAGATGCGGGACTATCATAGGAGGACAGAAGTATGAAAACATCGAAAGTGTATTTTACGAAGGATATCACACCGGAGTCCGTTCTGAAACTGTATGCGGCGCTGGGCGTGGAGCTTCCGGGCAAAGTAGCGGTTAAGCTGCATTCCGGAGAGGTGGGAAATCAGAACTTTATCAGACCTTCTTTCTGGAAGCCGATGGTTCAGAAAGTAAACGGCACGATTGTAGAATGCAACACGGCTTATGAGGGAAAACGTGATACCACAGAAGCGCACTGGGAGACGATGAAGCTGCACGGATGGACAGAGATTGCTGATGTGGATATTATGGATGAAGAAGAGGAAATGGAGCTTTCTGTAGAGGATGGAAAGAAAATACAGAAAAACTATGTCGGCAGTCATCTGAAAAATTATGATTCCATGCTGGTACTGACTCATTTCAAAGGTCATCCTATGGGCGGATTCGGCGGTTCCCTGAAGAATATCTCGATTGGGATTGCCTCTTCTCATGGCAAAGCGTATATTCACGGCGTTGGCGACGTGGAAGCTTTCTGGACCTCAGACCATGATTCTTTTCTGGAAGCCATGGCGGACGCGGCTAAATCAGTGGTGCAGTATTTTGACGGAAAGATGGCATATATCAATGTGATGAAAAATATGTCTGTAGATTGTGACTGCTGCGCGGTGGCAGAAGATCCGAAAATGGCGGATATCGGTATGCTGGCCTCTCTTGATCCGGTAGCTCTGGATCAGGCATGTGTGGATCTGGTGTATCAGTCCGAAGATCCGGGAAAGAGCCATCTGATTGAGCGTATGGAGTCCAGAAACGGCATTCATACAGTGGAAGCGGCGGCAGAACTGGGGATTGGCAGCCGGAAATATGAACTTATAGAATTTTAGTACACCAATTCTTATAGTTTTCTTCTAATATTTTTAGTAAGTATCAATCAAAACCTATACTGTATGTAATCAGCCGGAACACCAATAAATATCACCAATTCTTTATTAGAAAATAAAAAAATACGGGAAAAACAGGGCAAAAAGCAGTATAAGAAAAAGAACGTTTGAAAAAATAAGAGGAGCAAAAAGATCATGTGCATAAACAAGAAAAGAAAGAATAAAGTCTGGCTCCATGCAAAGCCAGTATAAGCGACGCCTGCATGGAGTAAATATGAGTCGCTGACATATTTTGCCGGCTTTGCTGCTTGACGGAATTAATCAAGGAGGAAGCCACATATGAAATATATGAATGCAAATGAAATTCTCCCTGTTTGGCTGGTTGAAGAACTGCAAAAGTATATGCAGGCAGGTTATCTTTATATTCCTGCCAAGACCGAACAACATAAATCCTGGGGAGAATTATCTGGCTACCGAAAAGAGCTTGAAGTCCGTAATGAAAAAATCATTTCTGAGTATAAGCAAGGTGTGTCTGTAGAGGAACTTGCAGATTTTAATCATCTTTCGGTTTATGGCATTAGAAAAATAATATATCAAAAATAAGTAAAGGGAGCTGCTAAAGGCAGTAGCCCATAAGGAAACATTGCAAAACTTATGACTTATGTCAGGTAAACGGAAAAACAGAAAATGCTATGCAAAAGTTCCACGGATTGCATAGCATTTCTTATGGTTTACTTTGTTGGATCTGTGTTTGGAAATTAGTTATAATTGATTTGGGAGGTGTAAATAGCATTATGGAAACCAGAGTTTTGAAATACTTTCTGATGGTTGACAGAGAAGAAAATATTACGAAGGCCGCAGCGCTACTACAAAAGGACTGATCAATGGCTCTTTTTTCATTTTCAGGCAATTCATGAATTTCTTCATTTCTAAAATGCAGCATTCTAATAAAAACCCCCAATACACATAAAACCGTTTCTTTTTATTCAGATAATCCCCACGGGAAATAAAACCGATAAATCTGAAAAATGAAGATATTTTACAAGACGCAGGAAAAAATAAGAGGTAAAATGGCTCTTGACTAAATTCAAAAATTGAATTCGGAGGTAATCCACATGAAGAAAGAAACAAGGACAGTGGTATATGATGATGAATTACGGATGGAAGCATACCGTTTCGAAGGAATCGTGCAACCGTTTCCAAGCCATTTTCATGAGCATTATGTGATTGGATTTGTGGAGGATGGGGAGCGGGTGCTTTCCTGCCGGGACAGGGAGTATACCATAGAGGAGGGAAGCATCGTGCTTTTCAATCCGGGTGACAGCCATGCCTGCGTACAGAGTGATGAACAGACGTTTGATTACCGGGGATTTAACATCTCAAAGGAGGTCATGCTCGGTCTGGCAGAGGAAGTCACCGGGAAACGAGAACTTCCGGGATTTTCGGAAAATGTTGTCTGCGATGAGGAGGCAGCCTGCCACCTGCGCCCGCTGCATGAGATGGTCATGAAAGGGGTAGGGGAGTTTAAAAAGGAGGAAACCTTACTGTTCCTGCTTTCCTATCTGATCCAGAATTACGGGCAGCCCTTTGAAAATTGTATCCCGGAATGCAGGCAGGAGATTGAAAAAGCGTGTGAATACATGGGTGAACATTTCACAGAGCGCATCTATTTAGACCAGATATGCCGTCACGCCGGGCTTAGCAAGTCAACGCTGCTGAGGGCCTTTACAAAAGAAAAAGGAGTCACTCCGTACCGCTATCTTGAGACAATCCGTATCAATGAAGCAAAAAAACTGTTATCCGAAGGGATTCCCCCTGTGGAGGCGGCAATAAGGACGGGATTTTCAGACCAGAGCCATTTTACAAATTACTTCAACCAGTTCATAGGGCTTGCGCCGGGTACTTACCGTGAAATATTCTCGGAAAAAGACGGGGACGGTGGGCAGCATGGGGAATAGGAGATCAGCCGGGCATCTGGCGGCGCTGTTCACGATCATCATATGGGGGACGACATTCATATCCACCAAAGTCTTGCTCGTGGATTTCAGGCCGGTGGAAATCCTGTTCTTCCGCTTTGTCATGGGATTTGCGGCATTGCTTTTAGTCTGCCCGCACCGTATGAAAGGAGTGGATCGTAAACAGGAAGTGACTTTTGTATTGGCGGGGCTGTGTGGGATATGTTTATATTACCTGCTGGAGAATATTGCACTTACATACACGATGGCATCTAATGTGGGAGTTATCATCTCGGTTGCACCATTTTTTACGGCGATGCTGTCACGTTTATTCCTGAAATCAGAAGGGAAACTGCGGGCAAACTTTTTCATTGGTTTTGTGGTGGCAATGGCGGGCGTTGCGCTGATCAGCTTTAACGGCTCTAAACTGGAACTGAAGCCGATGGGGGATTTGCTGGCTGTCCTTGCGGCTTTTGTGTGGGCGTGTTATTCCATACTGACAAGGAAGATCAGCAGCTTCGGCTACCCGGTCATACTCACCACACGGAGAACGTTCTTTTACGGCATACTGTTTATGATTCCGGCATTATTCCTTTTTGACTTTGAAATGGGGTTGGAACGGTTTGCTGACATGGCGCATTTGCTCAATATCCTGTATCTTGGGCTGGGGGCGTCTGCGCTCTGCTTTGTCACATGGAACCTTGCGGTAAAGGTACTTGGCGCAGTTAAGACCAGCGTCTATATTTACATGGTTCCCGTCATAACGGTGGTGACTTCCGTGTTGGTGCTGAAGGAGCCGGTGACGTGGGTTTCCGTTATGGGGACGGTTCTGGCGGTCGCAGGACTTTTCCTTTCTGAATATAAAGGGAAGGGGAGTGGGAACAGTGAATGAGCCTGCGATAAGGACGGAGGAGCAGATCATCAGCCTGTTCCCCGACAGGGAAACTTTAATCTGCCGGGGATGGGTGCTGAAAAGAATGGAAAGGCAGCTTTTAGTCTATCCGCTGTATTACAAGTTTTCGGAAGGGGATATTCCGGAGAACATACGCAGGTGTGAGGAAATCAGCCGCCAGTGCGGGGCAGGGTGTGTGTTCCGCATCGTGGAGCATACCAATTACCACCTGAGTTCCATCCTTACGGACAATGGGTACGGATTTGAAAAATGTGGCGTGGTCAGTGAACGGCGAAGGCGCATCTGGAGGAGGTGCGGGCAGCCATCACGGAGAAGCAGACGCAGCGGAAAATGATGGAGGTTAAGAATCCCCTTGCAGCATTGTGCTGCAGGGGGATTTAAACACACAAACTGGAAGATTCTTCTCTATTAGCGGTTATATTTTGCTCCTGCATAAATCAGCAACGCCAATCCTACAACAAATCCCAATGCAAAAGCGATAAAACTTAATACTGAATCTGTTATACCGATTATTATAGCAGTCACCAAAAGACCAATTCCAATAAAGATAACACCCCAACCTGATATTTTACAAAAAACCTTTTTATCACTTGGAGACACTTTGGCGTAATGATAACTATGAAGCAAAGTGATTTTTTCCTTTTTCCACATCAAATAACCAAGATATATAAAAACAAGTGCAAATACACCTATTCCAATCGCAATACTCATCGTTTCCGTCATAACTATCCCCTCCAAATTCCGATTGTGATTTGATGATTTTTAAGGGAAATATTAGCTGTTATATTTTGTTATTAAAATCTCCGCTAACCCTTGAAAATACTAAGTTTATCGCAGGTGGGCTTTCCCTTAAAGTTTCCCTTGTGTTATATCTTTCCATAGGGCATTACGAACCCTGATAAGGGAAAAAATAAGGGAAACAAAATCACATAAAATATTATAACATGAAATGAACAGGACAGGAAGAACTGATTGGAATGCTTTCACAAATTTCTCAAAAACACAAGAAGAAAGGACGAAAAAGATATGAGGTTTATTCATGCAACATACAATATGCTCCATAACAGTATTGATGTAACCACTTTTGATGGATATGTTTTACGGATAGACTGCGAAAAAGCAGAAGAAAGACTAAAAACAACACCATGCTCCGAATGTGCTTTAAATGCTTTGGCGATAGATAATCCTCTTGAATATGCAACACTATATCTTGAGGGTGGTATGCAGATATGGATAGATGCGGAAGATTCTATGGAATTGTTCTAAAAGGCAAAAACAAATTAAAAAACTGTAACACTGACCGCGGAAGAACTTTCTGCACTTGCTGAAAATATGTAATAATCCTAAGATCGTATAATATCCTCAAATAAGCGAAAAACCTTTTAAGGATATTCAAAATACACACTCAAAACCCAAATCATAAGTCTAATATGAATACTGTGATTAGACTTATGATTTGGGTTTTGAGTGCATATTATACAATTTATGGTAATTAGAAAACATTGGAAAATGGCAGTTTGCGAATTGCCGTTTTTCAATTTTTACTAAAAACACAAGTTTTTTCTTTCATATCATTTGTATAAACTGTAAAACTCTTTCCAACTGTTCCTGTGCCATTGGAGCCAACTGACATGCAGTAGTTCCCAAAGTAGAAATTATACTTAATTTATTCAGCCTATTCCACCATCTTTCCCTTTGTTTCTCTGAAACCCTATTATCATCAATATCCTCCACAATAGATTGCATTTCATCTTTTAATTCATCGTCCTGTATATTTTGAGTATTTAGCAAGTCCAATATCATCTTTTTCAATTCATCTGTATTGTTTTCTTGAATATTCTGTGTGTTTATATTATTGTTACCTGTATTATTTTGTACATTGCAATTCTGGTAATAATACGTCTGTTTAATTATAGATGCAGTATTTTCATCAGATTGTGGATTATCAAAATATTCTATCCCATCTCTTGTCAAATATAACCTCATCGTAAAATCTACGCTTAGAGAACTATATTCACTAATTAATCCGTTTTCTTTCAGTTCTTCTAATATTTTAGGAATAACATAGCCAGCATTGATTATCTCCGAACATTCATCATACAAAATTGTCACTTCAGGATCATTAGTTTCCTTGTATTTTCTCAATGCAATTTCTAAAAGTTTTTTACTATCTTTTAACATTATACCCTCCCCCTTATTCATCATTACTGAGAAATATTTCTGTTGTGATAAGCTGTTCAATTCTTTTGCTAATTTCTTCTTTAACTTTATATAACTTATCATATTTTTTTGCAATCTGTTGTTGTGCTTCGATATCATATTCTCCATCTTCTGTAACAGGCATCCTAACCATTACTTTATCTAAAATCATGAATGATATTTTAGTAAATTCATTTTGTCCATCATGCCCAGCTCTGCCTTTTTTCTTACTTCTTAAAATTGGTTCAACAGTATATTTTATGAAATCATAATCTATATTGTATTCCAATGGAACAAGCAAAAACCTATCCTCGTTAATGGTAAACTTCCCATCAAGAATAGTTATTTTTCCAGCTATACCATTTCGTGATAAGGAAATATATCGCCCCTCATAATCATTAAAATCCACATAAGCAAGTGGCTCAATATTATTTGCAGACCATACAGGGTAGTTGCCTTTATGCTGATTGCAGTATTCCCTTGTACAGCTCCTGCCTCGCTTATATTTAAACAGCTTATTCAACGGTACTTCCTTGTAATTACAGTTATTATCTGAAATTTCAATATAACTTTCGTCCAGTTGTTCCATATAGTTTCTTAAAACAGCTCTATGATTGGAAAGAAGTTCATATTTGTACGCTATCTCCCGCTGAGTTTCGACATCATATTCCCCATTTTCTTTTATAGGAACAGGAATCTCCAATCTTTTTATGTTTGCCCATGTTACCGACGGCACACTTCCGTCTTTTGTCTTACTTCTTATAATTGAGCCTAATATGTAATGAAAGTATTTTAAATAGAGATTTTCACTATTTGGAATCAGAATAGCCCTATGTCCACCAATATTAAATTTCTCATCTTCTATCAATGCTACTGTTCCTGCATATTCGCCATCTGTAGTATAAGTCAATTGTGGTGTGCTATATTCATAGGTATTTATTTTTCCGAAACTTCCAATAGTTGTTCCAGTATAAACTTCATATTCCCCAATATGTGTGTTACAATACTTTTTTGTATAATTACTATTTCCACGCTTACTTCTAAAGAGTTTCTCTAAAGGAAATTGCATGATTTTTATATCAGGCATTCCAATTCCTCCTTGTAATCGTTCATTTCTCCTATAATCGTTTCAATAAGAATCTGCAAATCAGGTACAGACAAAATATTAGTTTCCTCCTTAAAGCCTAATTCTATTTTTTCTTCATCCGTCCAATAATCATCTATCGTCCAATTCTGATCTACATTTTTATAAAAATTATCAATAGAAATTATTTTGCATTTTTTGTCTATATATGGCTTCTCGTCTGAATCATAAATTATTGCTTTAAATTTTTCCTTATCGGGAGAAGCCTGATACAGTTTGTATTGATTTACGGCTTCTTCAAGATCATTTTCATCTGTATCAAATCTTGTTATATTAAGCTGCTCGCCTATAGAATTACATATATATGCAAATACAGGATATTGTTGTTTCTGAGTGTTGCCTAATTCATCCGTATATTTTTTCTTTATTGCAAGTATATATGTTTTTTTTGGTGTGCCAAAAAATGTATTGATAGGCAGACTTATTAAACCCTCAATACAACATTTTTCAAGAATGTATTTCCTCAGTTCCGTGTTTGCAATATTTGCTAATATGCCATCGGGAATAACCACTAATGCTACGCCCCCCTCTTTGAGCGATTTTATAATCCATTCAAGGAACAGCGCTTCAAGTCCTAACCCATTACAGCTATAATGCCCTGTGCCATTTGCTATTGCTTTAATATCACCTGATCCATTTACCACATATGGCGGATTCGTTAAGATAATATCATAAGCGTTTTCCTCTAGTGATTCCAATGTTCCTAAATTACTTCGTTTTAATTCAAAAGAGCTATTGAACAATTCAGCAATTTTCTTTGTATGGGTAGCACTTGGATTTTCTGTAATTAGCTTTGATAAATAAATGAGCATATTAGCTTTTGCAAGGATTATAGTTCTATCAGAATTATCCTCCGAATACTTATCAAATCCATGAAGTGTTATTTTTGATTCTAATATATCACCGTTAAATTTAAAGAAATTATCCATATCCATAGCTACAGCTTCAAGAAGAAACTTCCCTACACCGCATGCCGGATCGCAAATAGACATTCCCTCTTTAATATCTATCATGCGGTTCATTTGCTCCACAACTTTTAAAGGTGTGAAAAATTGCCCCATCTTTTTCTTATCTTTTTCATTTTTAAGGAAACACTCAAATAATTTTGATTTAAAATCCTTTTTAATATTAATGAATCTACCGTTTTTACGCTCATATCTAGCAAATTCATCAATAATAGAGTGAAATGTTTTTCCGTCTCCATTTATGACATATTCGCCGTTTTTATCCTTAATAACATGAAATACATCTCCATTAACAACCGTTGTTCCATCATCCCCAGCAGGAAATAAAGACTTAATTCTTTCACGTGGACCTGTTTCACCTAAATAATATGCCAATATTTCTTCTTCAGAATTTTCAGCATCCTCATACATTTTATATAAAAAGTCAAAAGAGTAACTACCTGTCAATACTTTCAAATCGCTCAAATACTTAAAAATAAACAGCTCTACAAAAGTATATAAACAAGTTTCGGGCGATGAATTTTTTGAAATCCATATTTTTTGATGTATGGCATTTGCAAGATCTGTTGGATCAAGATAATTTACAACTTTTATTTGGTCATTTTCCTTGTCTATTGATGTGATAATTTTCTTTATCAGTTTTTCTAAATTTTTCTTATTCTCATTTGGTCTGAATACAACCCTTAGTACTTCTCCATCTTCCGTCAAGATAGGGTTGCCTGTCAAAACATTTATCCAATATGACTTAACCGTATCCGTGACTATAAATATAGCTGCTTTGACAACTCTCGCAACGCTTATCTCCTGCTCTATAGCGGATTCTATATCTTCTTTCTTATCAAGAAGCCCTATATCTTTGTTCTCTATATAGACAACTATCTCTTTTTTATCATTCGTTATAATAGCATCCGGTTTCTTACCTTGCATTTGTCGTGTTTTTGATGAAATGATACCATTCGTTTGAAGCTGTTTTATAGTAGTTTCTCCCAACGAATAATAATTTAAAGCACCAATCTTATCAGGATGATTTAGGTAATCATTCTTATTAAGCTGTTCTGCCATAAACATTTCTCCTTTGCGCAATATATTAAATTATATCGCAAATTCAGTCTATAAACAATGGGATTCTTATGAAATTTTCATCTTTATTTATGCACAGTACAATATGCTCAATAACTATATTGATGTAACCTCTTTTGGCAAACATATTTTACACATAGATTGAAAAAGTGGAAGAAGGAATGAAAGCAACGCCATGCTTTAAATTTACCTCAAATGCTTTGGCAATAGATAAACCACTTGAATATGCAAGGTAATATTTATTGGTTATATTCACATATGAGTAGATGCGATAGTAACCCTACATGAACAAATGCTCATGTAGCGTAATGAAACACAACTAATTGAGCAAACCATCACCCATATCCTGCTATTCGTGCAAAAAGGCAAGTAAGCTGATGAATTGCTCTACTTGCCTTTTTATTTTTCACTATCCGGTAACAATCCAATAAAAAATTCCGAAAAATCCACTCCATAAATTTGTTTCAACGCGAGAAAGTCGCTAATTCGTATATTCCGAGTGCCAGTTTCGATTTTGGAATAAGTGCTGCGTGACATATTGCTGCCCATAAGATGTAATTTCGCCACTAATTCTGATTGCGAGTAACCAAATCTTTCTCTTAGAATTTTTAAATTTTCTCCTATACTTATATCTTGTAGAAACCATTGCATAACAGTACCCCTTTTCCTGCGACTAACCAAAACCCTTATATTGATTGTAGCAAGCTAAAATGATTTATCTGGGACTGTAGGGGCGCAACCATAAAAAATTTGGGGATTATGAAAAAGAACAGACAAGAAATGGAATGACAGCCTTATAG
>CATOPL010000006.1 GCA_951802115.1 uncultured Lachnospiraceae bacterium | reverse complement strand
CCAAGATATCCTACCCCCTGGCCGATAAAGACCTGGTCTACCATGTTATACAGTGAATTCACCACAATGGAAATAATGCTTGGCACTGCATAACGCATCATCAGTTTTCCAACCCTTTCTGTGCCGAGAGGGTTGGTTTTCGTTATCGTTGCTTCCATTTTCTACCTCCTGGTTTTATAAATCTGCTGAGCGGGTATCCGGCATCTTATCCATACCCGGCTCCCTTTTCTGTCAGCTCCATATTCTCCTGCATTTTCTTTAACACATCTGAAAAAATCTCTAACTCCTCTGCCCCGATACCTGCTGTCAGCCGTTTTTCCAGCAGGGTAATATGCCGCTCAACCTGCTCCTTCATTTCCACTGTGTGGCTGGTTGGCAGTACTTTCTTCAGGCGGTCATCACTGGAGACTTTTTCCCTCCGGATGAAATCCTGTGCTTCCATTTTCTTTAAAAGCATAGAAACAGATGCACTCCGTATGTTTAATTCCTCTTCTATATCTTTCTGATATATCTCCCTGTCCGGATATGACACCAAGACAAAGTTCAAAATTCTTATCTGTGTACCGCAACGTCCTGTTGTTGTATCAAAAACCCTTTTTATCTGATTGGCCAGCCCCAAAACAGAACCGGCACACTGTTTTCCAACCATAGATCACGTCTCTTTCTTCAAACTGATGCGGAAAAAGGCAGCCAATTCATTTTCTAATACATCACAGTCTGTAGCCTCTCCAATCATTTCTAGCGTCATATTGGGTGAACGCCCCATTTTTCAAATTCACATCACAAGGGAACTGGTTAACAATACGAACCAATTCTTTCAGTTTATCTGCCGAAGGAATATTGATAGAATGACTCCTCACTCCATTCCCCCTCCATTTTATAGGACAAGGCAGTGGAACTGCCCTGTCCCAATGTACATCTTAATAATCCATATCCGCCCCGCCGCCTGCTGCAGGTAAAGGCGACTTTTTCTCCTTGATGTCTGCCACTGCCGCCTCTGTAGTAAGCAGGGTTGCCGAAATGCTCACTGCATTCTCCAACGCGCTCTTGGTAACTTTCACTGGATCGATAATGCCATTTTTCAGCATCTCGACATATTCCTCTCTCACAGCGTCAAATCCGATTCCTGTTTCTTTTTCCCGTACCTTGTTCACAATGACGGCGCCCTCCAGACCTGCGTTCTCTGCGATTGACCGGAGGGGCACTTCCAACGCCTTACCAACAATCTCAGCGCCTGTCTTTTCATCGCCTTCCAGGGATTTCGCTGCCTCTTCCACTTTTTTCTGTGCGCGGATATAAGCGGAACCGCCTCCTGCTACAATTCCTTCTGCAATTGCCGCCCTTGTAGCATTTAACGCATCCTCCATACGGTATTTTGCTTCCTTCATTTCCGTTTCCGTAGCCGCGCCGATACGAATCACAGCCACACCGCCTGCCATTTTTGCCACACGCTCCAGCAGTTTGTTTTTATCATAGTCAGAAGATGTGTCTGCCGCCTGGCTGCGGAGCGTTTTAACCCTGTCCTCAATTTCCTTCCTGCTGCCGCCGCCATCCACAATTACAGTTGTATCCTTTGTTACCTTGACGGATTTTGCTTTGCCGAGCATATTCATCTTCACATCCTTAAGCTGCATCCCCAATTCCTCAATAACCGGTTCGCCGCCTGTCAGGACCGCAATATCCTTCAGCATTTCTTTTCTGCTGTCACCATATCCAGGCGCTTTTACCGCAGCTACCTTTAAGGTTCCCCGCAGCTTATTCACGATCAGTGTTGTAAGTGCCTCCCCTTCCACGTCATCCGCGATGATCAGAAGATTGCTCCCTGACTGCGCCGTCTGTTCCAAAACCGGAAGAATATCCTGGATATTGGAAATTTTCTTATCCGTGATCAGAATATATGGATTTTCCATATTCAAAGTCATCTTTTCTTTGTCGTCGCACATATATGAGGATACATATCCCTTGTCAAATTGCATTCCCTCGACCACGTCTATTTCCGTTTTCATGGTCTTGGATTCTTCAATGGTAATAACCCCGTTTTCGCTGACCTTTTCAATGGCATCTGCAATCATCTCTCCGACCTCTTCATTCCCTGCGGAAATGGCTGCTACCTTTGCAATCTGCTCCCTTCCGGTAACCGGCCTGCTCATATCCTCAATCGCGCGGACGGCTGCTTCTTTTGCTTTTTTCATGCCTTTGCGGAGAATGATGGGGTTCGCCCCGGCAGCAATATTTTTCAATCCCTCCCGGACCAGGTCCTGCGTCAGCACAGTCGCTGTGGTAGTGCCGTCTCCTGCAGTGTCATTCGTCTTGGTGGCAACTTCCTTCACCAACTGCGCCCCCATGTTCTCGTAATGATCCTCCAGTTCAATCTCCTTTGCAATCGTCACGCCGTCATTCGTGATCAGCGGAGCGCCGTAGGACTTATCCAGCGCCACGTTTCTTCCTTTCGGTCCAAGCGTAATCTTTACGGTATCTGCCAGCTTATTTACGCCCGCTTCCATTTTCTTTCTTGCAGCAATGTCAAAACTGATTTCTTTTGCCATGATTCAATTCCTTCTTTCTTTAAAATCTCTGTCTGTTTTCTGCCGTTTACTCTACAAGCGCAATGATGTCTTTCTGAGAAACGATGGTGTATTCTACTTCATCAACCTTTATTTCTGTTCCCGCATATTTAGAGAAAATCACTCTGTCACCTAATGGTCTTAATTTCATTCCTGTTACCTGCCTTTCTGTTTGTTGTTAGCACTCGTATTATTCGAGTGCTAACCCCTTGCCTAAAAAAATATGCCAGTCACCACTGGCAGACTCGAAAAAAAGCTGCGCATTTTTCTCGTTAGCAATATAACCCTGTCGGACTATATGCTATATTAAAGCACGCCAGCTCTTGAAAGTGAAGTGAAAATATGGTATTATCAATGACGAAAACGCAATAATTGAGGTGAAACCCATGAATACAGACCAGTTAAAGAGCTTTATCCAGGTTGCAGAAAATCTGAACTTTGCAAGAGCTGCTGAGATTTTAAAGATTACACAATCAGCGGTCTCCCGGCAGATTCATTCGCTGGAAGATGAATTGGGAACAAAACTTCTGCACCGTACTACCCGGACAGTTACCCTTACCCCCGCCGGAATCAGTTTTTTGGAAGACGCGAAAAGTGTTATGGGCAGGTTAAAAGTTGCTGAACAGAAAATACGGCGCCACCAAAGTACAAATATACAGGTCTTAACCATTGGATGTCAGAATGAAGCTAACCTGGACCTGCTCTGTAAGGTACTCAAATCCTGCAAACAGCAGGTTCCCGAGCTTTATCCATTTTTAAAAGTGATCCCTCACAGATCTATTTTAAATCTCTTCTATCAAGATGAACTGGATCTGCTGTTTGGTTTTCAGGAGGATATTCCAATAAAAAATGACACGGTTTACAAAGAACTGTTCCAGATACCACTATGCTGTATTGTTTCAGCCTCACACCCCTATGCCGAACGCCCGGAGCTTGCAAAGGAAGAACTGTACCTAGAGAATATTGTCGTCTGTAATTCCTATGCAATCCCCGCCAGGGTTGCGGAAATGCAAAATCAGATTTCACAGCATATCCTGCCAGAGTCCACTTATATGTGTGAAAACCTGCAGGTACTCCTTACGCTTGTAATGGCAGGTTATGGCTGCTCTGTCCTTCCGCTTATGAATTTTGTAAACATGGATATACGCGGAATTCCCTTAAAAGACAGCGAGCCTTTATCCTATGGTATCTTTTTTAAGAAAAGTTCTCAAAACCCTCTTTTAAAAAAATTTATTTCCATTGTAACGAATACATCTTACAGTTAGTCAAGACCACCGGCTTAGCCCAACATCATAAACTTAAGAAAAATCTAAAGGAATCTGTCAACAGGTTCCTTTCTTTATGTTAGAATACAGACAGGGGGTGCATATGGATAAATCTTATAAAAGAAGATTTCAAAAGTTTTCCGAATCATTATCGGATCCGGAACTTATAAATTATGCAAGACAAATTGGAAAAAATACTTTTTCAAGAAAGCGGAAAATGCCTTTAAAAGACATGCTGCTATGCTGTCTTTCTAAAAAAGAGCTTACTACAGTATTTGAACCCAGAAACTATTTTAAAGAAAAAGGAGACTTTTCGATGCTGTTGTCCATACAGGGTTATTTACAACAGAGAAAGCGTTTGAATCCAGAGATCTTTCCATATCTGAACCGTAACTATCTTATGGATTTTTACCATTCTGATGAACCGAAACTGTGGAACGGGTATCTGTTGATCGCAATTGACGGAAGCAAGGCAGAAGTTCCGAATTCAAAGGAAAACAGGGAAACGTTTGGAAACAGCGGCAACCAGCGTTCCAAAACGGGCCAGGTACGGGCACTGGTAAGCGGAACGTATGATATTTTGAATCACTTTTATCTGGATATTGAAATAGAACATATTTCTGTCAGTGAAAATGAACTGGCAAAACGAAATTTAAAACATTTGAGAGAAATGGAAATCAGAAGGCCGGTTCTCGCAGTCTTTGACCGAGGTTATCCTTCTTTAGAATTTATTGACTTTCTGGAGACGGAGGGGATTCATTATTTAATGCGCCTTTCGATTATAAGGCAGAGCGTAAACAGATGAAGTCAGCAGATGATAAGGTCATTCTAAAACATTCCTCTGCCCGCCTGCAAAAAATACGTAAAAAACATCCGGAACGGTATGAACATATGAAAAAGAAAGGAAAAACGACAGTAAGAATCTCAAGATCAACTCTTCCTTCCGGAAATGAACTTGCACTGGTGACAGACCTTCCTGATACGATTGCAGCAGAAGAATTAGCAGGTTTATATTACCAGAGATGGGAAATTGAAAAGAAATACCATACCTTAAAAAATAAAATGAAATTTGAGAGCGTGACAGAGAAATCATCTGTGTATGTATACCAGGATTTTTGGGCACAGGTTTTAGTGTATAACATGGTCCAGGACATCCGGAACAGCGCAGACGAAGAGGCCGCGTCATCGGGGCGGAAAAATGGAAATAAATATCCCATGCATATGAATGAAAATATAGCGATTGGTCTTTTCAAAGAGGCTATACTGAAGATCCTTCTGGAACAGGAAGAGAAGAAGCGCATCCAAAAACTGAACGAACTGCAGGCAGAAATGGAACGCTATGTTGTGCCAAAAAGAGAACGGCCAAGTAAAGAACGCAGAAAAAATATTTCCAATAAATATAAAAATAATCAAAAGAGCAGTTTTTAAAATGCCCATAATCCTTTTAAGGGGAGATTATGGGCATTTTTCAATTTTAATTTGCACTGTTGTAATAAGGTTTCAATCCGTTTCTCCTATTCCTACACTGTCTCGACCACCGGAGCCACCGTTGCCTTTGCTAGATGCTGGAGGTGTTGTGGTAGTGTCTCCACCGGAATCACTAGAACCGCCGCTTTGCTGGGGCTTAGTTCGGGAGACTAACTTCGCACTTACCATTTGTATACTTCCATCTTCTGTTTTCAATACTAACCACTCTTTGTCTCCATCCTCTACTTTATCATTGACTATTATTTCTTGCGCATATGATAAACTTCCTACTATATCATATGATTCTTCTATTTAACACATATATCCAAAAAATCGTTTTTGTTATCTTCATAGCTGGTCAAAAGCAAATCATATTTTTCACTTCTGATTGTATCTGCATAATTATGAAATTTTAATAATATCTCATAATTTTCCTTTGCATTCTCCAGATTAATTTCAGAAATGTCTTTATCATAAATCATATCATCAGCTTTTAGAGGAATAACCATCTTTGAAGTCGATACAAAATCCCTGTTATTGTAATATATTTCAATATAAAAACAATTTACAGACGGAGCATTTATTTTTTCTCCATCATCAGTTAATGTCAAAGTAAATCTGTCAACATCATTCGGATAAACAGCCTGAGAGATATTGAAATTCTGCTCTTTCTCATCATTTAATTCAATTAAATATTTTTGACTGCTGTTCATCGGCATTAAAGGTATATCACACTCATCTAAATCCCCCAGTTCTTCAGGTTCCTCTATGTTTGTCCCATTATGATTCTGTTTATCATTATCCATTAATTCTGTGTCCATTTGCAATGACTCATCTGCCCCTGGTTTTATTGGTAACAAACCAACTAAACCACTTTTTATCTCATAATTCTTTTTAGCGATTAAAGTTATATTGTTTTGCAGTTCGTCACAAGTATTATAATAAATTTCATTCATTTGAAATCTATCTAATAAATTTATTCTCACACGATACAGATAGGCAACCGAATCACCACTGTTTCTTACTTTAATATCTATAGATGAAAATTTCCCATCTTCATCTATAGTTGCATCCACAAGCTCTATTTTAGCTTCTTTGTTTACTGGAATAAAATTCAAAACAAAAGTAAATATTACCAATATAGCGCCTACCGCTACCACCATACAATAGAATTTTCCTTTATTGTCAAAGAAAAATTTTTTCAGTTCCGTTTTAATTGCCGTCAAAATTTGGTTCATGAATTTTATCCTCTGTTATAAATATACAAATATAACCCTTTTAGCTACATTGTATTCTTGCATAATATTACTCTAAATATCATATCATTATCGCTTCATATCAACAAATACAATCTGTCTTCGTATGAAACTTTTTCCCATATATGCTTCCATCTTATTCAGATATGATGAATAAGATATTCTGACATCAAACTGGTTTTTTAACAGAACCGAACATGGCTTACACAATACATTCTTCGATTCTCCCATATCTAAAAATTGTTTATAAAATCAGTGCCTTTCATCCCCTTCTCTGTCAGCTCCAAAGACCACAAAACTTTAGATAAGCATACCTCTAAAACTTCTAAATAGTAATTCAAAACAACCAACATAATTTCGAACATCAAAATTCACTTCAATTATTAAATATAGTGATATCGCTTTTGAATTTAATTATGAAGCATGATCTTTGCAGACAGGATTCATACCTGTCAGGTTACTTGTCATTGGCTGAGCGCTCAACCGGAATTTTTACATTTCCATTTTCTCATGTGGTACTTTTGCGAGAAAGTCCGTTTCCTCAAGGTTGGAAAAATACTCATGCACGGCTGTTTTAAGCTGTTCCAGCGTAATAATTTCCAGTTCTCTCGGAGTATATTGACCGAATGGAGTAACAAGGTTTACGCGCTTGGTATTTGTGCAGTCGGGATTTATCAGTGCATATGCCCTGCGTCCGCCCAGATTGAACCAGGCCTCGCAGACGAATTGATTTCCAATTCCGTAAAACTGAAAAAATCCATCGTGAGATTTGAAAATAACAAAATCCTCTTTTCCCTCCGCAACAAGGGATATGTAGTAATCCGATTCTTTAAAAATAATTCTCTCGATTTTTTCACCGCTTGCCGTTTCAACATCGGGGACCCGCAACACTCCTGTTTTTGGATACTCGCCATTTACGACAGAGAACACGACGTCAACAAAACTTTTAATCCCGTCCTCTGCGCCGTTAAGAATCCGCTTGTGGGCCTTGGTAATAGGTGAAACAGCAGTTTGACTGCCGGGAATACTGAGAACAGGAAGTCCATCGTCTTCGACCCACACAAACCCCTTTTCGGACAGTCCAGAGCGCAGCAGCATCTCCCCGATATACGTTCCAAACAGAACTGCAACATTCCACAAGATTTTTGCACCCTCATCTCCATCATACTTGTCAAGATTATCATGACAGGCTCCAAGAAAAGTATCCACATTCCGGGCGCTTTCTCTTGTATAATCAAGCACTATTTTGTTCTTCATGGCATATTGTACCGCATCTTCCGCAATACTGTTGGCGATATCATTGAAATTTTTCATCTGGAACCTCCTCCTGCTTATCCCACCACTATTCAGTTTTTAATTTTCCAATGACTCTATTATATCGCAATGGCTTCCCAGATTGAATAAGTTTTACAAAAAATTCATTTTGTAATAATCATCTTCCCCTGTTAGCATTTTACAGTGATTTATTCCCCGAAGTGAATCCGGCCACTTCCAGCCATTTTCCCTGAAAAGAGTCTGAGACCACAATTTTTAAGAGTCCCACGCCGGTTTTTTCTTAAACGGATATAAATCTGTTGCAAACGTAAAAACATGTCTCTGCTGCCTTTAGAGCCTGTGTAATCCGCTGCCTTCTTTTCCGCCGGATCATACTTTATTCTACTTATCAAATAAAAAAACATGTCGATATATTCATGGGAATATTGTCCGGAAAACAAGCGGAATGAAAAACGACTACAATTTTTCATAAACGCAATCACGGACAGCAGAACATAAAAGGAGACTGGAGACATGATAAACTACATACGGAATTTAAAAATCAGACTAAAGCTTTATATCCTTATAGGAGTTGCGCTGATTGGTATGCTTCTGATCGGCGGTATGTCATTTTCTCTTATGGGTCGGATGAATGAAATGACAAATGATATTTCAACAAGTTGGTTGCCCAGTATTGACACGGCAAGAAACCTGACCAATACCCTTTCGAATATCCGCCTTAATGAATTAGGATATCTTACTGCAATTTCTAATGATGCAGAAAAATCCAGCCTTCAGTACCTGCAAAAGGAAAAAGAAAGCATGGAGAGTCTCTTGGAAACCTATAAGGGATTGATTGACAAAGAGGAAAACGCTTTCTACGAGAATGCAATGAATCTCTGGACGCAGTACAATAAGGCAGACGAAGAAATTATGGCGTTAGCCGGGCAGGGCCGTACAGAGGAAGCCCGCGCTGTTCTGGAGGGTGAATGTGTAGATCTTTATAATTCCCTGAACAGCGCCTTTCAGGATATTATCACTTACAATTCAGAAGGCAGCGATGCTGCAACAGAGGAAAGTTCTTTTCTTTACAAAACAGCTGTCTGCCTTATGGCAGCGGTTATCATTGTAATCATTTTTGTGGGAGTTTTCTTTTCCTTTGTGATTATACGCCTTATCAAGATCCCTATTTCGGAAATCGAGAATGCCGCTATCCAAATGGCAGAAGGTAATCTGGATGTGGAGATTTCCTATACTTCTAAAGATGAAATGGGTGTTCTTGCCGAGCAGGTACGCAGGCTGGTCCATAAGCTCCAGGTGATTATTGACGACGAGAATAAATTCCTTGCCAAAATGGCTGATGGCGATTTCACGGTGGATTCCATCTGTGAAGAAGAATACACCGGAGGCTTCCATCCGCTGCTTGTTTCTTTTCGGGGTATTGCGGAAAAGCTAAACGACACGATGTTGCAAATCAGCCAAAGTTCTTCTCAGGTTGCAAGCGGATCAGAACAGGTATCCAGCGGCGCCCAGGCGCTTTCTCAGGGCGCAACCGAGCAGGCAAGCTCCGTACAGGAACTGGCTGCCACTATCAGTGAGATTTCCGACAAAGTTACTGAGAATGCAGAAAATGCACGGCAGGCCAATGCAACGGCAGGCAGCGTCAGCACGGAAATGAACGCCAGCAATGAAAAAATGCAGCAGATGATACAGGCAATGGGTGATATCAGCAACTGTTCCAGTGAAATCGGCAAAATCATTAAGACCATCGAGGACATCGCTTTTCAGACCAACATTCTTGCCCTTAACGCTGCTGTAGAAGCAGCCCGGGCAGGTGCTGCCGGAAAAGGGTTTGCCGTAGTCGCCGATGAAGTACGTAATCTGGCAAGCAAAAGCGCGGAGGCATCTAAGAATACTTCCGTTTTGATTGAAAATTCGTTAAAAGCAGTAGAAAATGGAACCCAGATTGCCGGCGAGACAGCCCAGTCTCTGCTTCAGGCAGTAAATGCTGTAAATAAAATGACAGGTATTATCGGGCAGATTTCAGAAGCGAGCAGTAATCAGGCGGATTCGATCTCTCAGATTACAATGGGCGTTGACCAGATATCCAGTGTTGTGCAGACAAACTCGGCAACTGCGGAGGAAAGTGCGGCTGCGAGCGAAGAACTGTCCAGCCAGTCTCAGCTTATGAAGAGCCTTGTAGGAAGATTTAAACTAAAAAGCGGTTTTTAATATTTAGATATTATAAAAACTGACAACTTCTTTTCACAGAGTTCATGATAAAATGAATAGAAATAAAACAGGAAGAGGACCTTGAGGGATGACACCTTCAAGGTTCTCTTTTTTCTAATCTGTCAAATTCATCGTCCCAATCCAGAGCGTTAAATAAAACGGCCTGGAAAGATGTGTTCTTATTCTCAAGGACTTTGTCCAGCCAAATGTAATCTCTCAGCAGCGCTCCGAGTTTCGACGGAAAAGGTGACAGTCCGTTTAATCAAAAAGCGTCATTTGATATTCTTTACATGAAGCTCCTTTTCGTTCCTTTATCACATCATCCACTCCCAGGGTTCCAAAAAGAAGCGGCGATGTCGGATTATGCATCTGTGTATGTTTTATAACCGCTTTATGGCTATAATTTGCATAACAATAATAACAGCCATTTTTACAGGTATTATAGGCGCCAATATCTATGCTGGAAATACAACCGCATTCTTTTCGTTGATTTGGATCTTTGCTTATAGCTAATTTACAATTTCCAATCCGTTCAAATCGCTCTCTGTCAATACAGTGAGCATGAGAAATTCCTGATTTGTCAAATTCTATCTTTTCAGCACAGGTATCCACATAGAAACCGTATTTCCTGGCAATATCTGAGAATCTCTGCATAATTTCAAATTGCTGTTCTTTTGTCTTCTGTTGTATTTTTAAATGTTGCATATTTCGGACGGTATTTCGATATAAATCAAGAAAACTTATTGTACATTTTTCAGTATAATCACCAAGTTTTATCGCTAATACTTTAAAATATTTACAGTGATATTCCATAGTATATCGATCGTTGAAAAAAATAGGATCGTATCTCCATACTACTTTTTCACGTCCGATTATACGAGACAGTTTTTGAAATGCAGGTATCATGATATTGTTCTTTGATGGAAGATTTGATTCCACATCTCTGTCATATGCATTCAAGGTAAACTGAAAATAATAATTATATTTATCCAGTTCAGCAAGACGGTTCAGCATCGGCACAGGATTTTTAGTCCAAAAAACGATTCCGTCAACAACATCGGGAGATAAATTGACTCTTCCAATCTGATGAATATTCATCGGATTTCTTACCAGAACATATTCTTCTTTAAGCCTGTTAAACAACCATTCAGAATAATATGCTGGAATATCCGTTCTTCGACTTGCACTAATAATCATTCTCACACCGCCTTTTTTACGATCCGTACAAAAAAACATTCTCATTATCTTATCAAATCTTTTTTCTTAGCATAGTCAAAAGAAAAGGAAACAAACGCTAAAATCAACAGCAGAAAAATGGACAGCAGATCCCATACATCGAGAACCGGCTCTGCCATCATTTTTGATACTATTATGTTGATGGTTATCATAAATGGAACAGCAAACAAAAAAGTGATTCCTAAAGCAACTGATTTTCTTGTCTTTCCAATCCGATTAAAAACCGCAATTATGATCCACAAGAATACGATTGAAACCACCGCCAGTCGTGCACCAACTGAAAATACTTTTTTTACATTGATCAAACTGCTCAGCAAAAACAAATAAGGAATAATAAAAATACTAAGCGATATAAAACTTACCATAACTCCCTTTTTTCCCAGAATCATACTTGGAAAAGATATGACCCATACAAAAACAGATGAACTGACCGGAATTAGCGCCCAGGTCAAATTACCGGATATGGAAAGATTGCAAATAAGACATACCAGGATTCCTGCTAATATTGTTACCGAAAAAAGAATTGAAACAATCGCATTCACAGTCATATTATTTTCATTTTTTCTTTTCAGAGCAATCAAATTTTCATCTGCTTTTTTTTCATAATTTTCCGTGTCTATTCTCTCCCCGCTCAACAGTTCGTTTACTGTAATTCCCAAAATTCCACAAAGTTCTAACATGATAGATGCGTCCGGCATACTTTTTCCGTTCTCCCATTTAGATACTGCTCTATCTGTAATGTTCAGTCTTTCTGCCAACTGAGCCTGAGTCAGTTTTTTCTCTTTACGACATTTGGCAATAAATTTTCCAATCTCCGTTTGATTCATCATCGTTTCTCCTTTCACCCTAGACGATACACCTCATCGTATGTTTTTTATACAAACCAGCAGGTGAGCAGGGAAAATTCAACCACCAGTTGAGAAATTTTTATTTTTTTGTTCTTATCCTATAGGTTTTGATTTATACTTACCAAAAATATTCATATATAAATTACCAATATACAGCCAGCATGGCTAACTATTTCTTCCATCCAGGTAATCAGGTCTCTGAGGCTTTACTGATTTCCAGTTTCCGGAAAAGGCCTGCAGAAAGCAGCCCGATCACACATACCATGATACCTGAAGGAATTAATACAAGATAAACTGCCTCACAAAACCTGTCAAACAAAAATCCATATATTATCTGTCCAATCGGCTGGACACACATCGTAACAGCAGATGTATAGGCCATGATTTTCCCAATCAAAGCATTTGGTGTATTCTGCTGGATCATGGACACTGCAAAAACAGAAAAAATGCTGATTGCTGTCTGCATCCCACAAAAGGCAGCAACACTCACAGTATATCGAACAAACACATTAATCGAAAAAAGAAATGCAACTCCTGACGGAATGATACAGATACCGATCCCTGCCAGCACATACGATAGTCTGCCGGATTTTAATCCCCCTGTAAGAAGTCCTGCCGCAATACTTCCCAGAATCGTGGCCACCGCCAGCGCACTCTCTGCCCCGCCATAATATCCTGCGTCCAGATTAAGCACAGTACGCACGAGAAAGGGAAGTCCCACCAGCGTAACCCCCATGACAAAAAAGCGTGAAATCGCAGCCAGCAGCAGCATTTTCATAATATCCGGCCGCTCCTTCGTGATAAACCGGATACTGCCGGAAAAGTCATCTTTGATCATGGTCCATATAGTTCCTTTAAAATCTCTGTCCTGATAACCCAGTTTGATAAAACATTCAAACAGAGCTGTAATGAAAAAGCACACCACACTTGCATACATCACAGGCTTCAAACCAACCGCCGCATAGAAGATACCTCCCAGCAAAGGCGCAGTCAGATAAGAAATGGACGCCACCTGATTCACAACCGCATTTCCCTTAATCACGTAATCTCCTGACAGCATCTGCGGAATACAGGCCTGCACCGCAGGCGTCTCAAATGCCCCAAGAACAGAGAGCATTACCAGCAGCACACAGATCACCGTAATGGCATTGTCCTTTGACAAAAAAAACGCCCCACATAAGACAGATATTCCCGTCAGCATATCCAGCGCCACCATGAGATTCCTCCTGTCTGTACGGTCAGACAGAATCCCTCCCATCGGCGATAAAAGGATCGTCGGAATCGTTGCAATAGATAAAATACCTGCAAACACAGCTGCCGAACCAGACACTTCCAGAACATACATAGACAATGCCAGGCGCAGGATATAATTGCCAAACAAAGAGCTTGTCTGTCCCAATACAAGAAGTACAAAATTTTTCGTAAACAGTTTCTGTTCCATCCGCTACTCTTTCCTTTCTTCCCTGTAGCCTCCCAGTATCCGCTCTGTCCGCTCATACATCTCATCCTCTATGATCGGAAGCCCCATTGCCGAAAGAACCTCTGCAACAAACCGGCATTTATGACGGATTTCTTCCGCATCCGCCGGAAACACGGACGGCAGCATCCAGAAATTGACAAGCGCAAGCAGTTCGGAAAGTTCCTTTGCATATTCCGTGTGGATAGAGCCGTCACGCCGTCCTTCCTCAATCAGTTCAAACCATAAAGGAGTCAGCACCCGCCGGTTCGCCTTCACCGCGGCCAACAGAATGCGCGGGTCTTTCAGAATCGGAACAGCCTGTCTGCTTAACTCTTCTCTGTCCCCGTCAGCCCTGTCAAAAGCAAGCACTTTACGGATCTTCTGCAGTCCGTTCAGATCAGAACGCCCCCTGACTGTCTCAAAAGGATTATTTTCCAAAAACATCTGATCCCCTAACGCATGCATGACCTCTTCCTTACTCTGAAAAAAGCGGTAAAACATCCCCTTTGCACCGCCTGCCAGTTCCATAATATCCTGAATGGCAGTTTCCTCATAACCTTTGGAAAAAAACAGTTCTTTTGCCGCATCCAGGATTTCTTTTTTCCACTGTTCCGGCTGTTTTTTCACTGGCCTTGCCAATTTGCATCCTCCTTCATCAGTTATTGACTTATGGTCAATAACTATCATACAAGAAATCTTCTGCCATGTCAATCACTTCCGCAAGCATTTTCCTGACTAAATCAAAAATACAATTCCATGCCGAAAGCCTGCTGCTGGTAATATTACCACATACGATGGTATTAAAAATATTTGTGGGTACTCTGTATTGTACACGATTACTCTTGACCGTTCACAACAGACAGCTTCTGCTGCACTGATCTGTCTTTCAGAGCGCAGAAAAAGGGGACTGCGCAGACAAACCTTCGTCTGTCCGCGCAGCCCCATCTTTTTACGTCTGCATTGTTTTATTGACTGGATTGGCTGCCAATATTTGCATAAAAAGTCAAAAGATATAATCCACATAAACCTACTATAGCATAAATAATCCTTGAGATCCATCCGGCCCCGAAGACAAAACCAACGAGATTAAAATTAAGGAAGCCGATCAGCCCCCAGTTTAATGCTCCAATGATTCCGATTGTCAGGGCTATCATATTCAGCGTTTTATTCATAAGAATACCTCCTGTTATTTCTGGTACAAACCCTGTGAGTAAATACTGACTCATATATAATTTCTCCAGAAAATCAGCCGCTATTCTCTTTTTCAGCATAAGAAAAAACTGTTATTTTTATCTCTATTCCGCTCAACGCCAGATATCTGTTTTTTCCAGTAATAACTGTATTTTTCCATATTTTACCAATGCCGTTGTTTGAAAGGAACTAAGATTTATTCCTTTTCGACTCTCCGGCTCTGACCGATGTCGATGGCCCGAGCTTCCAGGCAGATGAGTGAACGTACGCCGACCGGGGACAACGCAGAAGACCGGGTCAGCAGCGCGGTCCAGGGCGTGTATACTCTTCCAGCGAGTATCATCAGCCCTGCAGGTCTGCATCAAATACGATACCTGCCGACTGTCTTGCTCTGGTCAGAACATCCATGGTAATCAGCGTTACCTCCATCAGTTTTCTGGCGCTCGTATAATCTTTCTCATCCACAATGCGGACAAATTCCCGGAATTCATGGTACATCCGGTGCTCTCCTCCGTCAGCGTCATATACCATTCCCTGTCCGGACTGCCCCCCGGCTCTATCTTTTGTCTGATACAGTTCTAACGATGTCATCATATTAACCGGCGAAGAGACCGCGATGCTTCCTTCATCTCCCTGAATACAGGTAAAAACCGGTGCATAACAGTCTTTTGCTCCGATACATACACATTGAAAACTTCCATAATCCATTGTCAGTATCCCGGATGTATCAATTCCCCGTTCCATATTTGCCGCATAATGTACCTGCTCAGGAGCGCCAAACAGATCTGCCATCAAATCGATATTGTAGACATTCAGATCCATCAATGCCCCTCCCGACTTATGCAGATCAAATACCGGCTGAACTTCCCCTCTTTTAAATGCATCATACCGGGATGAATACTGCGTATAATTGGCTGTGACAATCCGGATCTTTCCCAATTTTGGCAGCAGTTGTCTGATCTTTTGTGTATTAGGCAGATGCCTTGTGGTCACCGCCTCCAAAAGCATCACATTATGGCTTTGGGCTAATTGATACAGCTCCTGAATTTCCCGGCTGTTGGAAGTAAATGGTTTCTCACATATCACATGCTTACCCGCACAGACAGCTTTCTGACAAAATTCGTAATGCAGATGGTTGGGAACTGCCACATAGATAACTTCCACTGTCTCGTCTCTTAGCATGACGTCGTAATCCACATACCAATTTGCAATTTTGTATGTCTCACATAAGTTCTGCAGATCCGCCTCCCGTCTGGGCGTTCCGCAGATCGCTCTGAGCTCCAGCCCTTCCATGCCATGCAGATGCTGCAGAAACTCTTTCACGATCATTCCGGTTCCGACGATTCCTGTTTTCATCATTCATTCTCCTTTTATGCATTCTCAGATAATCTCTCTGATCATTTCATCAATTCTTGTTCTGTACAGCCTCGGTTCAACCGGAATCCGATACAGCGGTACTCCAATCTTCTTAAAGACATTGTTTTTAAACAGATCCACTCTGACAGCAGCCGGAGCACTGTGCGACAAATCGTCCAGTTCCAGTCCCGCCAGCATATGAAGATCCCGGTCGCAGAGAATAAAATCAATGTGCCTTGATTTTATATATCCCCTGTACTTATTCATATTCCGCCTGTCTGTCACATAGAGAAAATCTTCCATCCGGACTTTGGGACAGATCAGCAGACGCGCTTTGTCACAACGCTCTTTTAATATTTTATAAAACCGATATTCCGTGGGAGTCAGAAGCATTTTCCTTTCATAAGGATATCTTCTGACAAACTTTATCTTTTTTATCAGCAGATACAAAATACCTGCCGCCATCAAAGCTGCTGCCAACAGAAACAGCACCGTACTTTTATCCAAACTTTTTATACATTGCTGCATGATCATTGATACATTTCCACTTATTAAAAGCATTTACAGTTACACAAATGCAATTCCTTCCTTTGTCACCTGTCCCATAACTGACCGCACAGTTCCCGGACTGCACGACATATCCGGTCTTTCCCAAGACCACTTCCCCGCCGGTATCCTTGTCTTCAATGCGTCTGAGAAACCAGTTGGAGAGCAGAATTCCATCCGGATGCTGTTCTGTACCGGAAGTCGTATATGTATGAGCTGACAGCACTTCCCGGCATATCTCATTCTCCACCGCAGCTCTCATAATCACCGCCATATCATAAACCGTACAATAATGGTCTTCTTCATAACTCCCAATACAGTTGGTAAAATGAGCCGTATCCGACAGCCCCAGCTCCTCCAGCTTTTTGTTCATTAACTCCACAAACGCCTCCTGGGATCCTGCTGTACAGACTGCCAGACCCAGCGCCGCATCCGCGCCGGAAGGAAGAATTGCACCATACAGCAGATCCCTTATCTTTACGGTCTCACCCTTTTCAAAACCGGCGCCTGAACAATCATGCAGAAAGCCATACTCTGCCATTTCTTTGGTGATCGTAAATTCGGCATCCAGATCATCCAGATTTTCCACAGCGACCAGTAAAGTCAGAACCTTTGTCATCGAAGCCGGAACAATTCTGTCTTTTTCATTTTTGCCCGCCAGGATCGTTTCCTCGTCTACATCTACAAATATGGCATAACTGCTGACAATGTCCTCGCCCAGACGAACCGTATCCTCTGTCTCAAGATAATGAAAAAGACTGTTTTCGTCCTTATCTGTACTGTTATCTGTCTCAGAGCCGGCGTCATCCGGAGATTCGGTCTGTTCAAAATCCTCTTCCTCGCTGTTCTGCTGCCCGGCATCATCCGACCTTAAAGACTCCCTGACTGCCTTTACTGTATTCTTTTCGCCCGGGCTTTCTTCCGTTCCCCATTTTCCTATAAGAAATACAGCCGCCGTAACAGCGAATACCGATAACAGACCAGCACAGAATATTTTCTTTAGCAACGCCCGCCTTCTTCTTCTGCGCCTGATCTCTCTCTTTCTGCGCGCCTTTCTCATCTGGTATGCGCTGTCTTCTCCATGTCTGTTTCCCATATATACTCCCTGATCATTTTTTTCATATTGTCTTCATTCCTTTTCCTCCAAACACTCTATGCCTTAAGATTTCCTTTCCTGATGTTTTCCTGAATAATATTATCAGTCACCTCATAAAGCTTCTCAGAACCTTCCTTTGTCCTGGCCTGTCGTCCATACACCTGTTCTGCACTTACCTGATGCGAATGCCAGTCCGCTCCATTATTGCTGTTATTCAAAATCAAAGGCTGCAGATTATCCATTGCGCGTGCAAACTTTGCTTCTGCCGTCTGACATTCCTCAAACTCGTCAAACAGAGAAATAAATTCCTCTTTCTGATCTTCCGGCAACATAGAATACAGTTTTTCCTTAGCCGCATCCTCTCTTGCCTTCTGAGTCTTTTTCTCTTCTGTATCGTAGGCATAGGTATCTCCTGCCTCGATCTCCACAATATCATGAATCAGACACATGATCATAACTCTTGTAATGTCGATCTTTTCGTTGGCGTATTCTTTTAACAGATAAGCCATGACCGCCATGTGCCATGCATGCTCCGCATCATTTTCATTCCTTCCATGACCGGAAAGATGTGTCTGCCGGAAAATACTTTTTTCTTTATCAATCTCCAACGCAAATTCGAGCTGTTTTTGTAATCTTTCCTCCATTTGTTTCTGCCTTTCTGATCTGTCGTTTCTAAAATCCCATCAATACTATAAATTAATTGGACAACTCTGGTTCGCCATATCCTTGCTTCCGCTGTCTTCTTTCATCATAAGATTCTTGAATACTGACACCGGACTGATGACAGAGAAAGAATCTTCAGACATCCTCCGGCTTATTGTCAGCCGGAATAAATGCTCTCATATCCGGTATCTTCCAGAAAAAGCCGGCCAAAATACTGTGAAAAATCCATTCCCAGATATTCGCTCATCTGTTTCATTTCCACCAACGTCTTCTGATCCACCGCAATTCCTTCTGTTTCCACACGTTCCATGGCCAGCGCTTCTTTTTCTCCATGTGTAAAGATCCGCTCTCTGCCGTCGGCCTTTGGCGCCTCCCGAAGCTCCTGCAGAAAAGCTGAAAAATGCTGACTGATTTTTTCCGGCTCTCCAAACGCTCTCGGATCAATGGCGATAAAACCATGACACGTTCCTCCCTTGCCCCCGGTATGAGTATGGTTGGATGTCAGGCCCTGTGAGAGAATTGACGTAAACAACTCGCAGATCATACCATATCCATACCCTTTATGACTACCTGAGATCTCTTCGTTCTCTCCTAAAGGCATGATTCCGCCGCCTGCCCTGCTGACAATATTCCGGAGAACCTGGTCCGCATCATTGGAAGGATTCCCGTCCTGGTCCAGCGCCCATCCGTCCGGCAGCGGCTTCTCCGCTTTCCGGTACATCTCCAGTTTCCCTCTGGTAACTACTGTCGTGGAAGCGTCAAAAAAGAACGGATACGGCTCTGCAGGTACGGCGATGGCAATAGGATTGCTGCCAAGCATAGCCTGTTTTGCATTGGTCGGCACCATAATCGCCTCTGAATTGGTAAAAGACAATCCGATCAGGCCTTTATCACATGCCATCCTGGCATAATATCCTGCAATTCCATAATGATTGGAATTTCTCACTGTGACGATCGCCATACCGCTTTTTTTCGCCTTGTCAATCGCTTTCTTCATGGCCTGATATCCGATAAGCTGTCCCATACCATCATGTCCGTCGATCACAGCGGACACCGGCGTCTCGAATATCACCTCCGAAACCGCATCCACTTTGATCATCCCTGATTCAATCCCCTTATGATAACGGCTCAGTCTCTGCATCCCATGAGATTCAATTCCGTATCTGTCCGATGTAAGCAGCACATCGGTTATGATTTTACTTTCCTTTTCTGAAAATCCAAATCTTTGAAAAGCGTCTCTGCAGAACTGCTCCAGTACATCAACCTTAAAATACAAATGTGACATTCCTTTATCCTCCTAAATTATAAACTGTTTTTCCCCCGGAATTACTTTTATACAAATTTTACAGGAGCAGTAAACATCCTGCAAGATTATTTTTACAAATACCGAAGTCAGCCTTTGATTGACTTTTTTCTGCGTATATTAAAATATACTCTGTTATTTCACATCGGATATCATACGAAATTTGACTCTAAACACGCTTTGGAGATCACCAGATTATATCGGTTCCACACCTCTCCTTTATAGGAGAGCGCCTGTTCTGTTACCGCTCTCTGCACAAATCCAATCCTTTCATAGCAGCGTCTCGCTGCATGGTTCTCTGAATACACGTTCAGCTGAACCTGCTCTGCCCCTGTAATCTGAAACGCAAACTTCAGCGCCAGTTCAAGCATCTGTCTGCCGCAGCCGGTTCCCCTCTTCTCTGGATCGACTACAATAAGTTTTAAAAAACCTTCGTTATTCTCTGTATGAATGGAATAACAGAAAAAACCGACTGCAGTTCCGTCTGCTTCTGTCGCCACGTAAGCGCCGTCACCCCACTCTGCAGTATTGCGTTTCAATATATCATGAAAGCTACGACATGTCAGCGGATACGGAATAAGCCCTCCGCACCACAGGGCGTGAATTTTTTCGTCATTGATCCATTTTGCCACATATTCAAAATCTTTTTCTTCCACATAAGGTCTGATTCTCATGAGCGACTCCTTTGTCATTTTTCAACCGCTAGTTCTTACAATCCAATTATCAGCCGGGACTCCCAAACCAAAAACAGACAAAATCAGCCGCTGACTTGCAGTCCCCCTGACGCTGAAGGTAACCATGCTGTGGTTTCAAACCTTCAGCTTTTGTCCTTATTATAGAAGTTTTCACAGCATCCGGCAACTGAATCTTGCTTTTTGCTGAAAATACCCTCCATGAACAAGGGCAAACATGGAAGATATCCATATTTTCACAGAATTCCTGAATTTTACAGGATCAATGTCATAAGACAGCTGAAAAGAGCCACCCGATCGCATTTCCAATCGAATGGCTCTTTTACCTGTCAATCTGAAGCTTCACCTTGATTATCTCCTTTCAAGATTATTTCCGGATACTGCCAGATTGTAGAGATCCTTTGTTCAGTTTTTCATGACTGCTATTTAAGAAACTTCTCTTCACCCTGCTTCTGAATTCTGACTCATCCTTTCTCGTCAGATGATGTCATGCTCTTCTGCTGTTTTGGAGTCTTTCTTAAACTTGTCTAAAATTTTATCTTCCCATTGGACCTTTCCTCCATTCCAGAGATTTTTAACTATCTCTTTCTTGTTGATGTCCTTATATTACAACATCTTCTTCCAGTTGTCAATAGTTTTCTGAAAATCATTTTATATTTTTTATAAAATCTTACAACAATATACTTCATTCCATTTTTATCGAACACCACTGTTCGATCTTGTATATACTCAGATGATTTTTATGTTCCTGTAAAAATCCGACCCATTTCATCTGTCAACTCCTTAAAGTCTGTGCTTCGTTACCATTCTTTTTTGATGCTTTCTTCTGAAACTGCGTATTTTTTGAGAAATATGTCCATGTCTTTTTGATTTCTGATTACTGAAACTTCTTCAAATTTTCCTGTACGGATATCTTTGAATCCTGCCACTTTTTCACCCGTACAAATGCTTGCACGGATAACCGGAATCTTGTTTTCTTTCTCATAAGGTTCCGGTTTTATCTTTTTTCCAAACAACATATCGACCCCCTGTATTTTTATATCGACCCCAACCGATGTATTTTGCCGTTCTCATGGTCCTCAGTCACTGCAGAAAACCTTCCGGATCATGGTCGGCAGAAAAAGACGGATCAGCAGCAAATATCCGCATCGGTTACGGAACAACCGTACAGCCATCCGGAATATCTTTGTTGACCACAGCACCGGCGCCGATTTGCACGTGGTCACCGATTCGAATGCCGCCGATGAGCACGGCGCCCGCACCGATCAGACATCCGTCCCCAATGACCGGCGCTTTTCGCTCCACTTCGCCAATCGTTACATTCTGATAAATCCGGCAGTCCTTCCCCACGCTGGCATATCTGGAGATAAAGATTCCCTGCAGCCCGTGCGGCAGTATTGGACGTCCTTTGATCACCGCATCCGGCCCGATATATCCGCCGTGGCGATACGCGCACCGGCTCAGTAAAAAAGTCAGCGCATCATGCAGAAAACCACTTTTTATCTGCTTCTGCCACCGGTACAGTCTCCAGAAGTGATCCAGATCATTTCCCCGGGAATACTCGATAATTTTCCTTCTGATACTCATATGCCGCTCCTCCTCAAAAAAAACACTGTCCGTTCCAGCCATATGATATCAGAACCGACAGCGCTTTTTCTTGAAATTATATATAGAATTTCTTATAACTTTCTTAAAAATTACTTTTCGGAGACTCTGAGTCACAGTTATGGAAAGTCAGCAGCCAGAGCGCTTCTTTATATTTCTTGTCTGACGGTCGTATGTTACAGCCTGTTAGAAATCTGCTTCAAATAACCCTGGCGCCGTCGATTATATGAAATGAACTTAGGACAGATTAAGATTATTCTGTCAGTTCCCCTATAAAATAAAATCCATTTGACTGGTGTCCGTTCATCGTTGTAAAAGTCAGATGGCTGTATTCCAGCTGTGAAAATGGATTCAGAAGCTGCCGAATCCAGGCCTCATTGTGATGTCTGCATACCGCACCTTCCAAAAGCTCAAAAACACCGTAGATTCCATATGTTTTCCAATACTTTTCGTACCGGGACACATTTCTTTCATCAGTGTTCAGCAGAAAATCATTGACATACAGAATTCCCCGTGGTTTTAATACTCTCTGAATCTCTGCTATCAGTTTCTTTTGCTCTTCATCTGTCCTGATACAGGTCAGAACCGCAAAAAGTATCACCGCATCGACGCTTTTGTCCGGCAGATCAATCCGTTCATCCTCCTTCACCCGCAGATCCAGATACGGAAACTGTACTTTTCCCCTCTCTATCATACCGGCAGAAAAATCAATGCCGGTCAGATTCCGGTAACCTCTCTGATAGAGTTCGTTCATTGTTCTCCCATATCCGCAGCCTACATCCAGAATACAACTATCCTGTTTTACATATTCTGCAAATTCTTCCGCCTGAAACGGCGTAGTAAATTCCTTTTTTTCCGAGACACTGTCCCAGTATTCCTTTTGCCTCACCTGCTGATTTCCTCCTTTCCCTGATCCTGCATTCCCAGTGCCCTGCAGTATCCGGTTTTGTTCAGATAGTTGTTTGCCGGATATACATCAAATAATAAGACACATCAACAGCAGACAGCCAGTCTGACGATATCACTTCAGATATTTCCTGAGAATCTGGAGCAGTCTGTCTACGTCAATTCTTCTGCCTGTGTCCAGAATGTGTCTGAAGCATAGAGCTCTCAGTATACGCAACCTGTCTGTTTTACGTCATAATTTCTGCCGGACATATCTGTCAGGTATCTGTAAAAAGTATCTGCCGCAAGGCTTTTCCCCCGACCTTTGTCTGATACGATCTCAATGGCCCGACCGGGCGCTTTGCAGTCAAACGGAATCTGTACCAGCCGCTTTTCTTCTAAAAACGGAACCGCCAGCTGTTCAGGCACAAATCCAATTCCAAAATTGTTCTCGATCAACGGAATCATGAGGTCAAATGTTTCAACTTCCATATCAGGTTCTATATCGATCCTGTGTCCTATAAAAAAATCTTTATAAAGATCGTATGTCGCACTCCCTCTGCCGAGTCCGACCCAGGGATAATTTTTAATATCTTTAAGCTTCAGGCAGGTACTTCCCAGATCTTTATACTGTATCCCGCCTGTCAGAATCTCTTCAAAATCCAGCACTTTCACACAGGACAGTGTTTTTGGTATTTCAAAAGGAGTTGTAATCACCGCAAAATCCAGTCTTCCGCTGATCAGATGTTTTATAATCCTTGGCGTCGTGTAGTTATGGATCTTGATTCTGACCGCAGGATGTTCCAGTTTAAATCCACGCATCGCATCCAGCAAAAACAGATGAAGCGCCGTTTCTGTTGCCCCGATTTCCACCGTTCCGCATCTTGGTGAATCCTGACCGCATATTTCCTCCTGCGCGTTCATCAGATGCCTGTATGCAATCTCCACATGAGAGTATAACAGCCTGCCGTCCTCCGTCAGACTGATCCCTCTTGCCTCGCGGATAAACAGTCTGCAGTTTAACTGCGCTTCCAAAAGCTTCATCATCCGCGTCACATTCGGCTGACTGCTGCCAAGCGCGGCGGCGGCTTTGGTAATGTTCCCATATTTTGCCACATAATAAAATATTTTATAATATTCAAAACTGATATCCATATAATTTTTATATTTCTATGATATGTTATATATATTTTTCGTGTTTCTTAAAATGTATTATAATACGTCTCTGGATATAAGTAAATTGTATTCCCGGAGTCTTTCTGTGTATACATAGCAATCGAAAAGGATGTGATTTCATGAATAAGGACCTGACAACCGGAAAACCAGAAACGGTATTGCAAAATTTCTGTCTGCCTCTGTTTGGCAGCATTCTCTTCCAGCAGCTTTACAATATTGCCGACAGCCTCGTAGCAGGCAGATTCATCGGCGAAAAGGCCCTTGCCGCCGTAGGAAACAGTTACGAAGTTACCCTGATCTTCATTGCCTTTGCATTTGGCTGCAATATTGGCTGTTCTGTTGTTGTCTCACAACTGTTCGGCGCCCGGGAATACGGCCGGCTGAAGACGGCAGTAACAACTTCCTGTATTTTCAGCGCTGTTCTCTGTGCTGTTCTGATAGTCAGCGGAATCCCGGGCTGCAGCTCTCTTCTGCGCCTGATCCGGACGCCGGCTGAAGTCCTCTCAGACTCGCAGCTGTATCTGGATATTTATATCGCGGGTCTTCCGTTTGTATTTTTTTACAATATTGCAACCGGAATTTTCTCCGCACTGGGAGACTCCAAAACCCCGTTTTACTTCCTGGCAGTCTCCTCCATCTCCAACATCGGCATGGATATTCTGTTCGTGACCGCATTTGATATGGGTGTGGCAGGAGTCGCGTGGGCGACATTTTTATGTCAGGGAGTCAGCTGTATGCTGGCAGTTCTCACGGTATGGGCAAGGCTGAAAAAACTCCCGGTCTCAGGCCATTCTGCCGTATTTGACCGCGGACTTCTGAAAAAAATGATCAGTGTCGCAATTCCCAGCATTCTGCAGCAAAGCTTTATCTCTGTGGGAAATATTATGATTCAGAGTGTGATCAACGGATTCGGTGCCTCCGTTATGGCAGGATATTCTGCCGCTGTCAAACTGAATAACATGGTCATCACCTCTTTTACTACCGTCGGAAACGGAATCTCCAATTATTCCGCGCAGAACCTCGGCGCTCATAAGTTGCAACGAATCCAGGCAGGTTTCCGGGCAGGACTGAAACTGGTATGGTATCTGTGTATCCCTTTTTGTATCCTGTACCTGTTCTTCAACAAATATCTGCTGCTTCTTTTTATCGAACAGGAGTCTGCGGCCGCTCTGATGACCGGCAGACAGTTTTTATGGATCCTGTCCCCATTCTATCCTGTTGTATCTGCCAAACTGACGGCAGACGGCATCCTTCGCGGAGTCAGTGCAATGTGGCAGTTTATGGCCGCCACCTTCACCGACCTGATCCTGCGCGTTGTACTGGCATTCATCCTCTCAGAATGGACCGGCTCTGCAACAGGCATATGGTGCGCGTGGCCCGCAGGATGGAGCATTGCCATGATTCTTTCTGTCTTTTTTTACCGGAAAAAATACAAAGAACTGACTATGTAACCATATCCTCATACAGTCGTTTTTTCATTATTCCGCCTGTATCCCGAAACTTTTTTATACGCCTCTGCAACAACACAAATGGGACTTGCAAATACACGCATATTCTGATACAGTTATCATAGGTTCAGTCGAAACTGATTGCCGGCAGATCTATATACCGTCTATCTGTTTTACTGTACGAAAACGTGCCTGAAAATTGCTTTTTTGTCAGCTTTGCGTTACCGTTTACGGGAGTTTTGATCCCAATGAACGCTGCGTAGCAGACTGTGGGAAGTGAATTGGGTCCAAGGACTACCAAAGTGATGCGTACAGATGGCTGGAAAGGATTATTCAGACTCTTTTTAGGACAACCACTGACAAAATACGAGAAAGAAATGTGAGGTTTACAAATGTCCAATACATGTGATGAAACCAAATGCAACGGCGACTGCGCTTCCTGCGGCGGCGAGGGTGTGACCGTAACACTGACTCTTGATGACGACAGTACCATTGAATGCGGTATTATTGGAATCTTCGACGCAGATAACCAGGAATATATTGCCCTTCTCCCTCTGGATGAAAACGGTACCAATACAGACGGAGAAGTTTATCTGTACCGTTATAAAAGAGACGCTGCAGGCAATCCACAGCTGGAAAACATTGACAGCGATGCCGAATACGAAGCGGCTTCCGATGCCTTTGATGAGCTACTGGATACCATGGAATATGATGAACTGGTATCCGAAAACGACCTGAATTAAAAACTTTTCAAACGGGGCCGGCGCAGAATCCCATTCTGCACCAGCCCTGTTCCTGTTATGTCTGAAATGATCACTGATTTTTTTCGTAAATAATTTTAAGCCCTTTCAAAAGCAGCTCGTCATCCAGTATGATCTCATGGCTGCAGTGCGGAATCAAAGATCTGGCAAGCCCGCCGGTGGCAATAATCGTCAGCTTCTGTCCCATCTCTTTCTCCATGCGGTCCAGCATACCGTCAAGCAGAGCCGCATTTCCATAAAAGACCCCGCTCTTCATACAGTCCACAGTATTCTTTCCGATCAGTCTGGCCGGCGGCTCGATGCTGATCTTGGGAAGCTGCGCCGTCTTCGCTGTCAGAGTGTCCGCCGAGATGCGCGCCCCCGGAATGATCGCCCCGCCGATATAATTCTTCTTTTCATCCACAATACAGATAGTCGTCGCTGTTCCCATATCGATAATTGCCGCCGGAACCGGATATTCATGAATCACCGCTACTGCATTGACGATCCGGTCGCTCCCCACCTGTCTGGGATCATCCATCAGAATATTCAGCCCGGTTTTCACACCCGGTCCGATAACGAGGACATCATGGTTCAAAATCTTCTCCATAGAACGTTTTACCGTATTTGTAACCGGCGGAACAACTGAGGAAATAATACCTCCGTACAGTTCGTCCGTATGAATCCCGTACAACTCCAGAATATTTTTAAAACTGATCGCATATTCCAGCTCCGTGCGTGTGGAAACGGTAGACAGACGCTCTACAAAACAGACCTTATCACCGTCGATACACCCGACTACGATGTTTGTATTTCCAATATCTACTGCAAGTATCATCTCTTTCACCTTATCCTTCATAAATTCGAACTGCAACTATCATAGCACGTTTTTTCTGCAAAAAAAAGTCTTCTGCTTTACTTTTACAAAAGCCTGTGTCATATTTATACTGACAGAATTCCTGTCAGCAACAACGATCATACGCTCTTGAAGTCCCCGAAAACGCGTCTGAAATTTGCTGTTCGCTGTCTGTGAGAGATTTTGGACGATTCGGGAACGGTTTCAAGAACACACTGAACTTTTTGAGGTGCTTTATTATGTTAAAAAATAAGTATGTAATATTGGGAGTAACCGGAAGCATCGCCGCTTATAAAGCTGCCGCGCTTGCCAGCGCTCTTAGAAAACAGCATTGTCAGGTACAGGTCATCATGACCAGAAACGCAGCGCACTTTATCAATCCTGTCACCTTTGAAACACTGACGGGAATGAAATGCCTGATCGATACCTTTGACCGGAACTTTTCTTTTGAAGTAGAACATATTTCCGTGGCAAAACGCGCAGATCTTGCGCTGATCGCTCCTGCTTCCGCCAACGTCATCGGCAAGCTTGCACACGGCATTGCCGACGATATGCTGACCACCACCCTGACAGCATGCACCTGTCCGAAGCTTCTCTCTCCTGCCATGAACACCGCCATGTATGAAAATCCTGCCGTGCAGGATAACCTGCATCTGCTGAAAAAATACGGTTTCAAAATCATAGAACCCGCCTGCGGACGGCTGGCCTGTGGAGACACCGGAGCCGGCAAGATGCCGGAGCCGGAAGAACTTCTCTCTTTTGTGCTAAAAGAGATCGCCTGTGAAAAAAATCTGTCCGGCAAAAAGATCCTTGTCACCGCCGGCCCGACCCAGGAAGCCATTGATCCGGTCCGCATGATCACCAATCATTCTACTGGCAGGATGGGTTATGCCATCGCCCGCGCCGCCATGCTAAGAGGCGCGGATGTAACCCTTGTCACGGGACCTGTAAGTCTGACACCCCCGCCCTTTGTAAAAATCATCCCGATCCGATCCGCCGAAGAAATGTTCCAGGCGGTTACCGCCGTATCAGAGGAACAGGACATCATCATCAAGGCGGCTGCCGTGGCGGATTATACTCCGGCAACGGTCAGCAATGAGAAAATAAAGAAAAAAGACAGCCAGATGAGCATTCCGCTGAAGCGCACTCCGGATATTCTCAAACATCTTGGTGAACACAAACGGAGTGGACAGTTTCTCTGTGGATTTTCCATGGAGACGGAACACATGCTCGAAAATTCTCAGCAGAAACTGCAGCGGAAAAATGTAGACATGATTGTGGCCAATAATCTCAAAGTCGCCGGCGCCGGCTTCGGCACCGACACCAATGTAGTCACACTGATCACCAAAAACAGCGTGCAGGAATTGCCTCTCATGAGCAAGGATGAGGTAGCGCACGCCCTTCTGGACCATATAATTATCTCTTCAACAGACCGGTAAAAAACAATTTTTTGCTTAACCTTTTACCACGCCCACAGTCCGAAGCTTTTTCAGAGGTTTCACCAGCTCCTTTTGCTGCTCCATGACCATATCAATATCTTTATAGGCAAAACGGCATTCCTCCGCCACGTCATTTTTCTTATGCTTTCCAAGCACTACCTGATGTTCTCTCAAATCCAGGATTACCTGTTCCGTCGAAAAGGCTTCCATAGCGCCTTTTCTGGAATAGGATCTTCCTGCCCCATGGGAGGAAGAGAAAAATGACTCCGGATTGCCAAGTCCTTCCACCACATAGCTGTAAGATCCCATGGCGCCCGGAATGACTGCAATCTCTCCTGCTCTTGCAGGGGTGGCACCTTTGCGGTGTACCCAGACATTCTCTCCATAATGATTCTCGATAGCTGCATAATTGTGGTGGCAGTTGATCACTTCACCAAACTCGACGTCCACATGCGCATATTTTTTCAGATGCTTTACCGTAAGTTCCATGACACGCTCCATCATACGCTGTCGGTTTTCATATGCATAATCCAGTGCCAGATTCATCCACCGGATATACTGTTTTCCTTCCTCTGTATCCGTCGGAAAGAACGCCAGCCGATATTCATCTGGCACCTGAGAATACCATTTTTCATTCAGCACTCTGGCCTTTTTATGAAATACATCACAGATCTTTTTTCCCATGTGACGACTTCCCGAATGGATCATAATCCCCAGAAAACCTTCTTCATCCACCTGAAGCTCAATAAAATGATTGCCGCCTCCAAGCGTTCCCGTCTGATAATAGCCATCTTCCATCAGAAAAAGCAGCTCCGGATTGTCTTCATACAGCTCCATCTGTTCTCCGGCAAGATCGAGAACCGAGGATTTCTGGGGCGTTTTATACCGGTTGACTCCGGTGGGGATATTTCTCAGAATATCTCCGATCAAAAGCTGAATCAAAGATCCATTTCCGGTCGTGATCCCTTCAACCTGTTCAAGCTTTACATTCAGCGGTGCAAAAATCATACCGCATCCGATATCCGAACCGACCGCATTGGGAATGATCACATCCCTGGCAGCAATCACACCGCCGATTGGCATCCCTTTTCCCATATGCGTATCCGGCATCAGACATACCCAGCGACGGACAAACGGAAGCTTTGCAAGATGGAGCGCCTGCTCAAGACATCCTTTTTCCAGCATTTCCCCGCTTTGAAGCCACACCTTCACCGGAACTTTTGTATCAAACCTGTCATTGCTGATCACAAACATTCTATTCACCTCTTTCTTATCTGCAGCTTTCTGTGATTCCAAAAACAACGTGTCGGCCTTTTGCCTTTTTATGCATCTGACCAGATATTACCACAGAAATTTTTTCAGATCATTTACAAAAAGGTGCGAACAAAAAATTACCGGCCCGGCTGCTTTTTCAAATCTACTACTTTCGTCGCAATTACTTCCCGAAAACGCACGTCATGCTCTACCACCAGCATTGTCGGACGGCAGGAAAGCAGCAGCTTCTCAATCTGCATCCTGGTAAAGACGTCAATATAGTTCAGCGGCTCATCCCAGACATACAAATGAGCGGGCGTCAGAAGACTGGCAGCCAGAAGGACCTTCTTTTTCTGACCTTCCGAAAAACCTTCCATAGGTTTTACAAACTGTATCCGCTCCATATCAAGCTGTCGAAGAACCGCGCAAAACAGACTCTCGTCCAGATCGCGTTCTTTACAGAATTCCCGGATTCCCCCCTGCAGAAAAGAAGTATCCTGATTTACATAGGAAACGGTCATTTGGGAAGCGGTTTCCAGAATCCCTTTTTCTGCCAGTCCCAGTTTTTCAAACTCATATTCTCTTTCCTCAGAGCGATTAGCAAGCACTGCCTTGATCAGGCTCGATTTTCCGCACCCGTTCTCCCCGGTCAGAAACACACGCTCTCCCTGGCACACAGAAAAGCACAATTCTTCAAAGACAGGCCCAGCTGCCTTTTTGTACCCGAGTCCGTATCCGTCTGCCCGAACCAGACAGTTCTTATGGTGAACCAACGGCATCAGTTTTAAATCCACCATCTCCTCGATATCTTCCAGAAGTCCTTCTTTCTCCTCGATCTCCCGGCCGATCCGCTGTTCCATCTGTCTGACCCGGCTTAACATTTTCTTTGTTTTCATTCCGATATATGGTCTCTTTGCTTTGTGATCCGGAACTTTGACAGGATCAAATCCGATCTTGCTCCTCTCACTGGCATCCGCCCACTGCCTGCTCCTCGCCGCCGCTTTTTTAAGCTTCCCGATCTCTTTTAGATGCTTTTCATTTTCCATCCTGGAAAACGCATCCTTTCGGCTTTTATTCTCCCACCAGCTGGAGAAATTGCCGTTCTGCACTTCAATCGTCTGCCGGTTCAATACCAGCACATGATCTACACAGGCATCCAGAAGATCACGGTCATGAGAGACGAGAAGAAATCCTTTTTTCCCTGCCAGATACGCTTTTACTGTTTCTCTTGCCGCCTGATCCAGATGATTGGTCGGCTCGTCGATCAGCAGAAAATCGTGTGTACCGGAGAAAAGAACCGCCAGCATGACTTTCGTACGCTCTCCGTGACTGAGCGTCCCAAACGGCCGGTAGAGCACTTCTGCATCCATTCCCATCCGGTCCAGCTCACACAGTATCCGCCAGGATTCGCTGTCTGGTTTCCACTCTTCTGCAAGCTCTGCACCGCACCGTTCCAGGTCCCCTGTCGGAACCTGATAAGGGAATCCGTCAAACGATGCCGAAGAGCGAATATTTCCTTTGTATTCATAATTGCCCAGAAGAAGCTGTAAAAATGTCGTCTTCCCTTTTCCATTTCTTCCGATCAGTCCCAGATTCCAGTCTGTATCAATGGAAAAAGAGACGTTCTCAAAAATATAATCTGAACTGCCTTCATAATAAAAGGTCAGGTTGCTTACATCAATCTGTGACATCTGATCCTCCTTTCCGATGTTCCATTCCTAATCCTGATTCCTCAGAACAGAACATTTGTTCCTTTTTCGGCAAAATACGCATAAAAAAGGAACCATTTGCTGCCAAATGACTCCGGATTATGTCTTTTCATCTCTTTCTTTCCAACCGAAACATATTTGAAAATCCATCCCTGCTCTTTACATACTCCGATTTGCAGATAACAGTTTTCAAACACGTTTTTAAATGAACGCAAAAAGAGAGATTATGAGAACATAATCCACTTTTGGCAACATGACAAAGCCATATCTTTCTGTATCCAGAACGATACCGCAGACAACAAAGTCTCATGTTATCCAAAGCTGATTATATTCTCATCTTTTCACCTCTCTTCACAATATTCACCAAACTTCCTGTATTATAGGACAATCTTTCGTTTCTGTCAATCCATTTCTGTCTGTTCTTTTAATGACTTCAGCTTTTCAGACTCTTTCGCATATAATTTTCTGCTGTAGATCTGTTCAACCAGATGTTCTGCATCTTGGTACAGTTTCTGCCATTCCTCCCGGTCAGATTCATTTTCCAGGCTCAGCCCGGACATCTGATACATGATCAGTTCTGCCTGATCAGCAAGCATATGATCCTCTCTGTAATTTTTCACCGTATATCCTTCTGACAGCACTTCGTTATCGTCACGCCCCGGCAGATAACTGTCGTACGGCTGCGCTCCCGAGCGGTCATACAGCTCCTTTCCTTCTTCCTCCGCCTTTATAAACGTTTTATTACTGCTGTCCTCTATCAGCCCGGACATCACTTCTTTCCATATGGATGCCGGATAAGTTGCACCATACAGATTTTCAAGAATCCGCGGTTCATCATATCCGACCCACACGCTCATGGAATAATCCGGTGTAACCCCGCAGAACCATCCATCCTTACATTCATTTGTCGTACCGGTCTTTCCCGCCGCCTCCACATCCTGCTCCCACTTCATGGAAGCCGCCGTTCCTGAACGGATGACGCCTTTCATAATCTCCACCATCTCCGACGCCGCCCAGGGAGAATAAACCTGCTGCGCTCCCGGTTCCCGATACAGCTCCATTCCATCCCGGTCTTTCAGGGAAGTCAGACAGGAAGCTCTGTGGTATTCCCCCTGGTTGACCAGCGTTGAATACCCGTTCGCCATCTCAACCGCAGTCACCCCGAATGTGAGTCCGCCCAGTGAAGACGCCGGATAATCATCGTCGGGAACAATCCTGGCAAACTCCATCTGCCTGACATAGGAAAGCGCCTTCTGAGGAGTGAGACAGCAAAACAGCCACCAGGCGCAGCCGTTAATGGATTTTTCCACTGCCTGATCCAGCCTTACGCCGCTTCCCTGCAGTTTCGCCGCCTCAATCCCCATTTCTTTTGCTTTCGATATACTGATATTGCGCAAAATCGAATCCGCAGTATAACCCTGATCCAGCGCCGGTGCGTACACTGCCAGCGGCTTCAGAGAACTGCCGGGCTGACGATAGGACTGATATGCGCGATTCAGAGTATAGATATCTGTCTTCTGACTCCTTCCGCCAACAATGGCCACCACTTTATGCGTCTGATTATCAATCACCGCCGAAGCGCTCTGAAGCGCATAGATTCCTTCCCCTGCGATCTCCTCGTCAAAAGCCAGAATTTTATCGATGGTACTCTGTAAAAGCTCCTGTTTTTCCTGATTCAGAGACGTTGTAATGACATATCCTCCCGTATACAGTTTTCCCCGGCAGGCCTCATAAATATCATTATAATGTTCCATATACGCCCTGTACGTATCCATACTTTCAAATTCGTACCGAAATGCAAAACCATCCAGGCTCATCAGATACCGGACTGCACAGTCAACCGCATAAGTCGTCTCATAGTTCTGCAGTCTCTCTTCCGGCTGAGGACTGAGCACAATTTCCTCACTGCAGGCTTCCAGTCGTTCCCGTTCTGTAATGTAACCGCATTCCTGCATATCTGCCAGTATCTTGTCCCTTCTTTGTATTGTATTTTCTCCGTGTTCCACCGGATCATAATAAGAGGGCGCATTGGGAATCGCGCACAGATATGCAGTCTCGCTCAGACTCAGTTCGCTGGAGGTCTTTCCAAAATATCTGACCGCCGCCGCCTCAATTCCATAACAGCGTCCGGAAAAATATGCGCTGTTGATATAAAATTCCAGAATCTGTTCCTTACTGTATTTTTTCTCCAGTTCAACTGCAATCAGGATCTCTCGCGCTTTCCGCTCCATTGTCACCTCACTGGACAAAAACACACTTCTTGCTAGCTGCTGTGTGATTGTACTGGCCCCGTGCTTTTCCTCTCCTTTGGTCACAAAATAACGCCAGCATACTCTTATGATCCCATTGAGATCATATCCTCCATGTTCCCAGAAACGCCTGTCCTCCACGGCTGTAAACGCCTGAATCACGCGCACTGGAATCTCTTCATAATTCAGATAATCTGAATTGGTATCCACTGACAGTTTGCTGATCAGAGAACCGCCGTCATCATAGATATAGCTGCTCAGATTTTTTCTAAATGTGTCCTCATCTGACTCTACAACTGCATGCACGGCATCTTTCTGATAATCCCGATAGACCGGATAATATTTGTAATACAAAATGCCGCATGCCGCGCAGACGAAAAGGAGGACAAGTAAAAACAGAATCAAAAATATTTTACAAATCTTTTTTATTACAGACAAAAGGCTTCTCCCAAAAATCGATTTCAAAGACATTATACTACTATATTATGAAAGATGCACCACTATCATTCCAGAAATTTTAAAGCAGCATCTGTATGTTCCTGTCCATTTCAGTGTCCCGGATATCCGCCGGCAGACACTCTCTGCATGAACAAATTGAATTTATTAAACATCAGGAGTATAATCAAGGAAAACACCCCCGTGAACAAAATCTGCACAAGGAGTGATACCATGTCAGAATTTCAGGAATTAATCAAGTCTTTTCAGAAAAGCCGGAACTATGTCCGTGATTTTCTGGTCTATGGTTTTAAATCCAGAGACGATTTTACAGTCAAAAGCGGACGAACCTACGACAACGAGAGACGCCGGATTGAATCCTGGCTGTCAGAATATATACGGACGGATTACGGAACGCAGGGAAAAACTGTCTCCATCGCACTGGACAGCAATCTGCTTGACACAAATCCGCTCTACCGGGTCTGGAAATCCAGAAGCTTCACAGCCAACGATATCATGCTGCATTTTTTCTTTCTGGATCTGTTTCATGCCGGCGAAAGTTATACCGCCGACGAACTGACCAATCTGATTGTGGACCGGTACGGCGTCCTGTTTGAATCCCAGCTCGTGCGGAAAAAAGCGAATGAATATGTGAAAGAGGGCATTCTTACCACCGGCAGAAAAGGCCGGAAACTTTTTTACTCTCTGAATCCGGAACCGGCACGTTCTTTTCCCGGAATCCTTCCCCAGCTTCTTCACGCCATCCGCTTCTGCCAGCTCGCCACACCCTTTGGCTTTATCGGAAGTACGATTCTGGACAGCCAGAAAACCGGCAACGGCATCTTCCTTGTCAAACATGGCTACTGCGGTTTTACTTTGGAGGACGAAATCCTGTCTAAGCTTTTACAGGCCATCCGTGAACAGCGCACAATCCGTCTGCTGAACCAAAGCAACCGGACTGCCCGCACACAGGAAGAAAAGTTCTCTGTCGTCCCTTTGCAGATTTTCGTGAGCACCCGTACCGGACGCCGTTTCCTGTGCGGCTATCAGACAAAAATCCGCAGATTTACTACTCTGAGGCTGGACCAGATCCAGAACGTCGTGCTGCTGGAGCCATATGCCGACTATGAATATTATAAAAACAAACTGAAAAACAATCTTCCTTTTTGTTTCGGAGTCTCTTTCGGTATCAGTCATGAAATGGATACTGTCCGGATGACTCTGTCTGTCCGGCAGGGAGTTGAAGACTATATCATAACCCGGCTTGAACGGGAGGGAAGAGGCGGAACCGTAACCCGTATAAAGCAGGATATCTGGTCCTACGAAATCACGGTTTTTGACGGCAATGAACTCATGCCCTGGATCAGAACATTCATCGGCAGGATTCTTTCTTTTGAATCCAGCAATCCTTTTCTGTGCCGGAAATTCTATCAGGACATCCGGGAAATGGCTCAAATGTACGGCCTGTTATAAAATGCCATGGAAAGGAGCAGACGAGCTGTATGGAATTATTTTCAGAAATCTATAACTGTTATTATCAGATTGTTGATCATATTTTAAAAGAAGCAGAAAAGCATCCGCTTACAAAGGAACAAATCCACCGGATCTGTACAGATATGGGATTTTCAGAAAGCAGTCTCTATATTCTCCCCAAACTGACCGGAGGCGAATGGAAGCTTCTGTCCTTCGACGGAACTTCTTTTCAGAGTCTGACAGCCGAACATGCATCCATGCCTTTTACTCTGCTTCAGCGTTCCTGGATCAGAACTCTGATACAGGATGAACGCTTCCGGCTGTTTTTTACCGACGAAGAACTGACAGCCCTGGAATATTACACAGAAAACGCCGAAATTCTCTGGAATTCTGATGATTTTCACTACTATGACCAGTACAAAAACGGAGATGATTACGCTTCTTTGGCATACCGTCAGCATTTTCAGACTCTGCTTACCGCAATCTCCCGGCGACAATATGTACATATTTCTTATCAGTCTATGAAAGGAAACCGGATCACACACCGTTATCTGCCGCTGAAGCTCGAATACTCTGTCAAAAACGATCAGTTTCGTCTGCTGGCTGTTCCGGAAAACGAACGACATTCTATTTATGTCCGCACGATTAATCTGTGCGGTATTCAAGAAGTCCGTCTTCTTCCCCGTCATGATGAAGAAGATTTTGAGTTTGAAAATGTGATTCGAAAATCTTATTATCATGAACCGGTCCGGCTGCTTATTAAAAACCGGAGAAACGCACTGGAGCGCGCCATGCTTCATTTTGCCAACTATGAGAAGCAAACCAGAAAAATAGATGAGGACACCTGGGAATGCCTCATCTATTACAATAATTCCACGGAAACAGAACTGCTTATTGAAGTGCTGTCTTTTGGCCCCGCCGTCCGTGTGACCGGACCTGAAAACTTTTTAGCTCAGGTAAAGAAACGTCTCTGGCAGCAGGCGACACTTTTTTCAGCTAAATTTTCCCATTCTTAAACTGATCGATCATCTCTCTGGTCAGGCTGACTCCGTCGTCCTCCAGAGGGATATTTTCCCGTTCAAACCACTCTGCCACAGCAAGTTCTGTCCGGTCCAGAGTAATATCCGTACCGCCATCTACATCACAGATAAAACCGCAGAGCAGTGTAGAAGAAAAGGACCAGGGCTGACTCTTATAATAACGGATATTTTTTACTTTCAGCCCGACTTCCTCCATCACCTCTCTCTGAACAGTCTCTTCCAGAGTTTCCCCTACTTCCGTGAATCCCGCCACCAGTGCATAATTCACTACCCCGGGACGATTGGCATACTTGGTCAGGAGCAGACGGTTCCCGTCCGTAACCGCCACGATCACCCCCGGACAGATCTTCGGATACACCATATTGCCGCACCCCTCGCAGCGTACCATCCGTTCGGCATGATCAGGCACCATCGGCGCTCCGCAGCTTCCGCAAAACCGATTAGAATGATACCACTCCTCCAGCTGCTGGCCGGTGATTCCTGCAAACCCCCGATACTGCGGCTTTGCATTCCGAAATACGGGTGGTTTTTCCCATATGTATCCATCCGGCTCCTGTTCTATCTGATTTTTCAGAAGAAAAAAACGTTCTCCGCTGATAGAAAACAAATAGGTCATATCTTTCTCTTTTTGCAGAATCTCTTCTACCCTGGGAAAAAATATCATCCCAGCTTCAAAACGGCATAACACATCCTTGTCCCGATAAACCAAAAGCCAGTCTTTTGGTTCGGGAAGCTGCTCTACATAATGATTGTCATATTTTTTTGGTGCGATATCCTGTATCATTCCCTCATCCCTTTTTTGTTATTGATTCACATTATCTGCACAGCCAACCTGCAGCAATATGCTTATTATAGCGACTCTTCTCAATTTCTGCAATCATTTTCAAATACCTTTCTATTCAGACTGCTGTCGCTCACCCGGACGCCTGACCGTGCGCAGCCTCCCCTCTGCCTGTTTTACGACCTGAACGAAAACTTTTTCAGTAAATTTTTACCAAAAAAACCGATAGTATCTTGCATATTTTCAAACAAGTGTTATAATAAGGACAAGTAAATAATAGCGAAGTAGAATCTTACGCGTTAAGTGTCCGTGGATGGGGAGTTGTCACGGAACGAAAAGCCCTCGAGGTTTACGATGTTTGATTCGCACCCGTTGCTACATATGAGTACATCTCAGATGTGGTGCCTGAAAGATATTATTTATGTTGTGCTACTTATCATTTCAGTGGAGGATTCATTCCTCGCCATGGAAGGAGGTTTCCTCCCGCCCTGCATTTCATCTATGGAGGTGTATTTTTTATGCAGATTTCAAAAGATACTTTCAGTCTCAAAAGCCCCAGGGAAGCTCTGGATTTTCGGAGTCAGCTCGAAAATCTCCGGAAAGTGCCCCATCTTTGTATGTGCGGTCTGTTGATCGCCCTTTATGTGGTTCTTTCCTTCTGTAACATTGTACTCTCCCCCACGCTGGAAATTCGAATCGGTTTTCTCGCATTTATCGCCGCCGGAATGGTCGGCGGACCGGTTATGGGATTCGTAGTGGGATTCCTCGGCGATATGCTGAACTGTCTGGTTCGCGGCTTTGCCTATTTCCCGGGTTTTTCACTCAGTTATGCTCTGGTCGGCGCGTTGTGCGGCCTGATCCTTTACAAAGCACGGGTGACAAAATTCCGCGCTGCGGGCTGTGCGTTTGTGGAGTATCTTATCAGTATCACATTCACGTCTCTGTGGCTGTATCTGATGTATGGAACTCCGCTTCAGGTACTGTTAACCAGCAGACTGATCAAATGTACGCTGAATTTCTTCGTAAATATTATCATTGTCTACATATTTATCGAAGCTTTCCAGAGAATCATCCGTGTAGCGTTGCCTGCACAGAAATAACTATTTTATAACTCCCGCACAAAAGGGTACAATATGCCGCTGCAGAGGGCAGACCGCATTTTGTACCCCTTTTATTTTCATACCAATTCAGAATTCAAATCAAACCAAATTTTACAAATGCATGGTACAGACTCTTTGATCTCACGTCCGCCAGTACCAATTACAGCCAGGGCGAAATATCCTGAAAATTTCTGCCGACAGCAAATCTTTTCACTTTCTTTTCTTAAATCTGCGGTATAACTCTCCTCAAAACAGTATTACGCCATACCGTTCTGCTCATTTTCCACTTCAATCTGACATACTTTCATTGCTTCCAGAGCATTTTTATGGCTTTCCGGAGTTACACCTGCACAGCAGGAAGCATCTACAACGATTTTTGCCTCCGGCAGAAAAGCTTTTGCAAGAAGAGCATTGGAAATAACGCAGATATCCGTACAAAGCCCGATCAACGTGACGCTTTCGACCGTTTCTCTCTGATCTGCTTCTTTCAGTATGTCTCCCAGTTCAGAAGCGCCAAAAGTCACCTTGTCAACCGGTGTATCCTGGCAAAGCGATGCAAGCTCCGGGCTGATCTGCCATCCCTGCGTTCCTTTGATGCAATGAGGCACAGGAAGCTTTTGCCCCTCCTGCGTATTCATATAATTTTCTCCGTGTGTATCCCGGGTGAAGATTACACGTCCCTGAAAACGCTCAATTTTCTGTTTCACTCCCGGCACGATCGCCTCGGCCTCCTTGGTTCCCAGAGCTCCGTCAATAAAATCATTCTGCATGTCCACAACAATTAAAATGTTCTGCATGTATATCTCCTTCTCAATACTGTTTTCTTTCTGAATATTTCCGCTGCAAAGCCAAACGCCTCATTTCCTGGCACAGTCAGAAGCTTCCCCAGTCAAAATCTCCAATCCATGTCCCAGAGCGGGCATAATGTACTCCAGGCTTTCCCTCACTGCCTTCGGGCTTCCGGGCAGGTTGATAATCAACGTATTTTTACGAATACCTGCTGCCGCACGACTTAACATGGCTCTTGGTGTAATTGTCATGCTGTAAGCACGGATCGCTTCCGGAATCCCCGGCACTGCCCGCTCCGCAATATCGGCTGTTGCCTCCGGCATACAGTCCCTGGGAGAAAATCCTGTTCCGCCGGTGGTCAGAAGCAGATCTGCTATCTTCTCATCTGCAATACGCGCCATTTCTCTTGAAAGTATCTGCCGGTCGTCCGGAAGCAGGATCATATGTACTACCTCATATCCATTTTTCTCCAGAATCTCTCTGATTACCGGACCGCTCAGGTCTTCCCTCTGGCCTGCATATCCGGAATCGCTGGAGGTAAGAACCGCCGCTCTCATTTTCATTCCTTCATCACCTCAATCGTATTATTTTCAAACATACTTCTGCTGTACTGTCCCCATTGAAAGACACCTTCTGTAATTCCTTTTTTGTCGCACCGGCACTGACTGCCGCGGTCTTTCCCATGAAAACAACCTCCGCTTTCTCTGGCTTCTTATCTGTTATTTTACTATGGATCACAGAAACATGCAAGCTCTGTACCTCTGAGTCTTTTTTAATAGGAGATGCCAGAATTCTTTGGCAACTATCAGGAAAACAAATCAAACCAGCTCAGAGTCAATATTATACCAAGGCAAAGTGCCAGTATTTCTGTTCGCCATGCCGATTATATACAGACTCCCGAAAAGCCAAGCCTTAACAAACAAAAATGCAGAACCCGCCGGGCTGTCTGTGTCCTCTGGATTCTGTATCTGTCTTTTTATTCATTTTTATATATCCTGACTTTCGCTTTCTCTGTAATATTTTTGAAATATTTGACTGGCCAGTTTCAAAGTTTCCTGTTCAACCTCTTCATACACTTTCAGAAAGGTCTCTCCTTCTTCTGTCAGTTCCGATCCTTTTTTCCCCATGCGGGACAGAAGCTGAATTCCAAGTCCTTCCTCCGCCTGCCGGATAATCCTCCATGCCTTACTGTATGCCATTTTCATATGCCTGGCAGATACGCTTAATGAATGGTATTTCACCACCCCATGAAGCAGATCTGCTACTCCACGTCCAAAATAATTATCAACATCCGCATCTTTTTCTTTCACCAGTATACGAATATTACAGTCAAATTTCTTCTCCATGGTGCCTCCGTCTGTCTGCATAAAAATATTTTTCCGCAAATTTATTCATCTGTGACCGGCTGTCGGATAACAAGATGACCTGTGACCGGCTTCGACCAAAGTAGAATACGATCCCTTTGGTGGCGACATTCAAAACCTGCCTGTACTTAATGAAAGGATGCATGGTATACGAATGCGATCAGATGCATTTTACTTTTTTCCATGTACGGTTCTGCATCCTTTCATTAAACACAGACAGGAATTAAAAGCATCTGCCCGCGCCGGCATATCCGACCCGGGCAGAACATGCAGCCGACAGAAAAATGATAAGTTTCTGTACTGCATTCTGAAACGCTTTATGTATCCTGATATCAGAAGTCTACTTCCGTGCCGTAGAAAGTACACTTGAACAGTTTTGCCATCTGCTCCGGAGTAATCGTTCTCGGGTTGGAGCCGGTACATGCATCTGCCACTGCGTTTGCTGCAATAGAATCCAGCTTCTCAAGGAATTCCGGTTCTTTGACACCAAATTCCTGAATGGTCTTCGGAATATTCATTGCGCGGTTGAACGACTCAATCTTCTCAATCAGTGCATTCACCTGAGCTTTTTCTGATGTGCCGCCAAGACCGACTCTTCTTGCGATATCTGCATATCTTCTCATTGCTTCCGGCTCATGCGCGTTGTATTTAATAACATAAGGCAGATAAATTGCATTGGCACAGCCGTGCGGAATATGACCGGTGGAGAATGCCGCGCCTGTTTTATGAGCCATGGAGTGCACGATACCCAGAAGCGCATTGGAGAATGCCTGTCCTGCAAGGCACTGTGCATAATGCATCTGTTCTCTTGCGTCCATATCCAGACTGTAGGACTGCAGCAAATAGTCAAATACCATCTCAATCGCCTGGATTGCCAGAGGATCTGTAAACGGACTGTTCAGCGTGGAAACATATGCCTCAATCGCATGAGTCAGCGCATCCATACCTGTAAAAGCCACCTGCTTCACCGGAAGGCTTACCACCAGCGCCGGGTCAACAATCGCCACGTCCGGAGTAATCTCAAAGTCTGCCAACGGATACTTGATGCCTTTTGCATAATCCGTGATAACGGAGAATGCGGTCACTTCCGTAGCGGTACCGGAAGTCGAAGAGATTGCACAAAATCTCGCTTTTGTCCGCAGCTTGGGGAAATTAAACGGAACGCACAGATCTTCAAATGTCACATCCGGATACTCATAAAACGCCCACATAGCTTTTGCTGCATCAATAGGTGAACCGCCGCCGATCGCTACGATCCAGTCCGGCTCAAACTCTTTCATAGCTGCTGCACCCTTCATCACGGTTTCCACAGACGGATCAGGCTCAACACCTTCAAAAAATCTGACTTCCATACCGGCTTCTTTCAGATAATCCCCTACTTTGTCAAGAAAACCGCCCTTTTTCATTGAGCTTCCGCCAGATACAACGATTGCTTTTTTCCCGGAAAGTGTCTTCAAATTCTCCAGTGCATCTTTCCCATAATACAGATCTCTGGGCAACGTAAATCTTGCCATTTTTAAAGTCCCCCTTTTATTAAAAATATATTATTTCTGATAATACCGGAGCTCTGGCTCCAAGACTTCTGCTTTTCTTTTTCAAAAATCTGATATTATCAGATAACTACAGTATATCCCTTTTCTTCCTTATTGTAAACAGTCAATTTAGTCATTTATTATACTATTTTTAGAATAATAAATATATTTTTAGTAATTTTGTGTGAATTTGTACAGAACTATATGTTTTATTTAGTTTTTTTAACGAGAAATATATCTTTTTTATTCTTTTTTTGGTATACTATCAACAAAAGGCGAAAGAAAGGGATAACCATGAAGGACTCTCACAACAGAAGTATAAATTATATGCGCATTTCCATTACTGATCGATGCAATCTCCGCTGCAGATACTGTATGCCGGAAGATGTTCCATTTATATCCCATGAACGAATCCTGCGTTTCGAAGAGATCCTGCGCATCTGTCGACTGGCGGGCAGGCTGGGAATCCGCAAATTCAAAGTTACAGGAGGAGAACCCCTGATCCGAAAAGGCTGTCTGTCTTTTTTAAAAGAATTAAAAAAACTCCCGGATACTGATCAGGTCACTCTGACTACCAACGGCGTATTTCTAAAAGACTGCCTTCCGGAGCTTCAGGCTATCGGAATTGACGGTGTCAACATAAGCCTGGATACTCTGAATCCGGACACGTTCCGCCATATTACCGGCCGTTCTGATTTTGCCCGGGTTATGGACGCCATCCTGTCCTGCCAGGCATGCGGTATCCGCACCAAAATCAATACGGTCCTGTTAAAAGACGTCAACGACCACGAATTCTGGGATCTGATTCAGCTGGCGCACGACTATCCTTTGGATGTCCGGTTTATTGAGATCATGCCTATTGGCTTTGGGAAAGAGTATCAGGGATATGACCGCAGTTCCCTGCTCCCGCTTTTGAGCACCAGATATCCGGATTACGAGACAACGAACAAGACAAGAGGCAACGGCCCGGCAGTCTATGTATCCATCCCCGGATTCCAGGGATACATCGGCTTTATTGATGCCATCCATGGAAAATTCTGTCACCAGTGCAACCGTATCCGCCTGACGTCAGACGGCATGCTGAAACTATGTCTTTACTACAATAATGGTATCAATATAAAAGAAATGATCCGAAATCAACTGGAAGACGAACAGATCATGGCTGTCATGCAGGATGCCATTTTCCACAAGCCCGCAGAACATCAGTTCTATCACACAGCGCTGGAAGGAACCGAAGAGGCCAGAAAAATGTCTCAGATTGGAGGATAATTTTATATCGCAACTTTGCCTGCCTGCAGTTTTTTGAACCACAGGCAGGCAGTCTCTGCTCGTTTTTCGTACAATCAGTTGCAATCCGAACCGGCAGGATGCTATTCCAGAAAAACGATGTCTACAGAACTTCATTCACCTGCACCTGCGCACCTCTGTACAGTGTCCCCGCTTTCACCACCACTACATATCGGCTCTGCTTTTTCAGCAGACAGTCCGCTCTGCCTTCTGTCAAAGGACAGATGTCCGGATGACAGCTCTTTTTTTCAGATTCCACCTCCAGCACCACATCGCCGATCCGAAGCTGTGTTCCGGCTGCAAGCTTTGACAGGTCAAGTCCGGACAGAGAAAGATTTTCTTTGAAACGCCGAAAGCAGATCCCGGAGAATCCCTGCTCTGTCAGAAGCGCTCTGGCTTCCGCCGTCCATACAGTCAGACTGCCATTGGCGTTCAGTCCATGCCAGTCTCCGTCCAGTCCGGATTCCAGAGTTACTTTCCGCTCATCCACGACGACTCCCGGCTCTCCTTTGGCCGGAAAATACACGATCTTTTCCAGTCTTCCTATCGAATCCATCTGACCTCTCCTGATCTTTCCATCCCATAGCCCCCAAGTCTTGTCACTTCTTCTGCAAAGCGCCTGCTCTTCAAGACGTCCAGAAATGCCTGTACATGAGGCAGCTCAAGGAATGATTCCGGTATGGCAAATTCATACCATTCTTCTCCCACCGGAATGAAATCCAGCTCCATGGATCTGGCCGCAGAAAGGATTCCCATGCCGGCATCCGCACTGTCGCTGGCCACCAGCGCCGCTACCGCCATATGAGTGGACGCTTCTCTGTCATAGCCGTTGATCATCCCGGGAAGCATCCCCGCTTTTTTCATCTGATAATCCAGCAGCAGTCTGGTTCCGGCGCCCCGCTGCCGGTTTACAAAACGACCGTTTTTCAGATCTTCAATCCCCCGGATACCAAATGGATTTCCTTTCTTTACCATGATGCCCTGGATTCTCTGGACCCCGGTCACAACGGCTACCGGTTCCTGGAACAGCCGCTTCACATAACAGTCATTGTATGTGCCGTCTGTCTCATCCAGAAGATGAATCGGCGCAATATGGGCTTCTTTTCTCTTCAGTGCCATAAGACCGCCCATACTTCCCACATGAGTGCTGGACAGATGCATGCCCCTGTGCAATATGGGCATCAGATCCGCTGCCACATCGAGGATCAGATCATGGCTGCCGGTCACTACTACCGTACGGGCGATCTCCTCCGGAGTCCGGTACAGAGAAATTTTCACTTTTTCTCCTGCTTCCACGCCTTCACAGTTCTGGTCAATAACACAGAACCCGTCCGCCCGCACCAGCGACATGGCCGCCCCCGCCCCTCGTGCCAGAGGCGCTGCCACCATCCGGTCCTCCACAACTCCGGCCTTGATCCGCACATATTCCTTATGCTTCAGGTTGGACACCAGACGTCTGGAGATCACCGCTTCCACTTCATGATCGGTTTTCATCGGAAGCTGTCCCATCATGGCAAGCACCGGAGCCGCGAAGTTCTCAAAAGCAATATAGGCAGACACTGGATACCCCGGAAGCCCTATGACCGGTTTTTGATCCACAATGGCCAGAATGACCGGTTTTCCCGGCTTGATCGCAACTCCGTGGACAAGGACCTCTCCCAGCTCCCGGAGAACATGAACCGTGTAATCGTCCCGGCCCGCACTGGAACCCGCATTGATCAGGACCATATCTGATTCCGAAACTGCCTTTTTCACCTCATCCCGGATCGTCTCATAGTCATCCGCCAATATAGGACGGCGATCCGGAACGCCCCCCTGCTCCAGAACCATCTGCTCGAACATCCGTGTATTGGATTCGATGATACTCCCTTCCTCGATCGCGGCCCCCGGTTCGATGATCTCGGTTCCTGTGGGAAAAATCGTCGCTTTCGGCTGTTTCACCACCTCAATCTCAAGAATGCCCGCCGACAGAAGGACGCCTACATCGATAGGACGAATCCTATGGCAGCTGGGCAGGATCATCTCTCCCGCCACAATATCCTCTCCTACCGGACGCACATGCTGCCAGGCTGCCGCGGAAGCGATGATTTCCACCTGATCTTCCCGCTCCGTCTCCAGCAGGTCCTCCGCCATGATCACCGCGTCATAGGGGTGATGCACAGGATCTCCCGTATCCACCACCACATAGTCTTCCCCTTCCTGCAGACGTACCGGCGTTGTCTCACACGCCCCGCCAGTTCTGGAAGAAATCACTGCGATTCCGTCCATGGCCGATGCATTGTACAGCGGTGAACTGTTTTTTGCATACACCGCATGACGCGTCACTCTTTTGCACGCTTCAATGACCGGAACTGTCTCATATTCCGGTTCCCATATTTTCTTCAGTGCCTCCAGATAGATTTCTTTTGCTTCCTCCACCGGAGTTGTTTTCAAATACAGATTTCTTTTTCCCATCATGTACTCCTAGCTGATACTGTTTTTCTATAAAAATAACATCCATTTCGAAAAGAGTGCCCATGCTACGAAACTGAAAAATTCATATATCCTTTTACACCCAATTCATATCATGCAGCAATGGATACTTTGTAAGCAGGTACACAATTCCAAAGAAGGAACAGAATCATTAAAATACCTGTACCCAGATCCGGTCACCGGTCTTCAGTCCCTCCTGATTCAGTTCCACCACCGCATAGCCGTCCGCCCTTGTCATAGTTGACATCAGACCGGATTTTCCAAATACCGGACTGGCCAGATACCCTTCCGGCGTCTTTGTAAGCTCCACAAACAGCAACATTTTCCTTCCCGGCGTCCCCGGGACATTTCCGTTTAAAACTGCCGGGACAGGAAGCTTCTCCTGCTCTCCCTCCTGCTGCCTCTTCAGCCACACCGGAAGCATCTCGAACACAGCCATGGCCGCCACCGGATGACCGGGAAGCCCAAGCATCAGGGTCCGACTCTTCTGATCCAGCCCCAGGATCGTAGGTTTTCCCGGTTTCAGTGCAAGGCCATGGGTGAATACCCCCGGATCGGACAGCTCGTCCACCAGAAGTGCAGTCATATCCTTCTTTCCCTTGGAGCTTCCCCCGGAGATCACCACAATGTCGCTTTCATCTTTTGCTTCCAGGATGGCACTGCGCAGGGCATCGTATACATCCGGCACTGTTCTGGTATTACTGACCATAAAACCGTGCTTCTTTGCCAGAGCTGCCAGCGCATATGTATTGATGTCATAAATCTTCCCCTCCTGCAGCTCCTCCCCCGGGGCTGTCAGCTCGTCTCCGGTGGAAATGATGGAAATCTTAAGAGGCTCATACACCATTACGCAGGTCAGCCCTTCTGCTGCCAGCGCTCCGATCTCCTGAGGCCGGAGCCTTGTCCCTTTTTTTAATAGCAAAGCTCCTTTCCGGCTGTCTTCTCCGGCTTCCACCACATGTCTTCCCGAAGATACCGACTGGCTGACTGCAATATGGTCTTCATCAAACTGCTCGCAATATTCCACCATGACACAGCTGTCCGCTCCCTCCGGGATCATCCCGCCCGTAGGCACATAGGCACAGGTTCCAGGACCAATCGTGGAGCAGGCTCTGGTCCCGATGGCCACATCTTCAATCACCTGCAAAAAGACCGGAATACTCTCTCCGGCCCCCATCGTATCCTTTGCCTGTACTGCATAACCGTCCACCATGGAACGGCGAAAACATGGAATATCCAGTTCCCCGTATATGTCCTCCGCCAGCACCCTGTCCAGCGCCTCCACGACTGGTACTTCACAGGTTGTCAGCCAGCCGTCCCCCACGGCCTGCATCAGTTTCTCTCTCGCCTGTTCCAGCGTATCAACTTTCAAAAGCTCCATGCTTTCCCTCCATCCTGATCACTTCATTTGCAACAAACCGGCGAATTCGTTCATCCTCCGAGCCAAACAAGATCTCGTCCTTGCTCCCGCTGGCTAGGATCTCGCCCTGATGCATAAAATGCAGTACCTCACACATTTTGTATATATGCGCCAGCCGATGGCTGATCAACAGCCAGGTTACCGGCCGTTCCTTCTGTATTTCAAGAATCACCTGCTCAAACAGCTCCAGATTTTCCGGATCCAGATTCGACAAAGTCTCGTCAATCATAATAAACTTCGGATCAAAGATCAGAGCCCGGATCATGGAAATCTTCTGCTGCTCCCCACTGGAAAGACTCCTGGCATACTGATACTTTTTCTCCTCCAGTCCGCATCTTGCAAGCCAGCCGTCAATCTTCTGTTCATCCGGGCAGATCCGTCTGAGCTTCAGTGGATAGCAGATATTTTCATATACGCTCCCCTGAATAAAATAGGGTCTCTGAGCCGTCATCGTAATCTCTCTGACATTCAGCCCTTCATAGTCGATCCTTCCGCTGTCCGGCTTTAAAATCCCCATAATCAGCTTGCAAAGCGTCGTCTTTCCACAGCCGTTCCCGCCGATAATCCCATGAATCTTCCTCTCTTCTATAGAAAAGCTGCCGGTTCTCATCTGAAAATCGCCCTGACTTTTCTCAAGATCAATAATTCTCATCCGACCGCTCTCCCTTCTGGAAAAAATCCGCAAGACTCTGGATCACAAATGCCATGAGCAAAAGAAGAAGGCCCAGCGTCAGCCCTTCCGTGAAGATCCCCTGACTTTTCAGAAGAGAGATCGTCGTAGTCATGGTGCGGGTATGACCCTTAATGTTTCCTCCCACCAGCATCACCGCACCTACTTCGCTGATGGAACGCCCGAATCCGGTAACCACCGCAAAATACAGCTCTTTTTTCAGCTCCCGCACCACCAGCCACTGTGTCTGGAGCCGGTCTGCCCCCATGGTTTTTGCAAATGCCCGCACCGCCGGCGCCCGGGAGACAAGAGTTGTATAAGTCATCCCACAGATAATCGGCGTAATGATCAGCACCTGCGCCAGGATCATCCCCCGGATCGAAAACAGCATGTTCAGCCTCCCCAGAGGACCTCTTCGCATCAGAAGCATATAGACGATCAGACCAACCACAACCGGAGGAACGCCCATCAGCGTGCGGTTGATACGGATGACCACCTTTTTTCCCACAAAATCCGCCCTCTCCAGCAAAAGTCCCAGCAGAATTCCCAGGACAGATGAAATCGCTGTAGCGCAGAACGCCATCTGAAAAGTCACACAGATGGCATCAAACACTCCCACATCCGAAAAGAAAGTATCCAGTAATTCTTTTATAACCTGCATATCATCACCCGATTGAGAAAAGGGGCTGTTTTACACAGCCCCGGTCCTTTCTTTATTCGTTGGCATTGGGAGTGAACAGTGCCTGTCCGTACTCTTCCACACCGTAATTGCCAATGAGCTCCTGGACTTCTTCGGAGCAGATCCACTCGATCATGGTATTGGCCGCCTCATTGTTAACTTCCGGATATTTCTCCGGACTTACCGCGATGATTCCATACTGATTCAAAAGATCCGCTGCACCCTCGCAGATAACTTCCAGCTGCAATTCCACATCTGCATCATTCTTCATCTTCAGCCAGGTGCCTCTGTCGGTCAGGCAGTATGCGCCCTTTTCATCTGCCATGGTAATCGTAGCGCCCATACCCTGTCCCGACTCCAGATAGTTGGGATTCTGCGTCTGGTCAAGCTCCAGCTTCTTCCAGATGCCTTTCTCCTTCTTGTCTGTTCCGGAATCATCTCCCCGGGAAACAAAGGTCAGCTGCTCTTCCTGAATCGTCTTAAATGCCGCTTCGATATCCTCTGTATGAGCGATAGGCTCCGCCGGTCCGACCACGATAAAATCATTGTACATAACCTGGAAGCGCTCCACGCCAAATCCATTGGCTACAAATTCTTCCTCACTTGCCTTCGCATGAACCAGAACGATATCCACATCCCCGTTCTCGCCCATCTTCAGCGCTTCTCCGGTACCCACTGCGTTCCACTGAAGCTCCCATCCGGTCTGCTCCAAAAAGATCGGAGCCAGATAATCCAGAAGCCCTGTGTCTGCCGTACTGGTAGTGGTCGCCATCATGAGCACACCTTTTTTCTCCACTGGCGCCGCATCTGCTTCATCGGCCGCCGGTTCTGTCTCTTCCGGTTCTTCTGCAGGCGTCTCCTCCGGAGTCTCTGCAGGCGCTTCTTCCTGCGCCTCTGCCGGGGACTCCGCCGGCGGTGTCTCCGCTTCCTTACCGCCGCAACCGCTCAGTGCCCCTGCCAGCAATAAGGTCGCCAGCACAACTGCCAGCCATTGTCTCTGTTTTTTCATAGATGATTTCCTCCTTGGAATATTAATAATCTATTGCATATGACTTTTTTGTCATCTACAACCTTTTTCATCCTATTTGACAGACACAATTCGACCTTACATGTACCGGCACTTCTGTAAATTCCCCATACAATCCGTCATACTGCAGCATCCGCCCGTACAGGACATGATCAAACCCCAGCAGAATCTTCAGACATTCCACCGCCTGCAGACTTCCGATCACCCCGGCCACAGCCCCGACTGCCGGAACCGGACCTTTCTCTTCCGCGTTCCCCACCGTCACGCATTCCAGGCAGGCACTCTCTCCCGGTAAAATCGGTAACACAAACCCGTAAAACCCATGCACGCCTCCTTCTACCAGAGGAACCAGCAGTTTCCTCGCGGCGCGTCCCGCATGTCTTCTTGTCTCTATCCGGTCCACACAGTCCACAATCACATCTGCACCGTACAGAAGCTGTCCTGCATTCTCTGCGTTCAGACATTCACAGACGGGTTCCAGCACAATCCCGGAATTCCTCTTCTGCAGAAAATCTGCCGCTCTTTTACATTTCTCTTTATCCAGATCCGACTCTTCATATATAAACTGTCGGTTCAGATTACTCAGACTCACCCTGTCATGGTCGATCATCCGGATCTTCCCCACCCCGGCAAGCGCCAGACTGGTCAGAACCGGTGCTCCAAGACCTCCGCAGCCGATGACAGCCACTGTGCTCTCTGTCAGCTTTTTCTGTCCCTGCTCTCCAATCTGTGAAAGCAGGATCTGCCGGGTGTACCGGCTCTCATCCGACATCCTCAGCCTCCGCCTACAGGCGGAAAAAGAGCAAGCACATCCTGATCTTTCACCGGATCAGACAACCCGCTGTGAAATCCATTAATCAGACAAATGGCAACTTCCTCATGGGGAATCCCCAGATGGTCCAGTACATCCGCCGGACAAGCCGCCCGTTCCGGCTCCAGAAAAACAATCTTGTCCCTTCCCTCCCGGAACGTGGCAAACAACCTCACTTCGATCATAGCTTCTCTCCATAAAATCAGGACCGGGCAGGAGATCTTTCTTCCCCTGCCCATCTTATGGGGCGCATCCTGCAGAAAAGTCTCCCTACATCATACACCCTTGTTCTTAAAATTCAAAAGGCGAAAGGAAGAACTCCCTTTCGCCAATCATGTTATTGGTTACTCTGTCAGTCCCAGTCTCTCCAATGTCTCTTTGGTCGGGAACGCATTCTCCCAGCCTCTCACCTCATAATACTGCGGAAGTGTCACGTTGATCTGGCTTATCTGTCCCTTGGACGGTCCGGATGAGATCGGCTCTTCTGTCAGACGCTTCGGAAGTCTGTCATCCTCCGGCTTCATACCTGCCGCCTTGTTAAACAGACGCTCAATGTTGTAGATTCGTTCACCTACCGTCAGAAGCTCTTCCGGCGTATACTCAGTTCCGGTACCTGCATTCAGAAGCGCTGCATAGTCCGGCGCACCCAGTGCGAAGGACGAGAACAGACACAGACCCATGGAGTCAATCACTGCTGTCAGATCCTGGAAAATCTTACACCACTGCGCCTTTCCTTCTGTAGTCGTACGATCCAGCTGCTCCGGAAGACCCAGCACCTCCGGGGAGATCAGGTATCCACGCACATGACAGCCACCGCGGTTGCTGGTGGCATATGTAATGCCGATGCCCTGGATGCCTCTTGCATCGTACGCCGGCATTTCCTGCTTCTTCACACTCATGGAAATCTCCGGATGTCCGTAATGCTCACAAAGACGATAGGAACCGTCTGCCATCAGTTTTGCCAGCGGAAGCTTTCCTTCTCCCATCCGTTTGGTCCATTCTACGATAGCCTCACTGCTGCCCCATGCAAGAGGAATGCCATCACACTCTTCTTCCTTAATATATCCTTTATCAAATAATTCCATGGCCGCTGCGATCGTACAGGGTGTGGAGATCGCATCCAGTCCATATTCATTACACCACATATTTGCTTCATCTATCGCATTCAGATCATGCAGGCCGCAGTTTCCGCCGTACGCCCACAGAGGCTCGTACTCTGGTCCGCCGACGACCTTGTCGCCTACCTTGATCACACGGCCGCAGGCAATCGGACATCTGTGGCAGGCCGCATTCTTTACCAGATAGGTATCTTTCAGAGTCTCGCCGGAGATATCGTCTGCTTCCGGATAATAAGACTCCTGCCAGTTCTTGGTCGGGAAAGAACCGGTGTTGTTGATAATATTAACCAGTACTGCCGTTCCATAAGTGGGAAGTCCGCCTCCGGTAACGCCGTTCTCACGAATTTTCTGATTGCATGCCTTGGTTGCTTCTTTTAACTTCGCCGCATCGAAAGGCTCAACTACTTTCGCCGTTGCTGTAACGGTGATTGCCTTCAGATTCTTGGAACCCATAACAGCTCCCACGCCGCTTCTGCCGGCTGCACGATCCTTATCGTTCATAATCGCCGCCAGCAGAGACAGATGCTCTCCTGCCGGTCCGATATTGAGTACATTGCAGCCCGGATGTGCTTCTTTAAGCTTCTCATCCGCTTCCTCACTCATCATACCCACATAATCTTTTGCAGAAAGCAGTTCAATTTTGTCATCCACTATGTTAATGTAAGTCCACTCAGATGCTTTGCCTTCCACGATCAGAGCATCCCAGCCTGCATATTTCAGTCTGGCACCCCATACGCCGCCGGAGTTGGAGGACGCGATCATACCGGTCAGCGGAGATTTGGTCACAACCATATAGCGTCCCGCTGAAGGAGATGCCGTACCGGTCATAGGTCCGGTGATATAAATCAGCTTGTTATTCTCGGACAGCGGATCCACCGTCGCCACGCCTTCATCATAGAGCATCTTCGTTCCAAGTCCGCGCCCGCCGATGAATTTTGTTGCCAGTTCCATGTCAAGCTGCTCTACCTTAATCTCTCCAGTGCTCAGATTAATACGCGCCAGCTTTCCATTGTAAGATGTTTTCATACAGATTACCTCCTTACATCTTATACTTATCGAACTGTTAATGTTCAATAAGGTATGAAATTATCTGGTGACTAAATCCTTTCCAAACACGGGAGGCATTGATTCAAGCGGTCAATACCCAATGGTCAGGTTCCCTCTGAACAAGACTCGGATTTATATAGCGTTATCATAACACATCATTCTGTATTTTACAATATTTTTTGGATATATTTTATAGGATATTCTGAGAATACTACATTTAATATGGCAAATTCATACAAAACAAAGCATAAATCTGACAATTACAGAACCGCAATGTCTTCTTTTTTCGTATCACAGCTGCGTTTTATCCGATCAGGCGCGCTTGTCCAGAACATATCTGAAAATTATTTTCTGCCAGCTGTGCGCTACTGCTTATTTTCCACATGCAGCCCCTGGAAAACGCTCCGGTGCCGCGAATTTTTCCCGATAGACGGTGCCGGGCTTTCGCAGATCTTTGATCTCTTCTTCCTGAATCCCTTCACCAAAAGCAAGCCCTTTTTATCGTAAACGTCCATGGCAGTTACCTTATGTCCCTCGAACCTGCGAATCAGCCAGGCGTCCTGACCGGGAACAGCAGCCGCTTTGAGACAACACTGGAGAGGCAGTTCCTTTTCCCCCTGCAGATACTGAAAAAACACCTTCACGTCGCCGCCGCAGAGCATCCCCAAATTTGCCACATCGTCTTTTTTCAGACTGTACCCCACCATGTCAGACGCCTTCTGTTCCAGAAGCTTTTCTGCATGCTGCTGCGCCGCATATTCCACTGCACCCCGCCGATAGTCCCTTCAATATGTCTATCCTCGAACACAAGCATCATTGCGCCGGCCCCCCTGTGCGTGGAACCCGAGCTTGCCAGAATACTCACCAGAATCAGCGCCCGATGCTGTTCCAGCGCCCGGATCATGCTTTCAATTCTCTGTTTCATACTATTTGTATTCCTTTCTGTATTGCGGCAAATTCTGCAAACTCTTGCCCCCATCTACTGCTATTCTCATCTGCATCCCGTAAAACACAATATTCCTGACATCTCACCTCTGAAATTTCCCGGATATCAGAGCGTGTCTGAAATTCATTCCTGCCATCTGTTCTTCCTTATATCTTTCCTTTCAGCTCCCTGCGCCTTTTGTGCGTCTCCAGATCGGCAAGCCTTGTGGGCATGGGGATATGACTTTCCTGGTCAATAAAACGGCATACCAGCTCTGTGGCTGTATCCAGATCGATATAATTTCCCACAGATACATATACCGGCTTCACATCTTTGATTGTACGCAGGATCCGTCCGTATATCTCACCGTTCACAAGAACATCTGTATATGCAAACTGTTTATTTTCCGGCAGGGAACACTCTGCCTCGTCGATCTTATAATAATGCTTCGCTACCCCTATAGTCGGCCGGTCCAGATAAAACGAAGCATGAGTGGCGATCCCCATACGGCGCGGATGCAGACAGCCATTTCCGTCCAGCATGAACAGGTCCGGATACACTGTAAGCATCTTCACCGTCTCCAGAATAAGCGGAAGCTCCCGAAAGGCAAGACACCCCGGAATATAGGGAACCTCCACCTTGCCAAAAGAAGATCTGCTCTCCAGCACCTTCCTGCTTCTCTGCTCCAGCACCACGATACAGCATACGGCAAATTCCTGTTCCCCCTCATTCCAGTAAGCCAGATCAATTCCCGCCACTGTCTCAAATTCTTCCGCTCTTTTGCTGCAGCTCTGGACCACTTTGGGCCAAAGATCTTTCTGAATCCGAATGGCACGTTCCAAAGAGAGTGTCTTCCATGTTTCTTTGTCCATACATTTATCCTTTGTGCTATTTTTATATATACTGTTAATTTCTGTCACCGAATCCAGATTTTCTGCAGTTTTTTCTTTTATCAAAAATTACCGGCATATTCCGCAGATCCGCCGGACTTTCCTCCGGCTGTCATCCGTTTCTGTCAATACATCCATGATCCCTCATAAAATATACAGCATCAGAAAATCATGATTCCTTTTTAATAGATGTTATTTATTTTACCAGAAAAAAACCATATTTACAATTTATTTACTTCTGTCGTCTGTATTGTTATGCCTGATCCGGCACATAACCTCTACCGGGTTTTTGTCGGCACAAATACCACACTCCACGGCCGGCAAGGCCATAGAATAAATATTCACTTACAGAAAAAAGAAAAGAGGGCCAGACTGCAGCCCTCCATAATTTTCAGACACATTCCGGTGCCTCTTTCAGTATTCTCATAAATTCTTCTCCTGAAATGGTTTCCTTCTCATACAGATACTTCGCCAGCTCGTGCAGCTTCTGTTTTTTCTCCTGCAGAAGCTTTACCGCTTTCTGATACTGTTTCTTTAGCAGGGCGCTGACCTTCTCATCCACCGCAGCTGCCGTCTCCGCAGCGCATACAATCGAAGTGTCGCCCCCCATGTACTGATTATTGACCGTTTCCAGCGCCATCATGCCGAATTCTTCGCTCATGCCGTAACGGGTGATCATGGCACGGGCCATTTTTGTCATCTGCTCAATATCATTCGACGCTCCTGTGGTAACAGAACCAAAAATCAGCTCTTCTGCCGCCCGTCCGCCTGCATACGTAGCAATCTTATTCTCCAGTTCCTCTTTACTCATCAGGTTGTGTTCCCGCTCTTCCACCTGCATGGTGTACCCCAGCGCGCCGGAAGTTCTGGGAATGATCGTAATCTTCGTTACCGGCGCAGAATCCGTCTGCAAAGCTGCTACCAGTGCATGACCGATCTCATGGTAAGATACGATCAGCTTCTCTTTATCCGACAAAACCTGGTTTTTTTTCTGATAACCGGCAATGACCACTTCAATGCTTTCTTCCAGATCGGCCTGTGTCACATAAGCTCTGCCTCCCCTTACGGCCCGCAGAGCCGCCTCATTGACCATATTCGCAAGCTCCGCTCCGGAAGTGCCTGCCGCCGCTCTTGCGATAGCATTAAAGTCAATATCATCCCCCAGCTTTACCTTCTTTGCATGTACTTTCAGGATGTTTTCCCTTCCCGCCAGATCCGGAAGCTCCACGGGAACCCGTCTGTCAAAACGTCCCGGCCTCAGAAGCGCCGGATCCAGAGTTTCCGGACGGTTGGTCGCTGCCAGAATCACCACGCCTCTGGAACCGTCAAAACCATCCATCTCCGTCAGAAGCTGATTCAGCGTCTGCTCTCTTTCGTCATTGCCTCCCATACCGCCGCTGTCACGCTTTTTGCCAATCGTATCAATCTCATCAATGAATACAATACACGGCGCTTTTTCGTTGGCCTGTTTGAACAGATCCCTGACCTTTGCCGCACCCATACCCACAAACATCTCCACAAACTCGGAACCGGAAATAGAAAAAAAGGGCACCTCGGCTTCTCCCGCCACTGCTTTCGCCAGCAGGGTTTTTCCGGTGCCGGGCGGTCCGACCAGAAGAGCTCCCTTGGGCATCACTGCCCCAATTTCCTGGTATTTGTCCGGGTTGTGCAGAAAATCCACAATTTCCTGAAGCTGTTCTTTGGCTTCATCTTCCCCCGCAACATCTGTAAATTTAATTCCCGTTTCACTGGCAACATAGATTTTAGCGCTGCTTTTTCCAAAAGACATGGCATTTCCCATACTGCCGCCCATGCGCTTCATCAATATCCGGGAAAGCAGCTGTCCGATAAAAACAAAAACCGCCACCTGAACAACAACCGAAAGAATGGTGCCGAATATAGACGCTTCTTTTTCCTTTACTTTACCGAATTTGCATCCGGATGTTCTCAGACGGTCGACCAGCTCCGGATCGTTGAAGGCAATCGTAGAATAAAAGGAAGGATCTTCCTCGTTATTATCCACAAAATAAATATAATCCTTTTCCATCTGCGCCATCGACACCTGTTTCTCTTCCAGCATCGTCAAAAAGGTTCCGTAGTCCACTTCTTCGATCTGATTCCGGACGTATCTGGGAAATATGACTGCATTCAGCACAAACATTATCAAAAGTCCAACACCATAATAAAAGATCAGGGGTTTCTTTGGTTTTTTTATCTGCTGCATGTGATTCCTCCTTGTAATATAGCTATATAGAATTATGATTCCTGAAAATTAACAGAATATAAACCAGAGTTAAATAATCTGCTGCGTCATCTCACAAATACAGAACCTGCTTTAACTTTATTCCGGCAAACAACCTCATAAAAAACGACCCCGGTGCAGACCATAATGCCTGTTCCGGGATCGCCCTGATCATTTTCATTTATCGTTTCCAGCAGATAATCACTTTAAAAAGATCCCCATCTGTCTCTACCCGGAAAGTCCCGTTCTGCAGCTCCGTAAAGCTCTGCGCAATGGCCAGCCCAAGTCCGCTGCCCTCTGTATTGCGGGACAGATCCCCGCGGACAAATCGTTCTGTAATCTCTTCAGGAGAGAAATTCATCTCCGTAGCGGACATATTTTTAAAGATTACCACAACCTCCGCTTCCCGCTCCTTCATATCAATATACACACGCGAATGCGGCATGGAATATTTTAAAATATTCTGAACCAGATTGTCAATAATCCGGAAAGTTCTCTGGGGATCCAACGTCAGAATACATTTTTCTTCCGACAGATTCCAGCGGAAATCGAGTGTGCTTTCCTGAATTTTATCTTCATTCTCCAGACGAACCTGTTTGATCAGACTGACTAGATCTACCTCGTCAAAGTTCATGACAATATTGTCAGAAGTCGCCTTGCTGACTTCAAACAGATCCTCAATCAAGACCTTCAGCCTCTGAGATTTTTTATCCAGCGTATCAACATAGTCTCTTCTCTGTTCTTCTGTAATATCTTCCTTTTTCAGAAGATCCACATAAGTAATAATGGCTGTCAGTGGCGTCTTCAGATCATGAGATACATTGGTGATCAGCTCCGTCCTCATATTCCGGCTTCGAACCTCATCACTGACCGCTTTGCGAAATCCGTTGCGGATAGAGGTCAGTTCATCCCGGATGGGATTAAACAGGTCCATGTCTTCCTCTGTCGAAGCGTTCAGCTCCCCTTGTGCAATGGTTCGGGTTACTTTCAGAAGCTTCTCATAGTTCTCCTGGATCTGGGCACATTTTTTCTTAATCAGCACATAGAGGAGAATTGTATAAATCACTGCCCCTACCACACCGCCAAACCAGATACAGCAGAGGAATACTACGATTACACCGTTTAGGCCAACCACTTTCCAGATATTCCTCGTCAGATTTTCATTCAGCTCCACGTCCGTCGCCCAGTACCAGAATCTCAGCCAGAAATTTTTCATCCACCTGCAGAAACGAATGCAGAGCATGTTTTCTTTCAGCATCCGGATCGGATGCGTAAGGTATGGAAGCACTGACGCTGCCAGCCAATACCAGCAGAATGCAAAACAGAACCAGAACAGCCAGATAAAAACAGTCGCTGACGCCTGTGCAGAGCCTCCGAATCCTATTGTCTCAAAGTCTTCCACGATGGCGGACTTCATAGAATACATTCCGAAATCCATGGCAAACTCTCCGGTGGCAATAAGCCCCAGGAATCCCACCCAGATCGTCAGTTCCGTAGGCAACCGGAATAAAAGATTCTGTCTGAGTTTCAACGCCGGAACATTCTGCAAAACGAGAGCCAGAAGCATCATCACAGCCAGAATTCCTGCCACAGCGATACTGTAACCGCTCCGCATATATGCATTTTGCTCCATCCAGTAGTCTTCCCAGATATAATCATAACTTTCGCTGCTGTGAACTGCAAATACAAAAGAGGTATTCTGAATCAGAGGCACCGGAATCGCCTTCAGAAGCTGATCATTACGCTCCGCCTCTTCATAGGGATCCGCATAAACCTGTTCATAGCCCTCGCGATCTTCCAGCAGAACCTCATCGACCACTGCCTCCTCTTCCTTATAGGACAGCACGGTATCATACACCACCTCCGCCATCCCGTTGTCTTCCATCAGACGGACCATCGACGCCTGCTGAAGATATCCCAGTATATCCATTTCGTCAATTCGGAATCCCCAGGATTCCCGGATGCTGGGAACTCCTCTGCTGTCATACTGAATCACAAGACCGGATCGGTAATACTGTTTTGCCTCCTCAATATTGCCATGAATGGCATTACTCAGATAACCGTCAACTCCGAAATCCCGAAAGGGCCCGGAACCAAAGCTGCTATAGTCATAGCTGTCCTGTACCGTCGAATACTGATTACGCATGTTCTGCATCAGACGTGTGGACGCTTCTCTGATCCGGTTCTGTTCTTCCTCCGAAAATTTACTCATATCATAGCTCTGGGTAAAATACGTATAGGCATCCATATCCGGCGTCATTTCATAATTCATATAATAAATGGAAGAAAGCAGATACCGTTTGTATATATCGTCCGGCTCGTAAACCGGTTCTTTCTCTCTTTCCGACACCCGTTCCTTCTGGTATACCGCCATCTTTTCTTCCGCCTGGCTGCGGAAAAAAGGATAGGAGTTGCACATAACTGTCGCTGCGATCGCCGCACAAAGAAGAATCAGCAGAATTCCTTTTATACTGCTCTCTCTGACAGATGTGTATGCTTTGTTTCCAGTCTTTTCACTGTTTTTCCATTTTATAGCCAACGCCCCACACCACCTTTAAATATTTTGGATTTTTTGGATTAATCTCAATCTTCTCACGGATATTCCGTACATGAACCATAATCGTATCAGAGTTTACCGCCTTTTCATTCCAGACCCGCTCATATATTTCATCTGCGGAAAACACCCTTCCCGGATGTTTCATTAAAAGAAGCAGAATCCGGTATTCCATCGGGGTTACTTTGACCTGTACGCCATCTACCCGAAGCTCTACCTTTTCTTCATCCAGCTCCAGTCCGCCGATACGGTATACATGTCCCTCTTCCGCTCCCCCGTTTTTCAGCTTCTCAAGATACCGACTGTAACGCCGAAGCTGTGAATTCACTCTCGCCAGAAGTTCCAGCGGCGTAAACGGTTTGGTCACATAATCGTCCGCACCCATGTTAAGTCCCAGAATTTTATCCACTTCTTCTGATTTCGCCGACAGCATAATCACCGGAAAATCATAATCTTTTCTCATCTCCATAACCATCTGGATGCCGTCCTTTCTGGGCATCATCACATCCACAATCGCAAGATGAATTTCTTCCCGGTAGATGATCTCCAGTCCTTCAATCCCATCTGCTGCCTTGTAGACTTCATACCCCTGACTTTTTAAATAAATTTCGATTCCGTCGCGAATTTCCTTGTCATCTTCTACTACCAGCACATGATATTTATCCATAACTTTTTCACCCTCTGCTTTCTTCATATCTTATACCTTATTGAACATTAGTAGTTCAATAAGTATGCCTTATTGAACATTAGTAGTTCAATAAGTATGCCTTATTGAACATTCACAGTTCAAGTAAGTATACATTCCGCCCTCCTTTCGCCGCCAGACTTTTTGTTCTGACTTGTATTCTATGGGCAGAATCTTAAAAACAAATGCAGGTATTTCTAAAGAATTCCTAAAGAAAGCCTGCATATTTTTCTTATTATAACACATATTAACGGAAAACGATCATAAATCCCGCTGATTGAATATTGGCGGTTTAAAAAAACAGAGTCCTGTTCACAGGACCCGTGAGGAGACGTATTATGAAAAAAGAGCATATAACATCTTCCGCAGCGCCGGAAGAATATCGCTATCTGACCCCCTGTTCTGCGCAGGAAATGACAGGGCTGATCCCTGCAGGACCTGTGGGAGAAGAAGAAATGGAAGATTATGAAGAGCTCTATCCGTTTCTGCCCAAAGTTCCGACCAAAACCAGCGGACAGCCGCGTGGATGACCACGGGTTTCTGTTCGTTATCCGTTCAGGCGGGACGCCAGCTCGTCCAGTTTTTTCTGTACATCGGGCCGGTCGCAAAGACCGGTCCGGTCTGAGCCTCCCATTGTAACCACGCCTTCACACTTTGCACCGAGATCGCCCAGCATATACTGAAAGGTCTGGACTGCTCCGGAAAACTGATGTACCGATTCAGGCGCGCCGCCCACAAGAATGATTCCGCCCTTTCGATTTTCAGACGGTCTGTCTCCGCGGACCACAGCCGCCCAGTAAACCTGCAGGCGATCCAGCACCGCCTTCATCGAGCCGGGAATATTATAAAAATAAACAGGCGCCGCAAAAACAATCTGATCAGCTTCGTCAAGCTTATGATAGATTTCCTGCATGGGGTCCTGAATACTGCAGGACTTATGAGTAAAACAGTAACGACAGTCTCTGCAGGGCGTAATATCTTTTCTGTTATCCAGGGAGAGGATCTCCACCTCTCCCTCCAGCCGGTCTGCAAGATACGCAGTCAGTTCTGCCGTATGTCCTTTTTTTCTTGGTGATCCGGTTAAAATCAACGTTTTCATCTAATTCTCCATATCTTCATGAAACTGCGCTTCTATCTGCGCCTCGCCAGCTTTCATGGCAGCCAGCGTCATCTGCATCAGTTTTTCCAGCTCCCATCCAAGCTGTTCCGCTCCGGAGCGAATAATATCCCGGGAACAGCCGGCGGCAAACCGCTTATCTTTAAATTTTTTCTTCAGACTGGACAATTCCATATCCATACAGCTTTTTGACGGACGCATCTTTGCCGCAGCGCCTACAAGCCCGGTCAGCTCATCGCAGGCAAACAGCACTTTTTCCATTTCATGAATTGGCTCCACGTCCACACAGATCCCGTAGCCATGACTGCATACTGCATGAATCAGCTCCTCCTCCGCACCGATTTCCGCCAGCAGTTCCGGCGCTTTTTGGCAGTGTTCCTCCGGATATTTTTCAAAGTCCACATCATGAAGAAGACCACAGATTCCCCAGAATTCTTCGTCCCCATGTCCCAGTTCTTCTGCAAACCATTTCATCACAGCTTCTACCGTACAGGCATGCTGAATGTGAAACGGCTCCTGATTATACTTTTTCAAAAGCGCCAGCGCCTGTTCTCTAGTTATCTTCGTTGTCATTTTTCCACCTCTTCGAGTTTTACATATAATATATCAAATTGTATATTGGACAGATTTCCGGTCTACAAAAACACCGCCGGAAGTATGTAGCTTCCAATCAGTGCATACAGCAGAAGATGCACCGGATAAAACCAGTAAAAAAACCATTTTGGCTGTCTGCCCCGTTTCCCGTTATAAAACCAGATCATCAGAAATGCCAGTGGGGCCGTCGTCTCCCATGCACAGCAGATCGCTCCCAGAACACACTGCAGAAGTCTTTTATCCCGCAGCAGATACAGCATTACGATCAAAGCGACTCCAAATGCGCCGTAATCTGTACCGAAAAGCTCCGCCAGTCCGGCACCGGCAAACAGCCCTGCCGCCCGCGCCCACAGACGGTTATCAAACCGCTTCATAAACCAGATGGCAAGCAATCCTATGAGCAATGTAAAAAACACATTTTGGTGTTCCCAGTAAAATGGTGTGATCCGCAACGCCAGATCAAAAGGAATCTCACTGATCAGAGCAAAGATTCCCAGCCTGAACGCATATTTTCTTACATCACGGGTATGGACAAATCCTTCCACCAGAAGAAAGCAGAAAATCGGAAACGCCGGACGTCCGACCGCCCGAAGTATTCGGTCCACCCCCAGAAGCTCATCCCATCTGCCCAGAAATATACTTCCAAGGGGCGAACCGCCCCATGCATTCATTGCATAAGCCTCCATAAGACCTGCACCCATGTGATCAACGACCATCAAAAGAACGGCCAGCCATTTCAGCATTCCTGCGCTGATCCCGGACTTATTCTTCATGTTTTTTTACAACTTCTCCCTGTTTTTTATAGATTGAATACTCTGGAACTGTCCCTCTGACAGAAGACAGCGGATAAATATTACTTTCTTTTCCTACCACTGTCCCCGGATTCAGAACAGAACCGCACCCCACTTCCACGCCGTCGCCGATCATGGCTCCGAATTTCTTGATTCCGGTTTCTATATCGCCCTCCGGCGTATGAACTTTCACCAGCTTTTTGTCAGATTTCACATTAGAAGTGATGGAACCTGCACCCATATGCGCTCTGTAGCCCAGAATGGAATCTCCTACGTAATTATAATGAGGCACCTGTACTTTATTAAACAGAACCACATTCTTCAGTTCTGTAGAATTGCCGACCACAGCGCCTTCTCCTATCAGCGCATTTCCACGAATAAATGCACAGTGGCGTACTTCTGCTTCTTTCCCTATGATTGCCGGTCCGTGAATATAAGCGCTTGGAAATACATGCGCCGACCTGGCGATCCATACATCATCGCCAACCTGTTCATATTCTTCCCTGCTCAGAGTTTCGCCCAGCTTTCTGATAAAATCCCCGATCTTCGGAAGCGCTTCCCACGGATAGGTAAGTCCGTCAAACAGTTCTGCTGCGATTGTTTCGTTCAGATCATACAGATCCCTGATTGTTATTCTGCTCATTTTTATTTTTGCTCCTTATCATCATTCTGCAGTCTTTTGTGTTTTCCTTTTTTTGCCGCGGAAGTTTTCTCCGGCTTCTGATAGTATACTGCCGCCGCGTCAAAATACGGACGCATAGCATAATGCTGTCTGCTGCCCAGCACCTGCTCCGTTCGACTTCTCACAAAATGTTCCAGTTTTCCCATATACTCTTCTGAAGTAATTTCCCCGTTCGCCACATAAGTAAGTCCCTTTTCCCAGCTCGCAGTCAGTTCCGGATTCAAAAGAGAACGAATCGTTACATTTACCACATCAAATATATTTTCCCCCAAAAGCGTCGGTGTGATAATCTGCGTTTTCTTATTCAGAGCCATATATTTAATATGAACCAGTTTTTTCAGGATCTCAGCCCTGGTCGCACTGGTGCCGATGCCGCTTCCTTTCATCTGTGCCCGCAAATCCTCGTCCTCAATCAGCTGTCCGGCATTTTCCATGGCAAGAATCATCGAACCCGAATTATAACGTTTGGGAGGAGAAGTTTCACCCTCCTTTATCTTTGCGTCTTTTACCGGAAGCTTCATTCCCCTGCGAAGCTTCTGAAGCACCTGCTGCATATCTTTATCACAGCCGGTCTCTTCCTCTTCTTCTGCTCCTTTTTTCTTTTTACTGTCATATGTATTCGGCGTAACCTTTAAGTATCCCTCTTCCTGAAGCACCCGAAAGTTCGAGAAAAACCGTTCCGCTCCCATCTGTGTCACCAGCGTTGTTTTCTGATACACCGCAGGAGGATAAAAGATGCTGAGGAACCGTCGTACAATCGTCTCATACACCTGCTGTCCGGTCGTTGACACGCTTCGAAGAGCCGAAAGCCCCTGCCCGGTGGGAATGATCGCATAGTGATCTGTAATCTGCTTATCATTTGTATAACGGCTTTTGCCGATCTCCCTGTAACTGCCCTTTGCCAGAATTTCCTGAACATGCGTTGAAACTGCCGCATATTGTAAAAGCCCTTTGATATTGCGGCCAATCTCCTTCGCCACCGCACCGGACAGAACTCTCGCGTCCGTCCTCGGATAAGTAACCAGCTTTTTCTCATACAGTTCCTGGGTAATCTTCAAAGTTTCATCCGGGCTGATTTTAAACCGTCTTGAACATTCATTCTGCAGCTCTGCAAGGTTGTAAAGAAGAGGGGCATAACGCGTCTCCTTTTTTCGTTCTGCCGATACTACCAGTGTCTCCTGAGGAACCATTTCTTTCAGCTTCCCGATCAGCGCTTTTGCATCTTCCTTTTTCCTGAATCCGTTCTCTTTGTAGAGCAGAGGCGACTGATAATAAGCGCTGCCTTCCACCGCTCTCCACTCTCCCTCAAACGTCTTTCCTTCCAGCTCCTGAACAAGAAGCACACGATAAAACGGCGTCTTTACAAAACCTCGAATCTCCCGCTCTCTGCGGACCACCATGCCAAGCACACAGGTCATAACCCTTCCCACAGAGATCACCGTATGGTCTGTATTTTGAAAACTTGAGACCGAGCGCCCGTACTGGAGTGTCAGAAGCCTTGAAAAATTAATTCCCATCAAATAATCTTCTTTTGCCCGCAAATATGCGGAATCTGACAGATGATCATACTCTGACAGATCTTTGGCCTCTTTGATTCCCCTTAAGATCTCCTCTTCTGTCTGGGAATCAATCCAGACTCTCTTTCTCTGTTTTCCTTTCACACCTGCCATCTGTTCCACCAGACGATAAATATATTCGCCTTCCCGGCCGGAATCTGTACACACATAAATGCAGTCTACATCTTTCCGGTTCAAAAGACCGCTGACGATTGTATATTGTTTTTTTACTCCGCCGATCACCTCATATTTCCATTCTTTCGGAAGAAAAGGAAGCGTCTGCAAAGACCAGCGTTTATATTTCTCGTCATAAACTTCCGGATAGCTCATGGTTACCAGATGGCCTACGCACCAGGTTACGATAGCATCCTCCGATTCCATATATCCGTCCTGTTTTCTCATGTTCAGTTTCAAAGCCCTGGCAAATTCCTGCGCCACACTGGGTTTTTCCGCTATAAATAAATTTTTACCCATATCCTCCTGTCCGTCTTCGCTTCGGATCTGCATGCCGATGACCGGCAGTTCCACAGACACGGCAAAAACATCCTTTGATATCCATTATATTTCATCTGTGAAAGTATAGCATATTTGTGGTATACTTGTCTATAAAGGAGACGGATCCTGCTTTGTCAGTTGTATCCGCCGTTCTTATAATAAAAATCAGACAATGCAGACACAAACAGGAGCTTTTTCATGAACGTTGTAGGTATCATAGCAGAATACAACCCCTTTCACCTGGGTCATGCCTTTCATCTGGCACAGGCCCGCCGTATGACCGGCGCGCACTATGTTATCGCTGTCATGAGCGGCAATTATGTGCAGCGCGGCGTTCCGGCCATGTTTGACAAATACACCCGCGCCCGTGCCGCTCTTCAAAACGGCGCCGACCTTGTGCTGGAGCTGCCTCCCGGCACTGCAACCGGCAGCGCAGAATATTTTGCTGCGGGAGCCGTCCGGATCCTTGCCGATACCAAAGTCGTCACAGACCTGTGCTTTGGAAGCGAAAGCGCGGATACCGAATCTCTCAGACATTGCGCCCGTATTTTGGCAGAAGAACCGGATGCATACCGCAGACTGCTGAAAGAGTTTCTTCGCGCCGGAACACCATGGCCGAAAGCCCGGATGCTGGCTCTGCAGCAATATGACCCTTCCATCTCTCTGAAAATCCTGCAGTCGCCCAACGATCTGCTTGGTATCGAATACCTGAAAGCTCTGCAGCGGATTAAAAGTCCTCTGCGTGTACATGCTGTCAAACGTGCGGGAGCGCCTTATCATGAGCGTCGGATCACAGCGGAATGCTTTTCTTCCGCCAGCGGAATCCGACAGGAGCTTTTAAAAAACCGCGGAACATTTACTCCCGATATTTTAAAACAGCTTCCCTCTTCTGAACTGTATCTGCCGTATCACGGGCAGCTTCCGATCACCGAAGATGCATTTTCTCTTCTCCTGATCGAGCGCCTGATCCGGAATCCGGAGGAAGATTTAAGTCTTTATTTTGATGTGACAAAAGAACTCTCAAACCGTATTCGCAACTGTGAGAATCATTTTATGTCATTCACACAGTTTACCGATCTGTTAAAGACCAGAAATCTGACCAGAACATCGGTCAGCCGTGCGCTTCTGCATATTCTGCTTGGTATTCAGAAATATGAAGCCTGTACTGTACTGCGTGTTCTCGGTTTCCGAAAGAAAGCCGCTCCTCTTCTGAAAGAAATAACCCTGCAAAGCCGTACTCCTCTGGTAACTTCCGCTCATGACGGCAGCTTATCCGCGGACTGGCTGTATGCCGACCGGCTTTATGAACATGTTCGTTCTCTTCTGCACAGTCAGCCTTTCCAGAATGAATGTCAAAGAAAAATGCTTGTAATTTAAAGGAGGACCTTTTGAGAAAATATATCTGGAGCTTGTTTACTCATTTTGCAGACGCTATTTCCCGGACACATACATTCCACGCCCATTTCAGTCTCCTGTATACCATCGGAGTGACTGCCGCCGCTGCACTGGCCGCCTCTTTTTATCACCATATCAATCCTTCAGGTACTACAAATATTATCCTGATCTATATTCTGGCGATCATCCTGATCTCCAATCACACAGATAAATATCGTTACGGAATTCTGGCTGCCATTTTTAGTGTTTTTTCTATAAACTATCTGTATACCTATCCGTTTTACGAGTTTAATTTTACGATGACCGGTTATCCGTTCACATTCCTCGTAATGTACTTTATTTCCATTCTGACCAGCGCCACCACCTTTCACTCGAAAGAGCAGGCATCCCGGATTCAGGAGGGAGAAAAGCTTTTAATGGAGGCAGAAAAAGAGAAACTCCGCGCCAATCTTCTGCGTGCAGTCTCCCACGACCTGCGCACACCGCTCACCAGCATGATCGGCGCAAGCGCTTCTTATCTGGACAATGAACGCTCTCTGTCGGAAGAGGAAAAAAGGGAACTGGTAAAACAGATCCAGGAGGACGCACACTGGCTTTTGCATATGGTTGAAAATCTTCTTTCTGTCACCCGCATAACAGAAGGAGGAAACAATGTGCTGAAAAAATCCCCGGAAGCCGTGGAAGAAATACTGTTTGACGCAGTTGCCACTGCCAAAAAACGTTACCCTGATCTGCAGATTCATATGCATATTCCGGATAATTTTCTCGTCGCTCCCATGGATCCGCTTCTGATTAAACAGGTAATATTAAATCTGTTTGAGAATTCTTACTATCATGCCCACAGCGTCAGACCTGTAGAATGCACACTTGACAGCGAAGACCATTTTATCTGTATCCATGTCCGGGATTACGGACATGGCATTCCTTCGGAGAAACTGGAAAGCGTTTTTGACGCGGCGCCTTCCGCCCCTACTTCCGCTGCCGATACCCGAAAAGGAATGGGAATCGGACTTTCGATCTGCAAAGCAATCGTGACGGCTCATGGAGGAGAAATCCGTGCGCAGAATCATCCGGACGGAGCTGAATTTTATTTTATATTGCCAAAGGAGGATATCTATTATGAACCAGATGATCAGAATCCTTGTGATTGAAGATGAAAAAAACATCCGAAATTTCATTACTTCCGTACTGACTTCCCAGCATTATCAGGTTCTTTCGGCCGCCACAGCAAGAGACGGCTTATCCCAGGCCGCTTCCCAGTGTCCAGATCTGATTCTTCTGGATCTGGGTCTTCCTGACATGGACGGCATGAAATTGATCACAAGACTCCGGGAATGGAACAGCACCCCGATTATTGTGATCTCTGCCAGAATTCAGGAAGACGACAAGGTACAGGCACTGGATCAGGGCGCCGACGACTACATTACAAAGCCTTTCGGCAACTCGGAACTGCTGGCCCGTATCCGTACTGCCCTGCGGCACAGCAGCCAGCTGCAAAACGGCAGCTCTGCCTCCGAACGCTCCTATCACTCCGGCGGACTGACCATCGATTTTGAAAAGCATCTCGTCACACGGGACGGAAAAGAAATCCATCTGACGCAGAACGAATTCAAAATTGTGGCACTTCTGGCAAAAAACTGCGGAAGAGTCCTGTTGTATGATCGGCTGATTGAGCATATCTGGGGGCCTTATTCCGAAAGCGACAATACGATTCTCCGCGTAAACATGGCCAATATCCGGCGAAAGATCGAACCCAATCCTGCCGAACCAATCTATATTTTTACAGAGATCGGCGTTGGCTACCGGATGGCGGAGGAAGATTAGCAAACGTAAAAACGGACGCTCTCCCGCGGAAGCAGGATACTCAGGAAACCTGCACCGCGGGGGAGCGTCTGTAATGCGGATGCGCCATTCTATGCGATTTGTTTTATGGAGGTTATCGCATATACATCCGGTTCTATGTCTGTGCATGACTGCATGAGATTCATCAATAGCCGTTTTTATATAAACAGCTACATACTGTAAGCCGCCTTAACCCACAAGTCGACCATTCAAGACAGGATGCGCCATTCCTCCTGTCTGTTGGATGTAACGCTCTGCACGGAAGCTCATCTCATATGTCAAGCAGGTTTCCTGGCTTACGGATCAAATGTCTGTCTTCCCCTTCTCGCATGTTTCTCGCGGGTTCTGCAATGGGATACCGAAGGCAGACTCTCCGAATACAGTGACCGGATCGTTCAGGATTCACACCTGATTCCCTTTTCGCACTTCCATGCGCACTTGACACAGCATTCTCTGCACGTTACTTATTATAATCGATACTCTGTGAACCGTCAAGACTGTATCAGTTTTTAAAACTGTGGATCGGCGCCGGAATCCTTCCTCCGCGGCTGACAAAGGCCTCGCAGGAGTACGGATTAACCGGCATAACCGGCGCATACCCGAGCAGACCGCCAAACTCCACCATATCACCGACTGTTTTACCGATAACCGGAATCACACGAACCGCCGTTGTTTTCTGATTCACCATACCGATCGCCATTTCGTCTGCAATGATACCGGAGATGGTCGACGGACTGGTATCCCCTGGAATGGCAATCATGTCGAGACCTACAGAGCAGACGCAGGTCATTGCCTCCAGCTTTTCCAGTGTCAGCGCTCCCGCCTGTACTGCATCGATCATCCCCTGGTCCTCGCTGACCGGAATAAATGCGCCGCTTAATCCCCCGACATAGGAAGAAGCCATAACGCCTCCTTTTTTAACCTGATCATTTAAAAGAGCCAGCGCCGCCGTGGTTCCCGGCGCACCTGCATATTCCAGCCCGATCTCTTCGAGGATTTCCGCCACGCTGTCTCCGACTGCAGGTGTCGGAGCCAGAGAGAGATCAATGATACCAAACGGAATCCCCATACGCCTGGAAGCTTCCTGAGCCACCAGCTGCCCTACACGGGTAACTTTAAATGCTGTCTTTTTGATAGTCTCACAGAGCACTTCAAAGTTCTCTCCACGTACCCCGGACAACGCCGTCTTTACAACTCCCGGACCGCTGACTCCCACATTGATAACCGCATCTGCTTCTGTTACACCGTGGAAAGCGCCTGCCATAAAGGGATTATCATCCGGTGCATTACAGAACACAACCAGTTTTGCACAGCCAAGCGAATCCTGCTCCTTTGTAAGCTCCGCCGTCTGCCTGATAATTTCCCCCATCAGTTTCACTGCATCCATATCGATTCCTGTTTTGCTGGATCCCAGATTCACGGAACCGCATACCCTTTTTGTCACAGCAAGCGCTCTGGGAATCGCATGCATCAAAAGCTCGTCGCTCTTTGTCATTCCTTTGGACACCAGTGCGGAAAATCCGCCCAGAAAATTGACTCCTGCCTTTTCCGCCGCCTGATCCAACACTTTTGCCAACTCCACAAAGTCTTCCGGCGTCCTGCAGGCAGCGCCCCCGACCAGCGCAATCGGGGTAACAGAAATCCGCTTGTTTACAATCGGGATTCCATATTGAGATTCTATCGCCTGCCCCGTCGATACCAGATCTTTGGCTGTGTTTGTGATCTTCTTGTAGATATTTTTTTTCAGCACTTCCAGATCCGAATCAATGCAGTCAATCAGACTGATCCCCAGTGTAATCGTTCTTACATCCAGGTTTTCCTGCTCGATCATTTTATTGGTCTCAAGTACCTCTTGAATATTAATCATAGTCTCTCCTTGTCTATTAGCGCCCCGCACAACTTTCTTATACCCTGTGCATCATATTAAAAATATCCTCATGCTGACAACGGATAATAACCCCGATCTCCTCACCCAGTCCGGAAAGCTCATCTGACATCTTTGTCACATCCTCCACATTTCCTGCATCCACAATCATCATCATATTAAAATACCCGTCCACGATTGTCTGAGAAATGTCCAGAATATTTACACTGTTCTCTGCCAGATAAGTGCAGACTCTGGCAATAATCCCCACTGCATCATGTCCTACTACTGTAATGATAAATTTTTTCATCTTCGCTTTCCTCATTCTTTCTAAAACATCCACAGTTCCGGTCCTCTTACCATTCGCAGATTCCGGAACAGCAGTCTCTTTTTGCCACCTGTATATCGAAATCTCCTGCACCATAGGTCACCGGTCCCAGCTGGATCTCCAGTTTTACCGTCTCATATGCAAGCTCTGCATAGTTATTCTCTTTACTCAGATGCCCGAGATAGATTTTTTTCATATGGTCATGCAGAATTTTACACAGAAGCTGCCCCGCGCTTTCATTGGACAGATGTCCGCATTCTCCAAGAATCCGCTGCTTGAGAGGATATGGGTAAGGACCTACCTGAAGCATTTGAATATCATGATTTGCTTCCAGCAAAAGTACGTCCAGTTCCTTCAGATGTTCAACTATGTAGTCCGTATATACGCCCATGTCTGTGGCAATCGCCGCACTTTTTCCTCCGCAGGAAAACCGGAACGCCACCGGCTCTGCCGCATCATGAGAGATTCGAAACGGCTCTACCTGTACATCCCCGATCATAAAACGGTCATCCGCACGGATCACACGGTACAGGCCTTCATCAATAACACCCAGGCTCTTTGCCGCCTTCATTCTCCGGATCGTGCCTTTTGTGGCATAGATCGGAATTCCGTATCTCCGGGCCAGAATTCCGGCTCCTTTGATATGATCCGAATGTTCATGAGTGATCAGAAGTCCCTGAATGTCCTTTCCTTCCACCTGAAGTTCCCGAAGGCCTTCCTCCACTTTTTTGGCGCTGATTCCCGCGTCTATCAGAAGATGGGTCCTGTCGCTTCCTGTATATATACAGTTTCCGCTGCTGCCGCTGGCAATACTGCACAATCTCATCTATCTCTTCATCCTTTTATCTATCTGACAGCAGGTATCCTCTGCTGTTCCATTATTATCAATCACCTGATCACACCGGCGCAAAAACTCTTCATGTTTTTTCTGACTTCGGAATATCTGGTCGATTCGTTCATCGGTATAATTTCTGGAATCCCTGAGCCTGCTTCGCCTCCTGCTCTCATCCGCATAAATATACCATGTTTCATCGCAGAATTCATCATATTTTTCTTCCAGAAACAACGCCGCCTCCACGACCACCAGGTTCGTTCCTTTTACCTCTGCCTGTTCGATCCTGTGAAGTATCTCCCGCTTCACTGCCGGATGAACAATGGCATTGAGTTCTCTTCTCTTCTGTTCACTTCCAAAAACCAGATCTCCAAGAACTCTGCGGTCAATTCTTCCGTTTCCGGCTCTGACAGAAATTCCAAAAACAGACAGTATTTCCTGGTACGCCTGCGTTCCCGGCTCCATAACCTCATGTCCCACCTGATCTGCCAGAATCACTTCTGCGCCGTATGCTTCTTCCAGATATTGAAGCACCGTACTTTTTCCGGCTCCGACTCCTCCGGTCACTCCGATTACTTTCATCTATTTTGCCTCATACCAGGTCTGCCCCCTGTGCATGTCAATCTCCAGCGCCACATCCAGTCTGGCCGCCTGCTGCATCTCTTCCTGCAGAATCTGCTCCACCCGGTCTGCTTCTTCTTCATACGCCTCAATCAAAAGTTCGTCATGCACCTGCAGAATCAGGCGGGAACGAAGTCCTTCCTCTCTCAGCCTATCATGTACGCGGATCATGGCAATTTTGATGATATCGGCGGCTGTTCCCTGAATCGGAGAATTCATTGCCACCCGTTCCCCAAAGGAACGCTGCATATAATTCGAAGATTTCAGCTCTGGTATGGGCCTGCGTCTGCCGTACATGGTAGTCACATACCCCTGTTCCTTGGCCCCGGATACCAGCCCGTCCAGAAACGTCTTGATCCCCGGATAAGTCTCAAAATACCGGTCAATATATTCTCTGGCTTCCTTTGTGGAAATGCTCAGATCCTGAGACAATCCAAAAGAGCTGATCCCGTACACAATCCCAAAATTTACCGCTTTGGCATTGCGCCTCTGTAAAGATGTGACTTCTTCTAAGGGCACATGAAATACCTCAGAAGCCGTGATCCGGTGGATATCCTCCGCCTGCTGATATGCCTCGATCAGCTTCTCGTCCTGGGACATATGCGCCAGCACCCGCAGCTCGATCTGCGAATAATCCGCATCCACAAAAATACAGCCTTCCCGGGGAACAAAAACCTTTCGGATCAGTCGTCCCAGCTCCATACGGACCGGAATATTCTGCAGATTCGGTTCCGTACTGCTGATCCTTCCGGTTGCCGTAATCGTCTGGTTGAAATTACTGTGAATCCTTCCGTCTTCTGCGATACATCCTGCCAGCCCGTCCGCATAGGTGGATTTTAATTTGGTCAGCTGACGGTATTCCAGAATATCTTTTACAATCGCATGTTCCGGAGCCAGTTTATCCAGCACTTCCGCGGATGTAGAATAACCGGTCTTGGTCTTTTTTCCTTCCGGCAGTCCCAGCTTCTCAAACAGAATCACGCCGAGCTGTTTCGGAGAATTGATATTGAACTTTTCTCCTGCCGCCGCATGAATCTGCTTTTCGAGCTCTTTGATCCTTCCCGTCAGCGCTTCCCCATATGCTTTCAGCTCTTCTGCATGGACACGAATTCCGTCCTCTTCCATGTCATACAGGGTAAATACAAGCGGCATCTCCACCTCGTCAAACAGCTTTTGCATCCCTGTTGCACTCAGTTTTTCTTCCAGTATTCCGGCCCGCTTCCATGTTGTCAGAGCCGCATACGGCTTTTCCAGGTCTTCATGCGCATACTGACTGGCAAGCGGATTGTTCAGATAAGCAGCAATCTCAATGTCAAACAGATGTGACTGATGTTCCGGGGCAACTTTTACATCCTTCAGCAGTTTTTTTACATCCGACGTGGCACAAAACGGCACTGCTCTGATGATCCGGTGCAGACCGTCAAGCAGAGCTTCTGCCGTCAGAATTCCCTCTTCTGCCAGCTCATATGCCTCAGTACCCGACAAAGCCAGTGAGAAAGACATCTCCTCTTCTGCCGTTGTCATTCCATAGCCGTCCGATGACAGAGTCAGAGTCAGGCCGTCTTCTTTTTTCCGCCTCAGAAGTTCAAATGCGACCCGCTCCTGTTTTTCTGCTCTTCGAAATATATTTTCCGCTTCCACAGGGTCCGTAATCCGTTTTGCCTCCGGCTCTGTCTCCTGCAGCAACTGCGTCCCTTCTTTTTCAAACCGCTCCAGATATTTTCGAAAATTCAGTTTTTTACACCATTCATATGCCTCCGGGGTATAAGGATTCGTAAATTCTGCCGCTTCAAGATCAAGTGTTACAGGAGCCTCCACGCAGATCGTCGCCAGCTTTTTACTCATCACTGCCATATCAAAATGCTCCCGCAGTGCTTCCCTGGTACGTTTTTGTCTGATCTCATCCACATGTGCATAAGCAGTCTCAATATCGCCATAGGCCGTAATCAGAGCCGTGGCTCCTTTTTCTCCAATACCGGGAACTCCCGGGATATTATCTGACGAATCCCCCATCAGCGCTTTAAGCTCAATAATCTGCGGCGGCGTCACCTGATACACAGACTGCACATCTGCAGCATAATAGTTCTCAATCTCCGTGACCCCTTTTCTGGTTTTCGGCATTCGAATCATGATCCGGTCTGTCGCAATCTGCAGAAGATCCCTGTCTCCGGATACGATGACCGTATCAAGGCCCTCTGTCTCACTTTTTCTCGCTATTGTGCCAAGCAGATCATCCGCCTCATATCCTTCCTTCATTAAAAGAGGAATTCTCATGGCAATAAGCAGTTCTTTCAGCACCGGAACCTGTTCTCTTAGTTCATCCGGCATACTTTTTCTTGTCCCTTTATAGGCGTTGTACATCTGGTGACGAAACGTCGGCGCATTCAGATCGAACGCCACCATAAAATAATCCGGTTTTTCCTCCTCCAGGATTCGAAACATAATATTCAAAAACCCGTAAATACCATTGGTATGAAGTCCTTCCGCATTGGTCAGATCCGGCACTCCGTAAAATGCCCGGTGAATAATGCTATGTCCGTCAATCAATACCATTTTTCTGCTCATTAAAAAAACCACCTCACCAACATATAAAACAGAATTATTGTCGCCGCTGTTTTCAATAAAAATGCATAAGTTGAAAGAAAATGTTCATCAATCGCATCTTCTTCTGAATGATCCAGGGAATCTTCTACCAGCGTCCGATAATCAATTTTCTCGTCCGCACCGTCCAGCTGACGGATTCCGGCAAATACCGTGGCATAGACTTCCAGTTCTTCATAGCACTCCGGACAGTGACGGATATGCCGGACAAACTCTTCTTCCTCTCCTGATTCCAGATCTCCGTTGATATACGGAACCAGAAGTCTCTGCGTTTCTTTACAGTTCATAATCATACTCCTGCCGCCTGCATTCATCATTCATCCATATGCTCCCAATTATAACGAATGGCTCTGTGGAATGCAAGGCACTTACAAAAAAGGAGGTATCGCACTTTGCAATACCCCCATAATACTCATACATAAAATGGCGCGAAACCTAAACCGCCTGTGTTCTGCTTCGCGCCTTCTGATGCAGGAGATGGGACTTGAACCCACACATAGTCACCTACGTCAGATTTTGAGTCTGATGCGTCTGCCATTCCGCCACTCCTGCGCTCTTAACTCTTGTAGTTTACCACAGGTTATTCTAAAGTGCAAGAAAAATTTTCTGACGGCTGTTTTTATCTTTTCAGCAGTTTCTTTCCGATCTCAAAACAGTCAAAAGTAGCAAAATAGTCGTTTAATGTCTCTGCCCTTCGAATCAGCTGTACTTCCTTGTTTTCTCTGAGCAAAAGCTCCGCAGAACGAAGTTTTCCATTATAATTATAACCCATGGAATGTCCATGCGCTCCTGTATCATGAATAAACAGATAATCCCCTTTCTCGATCCTTGGAAGATGACGGTCTACGGCAAATTTGTCACAGTTTTCACAAAGAGATCCGGTCACATCATATATGTGATCGCAGGCCTCCTCTTCCTTCCCAAGCACCGTGATATGATGATATGCACCATAAATCGCAGGCCTCATCAAATCGGCTGCGCAGGCATCCGTACCGATATATTCTTTATGGATATGTTTTTCATGAATTGCCTGTGTTATCAGCGCACCATAAGGCCCCATCATATAGCGGCCAAGTTCCGTATAGATCGCTACTTCCCCCATGCCTGCCGCCGTCAGTACTTCCTCATATACTTTACGTACCCCTTCACCGATAACCTGAATATTGTTCGCTTCCTGATCCGGCGTATACGGAATCCCGATGCCGCCTGAAAGATTGATAAAAGTGATATTGGCTCCTGTCTCTTTTTTCAACTTCACCGCCAGCTCAAACAAAACTTTCGCCAACAGCGGATAATACTCGTTGGTCACTGTATTGCTGGCCAGAAATGCATGGATACCAAAATTCTTTACCCCCTTTTTTTTCATAATCCGGAACGCTTCCGTAATCTGCTCTTCCGTCATACCATATTTGGAATCACCCGGATTGTCCATGATGCCGTTGCTCATTTTAAAATATCCTCCGGGATTGTAACGACAGCTCATCGTTTCCGGAAGATAACCGACGGATCTTTCTACCACCTCAATGTGGGTGATATCATCCAGATTAATGATGCCGCCCAGTTTTTCACAGTAGGCAAACTCCTCAGGCGGAGTATCATTTGAAGAGAACATAATATCCCCGCCTGTAATACCTGCCGCCTCCGACAATACCAGCTCCGCCATTGAGGAACAGTCGCTCCCACATCCATATTCCTTTAAAATCTGCATCAAAAACGGATTCGGCGTCGCTTTCACTGCAAAATATTCTTTATAGCCTTTATTCCATGAAAAAGCCTCATATAATTCCTTCACATTTTCGCGCATTCCTTTTTCATCATAAATGTGAAACGGGGTCGGGTATGTCTTTACAATTTCTTCAACCTGTGTTTTTGTAACAAAAGGTACCTTTTTCATCTGCATTTTGCTCCTCCTCGCTGCATAATCCGGAGTTATTATAATATAAGATCTCTTATATTACAATCATTTTTCATATCCGGAAAAAATCTGCTTTTTTCTTTTCTGCTGCAATTCAGTCCCCGGATTCCCTGATCTGTCAAGTATACGTATGTCCGTCCACATCAAACCAGAATTCAACTCCATTCTCATAATTGACCACTCCATAATCCCGGTGCATGGATTCCAGAATCACCTTTACAATAGACAGGCCTACACCGCTTCCTCCATATTCTCTCGTTCTGGCTTTATCCACTTTGTAAAATTTATCCCAGATCCGGTGAATTTCCTGCTCCGGTATCGGCTTCCCGGTATTAAAAACCCCGACACGAACCTGTTCTTCCTGCTTCTGAATCGTTACTTTGATAATTTTTTCACCATCTATATGGTTCAACGCGTTACTGATATAGTTATTCATCACTTCCTGTAACTTATACTCATTTGCCCATACATAAACCGGCTCTTTCTGTTCAAAAACAAGCGACACCTGTCTTTGTTCAAACAGAATCCTGGTCGACTGCAGTATATTGCGGATCATAAGCGCAAGATCAAAGTGTTCCATTGTTATAATCTCATTGCCGAATTCCAGCTCATTCAGCGTCAGCAGACTTTTTACCATACGGTTCATTTTCTCTGCCTCATCCTTGATAACATCGCAATAGAAGCTCCTGCTCTCCGGATCTTCATTAACGCATTCCTGAAGTCCTTCCGCATACCCCTGAATCAGCGCAATCGGAGTTTTCAGTTCATGAGATACATTCGAAAGAAATTCTTTGCGCATCTCATCATTTTTTGTCTTCTGCTCGATATCCCGCTGAAGTTCATTGTTTGCCGTTTTTAATTTTGAGACTGCCTTTTCCAGTGCTTCTGAAAGCCGGTTCATATGATTGCCCAGAAACGTAATTTCATCATCTTTTTTACCGGAAAACTTCACATCAAATTCCAGATTGCTCATACGCTCCGACAATTTCGCCAGCTCCAGAATCGGTTCCGCAATCCTTCTGGCAAGCATCTGAATGATCAGAGCGCTGATCAACAGCACGGAAATCCCCACGTACAGAAGAAAACGATTGGCCAGCTGCACACTCTCCCGGATCGGTTCCAGCGCCGTTCTCATCAGAAACAGCTCTCCGTTCTGCAGCACACCTGTCACCTCTACATATTCCATATCAGAATAAGAATCCTGATTCGTGCGAATCGTATAATAGTCTGCTTCCTCCAGAATCTCTCCTTTCCCCCCCGCCGGAAGCTGTCCAAACAAATACATATAAAGCCTGTGCCGCATCAGTTCATAATCCTTCATTGTATAAATCTTTACCTGTCCGCTGCTCTCCATAACAAACAGACTGATGTTATTGGTCTCACAGATGACCCCCAGCTGCTGTACAAACTGTTCCTGATCCAAAATCCCGGCTTTAGAAGCTTCATCCAGCTTTTTGCACGCTTCCTTTAAAACATTTTCTTTATTTAATACATAATAACGTTCCAGAAAAAAGCTGTTGGCCAGCCAGCACGCCGTAAGTGCAGCCAGAAGTACCACCGAAAACAAAACGGTTATTTTTCTGCTGATAGAATGTCCGATCAGCTGCTGTTTTTTCTTAATCCAGAGCATGGTCTACCTCCCGGAATAAAGCCCGTATATTTTCAGACAGCAGGGACGGAGCAGCTTTTGCGGCTCCGTCCCTGCTGTTTTATTATATTCTAACACACTCCCCGTAAACTTCCAGCTTTTTCACAGGAAATTCACATAATCACATTGTCTCTGAAAAACTGCGACTGATACAAGAACCCTGTTTTTAGCAGGAGCAGAACTCCTCATTATGAAGAAGCTTATGCTCTTTGCCTTTCAGGAAACCTTCATACAAAGAGATCACTGTCGGGTTCTCGTCACATTTCTTGATGACAGAAATATTATCTGCATTATAGATGCCTGTGGTTCTTGCAGTTTTCGCCTTCAGACCTTTCAGACGAGGCTGTCCTCCGCCCATAACGCATCCGCGGCGGCACGCCATCACCTCAATGAGATGATATTCTTTCTCACCGCTCTTCACCTGCTCCATGACCGTCTTTGCATTGGCAAGTCCGCTGACGACACAGATCTTCACATCCATCCCATCATAAGGAATCGTGAATTCACGGATGAAATCATCATCACCTGACTGACGGACACCGCACTCTGCAATACGGTCCAGAGTTGCCTTATCATGTCCTTCGGTCAGTCTTCTGATAACTGCTTCCGTCACACCGCCGGTCACACCAAAGATCACGCCGCCGCCGGAACCAAGCCCGAACGGAATATCAGAAGCTTCCGACTCAAGGTCTGCAAAATCAATACCCGTGGTCTTGATCATCTGTACCAGCTCTGTGGTGGTGATGACATAATCGGTATCCTGTTCACCGTCGGTACAGCTGTTGGGGCGTTTTGCTTCCATCTTCTTGGCCGTACACGGCATGAAGGATACCATCACTGTCTTCTTATCCCCGCCGTTGGCCGGATCACGGAAGTATTCTTTCACTACTGCGGAAAGCATACCCTGCGGGGAACGGCAGGTGGATACATTATCTTTGAATTCCTCAAACTGATCGCCTACGAACTTCACCCATGCCGGACAGCAGGAAGTAAGAAGCGGCAGTCTGCCGCCGTTCTTCACGCGGTCCAGAAACTCTGCGGATTCTTCCATGATCGTAAGGTCCGCACTGAAGTTTGTATCATAAACTTCGTCAAAGCCCATTCTGTGAAGCACGCTGACGATCTTGCCCATGGTACTCTTGCCTTTGGGAAGTCCAAAAGCATCGCCCACTGCCACACGGACAGACGGAGCAATCTGAGCCACCACACGGACATTCGGATCTGCCAGTGCATCCCATACAGCTTCCTTGTCATCCTTGATGCTGATCGCACCGGTGGGACAGAACACACGGCACTGTCCGCAGTTCACGCACTCGGTGGTAGCGATCTCACGGTCGAACGCTGGCATAACCATGGCATCCGATCCACGATGAGCAAATCCAAGAGCGCCTACGCCCTGCAGCTCGCTGCAGACACGCACACAGTTTCCGCAGAGGATACATTTGTTCGGATCACGGATGATGGACGGAGAACTGAAGTCCAGAGGCTTCTCTTCCCGGTAATTCTGAAAACGAACTTCCGTCACACCAAAGCGAAGAGCCAGCGCCTGCAGATCACAGTCACCACTCTTGACACAGGTAGTACAGTCTCTGCAATGAGCTGCCAGAAGCAGTTCAATGATCATCTTACGGTATTTCTTCAGTTTTCCGGTATTGGTATAGATCACCATACCGTCACGGGGCTCCTCGGAGCAGGATGCAAACATCCTTCCTCTGTCGTCTTCCACTGTACACAGACGACAGGCGCCGAACGTGGAGAGCTCCGAGTGATAGCAAAGAGTCGGAATGTCGATGCCGGTTTTACGGATAATAGACAGGACATTCTTCTCGTCGGTAAATTCTACTTTTCTACCATCTATTGTAATTGTTCCCATATCTGTCCTCCCTATTCCTCGATATAAATCGCGTCAAATGCGCAGTTATCCTTACATGCGCCGCACTTGATACAAAGTTTCGGGTTGATATGATAGCATTCTTTGCGGACACCTGTGATCGCGCCCACCGGACAGTTCTTCGCACACTTGCCGCAGCCTTTGCAGTACTCCGGATTGATGGAGAAGCGGCGCATTGCCTGACAGACTTTTGCCGGACATTTCTTATCCACGATATGCTCAACATACTCATCCCTGAAGGTTTTCAGCGTACTGATAACCGGAAGCGGGGCGCTCTTGCCAAGTCCGCACAGAGCCATGCTGCGAATCATGTTCGCCAGCTCTTCCAGACGGTCAAGATCTTCCATCTCGCCCTCACCGGCTACGATCTTTTCGAGAATCTCCAGCATTCTTTTGGTACCTTCCCGGCAGGGCACACATTTTCCGCAGGATTCTCTCTGGGTGAAGCTCATGAAGAAACGTGCAACCTCCACCATACAGGTATTGGTATCCATAACTACCATACCGCCGGAACCGACAATGGCATTGAACTTCTTCACGGAATCAAAATCAAGAGGCTCGTCAAGATGCTTCTCTGTCAGACATCCGCCGGACGGTCCGCCGATCTGCACTGCCTTGAACTCAGCACCGTTCTTTAAACCGCCGCCGATATCGAAGATGATCTCACGAAGAGTACTTCCCATCGGTACCTCAATCAGGCCCGTATTCTCGATGGAACCGGTCAAAGAGAAGGTCTTTGTTCCCGGACTGCCCTCTGTACCGATGGTCCGGTACCAGTCTGCGCCCTGAAGAATAATCTTCGGAACATTCGCATAAGTCTCTACATTGTTCAGAACCGTCGGTTTTTCCCACAGTCCCTTCTCTACTGTACGAGGTGGTTTTACACGAGGCATACCTCTGTTGCCTTCGATGGACGCAGTCAGAGCAGAACCCTCGCCGCAGACAAATGCGCCCGCACCCCTGTTAATATGTAAATGGAAGGAAAAATCAGTACCGAGAATATTATCGCCTAACAGCCCTCTCTCCTCTAACTGAGCAATGGCATGGCGCAGTCTCTTTACAGACATCGGATACTCTGCACGCACATAAATATATCCATCCGTGGATTCTACCGCATATCCGGCAATCATCATACCTTCAATCAGCTTGAACGGATCACCTTCCATAACGGAACCATCCATGAATGCTCCCGGATCACCCTCGTCTCCGTTGCAGACCACATAGCGGATTTTTTCTTTCTGTCTTGCCACCTGCTTCCATTTTCTTCCGCAGGGAAAGCCGCCGCCGCCGCGTCCGCGAAGTCCGGAGCGGTCCACTTCATCGATAATCTCATCTCTGCTCATATCGAACATAGCCTTGGTCAGGGCCTCGAAGCCGCCTGCTGCGATATATTCGTCCAGAGACTCTGCATCCACGCGTCCGCAGTTCTCCAGAACGATCCTGGTCTGCTTCGCCATGAACGGAATATCTTCCGGATGCTTATAATGAACATCTTTCTTTGTATAGAGAAGACGATCTACCACTTCATTGCCTACAACCGTAGATTCAAAGATCTCCTTGCAGTCTTCCACCTGAACTTTTACGTACTGAATGACTTCGTCACCTTTCTGAATACGGACCAGAGGGCCCAGTTCGCAGAAGCCCTGACACCCGGTCTTCTTCACGCCCACATGGTCATGCTCTCCCTCATCATGAGGAGCAAAATCGAGTACGATACCCGGAGCATCTTTGGTCAGAGTCAGGAATTCTTCGTAGATCTTCGCAGATCCTGTTGCAATACAGCCGGTACCGGAACAGACAAGTATCCTGCAGTCATACGCTGCTACCTGTTCTCTGGCTGACTCACGCACCTGTAACAGTTCTTCTTTGTTTTTAATCATCAGCCCTTACCTCTCAATTCTTCAATTACTGCAAGTGCCTTTTCCGGTGTCATAGAAGGATATACATCTTCGTTTACCATCATCGTCGGAGCAAGACCGCATGCGCCCAGGCATGATACTGTTTCTACAGTAAACATCATATCATCTGTCGTATGTTTCTTCTTGCTGAGTCCCAGTTCCTTCCAGAGTGCTTCCAGCACCGGTGTGGATTTCCGGACATGACAGGCTGTGCCGTCACATACCTTGATCACATATTTTCCCTTTGCCTCAAAAGAGAAATTCTCATAGAAGGTAGCCACACTGTAAGCTTTCGCCTCCTTGATTCCGATCTCCTTTGCCACATAGGTCAGCAGTTCTCCCGGCAGATAACGATATTCTGCCTGAATATCCTGCATGATTGGGATTAATGAGCCTGCCTTGCGGCCATAATGCTCAATAATCTCATCTGTCTTACGATAATAAGACTGATCCAGCATTCGTTTTTCCTCCTTGCTTGTTGATTGTACAAACCGCACATATATACACATATAACTTTATCACTCCGCTGCATTTTACACAATGTACAAAACGCACAGAATTACCCCATTATATTTGTATGTTTTTACCCATATTATCAAAAAATCACTTCCAACGAATATTATAAATAGTTGTTATTTTCAGAATACTGTGTTAAAATTTATATCAGTATTTCACAACATTTTAAAACCAAATCTGTTTTTGGAGAAATTGCATGGAAACAAGAATTGCACTGATTGGGATCATTGTGGAAAATGTAGATGCCGTTGAACACCTAAACAGTCTTCTGCATGAATACGGAAGTTATATTATAGGAAGAATGGGAATTCCTTACCGGGAACGGAAAGTAAATATTATCAGTGTTGCAGTAGACGCGCCGCAGAACATCATAAATGCACTGTCAGGAAAGATCGGAAGACTTCAGGGCGTTACCGCCAAGACTGTGTATTCCAATATAAAAAGTGTTTAGTTTTCTGCTGTATGGCGGCTGAGTACTGACTTTTTACAGATAAGCGACTGCTCAGCTTTACATATTAAAAATTATACTAATCGGGAAGCCGCGGCTCAGTTTTATCTGTTCTGCCCGCCTGACCGAAAAGAAAGGAGCGTACATTTATCATGTACAATGTATCATCATTAAAAGCAGAGGAATTCATCTCTGACGAGGAAATCCGGGAGACGCTGGCCTATGCAGACGCCAACAAAGAGAATCTTGAAGTCATCGATCAGATTCTTCATAAGGCCAAAGAACGCAAAGGATTGACGCACCGCGAAGCGTCCGTACTTCTGGCCTGTGAGCTTCCGGAAAAAGTAAATGAAATCTTCGCCCTGGCAGAGCAGTTGAAAAAAGACTATTATGGGAACCGAATTGTTCTATTTGCACCGCTGTATCTGTCCAACTATTGTGTCAACGGATGCGTCTACTGCCCGTATCATGCCAAAAACAAACATATTGCCAGAAAAAAACTGACGCAGGAGGAGATCATTAAGGAAGTAACTGCCCTGCAGGATATGGGACACAAAAGACTGGCCATAGAAGCCGGAGAAGATCCGGTCAACAATCCCATCGACTACATCCTGGAATGTATCCATACGATCTACAGTATCAAGCACAAAAACGGTGCTATTCGCAGAGTAAACGTCAATATCGCGGCGACAACTGTTGAAAACTACCGCAAACTGAAGGAAGCGGAGATCGGAACTTATATTTTGTTTCAAGAAACTTATCACAGGGAAAGCTATGAGAAACTCCATCCCACAGGCCCGAAACACGATTATGCTTATCACACGGAAGCCATGGACCGGGCCATGGAAGGCGGTATCGACGATGTAGGGCTGGGAGTCCTGTTCGGACTGGAATTGTACCGCTACGAATTCGCCGGACTTCTGATGCATGCAGAGCATCTGGAAGCAGTCCACGGAGTAGGACCGCACACGATCAGTGTTCCCAGAATCAAACATGCAGACGATATTGATCCGTCTGCTTTTGACAACAGCATCAGCGACGATATTTTTGCAAAGATCTGCGCTCTGATCCGTATCGCTGTTCCCTATACCGGCATGATCATCTCCACCAGGGAAAGCCAGGAAGTAAGAGAACGCGTTCTTCCGCTGGGAGTATCCCAGATCAGCGGAGCCTCAAAAACCAGTGTAGGCGGATATGCAGAACCGGAAACACCGGAAGAAGTGACCAGCGCTCAGTTTGATGTCAGTGATCAGAGAACTCTGGATGAAGTCGTAAACTGGCTGATAAAACTGGGCTATATCCCCAGCTTCTGTACTGCCTGCTATCGGGAAGGTCGGACCGGAGACCGGTTCATGGCTCTCTGTAAAAACATGCAGATTTTAAACTGCTGTCATCCGAACGCACTGATGACGCTGAAAGAATATCTGGAGGATTATGCCGGCGACGAAACCAGGAAAATCGGCATGGAACTGATTGAACAAGAGCTTAAAAAGATTCCCAATCCCAAAGTAAAGCGGATCGCCGCAGAACATATCCACGATATCGCAGAAGGAAAACGGGATTTTAGATTTTAAAATTATATCTTTACTTCTTTTTGTAAGTTCATGAACAAAAAGACTGTCGGAAAACGCAGGTCCCGGCCAGATCTATATTTATGATCCGGCCGGGACTGATGATCCGGCAGATTCTTTCGGTTTTCGTTCACTTCCGGATAAAGTCCTCCATATATCTTATATTCTTTACCTCTGTCTGCACCGTTTTCATGATTCTTGTCACAATCCCTGTAATTATTTCCGTTATTTTACATCTTATCAGATTCTGCCAATCGTTTTAATACTTGACTTAAGAACACAGACTCCCTATAATCGTTACTGTTACACACAAGAAAAATGAGGAAAAACTATGGCACGGACAAGACAGATGACCAAGGGGCAGCCCGCCTCTTTGATCTTTACTTTCGCTTTGCCGCTGATGATCGGCAATGTATTTCAGCAATTATATACTGTTGTTGACACCATGGTGGTCGGCAAGGCGCTGGGCGTACATGCTCTTGCCGCTCTTGGTGCCGCCGACTGGATGAACTGGATGATGCTGGGAATTATTCAAGGGCTGACCCAGGGCTTTGGAATCCTGATGGCACAGCATTTCGGCGCCGGCAGAGCGGAAGAACTGAGACAAAGCGTTGGCAGTTCTGTCCTCCTTTCCCTCCTGTCCTCCGCCGCGCTGCTCTGTCTGGGACAGGCGATCGCCCGGCCTGTCCTTTTTGTTTTGCAGACGCCGGCAGATATTATGGAGAACTCTCTTCTGTATCTGCGCATTATGTACCTTGGTATTCCCGTTGTCATGGCTTATAATCTGTCCGCCAGCGTCCTGCGCTCCTTAGGAGACGGCAAGACGCCTTTATACGCCATGATCGTGGCAGCCGCGGTCAACATCGCGCTTGACCTCCTGTTTGTCCTGGGCTTCGGGCTTGGAATCGGAGGCGCAGCTGCAGCTACCCTGATCGCGCAGATGATATCCTGCATCTTCTGTTTTTATCATATCCGTAAAATTGACCTGCTGAAGATGAGCCGTTCCGATTTCTGTCTGCAAAAAGGACTTTCCCTGCATTTGCTGTTTCTCGGCGCTCCCATGGCTTTTCAGAACGCCATTATTTCCATAGGCGGAATGATCGTACAGTCTGTAGTCAACGGTTTTGGTGTCATCTTTATCGCCGGATTCACTGCTACCAACAAGCTCTATGGCGTGCTGGAAGTGGCTGCCACTTCCTATGGATATGCTATGGTCACTTATACAGGACAGAATCTGGGCGCCGGACAGATCCGACGAATCCGGCAGGGTATGCGCGCTGCACTTCTGATCGCGCTTGGCACCTCCGCGCTGATTGCAGTCTGCATGCTTCTGGGCGGAAAATTTATCCTCGGATGCTTTATTTCGGGAACGCCTGAGGAATTTGAACAGACGCTTCAAATCGCTTATTTTTATCTGGCTGTCATGAGTTTCTGCCTGCCTGTTCTTTACATTCTGCATGTCACCCGTTCTGTTATTCAGGGAATGGGCAACACGGTTCTCCCTATGGCTTCCGGCATTGCGGAATTTTTCATGCGGGCGCTGACCGCTGTTTTCCTGCCCCGTCTGATCGGGGAAAACGGTATTTTCTATGCAGAAATCATGGCCTGGACCGGTGCCGTTGTAATTCTGGTTGTCAGCTACTTCATTGTTATAAGAAACTGCAGCAAAACATAATCCTGCCTGTTTCTTCAGCTGCTCCCTGTCGTCTGGAGCGGTCTGAGTAAACAGGCAAGATGCATCTTGCTGCAGTTTTTTATTTTTTACACAGTATTTTCTCCATCTGCTCTATCACAGATTCTTCTTCTCCTTCACAATCCGCAATTATTTCTACCCAGTCCTGAGCATGAACTCCCAGTGCCAGAACTTTTAACGGCTCCCGGATGCTCGCCATTTTCTTTCCTACTTTCAGAAATACATGGATATTTTCAGTCCGGACTGTCTGACTCAGAGCAGACGCAATAGCCATATGGATGCCGCCGGATACAGACACCTGAATCTTCTTTCTGACCATCAGATCCGGTTATACCAAAATACGGATGACACTTCCGATCTGAAGTACCGGCACCTCTGCTTCCTCCACAACCATACTTCCCGGAAGGCCGTCCTGTGCACCGTTAAACTGAATAGAAATATGTCCCAGAGCTTCCAGATTTTTCTGCATCACGTGTCCGGTTACGAGAATCTTATACTGTTTTCCGTCGATCTCCAAAGTCTGTCCCGGTTCTATAACGGCATCCGCATTTTTCACATCAATACTGTAACAGTAATCCTTCAAGGTATCCGGCGCACTGTCTCCAAACAAAATAATTGTTTTCTCCTCTGCAAATGCAGCTGCCAGATCTCCGACCCCTTTAATGGTATTTTCATAAATTGCTTTCATAAAATCTTACCTCCTGATCTTTTTTATGTACTCTCCAGAATCTCTCTATATATTTTCAAATAATTCATTGTTTCTGATCATATAACGAACAAATTCACCGCCTGATTTCAACCTTGAAATCTCTTTCGTCAGCTCCTGATCAGAAGCAATCACCAGCAGTTCATTGTAAATATGTATCAGAATATCGTCATGAAGCTCTGATGTACTGGGTAATGCCAGAAAAAGCACAAAACGGACTCCTGATCCTGTGCGGTCCATGACTCCAACTGCCAGTATAATCTTTTCACCCTCATACTGCAGATGTGGGAATCCAATCTCTTCATCAAACAGCATGGTGCTTTTCTTTTCACGTTCCAAAATCGCCTCTTTAAATCCAGGGACCAGCACGCCCTCCTGAATCAGCCGTTCTGTCATCTCCTGTACTGCCTCCAGCCAGGCAAGCCCGGGATCCAGCACATAGAAGTGTTCCGGTTCCAGGATCGTAGCAATCAGGGAATGAATCCCTGTCTTCATGGAAATATCCAGATTTCCCAGATACTTAAGGCGCTCAATCTGCCGCAATACTTCCACTTCGTCAAAAATCTCCTGCAGCCAGATCACCGGTATCGTTTCTGACTCATAGGTGCGGGATGTAGAAATCATCAGGTCAAAATCTCTCCTGTCCTGCGCTTCTTTTTCTGAAAGCAGTTCAAACTCTGTCTGATCCGACACCATCTTTCCCAGCCGGACCTGAATCAGTCTTCCCGAGACTGCACCCTGAGCACAGACGATCCCTATCCGGAATACTTTCTGATTTTTATAGTGCTGCTCTTCCAGAAAAAGGCTAAAGTAAGAGGCAAGAAAACCAAGTTCATCGTCCACCACCGCAAGACTGGTCTGTTCCTCTATAACCTTTTTCGCCAGTTCCGCCATCCGGTACGCCAGCGGATATCTCTCCTGTATCTCTTCCAGCGCGTAATTTCTGATATAGAACCGGTATCTGAGCCGGTTCAGCATAAAATTGATATGATATACAAAATCGTCCAGCAGATCGGTCGGCGAAATATGGAAATTCATATCGTAAGCGATCCTGTTGAGAATCTTTACTACCAGTTCCGCCACCTCTTCACTGATTTCCAGCGTCTGCGCGTCTCCTCTGTTCACAGGAGTACGCATTCCGGCAATCGGCAGGGACAGAAACAGAATCTCTTCCATGGGAATTTCAATCTGAAACATATCGATCGTCCGCCCGACAATTTTTTCTGCAAAACGATAAGCCGTTGTCTGTTCCAGTTCATGATATTTTTCCTGAAGATGGCTCAGAGGATGATCGTTCAGCACCCGATCAATCATCAATATATAAGAGCGCATAAAGTACTGCGTCGTAATATAATCCAGTCCATATTCCTGACAGTATGCGTTCACCATACTTTCCAGATCATCATCCAGGAGAAAGGATTCAAATATCTGATCATACATCTGTTCCAGAACAAAAAGCCGAAGCTGAAATTCTTCTCCTTCCAGGCAGATCCCTGTATTGGTCCTGCCGGAAATCCTCAGCTGATAACTTTCCAGCAGTTCCCGCAGCTTTTTCAAATCCCCGTTGATCGTCGTTCTGCCCACACAAATCTCTTCTGCCAGATCATCGATAAGCAGCGGTTCCGACTCGTGCATCAGTCGGTTCAGGATATGCCCGTACCGCTTGGTCAGCGAATTCATGTAGTCATTCTGGCTGTAAATCCTTTGTCTCGTCTCCTGAAATTTCCTTTCATCCAGTACGAAAAGCGCATACCGCCCGGATACAGATTCCACCAGCGCGCTGTCTTCCAGAAGTTGGTTCAGTTCCCTGATGTCATTTCTGATTGTCTTTGTTCCGACTTTCAGTTTATCTGCCAGACTTTCCAGCCTCGCTGTCCTGCGAAGCTCCATGATCTCCAGAATCTGTGCGATCCTGCTGTCCGGTGTTCCTGCTGTCATAATGTATATCCCCCGCTCTGATATCATAAAACCTGATCTTTTGTTCCGGTCCTCCTGCCCCATACAGGAGGACTGCCCTGTTGCTCTCATTCAGTTTTATTATATTCGAAATCACGCCGCCGGAAAAGCAGTACTTTGACCGGAACAAAAATCTCAGCGCAGATCAGCCTCTTGTTTTTCCACCTGCCACATTATAAGTCACTCCATGCACATAAGATGCTTTCTCACTGCTCAGATAACATACCATATCCGCCACTTCCGAAAGCTTTCCGGAGCGTCCAAGCGGTGTCGTGGAAGTCTTACTGTAGCCCGCCCGCAATTCTTCAATCGTAATACCTCTGGTATATGCCAGTGCAGTTTCATATCCGATGGTGCGAAGTCCTGTCGCCTCCATGATTCCAGGAGCCACCCCGACCACTCTGACGCCTTTTCTTCCCAGTTCCTTGGCCCAGGATCTGGTAAAGGAATTTACCGCATTTTTAGTCGCCGCATAGACGCTCTGTCCCTCGGAACCTTCCAGTCCGCTCTCTGACGACATATTGATGATGACTCCGTTCTGTTTCTCCACCATCACACGTCCTGCTGCCTGTGCGCACAGATAGACACCCTTCAGATTAACATTTACCACCTTGTCGAATACGGTGTCATCCAGTTCAAATTCCCCTTGCGGTTTTGCATCATCCACCAGAAGTCTGGGAATATTAATACCCGCATTGTTTACCAGAATATCCACGCTTCCAAATGTTTTCACAGTTTCTTCCACCATATGTTCCACACTCCCGCGATCTGTGACATTTGTGACCACGTAATGACATCTGCCCGAATCCGAAGCCATTTTCGGCACCTCCGGACTCATATCCGCCACCACCACATTGGCTCCCTGATTCAGAAACTCTTCCGCCACTGCTTTTCCGATTCCGGATGCTCCTCCAGTTACAATTACCGTCTTTCCTTCCAGATTTAACCATGTATTCATATTATTTTGCTCCTTTCAGTTTTTAAATAAAATTTCAGTTTTAGCAGTCTGCATTTTATGTCCACATCCCCGTTTTCCAAAACACCCTGATCTATCTTTAATAAAGCCCGATACTCGCTACCCATGCAACCAGTACGCGCGGCACACCCACCAGGAATCTGGAATACAGTACCGCCGGAACTCCGACTTCTACTGTTTCCGGCTCCGCTTCCGCAAGTCCCAGTCCTACCGGGATAAAGTCGCAGGCACACTGAGTATTAATTGCAAACAATGCCGGGAGCGCCAGACTTGGTGCGATGTTTCCTTTTCCGATCTCTACGCCGATCATCGTACCGATAACCTGTGCAATAACCGCTCCAGGTCCAAGCAGTGCCGACAGCACCGGAATGGAACAGATAAAACCAAGAATGACCAGACCTACCCCGTTTCCTGCCAGGGGTACCAGAAGCTTTGCAAACCAGTCTCCGAAGCCGGAACCCTGGATAATTCCGATCAGCATGGCCACAAACGCCATAAACGGCAGGATCGTCGTAATCATAGACTGTACCGCATCTCTCGCGGCCTGGTAAAGGGTATTCACCACCTTTCCGGCGCCCATACCGATCTTCTGGATAATGCTGGACTTGCTGGTCTCTCCAAGCGTCTCGGACACTTTTTTATCTGTACTGTACTTAAATTTGCGTTCCGGTTCTGCCTTTGTTTCCGGCTCTTTTTCTGTTTCCGCCGCTCTGTCTGGTGAAACCGCTTCTGATCCGTCCGCCGCACTGATCTGATCCGGACCAACTGCAGAAACATAGATGTCCTCTGTGATAAATTTTGCCAGTGGACCGCTCTTCCCAACCGGCATGATGTTGACTGTCGGGATCCGCTTCTGCGGATAGATTCCACACCGCAGCGTGCCGCCGCAGTCAATAACAACCAGGAAAATCTCTTCGTCCGGCACTGACGTCTTAAATCCATTGACAGCCGTACAGCCGGTCATCTTCACGATCTTCTCAATAATATCCGGCTCCGCGCCTCCTCCTGTAATAAAAACTACTTTGTCTTTTCCTTCTTTAGGCATAACCGTCAGTGGTCCGCCGAAGCCTCCGCTTCCTCTCTCTATTTTAATTGCCCTATATTCTGCCATCTGTTCTCTCCTAATTTGAGTTCCGCATCTCCTCTCACAGTGCCTTTCCCTTCCAGAGCAGTTTCCTTGCGCCTCCGGCTTCCTGAAACTGCTCTGCGCACTGTTCCCGGCCATGCTGTTTTGAGTTCCGCATCTCCTCTCACAGTGCCTTTCCTTCCCAGAGCAGTTTCCTTGCGCCTCCGGCTTCCTGAAACTTCTCTGCGCACTGTTCCCGGCCATGCTGTTTTTGAGTTCCGCATCTCCTCTCACAGTGCCTTTCCTTCCCAGAGCAGTTTCCTTGCGCCTCCGGCTTCCTGAAACTTCTCTGCGCACTGTTCCCGGCCATGCTGTTTTTGAGTTCCGCTCGCAGCGATGCTGTTTATGTACTATATTGTGTTTTTCAGTTCAATCTTCTGTTGCTTCATTACAAAGGTGGTCGTAAAATCCGTAATCCAGCCCGCGAAGAAATTCATGACCAGACCAACCAGCAGGTAACGGATCGCCAGCGGTGTAGTGCTCAGTCCCAGCGTTGTGATACCGTCCGCAATGCCAAGATAGATAAAAATCTCACCTACGTTGATATGCGGAAACATTCCGCTGTTGGTATGACAGTGATAAGTAGATGATGCATAATAGCTTGGTTTCATTCTTTCCGGAAGAAATTTCCCCATCGACAGCGCCATTGGATTGCCAAGCATGAACGCAGAGAGAAACGGAAGCACGCCATAGGCCATAATGACATTGCCCGAACATACTTTTGCAAATTTATTGATCCGTTCCTGTCCGATCAGCGCAATCAGTGCATTCATAAACACCAGTAGCAGAAGTACTTTAGGTACAATCGTAGAAACCCAGTTGACAAAAGTAAGTGCGCCTGCATCAAACAGTCCCATAAAACCTTCCGCTGCATTTACAATAACATTCATAAAAAACCTCCTAAATTATAGTTCCGTACGCGGTAAAGCCAGACGCTTCAGCGCACTGGCCGCCCTGACAAGCGGTGCCGGTTCTTCCGTGAGTTCTCCTCCTGACATCAGAATCCGATAATTGGATGACGCTTCCAACACTGCCTTTGTGATTGGCTTCGCAAGATGTCTCCTCTCACAATCTTTTCTTTGTAACGCTCCCACGTCCATTCCTTCAAATCCTCTCAACGACCGGACCCTGGCAAATACAGTCACACCCTGCATGTAATTTCCTTCCAGAATCGTTCCGCTTCCGTCAATAGCAAACATTGCAATCGCGCCGGCCCGAAAAGCGCCTCTGGCCTTTCCGATTGCCACACGTCCTTTCTGCCTTAGTTCTCTGTAAGAACTCATAAAACTTCTCATCTGCAGAAAAGTCAAAAGATACTGCAGTGCAAATGCAATGCAAAACAGGATAATCAGCGGGATGATGTTCATGATTCGTTTCTCCTTTCAGAACCTGTGATCGTGTATCAGACTTTTTCTTCAAGTCACCTGGCCATGTGTACTTTGCTTTGTCTAAATGCATATTAACCTGTTTTTTAGTCAAAATTAATACATTCTTTTTCCCGACATTGGAAATCCACCGTAAATATGTTATATTGGGATTGTGAAAAAGATATCAGATCAGGAGAATCGACACATGACTGTTTTAATTGAGAACACGATTACATTTTTTACAGAACTATTTTCCTATGGGGGAGAGTTTCTGGTCTCTTGGTGCATGGATCTTATACCAGCGATTTTCATGGTTCTGATCCTGACCAATGCAATGATACGAATGATTCCTTCCCGGTTCATAGAAAAAGCAGCAGTGCTGGCTTCCCGGCATCTGCTGCTGAAATATATGTTGATTCCTTTTTTTGGTGCCGTCCTTCTCGGCAATCCTTCTGCCCTCACGCTGGGACGTTTTATGTCTGAAAAGGATAAACCTTCTTATTTTGCCTGTGCCTCTTTTTTCTGCCATACAAGCAGCGGTGTCTTTCCTCATATTAACTCTTCCGAACTGTTTATCTGGCTGGGAATTGCCCGCGGCGTCGAAAAGCTTGGATATTCTGTCCATCCGCTTGCCATCCGCTATCTGGCGGCCGGAATCGTCGCCAATTTTATCTGTGGGGTCATTACAGACTGTACCACCGTCTACTATTCCCGGAAAATGCATCTCACGCTCCCGGATCAGCCCAATCTGCAAAAACCATCTGCCCCCTGCCCGGATTCCAAAGATTCTTCTGCCGGACATTTATGGCATGAAATCCGTATTACAGCCGGAAAAAGCGGTTACGGCGGGCCACTGACCATAAAACCGGACCAACAGCGCAATAAATTGATCTATATAACAGGAGGAATCCGGCCAGATGTTGTGGATAAGATTGAAAAACTGACCGGATGTACTTCGGTAAACGGTTTTTCATCCACAGTACCGGATGAAGAAATTTTTCTGGCAGTCATTGACTGCGGCGGAACCCTGCGCTGTGGAATTTATCCCAAAAAGGGAATTCCCACCGTCAATCTTCTGCCCGCAGGAAAAAGCGGGCCCCTCGCCCGCTATATCACAGAAGATATTTATGTATCTGATGTATCTGCTGATTGTATTTTTCCCACTGAGAATCAGAATGCTGAACATTCTGTGCAATGTCCGGACTTCGCTTTCTGCCTCACGCGTCTGTGGACCGGTTTTCTTTCCCGTATCGGAAAAGGATGTGGTCTGTTTTATAAGGCTTCCCAGGACAGTGTTCATACAATCCTGCACACTTTGCTGCCCTTAATGGGTTTTGTTTCTCTGCTGACCGCAGTTGTGGAGTGTTCCGGAATGAACGCATGGATTGCCGCACAGCTCACTCCTTTGAGTTCCAATATTTTCGGACTCCTTCTTCTGGGCGTCCTCATATCTTTTCCGCTTCTTTCTCCGATTCTAGCTCCGGGCGCCATCATCGCGCAGGTCATAGGAACCATCATCGGAACGCAGATCGGAAATGGAAACATTGCGGTATCGCTTGCGCTTCCCGCTCTGTTTGCCGTCAATACACAGGCTGCGTGTGATTTTATACCTGTCGGGCTGGGACTTGCACAGGCCAGAGAGGACACCATCAAAGTCGGAGTTTCTTCCATACTGACCTCCCGTTTTCTGACCAGCGCTCTGCGCATCCTGATCGCATGGCTGTTCAGCTTTCATCTGTACACATGACAAACAGACTGCCAGACTGCAACATCTGTGATAATGCACATGCTCCTGTCGCTTTTATTCGTTCATCTCGAATTTGTAGCCCAGTCCCCAGACAGTCCGGATCATATTCCCTTTCTCTCCCAACTTATTTCTTAATTTCTTTACATGAGTGTCAATAGTTCTGGCGTCTCCAAAATAATCATAGTTCCAGACATGATTAAGTATTTTTTCTCTGGACAATGCCAGACCCTGATTTTCCATAAAATAAGCCAGCAGTTCGAATTCTTTATAACTGAGTTCCACATCCTGCCCGTCAATCTTCACCTGATGCGCCGCTTTATTCAACTCGATTCCGCCCACCGTAATCACATCCTCACTGGTCAGCAGATTCGCCCTGCGCAGGATTGCCTCCACTCTGGCTACAAGAATTTTGGGACTGAATGGTTTGGTAATATACTCGTCCACACCCAGATCAAATCCCTGCAATTCATCCTGCTCGTCTCCTTTTGCTGTCAGCATGATAATCGGCACTTTAGAATAATTGCGGATCTCCCGACATACCTGCCACCCGTCCATCTTCGGCATCATCACGTCCAGCAGCACCAGCGCGATCTCTTTTTCTTCAAAAAAAATATCCACAGCTTCTTCCCCGTCACCGGCTTCAAGCACCTCATAATTCTGCTTCACCAGAAAATCCCGCACCAGTTTTCGCATACGGCTTTCATCATCGACCACCAGTATTTTCAGTTTCTCCATTCCAGCTGTCCCTGCCTTTTTCGATATTGCCGCTATTATAACAGTTAATTATGTTTGTTTTGTGAACAATTTTATCAAAAACAGGAAAAGAACAGCCAAAGCAGCGTTTTTCGCCAGCCCTGGCTGTTCCCAACAACTTTATTTTATTTCTAAACGTCTTTGTCCTTTTGATTTATAAATTTCTCCAGAAGACGCATCACTTCCTGCACATCAATCGGCTTCGATACATGCGCATTCATGCCACAGTCCAGACATCGTTTCACATCTTCTGAAAATGCATCTGCAGTCATGGCGATAATCGGAACGTCTGAATCCTTACGCGTCAGCCCGCGGATTGCCCACGCCGCTTCATATCCGGTCATTACCGGCATCCGGATATCCATAAGAATCGCATCATAATAGTGTTCGTCTGACTGTTGGAACATTTCCACACAAATCTGACCGTTCTCCGCACGTTCAAGGTCCAGCCCTTCTTCACTAAACAGTTCTTCTGCGATCTCCCAGTTCAGGTCATTATCCTCAGCAAGGAGAATCTTTTTACCCGAAAGCGTCGGCTTGTCCTCCAAATCCTCGTTCCTTTCACCTTTCTGACCTGCGTATGGACGGAGACCGTAAAACAATGTCGATCTGAACAGCGGTTTACAGATAAAGCCATTAATCCCTGCTTCCTGCGCCTCCTTTTCGATCTCGCTCCAGTCATACGCGGATATCAGAAGAAGCGGAATTTGATCTCCCAAATGTCTGCGTATCTCCTGCGCTGTACGGATTCCATCCATACCAGGAAGTTTCCAGTCGAGAAGAATTACCTGATAATCCCGGTTCTCTTTATGACGCTTTTCTACCATCCGGACAGCGCTCTCGCCGTCCAGAGTCCACTCTGCTTTTACGCCGATCGATTCCAGGGCGTCTACTGTGCTGAGACATAACTGCTCATCATCGTCCACCACCAGCATACTCCAGTCAGGAAGAAGCATTTCCGCTTCCGACGTATCTGCCTGTTCAAAATCAAGGACCACATGAAACTCTGTTCCCTTTCCCTGTTCGCTGGCCACCTCAATCGTTCCGCCCATGGCATCTACAATATATTTGCTTATCGTCATACCCAGACCGGTTCCCTGCGTTTTGCGCACACGGGTACGATCTTCACGGGCAAAGGATTCAAATATTTTCTCCCGGAACTCCGCAGACATACCGATTCCGCTGTCTTTCACCTGAAAATGAATACGGACATAAGCGCTTCCTTTCAGCGACTGTTCTTCCCACATGGATATCTGTATCATTCCCTCTTCCGGCGTAAACTTGATGGCATTCGACAAAAAGTTTAAAAGAACCTGATTCAGACGTACACTGTCACAATACACATTTTCTGCAAAAATATCATGGATAAATACTTCAAACTTCTGATTTTTCGCTTTAATCTGCGGCTGAACAATGCTTACAATACTTTCCATGACCTCTCTTAAAGATACCTGATCTATATTCAGGGTCATTTTCCCGCTTTCAATCTTGGACATATCCAGCACATCATTGATCAGTCCCAGCAGATGCCGGCTGGACAGCGTGATTTTTTTCAGGCAGTTCTGCACCTGTTTATGGTCGTCCATATTAGCGGTAGCTATCGCCGTCATACCCACGATCGCATTCATCGGCGTCCGGATATCATGACTCATATTAGACAGAAATTCACTTTTTGCCTTATTGGCATAAACTGCTTCCTGCCTTGCTTCCTCCAGCTCTTTGAGCTGCTTTTTCGTCAGCTGAAAGAAGCGACCGAAGATCAGACACAAGATCAGAAGCACCATAATGCAACTGCAGATTGCCATACAGCCCCACTGTGTATTCAGGCTTCTTACAGATTCATCCAGAGAATGATACGGCATAACAGTCACCAGATACCACTCTGAAAACGGCAGAGAGGTACAGTAAAAATGTCTCCTCTCTTTTCCAATCAGGAATATATCCGAGTAATCTTTCCGCTGTTCTATCGCATTTTTCAAAGCTTCCAGGTACATTTCTGCATTTTTCCCGTCCAGCTCTTCAAAATCCGCCTCTATCCGCTCAAAATAATTCTCTCTGTATGCGTCGCCGCTTCGAATCACAAAGCTTCCGTCCCGGCGTATGATATGCGAATATACTGTGGATTCATTTTCATCAAGAAACAGTACTTCTTTTACATAGTCAACCGGAAGCCCTGCAACCAATGCCGTACATTTCTCCCCGCTGTCCATTGTATAGTCTGCCGGAATGCCAAGCAGTACTACTCTTTCTCCATTTTTATCTGTCCCTACTGCAATCTTCTTTTCACCATGCCGTAAAGACTCCAGAAAAGGCTCCGGATCCATCAGTTCCACAAGATCTCCGTATATCATTTCAAAGCTTCCGTCTTCAGAATAAAAGGCCAGATAATCAAAATCTCTCGCCCTGGCACTGTGAGTAAGAGAATCCTTCAGTTCCTGTCTTCCCATCCCCCTGTCAGGATTCGTCTTTACAAGAGCTTCTGTCTGAGAAAGCCGCAGCTCCATTGTAGTTTCAAAATGCATGGAAATCTCATGACTCATTCCGGACATGTAGTTCGTCCCGATCTCGCGAATCGTTTCTGAACTTTTCCGGTTCATATAAAATGCAAGAAAACTAAAAATAACCACACAAAATACAGGTACCAGTACTGCACTGAACCTTAAAAAACGCATGGATTCTTTTTTCACCCTATGTCACCTCCGGAGGCTCCCGTCTCCTCAGACGGCAGAAACCTGTCCTTCTCAGCCCTCTGCCTCCAGAGCTCTGACAGCCTCCGCTGTCTGCTGATAATCTTTTGTCACCTGTTCCACAAGAGCCTCTGTCCCTTCACTCCAGCCGTTGCGCAACGCGTCTGTCAGACGACTGCTGGACTCACCAAGTACTGTAAAGCCCAGATTCTGGCAAATACCTTTGATCGTATGCGACGCCCTGAATGCCTCCTCATAATTTTGTTCTTCCAGACTTTTTACCAGTATGTCATAGCTGGAATCATTTAAAAATTTGAGTACAAACTTCCGAACCATCTTCTCACTGCGAAGACGGGAAGTAACGCCCTCATAATCGCCATTGATGACCGCATAAAATTCTTTTAAATCCATTGCTTTCCTCTCCTTTTGCAACAAAAATACCGGCAGAAAGCCGACCTCTTTCTAAATCGTCTCCTACCGGCACATGATAAGGTATCCTACCACCGCGCAGGCACCTCCTTACCACGAATACTTCGAGCAGACGCATCTGTTTGCGAACTCCGTTCGCAAGCGTCTGCCGGGTGATAAGGTATCCTCCCACTCCTTGGGTCCCTCCTTACCACAAATACTGGACCTGAGGGGAATCGAACCCCTGTCCGAAAGCCCATCCACTGCGGTATCTCCCATCACAGCCGTTTCTTTTCCATTCCCTCCGCTGTACGCCAGACGGCAGGCTCACAGCTTCAGTAGCTTCATCATACGCCCGCATGCGCAAAGCTTAACATGCGTCGTTTCCTGCATAGTCGATGCCTGGGTCACAAAGTGCAGGTGCTCTGTGTCAGACAGCTGCCATTAGGCAGCGATTGCTAAATTATCTTCAGCGTTTATATTTATGGTTGCACCTTACGCGGTGCCTTCGGATGGCTGCCACAATTTCAAAACCCCCGTCGAAACCTTTACAAGCCCGAAAACATGTAAAGCAAACGCTGGATGAAACAGCTTACATTCATATATTATATGGAACTGCGACAAATGTCAAGCCAAGAATCCTATAATTGCCGAATGCCTGAATGCCTAGGAAAGATTACGGATTTTAAAGTCTTTTTCCGCTTCCCTTCTCATATCTTTTTTAGCAATATCTGCCCGCTTGTCATAGAGCTTTTTACCTCTTGCCAGCCCCACCTCCACTTTGACGAGACTTCCTTTCAAGTATACCTTAAGCGGTACCAGCGTATACCCCTTCTCCGCAATTTTGCCCGTAATCTTATGAATTTCTGTCCGGTGCATCAGAAGTTTTTTCACTCTCAAAGGATCACGATTAAAAATATTTCCTTTTTCATAGGGACTGATATGCATGCCATAGACAAACACTTCCCCTTTTTCAATGCGGATAAACGCCTCTTTCACGCTGCATTTTCCCATGCGCAAAGATTTGACCTCCGTCCCGTGGAGACAGATTCCCGCCTCATAGGTATCTTCAATAAAATAATCGTGATATGCTTTTTTATTATTTGCGATCAGTTTGATACTTTCCTTTGCCATATATCCCTCACTCTTCCTGTGATTCTGCCATTTCAAAGTCTATTGTACGTGCCGCCAAGTCAGTTCCTGTCACGCGAATCCGGACTTTCTGTCCAAGCTTCCATGTTTTTTTAGTGTGGGTTCCAACCATTTCATACGTACTTTCATTATACTCAAAATAATCACCCTGTAAAGAAGCAGCCCGCACCAGGCCCTCAACTGTATTCGATAATTCTACATAGATACCCCAGGGAGTTATCCCGGATATTACTCCCTCAAATTCCTCATCTAAATGACGCCCCATATACTCAGCCTTCTTTAACCGGATCGTCTCCCGCTCTACGTCTGCCGCTGTTCGCTCCCGCTCACTGGACTGCACCGCAACCTCTTCCAATAATTTCTGGTAATGCAGAATCTTTCCTTCCGCCAGTCTTCCGCGAATCGAATCTTTTATGATACGGTGGATCTGCAGATCCGGGTATCGTCTGATCGGAGAGGTAAAATGACAGTAATATTTCGCTGCCAGTCCAAAATGTCCCCTGCACTCTGTCGTATATTTTGCCTGTTTCATGGAACGCAGAGTCAGGCGGTCAATAAGCGCCTCCTGTGGAGTTCCCTCCAGCTTGACCAGTAATTTCTGGACCTCTTTCGGGTGTACCTCTCTGTCTTTCATCCGCAGCGTATAGCCAAAATTGCCGAGAAATGTGATCAGTTTTTTCATCCGGTCCGGATCTGGCTTTTCATGCGTCCGGTATAAAAACGGCATCTGCTGCCAGAAACAGTCCTCTGCCACCGTCTCATTGGCAATCAGCATAAAATCTTCAATTATTTTTGTAGCCGCGTTCCGTTCATAAGGCAGGATTTCTACCGGATGTCCGTTTTCATCCAGTTTTATCTTTGTCTCCGGAAAATCGAAATCTATAGAGCCTCTTTTTCCTCTTTTTTCCCGCAAAACCTTTGACAGCGCCTGCATCAGACGAAGCATGGGGACCTGCTCCATATATTTCTCCGTCTCTTTCTCATCGCCGTCCAAAATCTTTTTCACACTGGTATATGTCATTCTCCGGTTTACACAGATCACAGTCTCCACGATGACATGATCCGTGACGGTTCCCTTTTTATCAATCGTCATGATACAGCTCAGAGCCAGACGCTCTTCTCCCTCATTTAACGAACAGATTCCATTGGACAGTTTTCTGGGCAGCATCGGAATGACGCGATCCACCAGATAAACGCTGGTTCCGCGCTTTAACGCCTCTTTGTCCAAAGCACTTCTTTCCTGCACATAATTCGCCACATCCGCAATATGCACGCCCAGAATATAATTTTCGCCTTCCATGTGAAGAGATACGGCATCGTCCAGATCTTTGGCATCTTCTCCGTCAATCGTCACCATCTGCACCTGACAAAGATCCATACGACCCTGTTTGTCCGCTTCACTGATTCTGTCCGATACTCTTTCTGCCTGATTCATAACCTTTTCCGGAAACTCCACCGGCAGGTCATACTCTTTCACAATGGATAAAATATCCGTCCCGGGATCAGTGATATGGCCCAGAATCTCCAGAACTCTGCCTTCCGGACTTTTTGCTTCCGTTCCATAGTCTGTGAGCTCAACCACCACCTTATGTCCGTTTACCGCTCCCCGCGAATATTCTTTGGGAACAAAAATATCTCTTGTATATCTTCCGTTGTCCGGAACCACAAACCCGAAGTTTTTACTCTCCTGATACAAACCTACCAGCTTGAAAGTCCCTCTGGTCAGAACTTTTATGATCGTACCCTCTCTGCGCCTTCCTTCCTGCAGTGGTTTCAGGCGAACCTGGACCAGGTCCTGATGCATAGCGCCATGAACATCCTCTGCACAAATATAAATATCGTCATCTGTCTCTTCTGATGTTACAAACCCAAATCCTTTTGTATGGCCGGTAAATATACCGGTCAGATAAGCTTCTGTATTGGTCTTTTTTTCCTGTCTCTCTCTTTCCATGCTGTTTCCCCCGTTTTTATTGATCCCCGCAACTTTTTTCGCCTGAAAAACAGGCTGTTGAAAATGCGAACCCGCCCCTGTGGTCAGCAGCCGCTTCAGTCCGCACGGTACCGCTGATCACAGGGGCGGGCTTACAATTCCGCAGCAGTCCCCTGGACTTCACCGATTAAAAATTCAGATTCAATATAATCGCAAGTACAAAGAATGCAACCGCAAGAATAATTGTACCTTTTACAAGATTTCCTTCCATGGAACGCCCTTTATTCTTGCCCCAATAACTCTCTGCCGCACCTGCAATCGCACCGAGCCCTGCAGACTTCCCCTCCTGAAGCAATACTAATATAACTGATATTATACAAACCAGTACAAAGATTACTGTAAGTATCGTTCTTAAAATCGTCATGTTCACACCTCCTATGCGCCGAACATGTACATTCTAGCATATCTCTTCCCATGTTTCAACCAGATTTTTCAATAATGTACGATCCATGCAGCAGAATCTCAAAAAACCGCCCTGCCGCAGCAGGGCGACAGGGCGGTAACATTTACATGCTAATCATATTTTTACTGTTATGCGTTTTTCGCATTCTTTCCCGCAAGCGTCTGAACACCCTCGATCACCAGAACCACCGCCAGAACGATCAGAAGAATTCCAAGAATCACCTGCGCGTACGGACCCCAGTCGGCTCCGCCTGCACGAATCATACCAAGCTGATTTTTAACAGTCAGCACCAGAGAACAGATTGTCACCACAATCATAAACGCCATCGGCGCCAGGAACATCTTGTTGTTTCTGCCAATATTGCCCAGCCAGGTAGCAACAGCCAGAAGTCCAATACCCGCCAGAAGCTGATTCGCTGCTCCGAACAGTCCCCAGATCTTACTGTATCCGGTCATACCAAGCAGAATACCCAGCACTACCGTCAATGCAGTCGCAAAGTACGGATTTACCATCAGCTTTTTCCATCCGCTGTCAACATCCTTCACTGTCTGTCCCGGCTCCAGCCAGAATTCCTGGAACATAAAACGAGCCAGACGAGTCGCCGTATCCAGAGAAGTCAGACAGAATGCAGAATAGGTTAAAACCAGCAATGAATTCAATATATTGTAGCTGCCCGGAATCACATCATCAATCATATGCGCAATACCGCCGCCAAAAATCGCTGTTGCACCGACCAGCGCGTGGTCCGGATTGGCTGCGTTCCATTTATAGGCATAACCGATCGCACATAAAGTCAGCACTGCCAGCACGCACTCCAGAAGCATACCGCCGTAAGCAATCGGCTTTGCATCTCCCTCCCTGTCCAGCTGCTTGGAAGTCGTTCCTGAGGATACCAGTGAATGGAAACCGGAGATCGCACCGCACGCAACCGTAGTGAACAGCACCGGGAACAGATACTGAATACCATTTCCGTTATCTACTGCAAAACCGGAAAAAGCCGGAAACGTACTGTCAAAAGTCGGATGTGCAAAAATAACACCGAATGCAGCGACTGCCAGCATGGCATACAGCAGAAAAGAACTCAGGTAATCACGTGGCTGAAGCAGAATCCATACCGGCGTTACCGATGCGACTGCGATATAGATACCCACAATCCACATCCAGGTCTTAGTGGACAGATAAATCGGATGCCAGTTCATGCCGACTGCCATAATCAGAACAATCGCCAGAACACCGATAACAGAAGCCACACTCATAGGCGCATTCCGTCTGTATACCAGAATACCAAACACAATTGCAATCGCAATAAACAGAACCGAAATCATTGCCACAGACGCCGGCGTTGCCGATTTTGCCAGATCCAGAGCGCCTGATTCGTCATATACCGCACCAAATGTAGACGCAACGATGGACGCAAATGCTGCAACGACCAGAATCAGCGTCAGATAGGAGAAAATAATAAACAGCCTTTTTGCACGACGACTCATGTTTGCAGAGATAACTTCTCCGATCGACTGTCCTTTATGACGGAGGGAGGCAAACAGCGCGCCAAAATCATGAACGCCTCCGAAAAAAATACCTCCTGCCAAAATCCACAGTGTAACAGGCAGCCATCCGAACATCGCTGCTCCGATCGGTCCGGTAATCGGACCCGCTCCTGCAATAGATGAAAAATGATGTCCCATCAGAACCGGCGCCTTGGCTGGGACATAGTCAACACCGTCTTCCATGCTGTGCGCCGGCGTCTCCTCTTTGCTCTCGCCTACACCCCACTGCTTGCACAGCCAGCCGCCGTAAAAAATATAACCGGCAACCAGTACTGCGATGCAGACGATCAGAAGTACTAATGAATTCATACCTAACTCTCCCTTCTATTTGTTGGTTTCGAATATAGTACTTTTTTCAAAATTTTCGCCGTATCATGACCGCTGCGGTTGGCATCAATCCTGCCTTTGGACAGTTCTACCACCGCCGTGTGAAAATCCATCCAGCCATGAAGCGAAAAATGAAAACTTTTGTAAATGCGGCATTTTTTCAACGCCTTCCTCGCATCCTCCTCGCAGATGTCACAGATAAACACCGGCGTAATGAAAGAATACATATGTCCCGGTCCTATATGCATCAGACGCATTCCGTCTTCATGTACATAGTCCCTCCATTTCACATACTGATCAAGCGTCAGATGCGGAATATTCAGCAGATATAAAAATTCTTCACAGTCCGCAGACCATAGTTCCGCCCTTTTCGATAACACATACTTTTGTGAATGCTCAAAAAAATCACAGCGGGCTGTGACCGGAATCTGCCCGTCATGGAACATATGAATATCATAGTAAGATTTGTAGCTCTCAATCAGACGTGCAATCGCACTCTCTCTTGTATATGCCATTCAGACTCCTCATATTAAAATGTATTTTCAAATCCAAAATCTGTTTGAATCTATAAAATATAAAAAATTAAATATAAAAATAAAAATCTTATAAACTTTATAAAAGAACAATGACTATTATAGTATAATTCCAACAGAATTTCAAGATTTTTCTTTCAGAGCACACGAGCGGACAGCCAGCTTCTGAAGCAGTTCCTGAAAATATTCCGGCAGAGGCGCCACGGCTTCAACATAAGTCCCGCTGACCGGATGAATAAGCCCCAGCACCTGCGCATGCAAGGCCTGACCCTGCAAATGAAACGGATTTTTGGAAGAGCCATACACCGTGTCCCCAAGAATCGGATGGCCGATGGATGCCATATGCACACGGATCTGATGCGTCCGGCCGGTCTCCAGCTGACACTCTATGAATGTATAGCCGGCGAATCTTTGAAGTACCCGGTAGTGAGTCACTGCGTGCTTTCCGTTTTTTACCCCTGCAGCCATCTTTTTGCGTTCTACAGGATGCCTGCCAATCACAGTGTCTATCGTCCCTTCTTCTTTTTTCATCACTCCGGAAACTACCGCCACATACTTACGCCTGATCGAATGTTGTTTCAGCTGTGCTGCCACATGATTATGAGCAAGATCATTTTTGCAGATCACAAGCACTCCTGTCGTATCTCTGTCGATTCGGTGAACGATTCCCGGACGCATCACACCGTTAATGCCTGAAAGCTGTTCCCGGCAATGGTACATCACTGCATTTACAAGCGTTCCTGTCCAATGACCGGCAGCAGGATGCACGACCATCCCTTTGGGTTTATTAACCATAAGAAGATCGTTATCCTCATACAGAACATCCAGCGGAATATTCTCTGCCAGAATCGCCGGTTCCTCAGGTTCCGGCAGATTTAACTCGATCTGATCTCCGGCTTCGATCCGGCAGCTTGCCTTTTCTGCTCTGCTGTTGACCAGCACATTTCCTTCTTTGATCAGCTTCTGCAGATAAGAACGGGACTGTTCGGGTAGAACAGCCCCCAGATATTTATCAAGTCTTTCATTCTGAAAATTTTCATCCGCTGTCAGTCGTATCAGGCTCATGGCTCTCCCTTCTTTTTCTTGTTTAGCAAATGATTCAAATCTTCGTCTTTATAGTGAAACAGTATCAGCAGCGCAAGATATGCAGTTCCCAGGCTGACATAAATATCCGCCACGTTAAAAATCGGGAAATCAATCAAACTGAAATAAAAAAAATCTACCACATAAGACAGTCTCAGACGATCAATCATATTCCCCCATGCTCCGGCCAGTATAAAAATTGCCGTCAGGCGAATCGGTAAAAATTTTTTTTCCTCCGACATATGACGGAAAAAGTAAAGCGCCGCTGCAAATACCAGTAATCCGGCGAGCAGAAAAAACGCTCTCTGTCCCTGCAGCATACCAAAGGCCGCGCCTCTGTTCTCCAGATAACGAAGCTCAAACACTCCTTCCCAGATAACGAAAGGATCCTGATTTTTCAGAAAACAGACAGCCAGCGCCTTTGTTGCCTGGTCAGCGGCAATCAGCAGAGCTGTCACGATGGCAATCGTCCATGGACGGCATAAATGTTTATTCATTCCCTGTTCTCCTTATCCAAAGAGTTCTCACCGCAAATATATCGAATTGCCTGCAGAAGCTCACCGTCTGACAAATCCTTCACTATACAGGCTTCTCCAATCTGTTTCAGCAGTACGAATTTAATCTTTCCTGCCTCCATCTTTTTATCCAGCTTTGTTGTTTCCAATATATCCTCTGCTATCAGGCCGGACACACGTACCGGAAGACCAAAAGTCTCCAGCATCTGTTCTGCCTGCCGGCATTCATTTTCTGTTATATTTCCTCTTTTCCAGGAAAGCCACAGTGCCGCCACACTGCCGATTGCCACACATTCTCCATGAGTCAGCCCAAAATTCTTCAGCTTCTCCACCGCATGACCCGCCGTATGTCCAAAATTCAGCCAGGCGCGGATCCCCTGTTCCGTTGGATCTTCCTCCACAACATGCTGCTTAATCCGGCAGCTTCCCTCAATCATGTGGAGAAGCGCTTCATATTCTCCATCCATTATTTTTTCATGAGCACCGGCCAGCCAGCTGTAATAACTGCTGTCCTGGATCAACCCGTGTTTGATAATCTCCGCCATGCCGGATGAAAACTGCCGTCCGGGAAGAGTTCTCAAAGTGGCAAGATTCATATACACAAGCCGTGGCATATGAAACGCCCCCACCATATTTTTGTATGCGTCAAAATCCACTCCCGTTTTACCGCCGATACTGGAATCCACCTGGGACAAAAGCGTTGTCGGCACCTGAATAAAATCAATACCTCTCAGGTAAGTGGCTGCGGCAAATCCTGTCAGATCCCCAACGACACCGCCGCCCAGCGCCAGCAGCATATCCTTTCTGTCAAATTTTTCCAGAATCAGATATTCATACAGATTTCTGACCGTATTCAGCGTCTTATATTCTTCCCCGGCAGGAAATACAAAAAGGGAGACACTTTTACAGCACTTCTCCAGAACTGCCTGCAGCTGCTCTGCATACAGCTCTGCTATGATTGTGTCCGTTACAATACACAGCTTTTTATTTTGTGTGGGAATCTCTGTCAAAGCCTCCTCAAGCCTTCCAAAATCCGCTTCCAGCCAGATAGGGTAACAGATTTGACCATCCTTTTTTACCTGAATCCTTCCGTTTTTTCTGTCCATATTTCCTCCATTTTTCAGCGTACACAGTTTCTTTGCGATTGTCAGATGTTCGCGGGTTGAAAAGACATACGCAAATTCATAAAAATACAGCTCCTGATGTCCTTAAGACCGGCATTTCGCAGATCATCAGACAACGGGAGCCGCCTTCCTAACAGCCCTTATTTTTCTATACCGTAGGGATATCAAACGCACCTGAAAGAATATCCTGAAAATCGCCGGAAATATCCACACTCTTTGGCGTCACAATGAATATGTAATTGGATACCTTCTGGAGATTACCGCCAATCGCATAACAGGAACCCGAAGTAAAGTCTATAATACGCTGTGCAACTTCCACATCCAGTCCCTCAAAGTTCAGAACTACCGTACAGTTACTGAGCAGAGTATCCGTAATCTCTCTTGCTTCTTCAAAAAGAGTCGGCTTAAATACACATACTTCCATACCGTTCCCTGTTTTTCTGGTCTTCATGGGGGTGATCCTCGACTGCTGCTTGATCGGCCTTACCTTGCCAGATTCTGTTACTATGTCATCTGCCATATCGTAATCAAAATCTTTTTCCTTCTTTTTAAAAACAGATCCTCTCTTCGGTCTGTCCTCTTCATAATCATCATAATCGTCATCGTAATCGTCGTCATAATCACCGCTAAGATGCATTGTATCCATGATTCTATCCAAAAAGCCCATATCTATTCTCCTTTACAAAGCATAATTACGTTCACCAAATATTCCGGTTCCAACGCGCACCATTGTCGCACCTTCCTCAATCGCCACTTCATAGTCCCCTGTCATCCCCATGGAAAGCACATCCATAGATACATTATCAATGTTTTTCTTTTTGATGTCAACAGCCAATTTCTTTAAAGCACGAAATATCGGACGATTTTCTTCCGCATTTTCCACATACGGAGCAATCGTCATCAGACCGCAAATACATATGTTCGGCAAAACCGATGCTTTTCTGATAAGGGATTCTGCATCTTCTGTACTTACTCCAAATTTGCTTTCCTCCTCTGCCACATTCACCTCAATCAAAATCCTGACCTGTACATTTTTTTTCACGGCCTCTCTGCTGATCTCCTCTGCAAGCCGAAGGGAATCCACAGAATGAATCAGTTCCGCTTTCTCCACAACATATTTTACCTTGTTTCTCTGCAGATGTCCGATCATATGCCAGTGCAGATTTTGTGGAAGCACCTCATATTTTTCACACAGCTCCTGTACTTTATTTTCTCCGAAGTGTTCCGCGCCCGCAGCCATCGCTTCACGGATCATCTGAACCGGCTTGGTTTTGCTTACTGCAATCAATGTCACTTCGGAACGTTCTCTTTTGCTTTTTTCACACGCCTTCTGTACTTTTTTTTCCACATCCTGATAATTTTCTGCAATCATCTGTCCCACTCCTTATTTATAGATCACTTCATCCTCGTCTACCGCCGCCCCGTTCAAAACGATACGGTCATAAAGGGTCAGACCGTAGCTGGTGCCCTCTTCAACCAGAGCAAATTCTTCATTCTGATACAGAATGTTGATCTGACGGAACTGTGTAAAGCCTTTATTAATATTATATACTCCCTGCAGCGTACAGTTCGTGCCAATCTGAAAACGTTCTGAAGAATCCGGTTCTACCAGAAACGTACCAATCGGCATTTTGACCTGGCCGGTTACAAAATCCGATTCTTTCGGATCAATATAATAATTCTCCTCATCGTCATAATACAGTGTCATATTCACAAACGCAACACTCGCCTGTCCATTCTCATCGTAAACCTCTTTCATAAATCCCCGTCCCTCCTCATTTTCCACAAGAAATTCGTGAGGAACCAGATAAAAATCTTTCTCCACAATGGCAGTATTCGGAATCTTCAGTCCAATCTCGTCTTCTACCTGAAATTCCACTTCAATATATCGGAGATCGGCAAAACGAACCATAGAAGTATTAAAGGCAAGCTTCGCACAGGGAACCGTCCCTACATAGATAATCGAAAACTCCGCCCACGCAGTTGTATGATCCCGGACAAATTCAACTTCCATAAATTTTCTTTCTTCCTGCTGAAAACCCTCTGCCTCTTCTTCCGTCAAAGGCACGATAAGATTCCACTTTTCAGAGAGACAAAGCTTATACACCTGCTCTCCGGCCTGAATCAGTTCTTTTTTCAGATTCTGCCTTTCATAGGCCGATGGATTCAGCATTTCCTCCGTAACACTGTCCACAGTTACATTCTCATAACCGTCCGTATAATACTCCAATATCCCGATATCACCTGCATAGATACGTGAAAACATCGTATCTTCTCCTGCTTCCTCCAGACTCTCCAGCATGTTTTGATTCATCAGATCCATGACAGAGCCAGAAAGTGAGGTCTGAAAATCATATACCCTTGAAAACTCCAGACCGTCATATTCATTCATGTAACTGCGGATACTGCCCCGAATGGCAGAGAAATTTTCATCCGTCAGATCCGCGCTTTCTGCACTCTGCCGAATCTGAGCATTAATCTCGCCTTTTTCATCAATGGTATAGACAAGAGAAGCGCTGGACACTCGCTCCCCCTCTCTTGCATAATAGCTTACATAACCGGAGGTGTCTGAACTGTAGATTTTTTCCTCTCGGACCGCAAATCCTGTATATGTATGATTTACTGACAGACTGCCCGAATTGACCTCGTATCCTGCAATATGCTCAGAGTTCATCGCCATATAGCAAATCACGCATATGTATACTGCGACTGCACCAAAAAATACAATGTCAATATTGATCGGCCGTTTCCTCCGTACACTGACGACCTTCCCCCTCCTGTGGTGCTGTGCCATCTGCAAATTCCTCCGAATCCATCAAAAATCAATCGGGCGGGGAAAGAATATTTTCTCTTTCCTCGATACGAAACGCGCTTTGCTGCGCATATTGAAAAAACGGATGTCCTTGATTGGGCATCCGTTGTTATGTACATTTATCTGCTCTATCAGAGCACCTGATCTCTGGCAAATTCTGGTAATTGTTCCCGGCTCAATGATACGCTGAGTACCATTTTCACTTTAAACTGATCACTGATCTTGTTCAGCTGGGTAAGCGCCTGTGTGATATCCTCACCCTCCAGCTTTGCAATCTTTAAAAATCCATCCAGATACATTCCCTCAAGATCGTAATCCTGCGAACAGATTCCGCAGATAAAACCAATAAACTGATCTGTATTCTGAATCGGATACTCTGATACATTAATCAAGCGAACCTTATTGTCAAGTTCGTGAATATTCTGGGCCGATTTATCCAGGTATACAAGATTGCCTGTCGCTGTTTTCATCGCTTCATGTACACAGTCCAGCATCTTTTTTGTCTTTCCTTCGCCCTTTTCCCCTGTTATTAATTGTACCATAGCTTGCCCTCCTTAAGGTTCCTGAGTTTCTCTAATTATACCATTCAAAGGGTCAGAATACAAGAACTAATTGTTCAAATCAGATAAAAAGCTCTGCATCTCCTGATACAGCACACTCCTGTCACTGCAGCCCAGAATAATCGCCACATAGCGCTGGCCCTCTGCATCTTCAAAAAGCTGTACCAGACAACTTTTTGCCGCTGACGTCGTTCCTGTCTTTCCTCCCGCCGCAGTTACCCCGTCCGGAACCGTCACATCGCCCTTTGTAAACTGGTTCGAACTGGACCATGATGCTGTTATTTCCGAGCCGTCCGCTGACAGGTAAGACACATCATAGGACGGAACTTTTAATATTTCCAAAAATGTATCGTATTTCATGGCTTCCTGAAACATCAGATACAGATCATATACGGTCGTATAATGTTCTTCATCATGAAGTCCGTTTGGATTGACAAAATGCGTATTGGTAGCCCCTATACAAGCAGCTTTCTCATTCATCAGACCAACAAACTGCTCTGTGCTCCCTGCCGTCATTTCTGCGATCACATTCGCTGCATCATTGGCAGATACCGTTAAAAGCGCATACAAAAGCTGACGAAGAGTCAGCACGTCACCTTCTTTTAAATTGACCTTCGATACTCCACTCTCGTGAAAGGTAATTGCCTCCTGGCTTACAGTCGCCTGCGCATCCAGATCTCCCTGCTCCAGCGCGACAAGCGCAGTCATAATTTTGGTAGTACTGGCAGGAAAAAGCCTTTCATGGACATTTTTGGCATACAGAATTTCCTTTGTATCCAGATTAAAAAAACAGGCCGCAAGCGCATCCGGCGCATCAGCTTCTGTCGTCTGCACATCCTCATCCGCAACGCACAGTTCTTCCGCAAAATAGGAAATATCCATATCTTCACCCTGTCCCTGAATGCCAAAGCCCGGACGGTCTGCGGTAAATGCATCCTCCAGCTCCACATTCTTCGCACATCCGTTCAGGAACAAGCTGCAAACCAGCATTACCGAGAAGAAAACTGCCGGACGCCTCAGCCCTTTATTTATACATCTCACGCCACTCCATATCTCCTCTGTCAAGTGATTTAATCAGCAGCTCCGCAGTTGCAAGATTCGTAGCGATCGGGATATTGTGTACATCACAAAGATGCACCACATTATTTACATCCGGCTCATGTCTTTTAGGCTGAATCGGATCCCGCAGAAATATAACCAGGTCAATCTGATTATGCTCGATCTGGGCACCAAGCTGCTGCTCCCCCCCAAGATGCCCCGCCAGAAACTTATGAACGTTCAAATTGGCTACTTCTTCAATCAAACGGCCTGTCGTTCCGGTTGCGTAAAGCTCATTTTTACAGAGAATCCCTCTGTAAGCGATACAGAAATTCTGCATCAGGACTTTTTTTGCATCATGCGCAATCAATCCAATATTCATTGTTTGACCCCCTTGTTAGTATTTTTTAGGCTGTAGCCCGACATTTAAAACAATACCTATCCCCATATACAGCATAACAAGCGATGTAAGTCCATAACTGACAAACGGCAGCGGAATACCTGTATTCGGCATCAGCCCTGTAGCAACACAGATATTGACAAGACTCTGAAATGCGATCAGTCCGCCAAAACCGCAGCAGATGATCGTTCCCTCCTGTTCCCTTGCATTTTTTCCGATCCACAGACACTCCAGTACGATCAGCGCCAGAAGAATAATGACCGCTGCGCAGCCGATAAACCCCAGTTCCTCTCCTGTAACGGCAAATATAAAATCCGTCTGCGGTTCTACGATGAAATTTCCATTTTTTACGGATGATATATCATTATTATAAAGACCTTTACCATAAAGCTGTCCGGAACCGATAGCAATGATAGAATTCTGCTGTTGATATGCATCATCCGCATACTCAGCGGGGTTGAGCCATGCCATGATCCTGCGAAACTGATAGCTGTCCAGGATCTGCTGTCCTTCCTGCATAATTAGGTTTATAAATATAATAGCAGATGGTATCAAAATTGCAAGTACTGTTCCGATAATTTTGTAGCTGAGCCCGCCGATAAAGATAAGAACACAGAACACAAATGCGATGGTAATCGTAGTCGACAGATCCGGCTGTTCTTTAATAAAATACAGCGGAATCAGAATCAGGATCCCAGAGCAGATAATCGTCTTCCAGTGATTGATCATCTCTCCGTATTTTGTAAAAAATCTTGCAAAGAACAAAATCAGCAAAAGCTTGCAGAGTTCAGAAGGCTGGAAACGAAAGCCGATATCCAGCCATCGCTTTGCCCCGTTTACCTCTGTTCCTGCAACCTTAACTGCTACCAGAAGCACCAGATTAAAGATATAAACCAGCCAGTACATATTCATCATCAAATGATAATCGACGAGCGCAAACACCAGCATCGCTGCGCTGCCCAACACCATTCCGACCACCTGCTGGCTCTGATATTCAGATCTGGCGCTCCCGATCACCAGAATTCCGAGAATTGTGATCGTATATACAAATACAACCAGCCGCAGCTTAAAATCGCGCAGTTGATATTGTTTGAACATATCTCACCTGATTTCTATGATCTTTTTTTCATATCTTTTACCGGAATATTTGCACAGAGCACCGGAACCGTACCATTGCCTCCCTCGGATTCCGTCTGTGTAATCTGAATATCCAGTCCTTCACTGTCAATTTCCATATATTTTGTAATTACTTTAATAATATCGTTTTTAATTGCTTCCATTGTTTCCGGAGAGCAATTCGCACGGTCTGAGATCAGCAGAAGCTTCAGACGGTCTTTTGCAACCTCTCCTGAATTCTTCTTCCGAAAGAAATCCATGAACGCCATATTTTTGCTCCCTTCTTATTTGAACAGTTTTTTCAGTTTTCCAAAAAATCCGCTCTTTATCTTCAGATCCAGAAACGGAACCTCTTCCCCCATCACGCGCCGGCAAATATTCATATAAGCCTGTCCGGCCAGAGAGTCGTCACCCACACAGGGTTCGCCCTGATTGGTTGCAATCACGACGCTTTCATCATCCGGAACAGCTCCGATCATGTCTATGGCAAGAATTTCAACCACATCATCCATAGACATCATATTCCCGCTTTCTACCATATCCATACGAATTCGGTTGACAATCAGATCCGACTTTCTGATTTCATTCGCCTCCAGAAGGCCGATGATTCTGTCCGCATCACGGATCGCCGACACCTCCGGAGTTGTCACGATCAGTGCACGGTCTGCCGCAGCGATTGCATTTTTAAAACCCTGTTCAATTCCGGCGGGACAGTCCAGAAGTATGTAATCAAATTCCTCCCGCAGCTCGTTGATCAGTTTAATCATCTGCTCCGGATTCACAGCCGTCTTGTCCCTGGTCTGTGCGGACGGGAGAAGATACAGATTCGGATAACGCTTGTCCTTGATCAGAGCCTGCTTGATTCTGCAGTTTCCTTCCACCACATCTACCAGATTATACACAATACGGTTCTCCAGTCCCATGACTACATCCAGGTTTCTGAGACCGATATCCGTATCAATCAGAACTACCTTCTGATTCATCTTCGCCAGTCCGGCGCCCACATTGGCAGTTGTGGTCGTCTTACCGACGCCACCCTTCCCAGATGTTATAACAATTACTTCGCTCATATTGTCTCCTCCAACCTTTCCTGTCACAGCAATGAAAATCTATATGACTGATATATCATCAATAACCCCGCCTCAGACAGCGGGTATATGATTTTTCGCAGTATCCGCCGGATGTCTGTTTTGCATCTGCCTGGCCCTTTGCCTGCGATCATCATATCCGGATATCGTTAATTACGTCTTTCGTGATCGGTTCCATATAAATATTTCCTTCCTCCGCATAAACAATCATAGGACCGGTCTCATTTCCTTTCATATGAATCGGTCCGTCACCGGAACGCGCGATTGCGTCCGCAACCCTTATCTGCACGGGCGCCATATTCAAAGCGGCCACAAATGCATTCTCGTTTCCCGCTGCTCCCGCATGAATCGTCCCTTTCAGGCTGCCAAGCACCACTACATTCCCTTTTGAGACGATTGTCGCTCCCGGATTCACATCTCCAAGTATGATAATGCTTGTCTCAGACTCCAGAACCTGTCCGGACCGGAGCGTCCCTTTATAAAATCTGCCGGTATTAAAATCTCTTTCATCCTGTCTTCCCTCTACGATCTGTTTCATAAAGGATTCTTTCAGCTCATCCTGTTCCAATACGCAGAGAATTTCCACAGAAGAATTTTCCTGAATCACACGGATGACTTCAATCTGCTCTTCTCTGTTTAATCTCCGGCCGTCAAAAGCAAGCGCCATTCGTGCATCCCGAAAAAAATCAGAAGAAGCCCTGAATTTCTCTGCAATATCCTCAAGCAGTTCCCGAAAGGCGATATTTCTGTCCAGAAACAGCGTAATGCCGTATTTATTGCTTTTAATTACAACCGTCTGTTGTTTCATGATGTTCTCCCTAACTGTTGATCGCTGCAGAAAATCTGCGCGACGCCCTTTTAATCGTTGATCACTGTTGTCGTCGCCTCTGAGGCAGTTCCGGTCAGCAGCTCATCTTCATCTACCAGTTTAAAATAATACTGGAAAATATCGGCAGCCATGGCTGCAGCATTTGACGAAGTGTAGCCGTTTGCAATGCGGATAGCCAACGCTATCTCCGGTTTCTCATATGGTGCATATCCTACAAATAATGCATGATTCGGATGTCTCAGCGACTGCTGCGCCGTACCGGTTTTACCGGCAATCGTCAGGTCAAGGTCTTTAAAAGCATCCGTGTTCAGAGCAACCTGATGCATTCCCTCCTGCATCACATACCAGGAATTATCCGATACGTCGATATTATTATATACTGACGGTGCATAATCTTCAATAGTGTTTCCTTCAGAATCTGTCAGTTTATCCAGAAGAGTCAGATCATAGGCTGTTCCTCCGTTCGCCACCGCACCGACATATCTTGCAAGCTGCGAGATACTGAACAGATGAGTACCTTGTCCAATCGAAGAACGAATTCCGTCTGTATCCGACAGCCTTGGCGAATTCTCCGGAATCTCAAGACCTGACTTTTCAGTAAGTCCGAATTTCTCCGCATATGTCCTGATCAACTCCAGTGCATGCTCTGAGGAATACCCTGTCGTTCTGCCTCCGCCCAGCCGAAAACCGATTTCATAAAAATAATAGTTGCAGGACACCCGAATTGCATCCACCACGTTGACATTTCCATGGCTTCCCCGATACTGATTGTAGATCCAGCAGGTCGGTGAGCCATATGCCTCTGTATAAACTCCGGTCGCATGCATAATTTCTGAAGGAGTGATCACCCCTTCCTCCAGTCCGGCGGCGGCAATGACCGGTTTTATTGTTGAACCCGGTGCTGTCTGCTCCTGAGTCGCCCGGCTGTAAAGCGGTCTGGACCGGTCTTTATTAAGAGCTGCAAAATAAGCAGAGTCCATCGTATTTGTCAGTCTGTTGTTGTCATATCCCGGATAGCTTACGCAGGCAAGCGTCTCTCCGGTATAGGGATCCACGATTACGCAGGCTGCGCTGCACGGTTCCAGAGCAAGCTGTGCCGGAGTGATCTCCAGATTTTTTATCTTGTCCAACAGAAAATTATAGGCGGACCAGCTTCCATTCTGAAGCCTTCTTACCGCCTCTTCATCATACTCCAAAACTCCCTGTTCGTACAAGAGTAAACAAATCTCTTTTCCCGTCACAATATCATCTAATAAGATATATTTATACAGCATATTCTGGAAATCGACATCATTCTGAAGCTCTGTCGAAATATAATTCAACAGAACCGCATAAATTTCTTCTGCATTCAAATAGGGACTGTCCACTTCCAGGCTGGACACATCGACCCAGTTCATGGATATGGCATATTCCAGATACTCTTTCAGACCGATAACTTCATCTGTCGTCCATGCAATATAGGTTTCATCGCTGCGATCTATCGCGTCTCTCATAAGAATATTGCTGTCCCCCATAAGAACGTCCGACACGATATAGCTCATGTAATTTTTCATATCAATCGGAAGGTTCTGATAGGCCGTCGGACTTTCAGAATGCAGTTCGGACATAATCCTCTCGATCGTCCCTGCAAGCCGGTCTTCAAATCTCTGCTGAACAGACCGCTCCAGCTCCGTTGCATCCTCTGTCTTGAAATGCGCAGTGTCTATAATCCGGTTGTTGATCAGTGCGTAGTAAACATCATAAATAGGAATTAAAATACTGGCGGCAGACGCATTGGGAGCTGCAACGTATTCCTTCATATTTCTGATCTTGGAAACAAGAATTCCCGCCAGCTGCTGTTCAAGAATATCCATTACGGCAATCTGCAGGTCCTTATCGATCGTCAGATATACATCCTTCCCCGATTCCGGCTGCGTCTCTTTTTCCACCTCCAGCACATTGCCCATACTGTTTACATAAATTGTACGGTTGCCTTTGACTCCCTGAAGTTCCGTCTCCATATACTGTTCGATACCTGCTTTTCCTACGATATCATTCAGTTCATAATTCTCGTTTTCCAGAAGCAGGCTGTCCAGCTCTTCCTGAGAAGGTTTTCCAATATAACCGATCAAAGAAGCAAAATATTCTGCGTCATAATAAACTCTGAGACTGCTCTGTGCAATATCGACGCCCTGAAGGTCATCCATATTTTCCATAATCTCTGCCACAGTCTCATCGCAAACATCAGCTGCAATCGTCGTGGCAACATAACGCTTATACCCGTTCAGACTCATCGCATATCGAACCGTGGCAATTTTCAGCTTCTCTTCCAGTGAAAGATCCGTCTCCGAAACTCCATAAGCCGCTCTTTGTTCCGGCGTATAGGCATCCCAGGAAATATAATATCGCTTTTTGCCGCACAGATATTCCATAATCTGTTCCGCAGACGCCGCCGATTCTTTGGGCTCGAGTTCTTCAATCGTTCTGCGCCCGTAAATATCCGCTTTAAATCGTAAAAGCGCTGTTCCTTCCTGGGTGAATTCATATCTTCCGTTTTCGCAGATAATCCCGAAATCACTGATAATACTGTCTCCGTGCGATTCTGCAATCTCTATCACCCGGGATATAATCCGGTTCAGCGACGCCTGCTTTTCGCGATCGCTCTGATATGTCCCGTTGTCCTCGATCGTGATGGAATAAGATAAAACATTATCCGCCAGTATCTCACCGTTTCTGTCATATATCTTTCCTCTTGTACTGGCTATATTGATCTCCTTTTTAATTCTCATTGTAAAGCTTTCTGCATAATCTTCACCATGAATAATCTGCAGCAGAAAAACCCTGCCCAGCAAAATTCCGAAGAAAAGCAGAAAAACCAGCATCAAAACAAAGATCCTGGAAGTTATAAAATTTATAAAAGATTCTTTAAAATCCTCAAACAATCCATCCACTCCTCAAGTCTTACTCTCAAGTCTGCAGTTGATTCCATAAATCAGCCTGTAAAAGATCAGCGTGGCAACAATGGTATACAGCAGCTCAGGCAATATAATCCTGATCAGATAATAAGTAAATGCAAACCGGCTTCTCATCATGAACATAATCACGTAGTTTCCAAGCCCGTACACCAGTTCACTGACCGCGATCAGAAAAATCGGAAGCTTGATATCCTCTCCATAAAAAATATGATTAAAATATCCATTCGCGTAACCTATGTACATATAGATCATCGCATGCATTCCCAAAAGCCTTCCATAAAAAATATCTTCCAGGAGTCCGCAGAAAAAACCAACCCAGAGTCCTTCCTTTTTTCCTTCCATAAAGCCAAAGGAAGAAGTCACAATTACCATCAGGTTAGGGCTGATCGATCCTATGGAAAGAGTTTTGAATATCGTACACTGAAGCAAAAATCCCGTTATAATGATCAATATGGTCACAATCCTGCGCTTCATCCTGCAGCTTCCTTCCGTCTCTGTCATTGTACCGCTTCCTCTTCCTCCCCGCTCTCTTCCCCATCACTGTCCGGACTGTTCTCAGTCTCAGAATCCGCTTCCTCAGAAGCCTCCTCTTCCTCCGAAACTTCAGATGTATATTCAGCCACATCCGCATCCACGTCCGCCTGCTGTTTTAAATCTGTGATCACCAGTACCGTACTCAAATGTTCAAAATCCACTGCCGGAGTAAGACTTCCTGATTTTGTCAGATTATTGGCATCCGTGGAAATTTCATTGACATATCCGATCAGAATTCCTTTGTGAAATTTTGCGCTCACATAAGAAGTTACTACTTTGTCGCCCTGTTCCACTTTATTATCCGGGTCCCTAAGCTCGTTGATCTGCATCGTTCCTTCCGTCATCATCTGCAGATCGCCCCGCACATAACACAGATCTGAATTTTTCAAAATCATGGCGCTTACGTTACTCATATCATCAATAATAGAACGGACCTGAGCCCAGTCCGGCCCTGTTTTGGTTACAATCCCTACCAGACCGCCCCCGGCAATAACATTCATATCCACGAGGATCCCGTCGTCAGCTCCTTTGTCAATGACGAACATATTAAACCAGTTTCCGGTATCCTTTCCAATCACATTGGCCGCAATTTTGTCCAGACTGGAATATTCATTGTCCAGATCATATAGTTCTCTGAGCTCTTCCAGCTCATACCTCTCCTGCAGCATGGAATTGTTTTCAAGCGTCAGTTCCGCAATCTGCTCCCTTAAAAGTTCATTCTCACTTTTTACAGCCGTCAGATCTTCCAGATTTTCCACTCTGCTGCGTATCCAGCCGCCGGCAGTATTGATCCCTCTCTGAATCGGAATCAGCACATAACCGGAAATCACATTCAGAGGCCCGCCGTCAAAGTCCGTCAGAAAAGACACGGACATGGTTCCCACACAGAGAACTGTGAGAACAAACAGAATGTATCTTCCAGGAATTGTAAATCGTTCTTTTCGTCTCATCTGTTACAGCTCCCGCCGCTATTCATATTTCTGCTCTTTTGTAACAAATGCCAGAGAACGGAACTCCCTCTCTCCCATTACTCTTGCAAGTCCTCTTGCAACACTCAGCTCAGGTTCGTCATCCACACTGACTTTAATACCGGATTTCTGTTCCAGAAGCTGATCCAGCTTATGAATCTTTGCAGACCCCCCTGTCAGATAAATTCCGTTGCGGATAATATCCACACCCAGTTCCGGCGGTGTCCTCTCCAATATCGTCTTTACTGCATCCATAATGATACCAAGCTGCTCTTTGATCGCCTCATACACAAACTCAGAAGTAATCTCCATCATCTGCGGAAGGCCTATGACCATATTCCGTCCGCAGATCTGCATGGTATCCTGCTCCGGCTCCACCGCATAGGCAAGTTCCTTTTTGATCGTTTCCGCCGTTTTACTTCCGATAAAGAAATTGTACTCTTTACGAATCGCACTTTGTATTGCGTCATCAATCGAACGACCGCCGTTTTGGATCAGACGACTGATTACGATACCGCCAAGGGACAACACAGAGATCTCCGTCGTCTCTGCTCCGATGTCTACCAGCATGACTCCCTGCGCTTCCTTCACATTAATCCCCAGACCAAGCCCTGCTGCCACCGGTTTGTCAACTAGGTAAACATTCTTTGGCTTCATATTGGAATCCTGAATCAGCGTTGTGAAAATACGCTCCTGCATCTCCGTCGGAAGCGCTACAAAGTATTCGGCGCCTTTCAACTGCCCTTTAATATTCTTTTCCAGAAGATTTCTTAAAAACGCCTGCATATTGCTGATACTAGCCAGATTTCCATAGGACATGGGGCTTGTCACCTGTATGTTGGACGGCGCCTTTTCATACATGGCATATGCCTCATCCCCAAACGCCAGCAAGCCTTTTTTATCCTGCACAGCCACCATATTGTGCTGAATCAGATAAGCATCTACATCCCTGTGATAGATTTTCAGATGGTAAGATCCAAAATCGCAGCCAAAACTATGATTGTTCATGGTACATTTTCCCTCTTTCTCTCTTGATTTTCGCAGAAATCGCCCGCTCCTCACCTGCAGCAGGAGCAGCGATCACAGATAATTTTTCTCTCTGAAGCTCATATAAGTGTGTTCTCCTATGATGATATGATCTGCCAGCTGAATCCCCAAAACTCTGCCCGCCTCTGAAATCCGCCTGGTCACATTCATATCTTCTCTGCTCGGCTCTGCATCTCCGCTTGGATGATTATGCAGAAGAACAATCTGAACCGCCCTGGCAGACAGCGCCTCCAGAAATATCTCTCTTGGTGAAATCATGGACGCATTGACCGTCCCTTTAAACATATATGTTTCTCTCAACAGTCTTCCTTTCTGATTCAGCATGAGGAGCAGCAAAAGCTCCTGTTCCTGATGCCTCATATCTTCCATATAATACTCTGCAATCGCGCCGGGAGTCCTGAAGTAAACGCCTTTGCCGGCTTCTTCTCTTGCTATACGCCTCGCAAGCTCCAGAATACATTTGAGCTGGACCGCCTTTACTTTTCCGATCCCCCGGACGGCAGACAGTTCTTTCAGACTCAGCCGGCGCAGGCCTGTAAATCCTTTCCTGTCCGGAGACAGCTTCAGAATATCCCCGGCAAGCTCCAGCACGGTCTTTCCCTTTGCCCCGGTCCTCAGAAGAACCGCCAGAAGTTCCCTGTCGCTTAACTGTTCTGCGCCGTGATACATACATCTTTCATACGGCCGCTCATCTTTCGGCAGACTGTTAAAATTCTCATTCATTTTCTGATAACCTCCGTTTTATCTCTCCAGACACCCCGTCAGTTATCGTTTTTAGTATCTTCCTTTTTTATTTCTATATCCAGCGATAAATAAATATCGCGAGAATAATCCCTATAATGCCGGCAATCGTGATCTTGATCGTCAGCCCAAATGTCAGAACCATCAATCCCAGTGACAGAACAATCGGATTCTCCAGTCCAAACGACTGACCATAGTTCAGCCAGTCCAGCCCAGAAACACCTGCCGCCAGTGTGCCGATGAATCCGCCCAGCACCACTCCGGCCAGTATGAGCAAAAACAACGTCCAGCCATTTTTTGTACCTTTCATGATCGATACATACCTCCGGTTTTTCAAACACTAACTGTTATCATACCATGGTGCATATTTTTTTGCAATTGCTTCTGCAATCTTTAAGCCGTCCATCGCAGCGGAAGTAATACCGCCTGCATATCCGGCTCCTTCCCCGCAGGGATACAGCCCTGCAATTCTGCTCTCGAACATTTCGTTTCTGACAATCCGAACCGGCGAAGAAGTCCGGCTTTCTACTCCGGATAATACCACATCATTTCCTGCAAATCCCGGAATCAGGGCTTCGCAGCCTTTGATCCCTTCTTCCAGCGCCATAGAAAGCTCCTGTGGAAAGATTTCCCGCACATTGGACAAAATATACCTTCCTTTTATACACGGCTCGATCTCTCCAAGCACGCGCGACGGTATATCCTGACAAAAATCCTCAAAAGTCTGCACCGGAATTTTCCCCCCGCCCAGGCTGTAAGCCGCCCTTTCAAGCTTTCTCTGAAATTCCACGCCGGCCAGCACATCTGTTCCTTCATAGTCTTCCGGCGTCACAGTTACCACCATCGCGCTGTTCGCATTGTGTCCGTCTCTTAAATGATAGCTCATCCCGTTGACTGCAAGCGCATGATTCTCAGAAGATGCATTGACCACATAACCTCCCGGACACATGCAGAAAGAATAAACACCCCTTCCCGATCCCGTCTTACGGGTCACTTTATAAGCGGCTGCAGGCAGACCGGCCGGATAATCTCTGCCGTATTGATTTTGATTCATCATCTCCTGCGGATGTTCAATGCGCACACCGACTGCAAAAGCTTTTGTCTGCATGGGAATCTGGTGCGACTTCAGCATATGGAAGGTATCGCGGGCACTGTGCCCGATGGCAAGTACCACCTGCCCTGTTTCCAGAAAACCGACCCCTGAATCAGCAGCATTCCGATCCCGGTAAAACACCCCTCTGACCCCTCCTGCTTCCAGCTTCAGATCTGTTACCTGACAGCCAAATCGAACCTCTCCTCCAAGCCTTTTGATTTCTTCCCTTATATGACTTACAATACCGACCAGCATGTCGGTTCCCAGATGAGGATTTTTCTCATAAAGTATCTCTTCCGGCGCTCCTGCCTCCACAAAAAGCTTCAACACTTTCTGATTCCGGCCCGCCGGATCTTTTACCAGCGTGTTTAGCTTCCCGTCAGAAAATGTTCCTGCTCCGCCTTCTCCAAACTGAACATTGGACTGCACATCAAGGACCCCAAGTTTCCAGAACTTTTCTACCGTCCTGACACGCTCCTTGGCACACTGCCCCCGTTCCAGAAGGATCGGCGCATATCCTGCTCTGGCAAGCATCAGTCCGCAGAACAGACCTGCCGGGCCTGTCCCGATAATGACCGGGCGTCCGGAAAGCTTTTCTTTACCGGAACGGGGAAACTGATACAGAACCCTGACAGTCTTTGACACCTGATCGGAATTTCTTCTGAGGATGATCTGCTCTCTTTTGACTTCCGCATCAATCATATAGACATATTCCAGCCTCTTTCTGCGGGCGTCAAGAGATCTTTTGACGATTTCAAATCGAATCAGATCGGTCTCACGGATGCGCAGTGTCTTTATTATTTTATTCTTTAAATCCTGCTCTGTATGCTGTACAGGAAGTTTCAGCTGCCGGATCCTTAACATAAATCTCCTTTTACACAGTACTGCAAAATACAGTTTCCTCTCAATTATATCATACTCTTACCATTGATTGGTAAATATTTCATAAAAAATCTGTTTTTCAGATCTTTGCCGCCAGTCAGTCTGATGCAGACCGGCATCCCTTATAAAACTCATAACCGGACGCCGCAGCTCAGCACGCGCCTGCTTCCCGTATAAACGGATTCCCGTAAAGCGAATATACAAGCTGTACCGTCATCACACACCAGATTACTGGCTCGCAGAAAACTACTGCCATATACTGGAATCTGGGAATCAGAAATACAACAAACATAATCTTACCAACCAGCTCAATGAGGCTGGATACCAGCGGAAGCAGTTTTTCTCCGATTCCCTGTAAAGCACATCTGCTCTGCATCAGTATACCAAGAACCGCATAAAAAGGTCCGACTACTATCAGATACAGGGAACCATTCCTCAGAACTTCCGGTTCACTCGAGCCGGATATCAGCTTCACCAGTGCAGGTGCGCAAAACAGCAGAAACACTGTGATTACGCCTGCTCCTGCCACATCAAAAATATAACTGTATTTCAATGCGTTTCTCACTCTTTTTCCATGATTTGCGCCTCTGTTCTGGGAAACAAAAGTTGATACGGCCATCGACATGGCGACAAACGGCATATTAAAAAACATATACAGCTTCCTTGCCGCTGTATGTCCGGCAATGATCAGGGTTCCCAGTCCATTAATTCCATACTGAAGAATCACGGAACCTGCAGATACGATACTGCTCATAATTCCCATCGACAGCCCCTGGCCAAACATCTCTGCATATAAAGCTCTGTCAAATCGGAAATGCTCTCTCTCCGGTATAAGAAGCGGTACTTTTTTCCATATGTACAACACACAGAGAACAACAGAAATTCCCTGTGATATGACAGTTGCAACCGCCGCTCCTCTGATACCCATATGAAACTGTGTAATAAAAAGTATGTCCAAAAATATATTGGCAACCGAAGACACCACCAGAAACATCAGCGACATTACGCTGTTCCCGATAGCCCGCATCAGCCCGGCGCAAAGATTATAGGCGAACATCACCAAAGTAAACCAGACAATTACCGAAATATAACTGTAGGACTCTGCCAGTATTTCCTGCGGCGTATTCAAAGCTTCCAGAAGCGGCCGCAGAATCAGGCTTCCCACCACGGTCAGCGCCGCGGAAGATGTCATACCTATGACAATGGAGCATGCCACCGATTTTTTTAATAGAGTTTTATCTCCTGCTCCAAAGCTTCTCGCTGACACAAGGGACAGTCCATTACCGATTCCCAGCGCAAACCCCACCAGCAAATCAAAGATTGCCGTACATGACCCAATCGCAGCCAAAGACAGATCGCCCAGATAATTTCCTACAATCATGGTATCCACTGTATTGTAAAGCTGCTGAAAAACATTGGAAACCAGCAGCGGTATGGCAAAAACAACCAGAGCATGGAAGATCGGCCCGTGCAAAAAGTCCACATCAAACTGCATAACAGCTTTTTTGTACGTATATTCCCTCATTTTTCTCCCTCATTTCCAAGTAACATTTCCCCTGCTGCTCCCGATTCTTACAGATTATGAGCCAGGGACGAAAACAGGTATGATTCATTTCCTGCCGCATGCGTCCCTGCCAAAAAACCGCTGCTCCACGCCCACTGAAGGTTGTAGCCGCCGCAGGCCCCGTCCACATCAAGAAGCTCCCCTGCAAAATAAAGGCCCGGAACAACTGCGGACTCCATGGAAACGCCTTTCAGTTCTGTAAGCGGAACGCCTCCGGTACACACCTGTGCCTGCTCATAACCGCGGCAGCCAAAAATATGAAAGGAAAACTTCTTTATCTGTCCGGCAAGCTGTCTGCAGTCCTCATCTGTCCACTCCCGCCTGCTCTTTCGTTCTGAAATGCCTGCGCGACTGAGAAGCACCTGCGACAGTTTTTCCGGGAATATGCCGAGCATAATATCCGTACCCCGGCGTTCTCTGGTATATTGTCCTTTTTTTATCAACAGCTGTGTCAGCTCCTGAACACTGTAAGCAGTACACAGATCCAGATCAATCTCACATCTGCTTCCGGCTTTAAGCGCTCTGGACACATACCGGCTCACCTGAAAAACCGGGATACCGGAAAGACCATAAGAGGCAAACTGCACCTCACCTTCTTCTGTGGTGCAAATCTTCCCGTTGATCCGAAGTGTCACCATTGCATCCATACGGACTCCTGCAAGCGTTCCCCTGTCATTCTCATATGCATACAACCCTGTCAGCGCCGGAAGCGGAGGAATGACGTGATGCCCCAGATTCTCGGCAAACCGGTATCCATCCCCGGTAGAACCGGTCTTCGGTGCAGCTTCTGAACCGCAGGCCAGAATAACCGCTTCCCCTTCGTAAGTCCAACCCTCTGTCCGCACTTTGAACACCCCGTCCTGCCTGTCAACAGCCAGGACTTCTGTATTATATGCTTCTTTGATCAGATGCGCGCCGGAGAGTCTGTGCACCTCCAGTCTTAACACATTCACAATCGAAGACGCCTGTCCGCTGTTTGGATACAGATATCCGCAGCGGTCTTTTACGAGGATTCCCAGGTCCTCAAAAAAGGCAACGGCAGATTCCATGGAAAATGCTTTCAGTACTTCCTCTACCAGCTCCATGTGATCGCTCCGATAATGACTAAGATGCTGATCCCGGTTCGTGAAATTACACTTCCCATTGCCGGTGGCCAGAAGCTTCTTCCCCGCCTGCCTGTTTTTTTCTATCAATATGACCTTCGCTCCCTCTCTGGCGGCCGTGATCGCTGCCATCAGTCCGGAAGCTCCCCCTCCAATCACGATCACTCTTTTCAAACTTCTCTTTTTCATCCCGTTTCATCTCCCTGACGCAGCTTTCTTTACAGCTTTGCCTTTCAGAACCCTGACGGCAGCTTTGCAATTTGGGCATCCACAAGCTTCTGCAGCGACATCAAAATTCCGAATTTCGCATGCTCCCAGGTCAGCCCGCCCTGAAAATAAACGGCAAAAGGCGGTTTGATCGGTCCGTCTGCGCTCAGCTCAATCGATGAACCCTGCACAAAAGCGCCTGCCGCCATGATCACATCACTGTCATAGCCCGGCATAGGCGCGGGACTTGGCTCTGCAAAACTGTCCACCGGCGCCGCCGCCTGAATCCCTTTACAGAATTCAATCACGCCTTCCGGCTTTCCAAAAGTAATTGCCTGTATAATATCATGACGGCTTTCCTTCCCGTCGGGCAGAACATCAAACCCCAGACGTTCATAGATATTGGCTGCAAAAACTGCACCCTTAAGCGCACCTGCCGTCACCGTCGGCGCAAGGAAAAATCCCTGATAAAATGACTGCATGACTCCCATGGTAGCCCCCACCTCTTTTCCCAGACCGGGAGAAGTCAATCGGCAGGCGCAGTTTTCCACACAGGCTTCTTTTCCCACAATATAACCGCCGGTGGGAGCAAGTCCTCCGCCTGGATTTTTAATAAGCGATCCCACGCACAAATCCGCTCCCACATCTGTCGGCTCCGTCCGTTCAACAAATTCGCCATAGCAGTTGTCCACCATACAGATCACTTCCGGATTTATGGATTTTACATATGCGATTATTTCCCCGATCTCCGCAACAGACAGCGTTCTCCTGGTCTGATAGCCTTTGGATCGCTGAATATGGATCAGCTTTGTACGCTCATTCATCGCTTCCCGAACACCTGCCAGATTAAACCGGTCGTCCGGCAGCAGATCCACCTGCCGGTATGTGACACCATATTCCGCCAGACTTCCTCTGGACGGCCGGATTCCGATCACCTCCTCCAGTGTGTCATATGGCTTGCCGGATACAGCCAGAAGTTCATCTCCGGGACGCAGGTTCGCAGAAAGCGCAATCGCCAGCGCGTGAGTTCCGCAGGTAATCTGCGGACGGACCAGCGCCGCCTGCGCGTGAAAAGTTTCTGCGTACACTTCTTCCAGTGTGTCTCTTCCCAGGTCATTGTAACCATAGCCGCTGGTACTTGCAAAATGAATATCGCTGACCCGGCACTTCTGCATGGCATGAAGTACTTTCAGCTGATTATATTCCGCGGTTTCATCTATCTCTGTAAACCGTTCTTCCAGTTCTTCTTCTGTCTTCTGTCCGTATGCAAAAACTCCGCTGCTTATCCCCATACATTCATACATGTTTTTCAGCTTCATCTGATGATTCCCTTTTCCTTTAATATATTCAGCATTGCTGCCAGAATCTTTTCTTCCTGATATGCATAGTCTCCTTTATGAAGCCAGATTATATCCTGTTCCCGCCGAAACCAGGTAAGCTGTCTCTTGGCAAAACGACGGGTATCTCTTTTCAGTATATCCAGCGCTTCCTGAAAACTGTACGTTCCGTCCAGATAAGCAAGCATTTCCTTGTATCCAAGTCCCTGCATGGACACCATACCCTGATGACAGCCCATCTCCTTTAACCTGACAACTTCTTCTACAAGTCCCTGCTCCACCATCTCGTCAATCCGCTGTTCAATACGGGCATAAAGCTTTTCCCTGTCGTCGTTCAGGACAAAATATGCATAATCGTAAGGCGATTCTTTTTTCCGTTGTTCTTCATTGTGTTCCGATATTTTTCTGCCGGTCATCTGATAGAATTCCAGCGCGCGGATCACACGTTTTACATTATTCTCATGAATGACAGCTGCCGACGCACTGTCCACTTTCTGAAGTTCCCGATGAAGAATATGCACTCCTTTTTCAGCCGCCAGCGCTTCCAGTTCGCGCCGATACGGACTGGAAACGTTTTCTGTAAAATCCACATTACCCACAATCGCCTGAATGTAAAAACCGGTACCGCCCACCAGAATCGGAATATGTCCGTGACGGCGGATTTTCTCCATCGCTTCCATTGCCATTTTCTGAAAGCGTACAACATGAAATTCCTCCCAGGGCTCCAGCTCGTCTACCAGATAATGCGGAATACCCTGCATCTCTTTTGGACAGATTTTGGCAGAACCAATGTCCATGTGTTTATAAATCTGCATGGAATCTGCCGATATAATCTCTCCTCCAATGGCTTTTGCCAGGGCAATCGAAAGCTTTGTCTTACCGACTGCTGTAGGACCGGTCAGGATCACTAAAGATTCTTTCATCATGCTATATAATCCTTTTAAATTTTTTTTCCAGCTCATATCTGCTCATGGAGATAATCGTTGGTCGTCCATGAGGACAGTTGTATGGATTCTCCAGAGTCAAAAGTTCGTCAATCAGCGCTTTCGCCTCTGCTGCCGACATCCTGTGATTGCCTTTGACCGCCGCTCTGCAGGACATAGAAGCCATCTTATCCAGAAGAGAGCCGGAGCTGATGCTGCCAGGAATCTCTGAAAGACTGTCTATGAGCTCCATCAGGATTTCATGTCTTGCGATCCCGGGCAAATTGGACGGAACTGCCCGGACCGCATAGGCCTGTTCACCGAATTCTTCAATCTCAAATCCCATATCTGCAAAAGGCTGACGATATTTTCTGTACAGCTGTTCTTCCTGCATATTCATATTCAGTATGATCGGCGGAGACAGAAGCTGTGATTCAAAGGCCCGATCCTTAAGATTCTTAATCAGACGTTCATAAAGCACCTTTTCGTGGGCGGCATGCTGGTCAATAATATAAAATTTATCCGCATACTGTACCAGCCAGTAAGTATCAAAGAGTTGTCCGATGATTTCATGACGCACAGAGGCTTCTTTGGACAGAAGCTTCCCGTCAAACAGGCTTAACTGCTCAGGCGCCGAATCGTTCTGCTTTTTCTGACGATCCGATATGGAAACAGAAGATTTCGCCTGATAACCATTGTCCTCTTTCAACGTCTGCTGTTCCTGTCTGTGACGCTCCTCCACCCTTCTGCGCATCTGCGCCATGAAATACTCCAGATCCTGGCTTTCTGGTTTTACCGGTTCTTTTACTGCCTCCGGAGTCTTCCACATCTTTTCCAGAGGGAGTTTCTTTGCCGGGAGCTCCTGCCTTATGTCTTCTGCAGATTCTCCGGGCTGAGTCTGTACATTCGGAAAAGAGCTGCCGTATTTTGATTTCGGTTTTCCGGAAGCTGCGGGAACTTTTGCCGGATTTTTGCCGTCAAGCGTCACCTCCGGGATCAGCTCTGTAGCGGACAACGTCTTTGTGATCGCTTTCTGTATTGTTTCATAAACCAGATTCTGATCGCTGAATCTTAGTTCCATCTTTGTCGGATGCACATTCACATCCAGCATTGTCCCGTCCATATGAATATTCAGACATACAAAAGGATAACGGTGCTGCATCATAAACGTTTTATATCCATCCTCAATTCCTCCGGCAATAATTTTACTTTTCACATACCGGCCATTGACAAAATAATTCTCATAATTCCGATTCCCTCTGGAAATCTCCGGTTTCCCGATAAATCCGCTGATATGGAGCGGACCTTCTTTTTGATCTATACGGAGAATCCGTGTGGCAATATCTCTGCCATAAATATGATAAATTACGTCTTTCAGACTGCCGTTTCCCGCAGTCTGCAGTTTCATCTGACTTTCAATTATGACCTTAAAAGAAATCTTTGGATGAGACAGTGCCAGATGCGTCATCAGTTCGTGCACCGCCGCCGCTTCGCTCATCTTTGTCTTTAAAAATTTTTTCCGGGCCGGCGTATTATAAAACAAATTTCTTATAATAAATGTAGTTCCGTCCGGAGCGCCAAGCTCCTCCAGACTCTTCTGGACTCCTCCTTCCAGACAACACCGGCTTCCCAGTACGTCTGTTCGGGTTTTTGTAATCAGCTCCACCATGGATACCGCTGAAATACTGGACAAGGCCTCTCCGCGGAACCCAAGAGATGTCACTCCTGTAAGGTCTTCTGCACTGCGGATCTTGCTCGTAGAATGACTGAGAAATGCCAGCGGAATATCTTCTTTCTCTATCCCGCTTCCGTTATCTGTAATCCGAATGTAGCCAACCCCGCCTTCCCGAATCTCCACCGTTACCTGTGATGCTCCTGCATCCACCGCATTTTCCACCAGCTCTTTCACCACCGAAGCCGGACGCTCCACCACTTCGCCGGCAGCAATCTGATCAATGGTCTGCTGGTCTAATACTGCTATTCTGTTCATCTGATTCACCATCTGTTCTTCAGCCGATTCTGCAGCCGGTAAAGAGTATTCATGGCCTCCATCGGCGTCATATTGGAAATATCAAGCTCCTGAAGTTCCTTTACCACATCATCATCTTTGACCGTATCAAAGAGAGAGATCTGTTCCAGATCCACTTCATCGTATTTTTTGGGTTTCTGCTTCAGCCTGGCCCTCGTACGGCCCTCCTCCGCGATATGTTTGGCTTTGACAGAGATATCTGCCATGCTTAATTCCTCTGCCAGTTCTTTTGCGCGGGCAATCACGCTGTCCGGAACTCCGGCAAGTTTTGCCACCTGGATTCCGTACGATCTGTCCGCTCCGCCTCTGACAATTTTTCTCAAAAATACAATATCGTCGCCCTTTTCCTTCACTGCAATGCAATAGTTATTCACACCCTCCATGGTGCCCTCTAACTCGGTCAGTTCATGATAATGCGTGGCGAACAGGGTTTTGGCGCCTAAAAGACGCCTGTCCGCAATATGCTCAATCACAGCCCAGGCAATACTCAGGCCGTCAAACGTACTTGTTCCCCGCCCGATTTCGTCCAGGATTAGCAAACTGTCAGCCGTGGCATTTCTTAAAATATTAGACACTTCATTCATTTCCACCATAAAAGTGCTCTGTCCACTGGCAAGATCATCCGAAGCGCCTACCCTGGTAAAGATACGGTCCACAATTCCAATATCCGCACTCTCCGCCGGTACAAAGCTCCCCACCTGAGCCATCAGAACGATCAGCGCTGTCTGACGCATATACGTCGACTTACCTGCCATATTCGGTCCGGTAATAATAGAAATCCGGTTAGAACCACTGTCCAGATATGTATCGTTGGAAATAAACATATTGCCCGCCGTCATCTGTTCTACCACAGGATGACGACCGTTTCGAATATCAATCTTCCCCCCGCTGTTTATTTTCGGACGTACATAATGATTCTTTTCTGCCACAAATGCCAGATTTGTAAACACATCCAGCCTGGCCACCGCTTTTGCCGTTTTCTGGATACGCAGAACCTGCGCTGCAATTTGATCTCGGATGCCGATAAAAAGTTCATATTCCAGAGCAACCAGCTTTTCCTCCGCTCCCAGTATTGTATCCTCAAGTTCTTTTAATTCCGGCGTAATATAGCGCTCTGCATTTGTCAGTGTTTGCTTACGGATATAATCCGACGGCACCAGATTTTTATAAGAATTGGTTACTTCCAGATAATAGCCGAATACTTTATTAAATTTGATCTTCAGATTTTTGATGCCGGTCCGTTCTCTTTCTTTGCTCTCAATCTCGGCCAGCCACGACTTCCCTTCCGTTTTGGCAGTGCGAAACTTATCCACTTCTTTATGATAGCCGTCTTTGATCATATTGCCCTCCCGAATGGAAACGGGAGGTTCTTCCTGAATCGAGCGGTCAATCAGTTCATACAGATCCTCAAGTCCGTCCAGATCTGCCTGTATCTCTCCAAGCAGCGGACTGTTCAACTCCTCCAAAAGTGTCTTCAGATGAGGAAGCATCTGAAGAGATGTCTTAAACGCTATCAGATCTCTCGGATTTGCAGTCTGATAGCTGATCCGTCCGATCAGACGCTCCAGATCATAAATGGGGCTTAAATATTCTCGAAGCTCTTCCCGGGTAATCATCTGACTGTTCAGCTCCTCAACTGCAGCCAGACGTCTCTCAATCTCCTCCCTTTCGATCAAAGGCTGCTCTACATAACTTCTGAGCATTCTCGCTCCCATCGCAGTCTTTGTCTTATCCAGCACCCATAAAAGAGAACCTCTTTTCTGCTTCTCACGCAGTGTCTCCATCAGTTCCAGATTTCTCCGGCTGGAACTGTCAATAATCATAAAATTTCCCGACGCGTAAGGCTGCAGTCTGGACATATGACTTAAAGAGGTCTTCTGTGTCTCCGTTAAATATCGAAGGAGAGCCCCGGACGCGATAATGCCACAGCCAAAATCCGCTATCCCAAGACCCTCTAAAGACTTTACCCCGAAATGTTCCAGCAGTTCTTTTCTGCACAGTTCATCGTCAAAGTACCAGTTTTCAAGAGAATACATGGTAATACCAAGACGTTCTTTTAAATCTTCCGTATCCATGCCGCTCATCACAAGCGCTTCATTGCATATGATCTCCCTGGGAGAAAATTTGTATATTTCATCCGTGAGCTTCCTCGTAGAATCCACTTCCGTCATAAAATAATCGCCCGTTGTCACATCTGCAAACGAGATTCCAAACCGGTCGCTGACATACACAATGCTCATGATATAGTTATTTCTGGATTCGTCCAGCGCCTGCGCATTCAGATTGGTTCCGGGCGTCACTACCCGGATGACCTCCCGTTTGACCAGTCCTTTCGCCATGGCAGGATCCTCCATTTGCTCGCAGACAGCAACTTTATAACCTCTGGACACCAGACGGCTCAGATAACCATCCACAGAATGAAACGGAACGCCGCACATAGGCGCCCTTTCTTCAAGGCCACAGTTTTTACCGGTAAGCGTCAGTTCCAGTTCCCGGGACACAATCTTAGCATCCTCAAAAAACATCTCATAAAAATCTCCCAGACGATAAAATAAAATACAATCCTTATATTCTTCTTTCGTCTTCATATACTGCTGCATCATTGGTGTGAGTTCAGCCACAAAAGTACCTCTCTTTATTATATAGATGGAAATGAATATTCAAACATACTTTGGGGCTGCCGCGGATACACTCTCCTCTGTTACTCGGCAACACTGTGTGAATGAAAGCAGAATGAGTAGCAGACAGGAGTGCGTTTTGCGACAGCCCCAGAGTTTCCGGAGAATGCATACAGATTGGCACAGTATTGTGCAATCCGTATGCCCGTTTTCAGTCAGAAACCCTGCAGCAAGCTGCAGGGTCTCTGACCCTCGCGGCAGTTGCCAAACGTGCATGCGAGCATGCCCGCTTGGCTCATTGCTCGCGGGAATAAATCACACCTGCAACAGGCCGGCAGTAAACAAGCCGGCCTGCGCAGGTGAACTGTTTTTATTTTAGTACTTCTTTATGGAAACGTTCCAGAAGTCTGTCAATCACATGTACCAGATGACCGATCTCCGGCTTTGTAAGCTGCTCGTCTGCACCAAGAGCCTCGCCTTTCACCCTCATCTGATCATCAATCAAGGAGGAGAAGATCACTACCGGTATCTTTTTCAGCCTTGGATCATCCTTTACAAGCTTGGTCAGACGATGACCGTCCATCTCCGGCATCTCAATATCCGTAATAATCAGATTTACTTTATCATACAAATCTGAATCATGCCGAAGCGACTCCAGATAATTCCACGCTTCCTGTCCATTGTTGAAATTCTTCACATCCATGAATCCTGCGCGTTCCAGTGAATCATCAATCATCTTCTGCAGAAGCACTGAATCCTCGGCGATCACAAGCGGGCTGTCACACAGAGGGCGATCTCCCATCTGTTCTACTTCGGAAATCTGGATTGTTGTTTCCGGCGCGATTTCAGCCACAATCTTCTCAAAATCCAATATCGTCACCAGTTCTCCCGCACATTGAGCGATACCGGTCGCCACGCCCTCTTCACCGTGGGACAACGTCTTATCCGGTTTCTGGATATCCTTCCAGGAAATCCGGCTGATCCCTTCAATACTCTGAACGCGGAAAGCAACCGTCATCTTGTTAAAATTCGTCACAATGAACAGATCCCTCTGTTTATGCTCCAGATCCTCACCGGTCAGATAGTATCCAAGGTCGATAACCGTAATCAAAATGTCCCGCGGTTTAAAAATCCCTTCGACTGCAGGATGAGCATGAGGCATAATCTTCACCTTTTCGCTCATCATAATTTCCTTAACCTTTGCCACATTGATTCCATAAAACTCTCCCTGTATCTTGAATTTCATGATCTCAATCTCATTGGTACCCGACTCAAGAAGAATACCCTCTTTTTCTTTTTCCACTTGTCTCCACTCCTTCCTTACAGATGCTTTTCCGGTTTGCCCGCAGTCCGAATGATCACATCTCCATTTGCTATATTGATCAACATTGTCCTTGCATAGCTACCGCCTGTATCTTCTGCCGATATACGCATCCGTTCTTCCATCAACAATTTCTTAACCATTGCGGCGTTCCTCTGACCGATATTGCCAAAATCCGAATTTCCCCGAATCTCAAACATTTTGGCGCCGCCTGCAATCTTCACGATTGTCCTGCTTTTCAGCATACCAAAAGCAGTAAGCTTGCGAAGCATTTCCTGTATCCCGCTGTCCGCATATTTAAATACTTTTGGATCTTTCAGGTCCGTTCTGGACGGCAGCATAATGTGCAGAAGCCCTCCCAGGCGAATAGCCGGATCATACATTGTAATCCCGATACAGGAACCCAATGCATATGTAATAATCTGCCCCTCTCCTCTGGCAAATTTCATATCACCGATTCCTACTTTTATATCTTTTCCTGTCAACTTGACACACCTAATTTCTCTAATATCCTGTTCAGGGATTCGATGTCAGGCAGCATCAAAAGTCCGTCAGAAAGCCTGACTCCATCCATGATAAATTCCGCGTTTATGTACATCAGTTTATCTGTCTCATAACCGTATTCTGCGATTGGAACCGTCAGTATTCCACCAAGCATATTCACAGTAGAACTTGGAACCGACAGATCGATATCCACACCCACAAGCTGTGCAAACGCATTTACATAAGAGCAGATGATAATATTGCCCACTTCTTCCAGTGCAGAATAGTCCATTTCATCCATATCTTCGAAAGAAGTATATTTTTTTCCGATCAGCTTCTCAAGCACTGCATTTGCCATATCCATTTTGAAGATAAACAGAATCAATCCGTTCACTTCGTTGGACATCTGTACCAGAGTTGCCGCCACCAGCTCTTCGATCTCTCCGATCTTATCCACTGCCTCCTCATAACCGAGTACACTTACCTCAGGAATCGAGATCCGAATCTCCTTCTGAAGAAGCTTTGACAAAGACGTGGCAGCGTGACTGGTACCGATACTGCTGATCTCCTTCATCACGTCCAGTTCCTGAAGGTTCATTTCCTCATAACTTTTAATTCTCATAGTCACCTCTTAGTGCTGTGCTTATCCCCTGAGGGAGTTAATGGTAGATTCTATCTCATCGGACGTTGTCACAACCTTCAGAGCATAAGAAAAGGCACGCTGCGTCTCAATGACCTTTACCATCTCATCTGCCATATCCGTTCCAGAGCGCTCCAGAGCACCCGAGGTGAAAGAAGGAGACTCAATCAGAATCGGCTGTGCGCCCTCGTCAGAAGGAGCAAACTCATTGTCCCCCACATTCATGAGGCGACTGGGATTATTAAAGGTATAAAGTGCAATACGGCTTTTAATCTCTGCCATATCTTCTCCACCTTCTCCCTTTTCATCCGGCATCTGACCCACTTCTATCGGCTGCTGATTCGCATCCAGTACCAGCTTATTGGACTCTGTTGTCAAATAAAAAGTCCCATTCAGTTCTCCTCTGTGAAAACGTCCGTTTCTCGTATATGTGATCTCATCCGTTCCCACATCCCGCACCATAAAAAATGCGTTATCCTGCAGAATCGCAAAGTCGAATAAATTGTTTGTCTGCGCAAACTCTGACGCCTCAAAATTTGTAGAAGTCTTCTGCACTCTCATGCCGTTGCCGGCCATAAGTTCTGTCACTGCATCTTCCGAATCATTCAGATTATAATTCATAAGATCAGAGAATGCCACATTCTTTGCCTTAAAACCGTTATTGTTGATATTGGCAAGATTGTTGGAAACCACACTCAGCTTCGATAAAAAACTTCCTGCTCCAAGAGCGCCCGTATAAAATGACTGATACATAATCGTTTCCTCCTGTCCTGCTTTACAGTCTTCCGACATCTGTTGCTGATTTATTCATAACCTGATCGTACATTTTCAGTACCTGAGCCGCGCTCTGCAATGCCCGCTGTGCCGACATCATGGAGGTAAGTTCCTCCACCATATCCACATTGGACCGCTCAAGCGTCTGCCACAGAACACTGGTCTCTCCGTTTGTCAGTTCCCTGGCTGCCTGATCTGTTGAAAACAGACCGTAATCTTCTTTGTGGAGCTGTTCATAATCTTCAAAATCCACAACGCGCAAAGTTCCAAATTCCCTGGTACTTCCATCCCGGTCCACAACCCGTATCGTTCCGCCTTCATCCACTTGGAAGTCTTCATTGTCTATCTGGATCGGCTGGCCTCCCTGTCCCTGCACTCTGCCCAGATTATTCAGCATCAGATAGCCTTCTTCGTCCACGCGGAACGAACCATTCCTGGTATAACGGACTCCGTCAGCTGTATCAACACAGAAAAATCCTTTGCCTCCCAGCGCAAAATCATAGATACCTCCGCTTGGATCAAAACTGCCCTGCTCATAATTCACATAAGTTCTTTCCGCAGTCTTAATCTTGGAAGTCGTTCCCAGTTCCACAGGATTGTCTTTGTTGGTACGCCCTGTCCGGTAGAGCATCTCTTCTTCAAATGTACTGCTGACCATCTTGTCTCTCTTATATCCGGATGTCTGAATATTTACCATATTGTTGCTGATAACATTCAGATTCCTGTTCTGAGTCAGCATACCGGATGTCAGGTTGTAAAATCCCTGATACATACCTCTTTTTCCTCCTTATACTTCGTTCTGCATCTACCCTCACAATACTCTGTGTCCAGGCTGATGCTGTTTCCAATTCCCTGTCTGACCTTACATATAAGCACTCATATAATCCTTCAGTTTGCGGATCGCGCTGCTGTGGATCTGAGAGATCCGGGGCTCGCTGACCCCCATGATCCCTGCTATCTGCCCCATATTCAGCTCTTCTACATAATACAGAGAGATCACCAGCTGCTCTTTCTCCTTCAGACTGCTCACTGCCTCGGCAAGAAGCTGTCTTGACTCCTCCTGAAGAAACGCTTTTTCCGGCTGCGAATTATGATCACGGCTTGAAAGCTGCAAAGACTGATGTTCATCCTCATCATCAATCAGCATATCCAGAGACAATACATTCATTATCACACTCATACGCTGAAGCTTTCTGTATTTTTTTACATCCATGCCGATATGCTCTGCAATCATGGCATCCGTAGCTTCGTTTCCAAGGGCGATTCTCGCATCCTCCATCATCCTGACCTGTTTGCGGAAATCTCTTGGCATCCAGTCATTTTTACGCACCAGATCGATGATCATGCCCCGAATCCGTCTTGATATAAAGGTCTCAAACTTATTATCACGCTCCGGGTCGTATCTGTCAATCCCTTTCATGATAGCGATTACACCTTCATTGATGATATCCTCCATCTGAAGCGACCCGGCATACACTCCGCGCATCTGTGAAGCAATCGTTTTCACGATATACAGATAGCGCATTACCAGTTCCTGCTTGATTGCAAGCTCCCCGCTTTTCTGATACAAGTCAAGGAGTTCTTCATTTGTTTTATCTTTTAGCTTTTCTGTCTGAAGCATCATACCTTAAACCCCTTGTAGATCAGGATCCCCCTCTCTCAGGATTTTCAAGAGTCAGGCTCCCGATAGACTGTATCTGGATATTGTTCGCAATTTCATTAAAAGACAATACCCTGACATTTGGATAAAACTGGTCAATCAGCCGGTAAAAATGAACTCTCATCACCTGTGATGTCAAAATCACCGGATTCTGTGAAAGACTGTTGAATTTTTTAAGCTGAACAGTAATCTGATTGATCAGACTCTGCAGCACATCCGGATTCAAAGCCAGATAATACCCTCTCTCCCCTTTGGACAGACAGCTCACCATCGTACGCTCCAGTTCCGAATCCATCGTTAGCACTTTCATACTGCCGTCCTCGCAGTACAGTCTGGTAATGGTTCGCTTCAACGCTGTCCGAATATGTTCGATCAGTCCGTCTACATCTTTGACGGGAAGTCCTGTTTCCGAGATGGATTCCAGCGCCGTCTCAATAATTGTCTCCATATCCTTAATCGGAACGCCTTCCTTCAAAAGACTTGTCAGAATCTTCTGGAACAGGCTGTAATTGACAAAGTTCGGAAATGCTTCTTCAATCAGTTCCGGAGATGTTTTTTTCATATTTTCAACCAGATGAATAATCTCCTGCCTGGTCAGAAGCTCATGTGCATGCTGCTTGACAACTTCTGAAAGATGTGTAACCAGCACAGACAGCGGGTCAATAACCGTATAACCGTAAATCTCCGCCATCTCTCTGTCTTCCGGACGAATCCAGCGGCTTGGAATACCATATGCCGGTTCTATGGTTTCGATTCCGTCGATTTCCTTTTCGGGGTTTTCCGGATCCAGCGCCAGATAGTAATCCACCAGCAGCTCTCCTTTTGCAACTTCTTCGCCTTTGATCTTAATACAATACTGATTTGTATTAAGCCCCGAGCTGTCGCGCAGCCGAATCGACGGGATAACAAATCCCATATCCTGTGCATATTGACGCCGGAAAATCACAATCCGGTTAATCAGCTTTCCGCCGACTGACTCATCCACCAGAGGAATCAGGCTGTAGCCGAACTCCATTTCGATCGGCTCTACCGTCAACAGACTGTACACATTATTTACATCCTTATAATATTCCTCCTCTGTGACCTGTCTTAATGTTTCATCCCCAGTTTCTCCGGGAATATCATCCGGCGACGCCTCCAGACCCGGTCCGGAAGCAAAGCCCGCAGCCGCTATGGAAGGCTCTTCCTTGATTCTTCTGGACAGATAGTATCCGCCTCCGATCAGACCCGATGAAACAAGCAGAAGCTGAATCACCGGCATGCCGGGAATCACAGATAATACAGCGATCACAACACCACTGATCATAATTGCTGTTGGCTGAGCTGTGAACTGTCTGGATATATCCTCGTTTAAGCTTCCCTCTGCTACTGCTCTGGTAACAATCATACCCGTTGCTGTAGAAATCAAAAGAGAAGGAATCTGTCCTACCAGTCCGTCACCTACGGTTGCAATCGAATACGTGACAGCCACTTCGCCAAGTGTTCCGCTTCCCTGAACCATACCGATGATAATACCACCGACCAGATTGATTCCGGTCGTAATCAACGACATGATCGAGTCACCCTTGACAATCTTCGTTGCACCATCCATAGAACCATAGAAATCTGCTTCTCTCTGAATCTTCTCACGTCTGATCTTTGCCATCTGTTCATCGATCAACCCGGAATTCAGGTCTGCATCAATCGCCATCTGTTTACCTGGCATCGCGTCCAGCGTAAATCGTGCTGCAACCTCGGAAACACGCTCCGCGCCTTTGGTAATAACCAGAAACTGCATCAGGACTATGATCAGATAAATGACCAGTCCAACGACAACATTCCCCTGCAGGATAAAATCACCAAACGCCTTGATGATCTGTCCGGAAGAACCGAAATTTGACAAAATATTTCTTGTCGTAGATACATTAATTCCAAGTCGGAACAGAGTCGTGATCAGCAAAAGCGACGGAAATATGGCAAATTCCAGAGGCTCCCGAATCGTCATCGTAATAACAAGAATCATCAGCGACAGAGATATATTCAAAATAATCGCCACATCCACGATAGCAGCCGGCAGCGGTATAATCAGCAATAATATAATTGTCAGTACAAACAGTACAACTGAATAGCTTAATAATTTCTTCATTCAAGACTCCATCTATACAAACTATGCGGACATTGCTTTTCCCATACTCATTAAACCTTCACAGTCTGGCAAGCATGCTTTCGGGAAAAGAAACTGCTACTGCAGCATCTCGTCTCTGTGGTTGAGCCGGTAGATATATACCAGAAGCTCTGCCACCGCACCATAAAATTCTGCCGGTATTTCACGGCCTATTTCACACGAAGCATAGAGTGCCCTTGCAAGAGGACGGTCCTCCAGGACAGATACGCCGTGCTCCTCGGCAACTTTTATAATCCGAAGTGCCAGGTGATCCTGCCCCATGGCAAGCACCACTGGAGCTCCGTGCCGCTCCGGATCGTATTTTAATGCAACTGCAAAATGCGTCGGGTTTCTTACGACCACATCAGCTTCTGGCACGCTCTGCATCATTCTGCTCATTGCCATCTGCTTTTGAATCCTCCGGATCCTTCCTTTAATCTCCGGATTTCCCTCTGTCATCTTATATTCTTCTTTTACTTCCTGTTTCGTCATTTTCAGATTATTCTCATAATCCCATCTTTGATAAAGAAAATCAAAAAAAGCCACAACTGCAAAAGCAATGCACACTTTTTTAACCAGATCAAACACCATTGCCAGCATCTGAGTAGTAGAACTGAAAATCGGCATGTCAATCATCCGGGCAATCGGACTCAGATCACCTCTCACAAGGTTGTAGAGCAGCACCAGCAAAATGGCTATTTTGATCAGATTTTTTACAAGGTCCACAATCTTTTTCAAAGTGAACATGTTTTTTAGCCCACTGATAGGATTAATCTTGCTGAACTTGGGTTTCAGACTCTCCATTGAAAAAAGAAAACGAGTCTGCACACCGTGTCCCAGAATCCCTACCACCACAGAAATCAAAAGCAGCGGCAGCGCACACTTCAGCAGAGAGACTACAGAATAGACATAGATCTGCGGCGAATTTTCAAACGGAGCATCCTGGCCTATCGCCGAAAAAAAGAACGTCATATAGTCCCGTAACGTTTCACTCATGGACGGAAGCACCAGCTTCGCCATATAAAATACGCTGAACAGCATCAGAACTGTAACAATATCCTTGCTCTGAAAAACATTTCCCTTTTTTCTCGCGTCTCTCCGCCGTTTAGCGGTTGGCTGTTCGGTCTTTTCCTGCCCATTCGCCTCCGCCAAATTCACCACTCCCCTCAGTCACTGCGTGCCTATTCCTGGAATCATTATGTATTGCATTCGATCTGACAATGTAACTGTCTTCCTTCTGGTTAGACTCAGATCAATGCCGGTATGATGTCTGTCTGCCGACATTATACCATAAGTGTGAGTGCCTCTTCTATATATAAGAATAAATTGTCAATAATTGTATACATTTTACTGGCCACCGGGCTGAACATATAGAGCAGCATCATCAATCCCACGATAATTTTCAGCTGAAAATTGACTGCGAATACATTGATCTGCGGGATAATGCGCATCAGGATCCCCACTGCAGACTCCGTCACCATTTCCATGGCAATAATCGGAAATGCAAGCTGCAGTCCCGTGGTAATACTGGTTTTGAATATTTCCAGCATCAGACTGGAAAGCTCCGGGCGAATCACAACTTCTCCAAAAGGAATTAAATCCGCAGAATGATAAATAAGCGCCATCAGACGTACATGACCGTCTCCTGCCAGAAATAAAAGCACCAAAAATGTATAGTACATCCCTGATGTAATCGTCATCTGCGTATTGTACTGAGGATCATACGTCTGTGCCATGGACAGCCCCATAATATAATCCACAACTGCAGCTGCAAAACGAACGACAGCAAAAGACAACTCCATGGAAAATCCAATGGCGAATCCTATCATCAATTCTTTAATCAGCATGACCCCAAATTCAATCATAACTGTGGGTTCGTGCGAAAGAACACCGTCTGTCCCGCTGTACATCAAAAAAGAGAGGACCATAATCATGGCGCCTTTTACGGGATTCGGTATGTTCGAGCGTCCTAATATCGGATTCAGCGCGACCGCGCCCGTCATCCGCATAAACACCAGCGCAAAAAGGATGAACATATTTTGTCAGCCTCCTGCAATCAGCCCGATCATCTGTCTTAAAAAATCCTGAAGCATTGTCATAATCGTACCGCCCAGAAATCCCATCACTGCCAAAATGGCAAGAAATTTAGGAACAAATGTCAGCGTCTGCTCATTGATCTGCGTGGCTGCCTGAAAGATGGATATGACGACTCCCACCACCATACTAACCAGCAGAAAAGGAAGCGACAGCCTAAGCGCAAGCATAAATGCCTGGTATAAAATATCAAGTACCTCTGCTTCTGTCATCAGCAGCTCCTTTCCTTAACATATCAAATACTATTGAAAGCTGGTAACAATCCCTGAGAAAACCAGTTCCCATCCATTCACTGTCACAAAAAGCAAAAGCTTAAAAGGCAGTGAAACCATTGCCGGCGGCAGCATGACCATACCCATGGACATCAGCGTAGTTGCCACAATTACATCAATCAGAAGAAACGGCAGATATATGAAAAAGCCTGCCATAAATCCTCTCTTCAACTCTGAAGTCAGAAAAGAGGGAACAATAACTGTCAGAGAATAATTCATCGGATCTTCTTCAATTTCTGTCCCCGACATATCAATAAAATTCTCCAGTGTACTGATTTCCGTATTGCGCAGCATAAATTCTTTAAGAGGGACAGTCATCTCACTGATTGCCTCTTCCTGTGTAAACTCACCTCGAAGATAAGGCTGATACGCCTCCTCGTTAATTCTGCTGACAACCGGACTCATAATATACAGCGTCAAAAACAACGCAATACCTACCAGAACCATATTGGGCGGCGACTGCTGAACTCCCACAGCATTTCTCGTAAATGAGATAATGATGATCGTTCTGGTAAACGAAGTCATCATGATGACTATGGAAGGAAGCAACGCCACAAGTGTAAGCATATAAAGCAGTTCCAGAGTAGGAACGCTCCCACCGTTTAACTGTGTCAAAAGATCACTCATCGGTCAACTCCATCTTTCCCGCCACGAAACTTCCTGTACCTGTCCAAAACTTCCTGAAAAGAAGGCTTTATCACATCCTGCGGACTTTGCGGTATATCTTCCATAAAATCTCCCTCCACTTCAGCCAGAAGCTGAATACCCGCCTGACTGACACCCACAAGAAAATGATGCTCTCCTATACGCAGTAAAAGGATTCTCCGGTCCTGCCCCACCTGAAGCTGACTGATCACCTTCATGTTTCCGGAGCAGGCGTTCATCCCCCACTGCTTTCCCAGCATACGACTGCACCAGTATGCCAGAAACAGCACACCGACCACCGCCAGTATTGCATTAAACAAAGACAAAGCTCCCATTGTTACAGACTTTCCGGATTGATCTCTTTAGATACAATTTCTGTAATACGGATACCAAAATTATCCTCTACTACGACGATGTCGCCTCTTGCAATACACTGACCATTGACAAACAGATCCACCTGCTCTCCGGCCATCTTATCCAGAACGACAAGAGTACCCTGTGTAAATTCAAGAATATCACGAACCAGTCTCTTGGTTCTTCCAATCTCCACAGAGATCTCAAGAGGTACTTTCATCAGCATCTCCTGATTGGTCTTATCTTCCATTCCGTCTCCCGCTTCATCGCGGATCTGTTCCGAAGAAAGCGGACGAATAATAGAATTTTCCTTCCTGGACGATTCCTGTGGCTTCGGTTTCATCATCTCCATCATCTGCATCTGCGTCTGCTGCATCTGATTCAGAAGCTGCAGCATCATCGGATCCATGGCAGGAGCCGGATATGGATAATATGGCTGCTGTGCTCCCATACCAGCCTGTGTTCCCGGCTGTTGTACTGCAGGCTGAGGTTCCGGTGCAGGCTGCATAGAGCTCATCAGCGCATCCATTTCCTCCTGGGACATACTCTTGCCGCCTCCGGATGAAGACGCAGGTTCCTCCGCAGGCGCTCCCTGCATGGAATTCATCAGTGCATCCATTTCTTCCTGGGACATGCTTTTGCCGCCTCCGGATGAAGACGCAGGTTCCTCCGCAGGTGCTCCCTGCATGGAATTCATCAGTGCATCCATTTCTTCCTGGGACATGCTTCCGCCGCTTCCTGACGAAGCCGTCGGTGCCGGCTCGGGAGCCTGTACCGGCTCCTCTGTCACAGCATCTGCAATATCGCCGCCAAGTCCAAACGGAGTCAAAAGACGTTTCGCAAGGCCAGTTGACATAATATTCATAAACTCACTGTTGAGTTTCTCTTCAATTTCCAGGCGGAAACGTACAACAACCATTCCCTCTTCATCCGGAAAATACTTGGCCTTAAACTCATCAGGTTCTCCGATATCAAAAGACTTCGGAGTAGAGATGTTCACAGGGAAACCCAAAAACTCAGATAATGCTGTCGCCGAAGCGCCCATCATCTGATTCATGATCTCACAGATCGCACTGATATAAATCTCATCCATCTCAAAAGCATCATCTGCCGGAACTTCCCCCAGCAGAGTGCCTACAATAATGCGCACATCCTCCTTGCGGAACATCATGACATTTTTGCCCGCCAGACCCTCCACATAAGCAATTTCCACGCCGATCGCCGGTTCGAGCTTCTTAAACTCAAACTCCTCACGGCTTTGAACACGTACAACAGGCGTCGTAATATCAACCTTCGTACCCAGCAAAGTGGAAACTGCAGTTGCCGAAGCGCCGAGACTGATATTCATAATCTCGCCTATGGCATCTATTTCCATTTCATTAAAGCTGCTAGCGCCCATTTCTTAATCTCCTTTTGTCCATATTTAATTCAAGCAGACGGAATATTATTTGCCAATTTCAAGCGCTTTCTGCGCCATCGCCTTTATGGCATTTAATGCCGTAACATTCGCGTCATAGGATCTGGTCGCTGACATGGCGTCTACCGTCTCCTTCAGAAGATCTACATTGGGCATCTCAACAAAACCATTTTCATCGGCATCCGGGTGCCCCGGATTATAGACCATTTTCATCTCACGGTCATCTTCCACAATCTCGGCAACCCTCACTCCAACACCGCTGCTTTTGATTCCTTTCCCATTCGCAGCATTCCTGAGAGCATCCCGAAACGTGTTGGTCCCATAACTTTCAAAGACCACATCTTTTCTGCGGTAAGCGCCGCCTTCTTCTGTTCTTGTTGTATCAATATTGCTGATATTTTCCGACGCAATATCCATCCGCAGTCTCTGGGCGCTAAGTCCGGAGGCACAGATGTCGAACGAGCTTAAAAAAGCCATGCTTTCTATCCTCCTGACTGGTTACTGTCCCAAAATTGTTTTTACAGTCTCTACAATACGTTCCTGATTAAACGGTTTTACAATAAAGTCCTTGGCACCGGATTTGATCGCGTCCACTACCATGCTCTCCTGACCCATAGCCGTACACATAACAATTTTCGCATCCGGATGGTTTCCACGAATCGCTTTTAACGCCTGAAGGCCATCCATATTCGGCATGGTAATATCCATAATTACCATGTCCGGATTCTCTTCTTCATATTTTTTTACCGCTTCCGCTCCATCCTGAGCTTCAACAAAATTGTCATATCCACTGTCTGTCAACGCTTTCTTGACCATCATTCTCATAAATGCAGCATCATCAACCAGCATAATTTTCGCCATTGTTTTTTCCTCTCTCTCATAAAAAATATAATATGTAAACTTTATTCAGATGCGGCTGCTTCCAGCTCTTCCTCCAGCTCCTCCTCTTCGTAAAGCCTTTGGTTGATCCGCACCGCCACATTCTTTTTATATATGCCCATCTTACCAGTAAACCATGCCTGCCTGCCGACAAACAGCCTCACGTCATGATCTTTCGGTTTACTCATATCGATCACATCGCCTTCTTTCAGATGATAAATATCATCCAGATCCAACGCAATCGTTCCAAGCTGTCCGGTGATCGGAAGCAGAGATTCTCTGATATTATCCAGAATGGTATCCCTGTTATCCTCATAATCATAACCCCTTGCAAGATGCTTGCGGCTGTCAATCGTCTGGAAGATACTTTCCAGTAAGGTTCCGGGCATACAGATCCGTACTTTCTCCGACGCCAAACCTGCAAGGTCTACATTCAGATGAATGATCGCCACCGTCTCATCCAGTCCCACATCCTGCATCATACTGGGATTGTCTTCAATCCTCTGAGCCTTAAATTCCATGGACAGATAGTTGGCAAAGCCATCCTTCAAAGCCTGAATCAGATAGGAAAGAATTCTGCGGTACAGCGCAATCTCCACATCGGAATATCGATATCCCGGCTTCACCTTTATGACTTCCTCCGAACCACCCAGCATGTGGTCGATCAGAGTGATAACCAGTCCCGGCGATACATAGATCATAAGCGGAACCAGATTTTTCGTCAAGTCCTGAATCGTTGCATCCACCAACGTGACCGCATCATTCTCATTCAGAGAATTTACATATTCATAATAACGGCGCTCCTGTACTTCCATTACCGTAATATCGGTCATGACCCGGAATACACCATTGATCTGCGAAGTAATGATCCGTGCGTAATTTTCAAACACACTGGTCAGTATCTTCATCTTGTCTTTCGTAAATTTCCTCGGGCTGTAGAAATCATACTTACTGTACTTGACTTCTTCTGTCACAGCCTTTTCTTTTTTTACCTCTTTCTCCGTCTCCTCAGGAACGCTGTCACCCCCGGAACCCATAGACTTTAAAAGGGCATCAATCTGACTTTGGGACAATACATCTGCCATCTAAAAAGCCACCTTTTCTTCATTGTTATTCTGCCGTAGTATCATCCACAGAATCCTGTGCAGGTTCTGCAGAATCATCCGGCGGATTGATCTCCTCCGTCGGGACTGCACTGGCTGCCCCTTCGGAACTAGCGCCAACGGAATCGAATCCTTCTCCTCCCGTTACCAGCACAGAACCTGCATTAATACTGTTGGTAAGCTCATCATAATAATCATTCATGGATTTTATATCTGCATCGCTGTCGATAATCACAAATTCCACACGGCGGTTTTTTGCCCTGCCTTCACTTGTATCATTTTCACTCACCGAACGATACTGACCATAGCTTAATCCAACCAGCTTGCTGGGATCAATAATATCTTTGTTCTGAATATACGCCGCCACTTCCGCGGAACGCATAGCGGACAGGACCCGGTCTGTTCTGGCATTGTTTGCACGATCTGCCCTGGCCTGTGCCGTATGGCCCATAATATTAATCTGTGCGATACTGTCCTCATAATGCTCTAACACATCACACAAAATATCCAGAATTACAATCGCCTCACTGGTCAGATCCGAGCGGTCTCCATCGAAAAACGCCTGGTTCTCAAATACTAAAAATGTATAGCCATCCTCTCTGGATATACTCACACCTTCCACCCCGCTGGCTGAAAGAGCTTCCATCAGAGCAATATACAGCTCCTCCGGATTATCCGGATCGGAAATCGACTCGTCAAACTCCATATTTCCTGATACATCGTACTCTGCTTCCGAGATATCCTGGTTAATGGCAATCTGCTCCGTATCACCGGAGCTAGGAAAAATACTCTTTACAAACACTTCCCATTTCTGCTGATCGAGACTGGACATCGAATACAGCATGACGAAGAAACACAGAAGCAACGTCACCATGTCGCCGTAAGTGTCCATCCAGCTTCCGCAGTCTTCACCGCCTCCGCCTTTTTTCCGTCTGCTCATGCCGCTCCGCCTCCTTCACCGCCGCCGGAGCCGTCTCCCGCTTTCAGAAGAAGCTTCTTCTGCTGAGACTGCTTCAGACAGGACAGAAGATGCTCGCGCAGAAACTTGGGATTTTCTCCTGCCTGGATACCCATAATTCCTTCAATGACCGTCATACAGTACAGCTCCTCTTCCGCCTGACGGATACGAAGCTTCTTGGCAATCGGCTGAAAAAACAGGTTGGCAAAAAGACTGCCGTAAAAGGTGGTAATCAACGCCACACTCATATCCTGTCCCAGAGTGCTCGCTCCGCCGCCGCCTTCCAAGTCCATACCCTTCAGCATATTGATCAGACCAACCAGCGTACCTACCATACCAAACGCCGGACAGTAAGAGGATGCTTTTTCATAGATTCCCGCCGCCTCGTCATGCCTTGCAATCATATCATCCATCTGCTTTTCCAGCATGCTCCGCACTTTATCCGGATCATTCGCATCTACAATCATCAGCACACTCTGCTTCAGAAAAGGGTCTTTAATCTCTTCCGCTTTTTCCTCCAGCGCAAGCAGACCGCTCTGTCTTGCCAGCATCGCCAGATCCACGAGTTCATCTACCAGCTTCGGGATCGCAAATTTCTTCCCTCTGGTCAACACCATCAAATGTTTCGGAATATCTTTTAATATACGGAATGGATAGCTGGCCAATACCGCCGCGATCGTTCCGCCCAACACCAACGCCAAACTCTGGGGATCCCAAAAGTTGCCGAGTTTTGAGGTGCCAATTCCCCATACTACCAGTGCCATTCCCAGCACAATACCGAGAAGCGTTGTTATATCCATTTTCATTCCTCCTTGCCCTGTATCAGCAATTTGTTATTTATCTCCGCCATCCGGCACAATACAGCTGTGATAAAATGTCCTTAATTGCTCTACCACGGATTCTGCCGTATCTTTCACCAGATAGTAATAGCCATTCATCATCTTGATCTTTGTCTCCGGTATCGATTCCATCGACTCGATCTGCAGTACATTTAAATAAAGCACTTCACCACTCAACCGCGTTACCCTGATCATGTCTTTTCTACCACCTTCCGCACTCCAAACAGGCACAGAGCCATAGGAGGAGCTTTGCTCCTCCATATGGATCCTCGCCTTGCGGGCCTCACGGGCCCGGTCCATGATTCTTTGGTCGGCGCTGCGTCTATTCCGCCGTGCCATTAACGTTTCATATTGATGAGGTCAGACAGGATCTCATCGCTGACTGTGATGATCTTGCTGTTGGCCTGGAAACCTCTCTCCGCCATGATCATCTCCGAAAATTCCACTGCCATATCTACGTTGGATGCTTCCAGATAACCAGGCATCAGACTTGCCCGGTTGGCTCCCGGAATGTCCGCGCTACAGGTACCGGTATTGTCACTTTCCGACGCCTTGTAATAGTTGCTTCCATCTTTGGTCAGACCTTCCTGGTTCTGGAACGTGACGATTGCAACTGTACCGATAGTGAAGACTCCGCTCTTTTTCTCTCCACCCTCCTCATATGTCAGTGTTGCCTCTATATTACCGGCCTTATTGATCTTAATGCTGCTGCATTCCAGCGCGTGCGTCGGATCCGCATCATCTGCATATGTAGGATATGTACCTGCCGCTGATGATACAGTTTGCGGAATTCGCAGAGCAACCATCTGTTTTGTGGTAGGCTTATTGGCAGGATCGTTGGCCGCAGTATTCTGGTAGCCATATACAAAATTACCATTTCCGTCAACAATATAGCCGTTGCTGTCTACTTTAAACTGGCCGACACGGGTATAGTCAAAATCCGCCTTTTTAATATTATTAACATCCGTACCAGCAATTCCGGTAGTAGAAACTTTCTCTGTTTTCGTCGCCTTTGTCACAAAGAATCCGTTTCCGTCGATTGTCGCCGAAAATCCGCCCACATAGGTCGGTGTGCTTGCAGCCATATCAATGGAAATCGTTCCCATCAGAGAACCATAACCGTACTGAGCCGCATTGACACCACCTGAAGATGCAGTACCGTTCGTCGACGCATTCGCTGACTGATACATGGTATCCTTAAAGGTATAACTCTGAGATTTATAACCAACCGTATTGACATTGGCGATATTGTGTCCAATAACATCCAGTTTGTTCTGGTGGGCCCGAAGGCCGGAAACGGCTGAATCCATTGCTCTTAACATATTTTTATTTTCCTTTCTATTTAAGTTCCGCTACTGCCCTGCCTGTTCCCTGTTCAATAGATGCATTCCCGGCCGCATTCGCGTCCGTCCATCCATCTGGGAACCCTCCGGGCCTTCGCTGTTTTCCTCGTTCCGCTACTGCCCTGCCTGTTCCCTGTTCAATAGATGCATTCCCGGCCGCATTCGCGTCCGTCCATCCATCTGGGAACCCTTCGGGCCTTCGCTGTTTTCCTCGTTCTGCTACTGCCCTGCAAGAGCATTTGCTGTTTTTCTTCCATCCTTCCATCCGCCTGTCAGTCAGGCAGGCAGACATAAGCATCCTCCAAAGAGGGCCTGCTACATCAGGACGGCGCTGTCAATATTTGTGAACACACGCTCTTTCATATCGCTCTGCGACATGGTAGTAACAACCGTATTGTTGGGTACATTGACAATAAACACTCCTTGAGCACTGATCACCGCCACGTCTTTGGCACCCTTTTTTCTGGCACCGTCCACAGCGTGTTCAAGATTGCTCATCAACTGACTGTCTACGGCAATTCCCCGTTCATTCATTCGTTTTGCGGCATGTTTGGAAAAATTCAGGCCTTCCCTGGCACTCTCCTGGAGCAGTTTTTCAAATGATGCCTGATTTCCGCCGCTCCCGGCCGCATTTGTATTCCTGCCGGTGACGCCGGCACGCCCATTTTCCAAACGCTGAACTCCGTTCATCTCCATATGTATTCCTTTCTTCCAAAAATCCTCTGTCCGTCCTGCTCTCATATGATCAAAACCAGACAGTCACTTCTTTTCCATCCCTGTGCAGCGGCATACGTTGCCAGCACATCTTTTTTCAGCATCACCGAAAATCCCGGCCGCAGACGAGGTATCTGTTTCTCTCTTTGTCTTTGCCGAGTCTACCGTCTTCTGCAAACAGCTTCCATCGGTTCATGCATTTCTTATGCGGCGTCCGTCGGTTCCTTCATGCCTTCCGTACCTTCCGTTGTACTGCCAGGCTCGTTCGTTCCTTCCGTACCCTCTGTCGTACTGCCAGGCTCGTTCGTTCCTTCTGTACCTTCCGTTGTACTGTCGGGTTCTTTCGTTCCTTCGTTATCGCCTTCCACTTTGTCCGGATCTCCCAGATCCTCTCCCGGGCCTTCTTCCTTCTCTGCGTACGGATCCGGAATATGACCTACGCCTACCAGATATGACATTACGTATTCTTTGTCGTCCCCTTCAATCTTAAATTTAGGAACACCGTTCACAAAGGTTACATACTCTACCTTCCCGTACTTCACACCGGTTGGTATCTCTGCGTCAGTACCGGCAACGGTCTCCGTAACCATAACTGTCACTTCCTGTCCCAGCAAGCTTCCGGCATAGGTCTGCGTCGTGGTTGCCGTAGCAGTCTCCATAGAATTTGTCATTGCGTCCATAGCCTGCATCATACCCATCTGCACCATCTGTGCCATCATCTCACTGTTATCCATGGGATTTGTCACATCCTGATTCTGAAGCTGCGCTGCCAGAAGCTGAAAATAATCCGTCATGGTCAGTGTGTTCTTGTCATTGGCAGCTACAGTATAACTTTGATAGTTATACGCATCTGTCGTTCCGCTGACTGTAATATCTGCCATATTTCTTCTCTCCTAACCTAACTGTTTACACAAGTCCCAGACGAAGCTGCTGCATGAAAGAGTCTGTCTGCGGCTGCTCCTCCTGCCTGTGCTGTTGCCTCTCTTGCTGCTGTCCTCCGCGACCGTTTTGTTCCTGAGCTTCTTCTCCGGATTCCTTCTGCGGTTGTTCCGTATAAATAACAGTTTCCTCTCCGGTGTGCTCCTTTAAAATTGCCGCAATTTCGGATGCTTTTTCGCCCAAAAGCTCCAGTGTCTTTGGATTGGAAGCCATCACTGACACCAGTGTCTTTCCTGCTTCATACTCAAGCCGGATTGTCAGCTTCCCAAGAGATGCCGGTTCCAGCTCTACAGTTAATGTGTGACTGTCTCCCGGTTTTCCTGCGGATACTGCTTTTCCAAGTTCCTGCGGCAGCTCCTCCACTGTAGATTTCACAGTGTTCTCTTCTGCACGGAACTCCGGCCGCTGTACATGCTGTGTTTGCTCCGCCTGTACGGAAGCTTCCGAAGTCTGTACAGACACCGATTGTTCCATATCTGCTTCAGACAACTCTTCCTGAACTGCGCTTCCCCTGTTCAAAACCGCTTCCTGTTTCTCCGGAATCTTTTCCTGAACTTCCGGGGACGACTGCTCTCTCACAGGCAATTTGAAAAACTCTTCACCGGAAATCTCTGCTTCTTTCTCCGGAACTGCTTTCGCATCCTCTGCCTTTGCAGACTCTGTTTTCACTTCCGTCTCCAAAGCTTTTATCTGCGTTTCCAATCCCATGGTTTCCGTCTTCGGCTGCTCCTGCAACACTGGCATTTCGGTTAAAACCTCTTCGGTTTCCAAACCTGATTCCAAAGCCAAAACATCCGCCGCATCTTCTGCATCAAACTGCTGGTCTGCGACAGGTTCTGTAATCTGAAGTGCCGTTTGTTGAAGAATACTCTGCTGAAGCTCCGCCTGAACGGATTCCGGAAGCTTTTCCGGCATCTCTGTTTCCTCTGCCTGCTCTTTTACAGGTTCCTCCGCCTGCTTTTCTTCCGGTATCTCCGCGTCTTTCACGTCATTTTTCTGCTTCGTGTCTTCTGCTTCTTCCGGCTGCCTGGCAGATTCTTTTTGCTGCTGCAAGAGCCTGATGAAATCATCTTTTGTCTCCTGGACATTGCTTGGCAACTGATACGGCATCCTTGGCCGCATCTGCATATTCACAATCTTCTCCACTCTGTTCCTCCTTTCTCTTTAATATATTTATAATCAACAGTCTGAAAAACTGTGACTATCCATTTTATGTATCAGCCTCTGTGCTGACGCCTCATTCGGATGGCTGCGCTGGATACAAATTCTTCGATAAATCTCTCATCCGCCTTTGCAACCGCTCTTTGATATTCTCTGATCTTACGATCTTTTAATTTTTCATATCGGGAAGTATCCACTTTCGCTTCAATCACTTCCTGTTTTTTCTCATCTTCCTGTTTTTTCAGAACGCTTAAATGTTCTTTCTCTTCGTCAATTCTTTTCTCCATCTGGCCGATGCACATATCAAACAACCGGTAATCTTCGATTGGAGCTCCCTCCGTCTTGATCTGGTCAAATCCATTTTCATAACCCGTCAGTTCTCTTTTCAGACCCCTGATCTGCTCCTGTTTTCTGTTTACATTCTGCATGATCACCGCGTGTTCCGTCTTCAGGTTGTCAAGCACCTGAGTTTTATAGTCCAGTACCGTCTCCAGTCTGTACTCAAATCTCTTCAATCTGCCTCATCCTCCGTCACCGTCAGCCTGCGATCACTTTCATCATCCGCAGTGTATCCTCATAAGTAAAACGCTCTCCGATTCCCTGTTGTAAAAAGGCGTTGATATCATTGATTTTTGTGACCGCCTCATCCAGCGCCGGGTTTGTACCTCTTTTGTAAGCGCCTATAGAGATCAAGTCTGAATTTTTCTGATAAAGTCCCAGCAGATTCCGTACTCTCGACGCTGCTTTCTGATGCTCCTGCGGCACAATCTCCACCATCAATCGGGAAATACTCGCCCCGATATCAATAGCCGGAAAATGATTTTCATTGGCAAGCTGTCTACTCAGCACTATATGTCCGTCCAGAATACCTCGAACGGTATCGGATATCGGCTCATTCGTATCATCACCTTCCACCAGCACAGTATAGACACCTGTGATTGAGCCTTTGTCAAAATTTCCGCTTCGCTCCAGAAGCTTTGGGAACTCAGCATAAATAGAAGGCGTATAACCTCTTGCAATCGGCGGTTCTCCGATCGCAAGGCCAATCTCTCTTTGCGCCATGGCGTATCTGGTCAGCGAATCCATCATCAAAAGCACGTCGTACCCCTGATCTTTAAAATATTCCGCAATCGTAGTCGCCACCAACGGGCATTTCATGCGAAGCATGGCCGGCTGATCCGAAGTTGCCACCACCAGAACCGAGCGCCTCATTCCTTCCTCGCCCAGATCTTTTTCAATAAACTCCAGAACCTCTCGCCCACGCTCACCAACCAACGCGATCACATTGATATCGGCCTTTACATTTTTGGCAATCATTCCCATCAGAGTACTTTTTCCCACACCGGATCCTGCAAAAATTCCGATCCTCTGACCTTTTCCAATCGTATTCAGTCCATCAATCGCTTTAACGCCGAATTCCAGACGTTCACGAATCGGCGGTCGTGCCAGCGGATTGATATACGGACTGTTGACCGTATAATAGCGCACTGCCTGAAATGCTTCTTTCCCGTCGATAGGCTCTCCCAGAGCATTGATGATCCTTCCTCTCAGAAAATCTCCTACCGGCACTTTCAGTCTGCGCCTGGTATTGCGGACAAAACTGCCGGAAGCAATACCGCTTGTAGCCTCATAGGTCATCAGCTGGATCTTTCCATCTTTAAATCCTACCACTTCCGCCGGCATCTGGCGATTCTGCTCTTCATTGTAGATCATTACAATATCACCGATACTGGAACGGCCTCCGGAAGCCTCCATGGACATCCCGACCACATTTTCAATTTTTCCGATGTGGCTGATCGTCTCTGTCTTGCTGATCAGCTGCGGTATCTTCTCAAACATAATCTATACTCTCACATTTTCCAGGATATCCTTAATATTCTCTATCTGCGTATTAACGCTTACATCCACAATCTCTTCCGGCATCTCTATAATACAGTTGCCGCTGTCTTCCTTATCCATGACAATAAACTTAATATTGTCCGACAAATGAGACAGTTCTTCAATGATATCTGCATCTGCTTCCATCATCATGTCATAACCGCTTTTATCTATGTAAATTTTTACCCAGGCAGTCTTTTTCAGCTTCTCTGTAGCAGATATAATCATCTGGCGGATGACTTCTCCACTGGAACGAAGGCTGATCTGGATTACTTTTTCTCCAATCGCAATCGCACAATCCTTCAGCTCATCCAGATAATTCTTCAGGCATCGTTCTTTAGCCTTCTCCACAGACTGAAGAGCGATCTTCATGTCTTCCTGAAACGACTCAAGCTCCTTTTCATATTCCATGCGGCACTCGCCTTCCGCACGCCTTCTGCTCTCCTCGTAGCCGGTACTGTAACCTGCACGGTAACCGGCTTCCCTTGCCGCTTCAAATTCCTCCTCGGCACGTTTTCTGGCGTCTTCGAGCAATCTCTCCGCTTCTTCTCTGGCATTTTCCAGAATCTGACGAACCTCTTCACCGAGCGCATCATGCGCCTCTTCCGAATCATAATCCCCGTTTTCAGAGAACGCCGGATTTCCCTCCATATCTTCCGTCAACAGTTCGCCTTCCTTATTAACCCGGGGGAAAACTGCAGTTTCCGGAGCCTTTCTGCTTTTCATAACCTCTACAGGGAGAACATAGGGCTCAATAACGGAAGTCGCAGACGCACCTGTGTTTTTAATGACACGACTAGATAATAATGTCGTCGTCCTCTCCTCCCTTCTTGATGATCACTTCTCCCTGTTCTTCCAGTCTGCGGATTACATTTACAATACGCTGCTGCGCCTCTTCCACATCCTTCAGTCTTACATTGGAAGTAATCTCCAAATCGCCGCGGACCGAATCCGCCATACGCTTGGACATATTGTTGAAGAAAGTTGCTTTCATATCTTCGGACGCGTTCTTCAATGCGAATACCACATCCTTGGTATCCAGATCTCTGACAAAGCGCTGTACAGACCGATCGTCCATGTCGAGAATATTTTCGAACACAAACATCTTGTCGCGGATATCCTGTGCCAGGTCCGGATTCGTCTTGCCCAGCTGGTCGAACACCTTTCTTTCTGTACTGCGGTCGATATTGTTCATCATATCGGCAACAAAATCAATACCGCCAAGACTCATATTATCCTCGCTGGTAATAATCGTAGCAAATTTACGCTTCATCTCTTCTTCCACAATAGAAATCGCCTCCGGAGAAACGCGGTCCATATGGGCCATACCTTCAATCACGGCAATTCGCTTCTCATCCGTCAGCTGTTCCAGAATCTGCGCTGCCTGCTCCGGATCCATATAGGCCATGATCAGTGCAATCACCTGTGCCCGTTCATTCTGCAGAATAGACAGGAGCGCTTTAGGATCGCCCTTCATAAAGAAATTAAACGGTTTCGACTGCAACGTTTTTGAAACTTTCTCAAGAAGATTTCTGGCTGTTGACTCGCCAAATGCTTTTTCCAGGACATTTCTGGCATAGTCAAGACCGCCGTCTGTCATCATCTTATGTGTCAGGCAAAGCTTATAGAACTCATCCAAAGTCGCCTCAACCTGATTGTTATTCGTCTTGCCAAGCTTTGCCACTTCATATGTAAGATCCTCAATATCCTGCTCATTCAGATATTTATAAATCTGAGAAGCCCTGTCAGCGCCAAGAGACACTACCACAAGCGCCGCTTTGCTCTTTACATCTGTCAGAACGTCGCTGTTATTTGGACTGCTTTCGACTGTTGGAGTGCTTGTTTCTGCCGCCATCTACTTCCTCCTCTCCCCTGAGCCAGCTCTGCACAAGCTTTGCAGCAATCTGTGGATTCTGATCAACAAACTCCGCAATATTCTGCTTCAGGCGCATACTTTTCTGCATACGAAGATTCATAATCTCTTCGCTGTTCATCTCATCTTCATCATCCAGACCGGAAACCAAAGAACTTGCTCCCGCCCCTTCATCAATTCCCAGATCGCTCGCAGAAAGCTGATCACTTCCCTCAAAATCTTCTTCCTGGGGTTCATTTTCTTTCTTCTTACGTCTTCTTCTCAACAGCAAGAACAGCAGCAGGAGAAGTATCAGAAGAATTCCCGCTATGATTGCGATCAGCAGAGGAAGCGGAATCAGCGTAGTAATAACACCCAGAGTGTCTTCCGGCGGATTAAGAATCGGTTCTTCACCTTCCGTCTGCATTCCCGGATCCCGTATAATCGTAATCTTATCATTGGCTTCCGTCACCGGAATCCCGGCCGAATTCGCTACCAGGCGGTAAAGATCCGCCTGAGCTACCGTCGTATTATCCGTCAGGATGATTACACCGACAGATACATCCTCCAGAATCCCCGGATCAATCTGTCTCTGCTCTTTTATCACATTATACAGCCATTCTCTGGATGCACTGCCGTCGTAATAGCTGTCTGTCTCCTCCTCTGTGCCGTCTTCGTTGGTATATCTGGGCGTGTCTGCATTAGCATCCGTCCCCACAACTCCTCCGTCTCCTGCTCCATATGCCTGAGAACTCTCATTTACCAACTCCTCTGTCTCCAGAAGTCCTGTTTTATCCTCCTCATCTATCTTTTCAGGAGTAGAATACTGTGTACTCTCCTGGATGAGTTTCTCCATATTAATTGTGCCTTTTACAGAAACCGCTACGCTTCCCGTGCCGTAAAGCTTCTCCAGCACATTTCTTATGTTGGCGGCAATATTGCTTTCCACCATCGATGTGAGGCTGGTCAGATCCGTCGCCGACGAACCGGTACCGGAACCGCCTCCCACTTCAAGCATCGTCTCCCCGTCCAGCACCACAACCTCTGCAAAATTCATACCACGCACAGAATGAGCAACCAGATTTTTCACTGCCTGCGCTTTATCTTCCGTCAATGTACTTCCACTTTGCATTGTGATCACTACAGAAGCAGATGCACCCTGTGCTTCGTTGTTTTCCAGCACATATCGCTGTTCGGATGCCTCAGCTATATTAACTCTTGCCTCCTGCACCCCTTCAAATGACCGTATGGTAGCCCCCAGGCGATCCTGTAATTCATACAATGTAATCTGCTTTTTATCGGACTCTGTCGTCATAAGCCCGGTATTATCCAAATACATGTCATACGCAAATCCGCTTTTGGGATATCCCTGTGACAAAAGTTTTACTCTGGTAGGTTCTACTACCGCTTCCGGCACCCGGATAACTCCCTCTGAGGCATCATACTTATAATCAATCTGTTCATCCTGAAGAAGCGAACCTATCTGCTGCGCCTCTTCCTGACTAAGTCCCGAAAAAAGCACATTATAATCACTTTTACGTCCAAATGTCAATATAAGAATCGCAGCCAGAGCAATCACAGCCGTTCCAGCTACTATTCCCAAAATCAGTTTCCGGGTCCTTTCCGGCATCTTCTGCCAGCTTTCCTTAAAATTCTGCACGTTTCCATCCAACCTTCTGCCATTTAATTAAAACAAAAAAGAAAATACACACTCTAATTGTGTAACGCAGATGCACTACGACTAAACATTGATTTTAATCAATTCATTATATGCCTCTAATGTTTTATTTCGAAGAGTAATCAATATATCCAGAGTTAATCCTGCTTTGGCCTCTGCAATAGGCAGGGTATGTGCATCATCGATCTGGCCTGTCGACAGAAGATACTGCTTCAGCTCCACATCCGCCTCTGTTTCACGGACCTGGTCAACTACATTTTTAAACACATCGCCAAAGAGCATCGTCTGCCCTTTTGTCTGTGCTCCGTATTTCTGACCATCTGTCTCTCCTATATTACCTATATTCCCCCACACTGAAAT
>CATOPL010000005.1 GCA_951802115.1 uncultured Lachnospiraceae bacterium | reverse complement strand
CCGCCAAAAACATGAAAAAGTAGCCCGATTAGGGCGGATTTTGAATGTTTTTGAGGATTGCGGGAGCACAAAGTGCGGAGCAATCCGGTATCAGAGGGGTCAAAAGACCTTTTGACCCCAACATCATTTAAATATTATGAGGAAAAAAATGCAGATATATGAATTAGAAAAAAAGGCGTTGGATTTAAGAAAAAAAATAATGGAGGTAGGATATTTAACACAAAGCGGGCATTTAAGCTCAGCGCTTTCATGCGTTGAATTGATGGTAACTCTGTATTATGGTGGATTTTTGGATATAAAAAGGAGCATGCAAACAAATTTTGACAGAAATAGATTTGTATTGAGTAAAGGACATGCATGCATCATTCAATATTTAATTTTAAATGATTATGGGATTATTGATGATAATGAAATTTTAAAATTATGCAGGCCAAATGGGATTTTGGGAGCGCATCCGGATTGTTTGAAAGTTCCAGGAATAGAAGCAACAACAGGAGCATTGGGCCATGGCTTATCTCTCGCAATCGGATATGCATTAGGAGCAAAATATAATGAACAAAATCATCACATATATACAATATTGGGCGATGGAGAATGTGAAGAGGGGAGCGTGTGGGAAGCAGCATTATGTGCAGGACATCATAAACTGAACAATCTTACAGTTATTATCGATTATAATAAACTTCAGGCCTCTGATTATACAGCTAATATTACTACAATAGAACCATTAAAGGATAAATGGGCCTGTTTTGGATTTGAAACTTTTGAGATAAATGGAAACCGTATAGAAGAAATAACAGAGATACTCCAGAGACCTGTATGTGATAAACCGAGAGCGATTATTGCACATACCATAAAGGGAAAAGGCGTTTCTATGATAGAAAATCAAAATTACTGGCATGGAAGAAAACCCAATAAAGAAGAATGGCTTTTGATCAAAGATCAAATGGGGATATAAAAAATGGTAAATGCATGTTTGGAAACATTAAGTGAACTGGTTGCAGAGGACAGGAAAATCGTAGTATTAGGTTCAGATGCTATGAATATTAGAGAAAGATTTTCTCCGGTAAATAAAAGACAATATATAGAAATGGGAATTGCTGAGTCAAATTTAATTGCAGCAGCAGCAGGAATGGCAGCATGTGGAATCATTCCATATGTATATGCTGTTTCTCCATTTCTTGTCTATCGTGCGAATGAATTTATCAGAGACGATGTTTGTCTGCAAAAAAGAAATGTAAAGATTATAGGATATAGTGCGGGAATGGATTACTGTACATCTGGTCCGACACATCATGCTACAGAAGACATTGCTATGTTAAGAGTACTTCCTGATTTGACAATACTTTCACCAGGATCAGTAAAAGAAGTAAGAGAAATAATTAAAAATGCTGCATATATGGAAGGACCTGTATATATTCGTTTGAATCGGGAGAGCAATCGTGAAATCCACCCGGGAGAATATCAGTTCGAAATAGGAAAAGCGCAATTAATGCGAGAAGGGAATGACTTAACGGTTGTTACTACAGGAAGTATTACTTATGATGTGCTTCAGGCGGCTGAACAGGCTCAAAAGAGAAACATTGAAGTTCGAGTACTTCATATGGATACGATAAAGCCATTGGATACAAAAACTATTTTGAAAGCAGCAGAGGAAACCGGAAAAATCATAACAGTAGAAGAGCACAGTATTATTGGCGGATTAGGAAGTGCTGTAGCAGAAATTCTAGCTGAAACGAATATAAATGCAAGATTAGTTCGAATGGGACTGAATGATACATTTGCTACAGGATATGGGAATCATGATGAAATTAAAAGTATGAATGGCTTGGCAGTAGAAGATATATTACGAAAGATGCTTGAATAGGACATTGAATTATGAAGAAAGTACTTGTAACAGGTGCAGGCGGCAATGTAGGACAATATATAGGGAATGAGCTGACATCAGTAGGATTTAAAGTGGCAGGAGTCATTCGGAACAGATTACCGGAAAATGTCAACTATCAGTTGATAAAAGCAGATATTTCGGAAGAAATATTACAAATTAAAGATATTGATGTCATAATACACATAGCGGCAGCTCTGTCTGGGACAGCAAAGGAACTGATTGACAATAATATAAATGGGACAGAAAAAATTATTCATTTTGCAGAGCAAAGGCACGTGAGAAAAATTATTTATATGTCTACAGTTTCTGTTCATGGCCTTGTCGATGGGGAACTTTCTGAAAAGAGTGACATTATTAATCCTGATTGTTATGGAATGACAAAGTATCTTTGTGAATGCATGGTAAGAGAATCAAAAATTCCAGAGAGGTTAATCATTCGGCTTCCGAGGATGCTGGGGCCGTTTGTTGACTTACAAAACACACAGGGCTCGGGGTTTTTGACTATGGTACGAAAAATTTTATATGGGGAAGATGTCAGGTGTTTTATTCCCAATATAAAATACAATAATTATTTACATGTATCTGAATTGGGGAAATTTTTAATAAATCTTTTAACTAATGGGGAAGTAATTGAAAATGATACAATCCTTCTGGGAGCAAAAGAACGACTACTTATGTCTGATATACTGTGGATTATGAAATCTGAAATTAACAGTTCATCAAAGATTATTCTTGAGGATAATGGAACAATACCAAAATGTTCTTTGGTAAGCATAAAAAAGGCAGAAAAATATGGATTTTATCCATGTGATGCCAGAAGTATGTTAACAAGATTTATTCAAGAGGTCAATACAAAATGCAAGTGAATGATCTGACAGATGTTAATGAAATAGATAGAAACCGGTCGATTGTCATATATGGAAGTGGTATAACAGGAAAAATATGTTTGGATATATTAGAGGAACATGGTTATTCTGTTAAATACTTTATAGACGACGATATTTGTAAAATTGGTAAATGTATTTACGGTAAACAAGTGATTTCCTTAGATGATTTTGAATCAAAATATGAAAAAAAAGCAAGTACATTGATTATTGGAAGTATTTATATTAATGCAATACTTTCCAAACTAGATAAGCGGGTATTTTACAAATGTGAAGATTGCAAGATTGTGGATATGAAAGATATTTACAATCAAAGAAAACGTATAGATGTAAGTAGATTTATTACCGTTCATGATAAGGAATATGTAAAGGATAATTTTGATCAATTATATGAGATTTGCCCGGATTTTGAGAGCAGAAAAGTAATTGATGTTATGAAAAAGGTATATTTTGAGCATTATACAGGATTTGACATATATAATGATATTTGTTCAGATGAACCGCAATATTTTACGAAACAGGTAGTTTCCATTTTAAAGAATAGAAATAACAGTATTCTGGATGGGGGTGCTTATCACGGAGAAATTCTCAGCGATCTGATTCGATTTGGGATCCCGGTAAAGAAATTGACCTTGTTTGAAGTTGAACAGAAAAATTATAACAAAATGTTGAATAATATAGAATCCAGCATATTGGGCAGTAAGTGTGTTGCAGTTAATCAGGGACTTTGGGATAAAAGCGGTGAGATCTACATTGAAGGTGAAGGTGATACATGCAGAATCAGTGACAGAGTAACAGATAAAAAGATGCAGGTTATTTCTATTGATGAATTTTATAAAAATAATTCAGTTGATTTTATGAAGATGGATATAGAAGGAGCTGAGCGTCAGGCTTTAAAAGGAGGAATCGGAACGATTAAAAGGGATCGGCCGGTTTTAGCAATTTGTATTTATCATTCTCCGGAAGATTTTGTGGGGATTCCTATATATTTGAATGATATACTTGAAGAATATTCCTATAATATTTTGCATCATACAAATGAGTATGTGGAATCTATATTGTACGCAATACCTGATGAATTGTTATATAAATAGGTAAAGTTAAAGCTTTAGAAAACCAGAAAAGGGAAATAACGGAATGGATATAAAATTTATAGAGATGGCCTATGAGTTATCCAAATATAAAAAGGTTGTGTTATATGGCATTGGAAATATGGCGCAAATAGTTTATGAAGGATTATGTAAATACAATATTGAAATAGATTATTGTGTAGTAAGCAAAAAACAAAATTCCTATTTTATGGATTCAGTGCCTGTTTTTGAAGTACAGGAACGTATAGCAGAATTAAAAGATAAAAATACGGTTATTCTTATATCTGTCAGCAAACTTTATGAGAATGAAATCGAAGATATATTAAAGAAAAATAAAATTAAAGAATATTTGCGATTTACAGATTTTGTTTATGAAAGCTTATTGGAAGAGTATCGTAGTAAAGACATAGAGCAATGTAAAAAAGAAATAACTATTTGGAAGCTAATTAGCTCAAAAAGAAAGTGGGAAGAATTTGAAATTGTAAAAGAAGAAATTAATCAGGAAATTAATAATGGAGAACAAAATAGTAATAAGATTATTTTTGCAGTTGGTGATTTATCACCAAGGGTTTTAAAAATATTGAAGGCTTTAAAAAATGAAAAAATAGTGATTAAAATTTTATTTTATCCCGATGCATATATAAGGCCATTTTGCTGGGAAGAGTTACAGAAAATAGAAATACAATACACGCAATGTAAAGATATAGAGGAATTATTGTATGAAATTATAAAAGAACATGTGAAAACTGTACATATCTTTTCGCAGGGAAGGAATACAATTATTCCTTATATACTGATAAAAATGCGTTCTATACTTCCCAATCTGGTATATGACGAATATGATATTATCAATGAATTTTACTGTGACTATCCAGAAGAATGTCTGGAGGAAGAAAGATTTTGTTTGGAAAATGCAGATGGGGTATGTAATCGTGCATATGAATTAGATTATTTGGCTGAGAAATTCGGATATTCTTATAAAGGAAAAACGATACAATTTTTTGATTATTGTAGAGATGATGAAATTATAAAGCGTACAGATTGTCTTAATGATGAATTGTCTATTTGTTACGCAGGGGGTGTTCTTGCTGAAAAGGATTATCCCAATTCAATATTTTCCTGCTGGCTTGAACTGGCAAAAATGTGTGAAAAAGCACAGTGCCATTTACATGTTTATCCTGCAATATGGTCAGAAGAAAATTATGCTGAATATATCGAGACCGATAAAACGAATATGTATTTTCACTTTCACCAGCCAGTTCCAAGCGATTCTTTAAGACAGGAATTATCCCAATATGATTATGGGATTCATCCCATACATGCCGGCTTTCTGGATCAGGATACAGCGGCCTATTATAAAAGAGATAAGATGATTTATGCAGTGACTAATCATTTTTATGATTATCTTGATGCAGGGCTTCCAATTATTGCTGCGTGGCCAATTTTATTCGCAAAAAGTTTTGAAAAAAAAGGCATATTGCTGCCATGGACCGTAGAAGAATATAATTTTGATTTTCTGAGGAAAAATAAATCTGACTTTAAGAACAGGGTAGAAACAGTGAGAAAAGAGCTCCGGATGAAAAATCATATTTATAAATTACTGGAATTTTATAACAGTTTGCAGGCAGTGTAAATCTAATTTTAATAAAAAAGATGGATTAAAAATGGAATTGGAAAATTTTTTTGGAAAAAACTATCATTATATATGGAGTGATAATTGGTGTTTAGACGGCGATAAGGCCTGGTATATGGCAGGTGCAATGGATGCGCTTTTTTGTCTGGATCTTAAATTAAATAAAACAATTATGATTGATCATATTCCGTCAGATAACTGTTTACTATTTCGCCAACACCCTATAATAATGAAAAAAAATGATATTATTATATGCTTTCCTGACAATGGAAATGATATATGGATTTATCGTATTACAGAGCATTTATGGAGTTGTATTTCTGTTTCGAATCCACTTGGGGTTAGAATTTCCTGTCAGAAGGCATGGTTTATTAAAGATAAATTATATATTGTCGCTTTAGGGTTAAAGCAAATTATTGAATTAGATCTGAAAAAACAAAAGATTGATCACTATTATAATTTATCGGAGAACAGGTGTGAACGTTTAGCAGAAAGTGTCTTAATTAATGAATATATTTATACTGTTAGTTCTGACTATCCTTATATATATAAATTTAATTGCATAGAAAAAAGTCTGAAAAAATATGATCTTTCCGAAATTGATGATCAATTTCAAACTATATGTTATGATGGGAATCAGTTTTATTTAAGCGGCAGAAATAAAAAGATTTATATATGGAACGAAGAAACTGAGAAGTTAATAATTTTGGATGAATTTCCTTCTACTTTTGGAATATGGAATTTTAGTGGAAAATATAAAAGACTACTTAACTGTAAAGAAAATCTAAAGATTACATCAATATTTCTTTCATCAGTATACGCAGGTGATTTTATATGGTTTATTCCATTTCAGGCAAATGAAATCCTATATATGAGGAAAGGTACTTCTAAAATAAATATATTTAGATTGCAGGAAGAGATGCAGACAGATTATGATATGAGTAATCAATTATTAAATGCCAAGTTTTTACTGCAATATGTAAAATCTGATCGTTATATAGGATTATTTTCTTTGAAAAATAAATGGTTAATTGAAATTGACAGCTGGAAGTTAGAGTATAAAATTCTCAATTATGATCTGGATGAAAAAATAATTCAAGATATTAAAGAACTTGTTTTTCAAAATATGATGGAAAGAGATTGCGCATATGTGGAATGTTGTTCAGATGATTTGAAGCGTTTATTGGAATTCTGTTTAAAAGAGCAAAACAGCAGAACAATTATGTGTAAAGAAGACAAGAAGAAAGATTTTGGTAAAAAAATATATTCATATGTTAAACATTAATGAATTTAAATTTGAAAGGGAACAAAATGTCATATCAAAGTGTAGAATTAAATTATGAACCGGAAAAGATTTGTACTCAAATAACAGATGGAAAAAACAGAAAATACTCGGAAATGACATTGTTTCAACAGGCATTTTTATGCGGTCTTTTGAAAGAAAAACGTCCTAATAAAATTGTGGAGCTTGGAGTTTCTGCAGGGGGAACAACAGCAATTATTTTGACTTGTCTTAAAGAGATAGACTGTAGCTGTAAAATGTATTCAGTGGATATTTCTGAGAAATGGTATCGGACTAATCAGAAGGATACTGGTTTTGTGGCAAAGGAATTTATGCATCAGATCGTCGGAAAAACAGAACATAAATTTGTTTTAGGACAGGAAATTGCGCATGTGATTGATGAAATTGGAGATGGGATTGATTTTCTGATTCTGGATACTACGCACTCTATGCCAGGAGAGTACTTGGATTTCTTAGTTTGTCTTCCTTATCTAAAAGAAGATTGTGTGGTTGTTCTGCATGATGTGATAGAGAATCATGTGATCTGCCGTGATAATGAAATAGCAACCAATCTGCTTTTCCAACTTGTTCAGGGAAACAAATGGTACATGAAAGAAAATGGATTAGAAACCTTTGGGTTTTCAAATATTGCAGCTGTAGAAGTAAAGAAACAACAGAATATGGACAGTCTGTTTGGCGGGTTGTCATTTTCCTGGTTATACATGTTAAAATCTGAAAAAAAATATATGGAATTGATCGAAAAGCACTATGGTGAGCAATATCTGATTCAATTCAAAAATATACTTGCACTACAAAAATATACAAATATAAGAAAATGTATAAATGCTCATTACAATATGGATCATGATTTCCTTAGACTGAAATGGAAAAATGAGAAAAATGTTTTCCTGTATGGTGCAGGATATTGGGCTGAAATTTATTCCGAATATGCCAAAATAAATAATTTATCATTTATTGGATATGTAATTTCAGATGAGCAGCAAATAGTTGATGCTGACAAACCCGTTTATAAATTAAAAGATTTACCATATTCGCCAGAAGACTGTTCGTTTATCTTGGCATTGGATAGAAAGCATTTTTCATTAATTCGAAAGAATCTGGTGGATAAAGGATATTATAAAATTCTATAAAAAATGAACATTGAATTATGATTTGCAGAGAGTTATAGAAAAAATATAGGTTTACTTTTTAGAAAAATCATATCAATATTAAAGATCAGTTGAATATGGAGAGTAATAGTATGTTAACAAGAGTTATCATATTTGGCGCTTTTATTACCGGTAAAAAAGCATTTCAAATGATGAAATCGAAATATGAGATAATTGCATTTTCTGATAATTGTCCGGATTATTATGGGAAAAAAATGTTTGGTATTCCTATTGTTTTACCAGAGGAAATTCCAACATTGTCGGCAGATTTAATTGTGATTGCAAGTATGAATCACTATGCTGAAATTGCCCGTCAATTGATCAATATGGGAATAACTGATTTGAAATTGTTTTGGACTAAAACGGGAACGGAAAACTATATATTATTAGATGTAGATGGAAAGGAACCTTTTAAACATTGTATTTATAAAGATCTGCAAATAAAACTACACAATCAGGGGTGTTGCGATTTAAAAAGGATTAATAAAATAAAAAAAGTGTTAATTATCGCATATTATTTTCCTCCAGCCGGAAGTTCTCCGATACAGAGAACTTTAAAATTTGTAAAATATATGCGGGAATATGGATATGAACCCATAGTTTTAACCACTGAACGGGATTCATTTATAGAACGTTATTTAATGGATGATTCGTTAATGGAGGATATTCCGAATGGGATACAGATTATTAGGATAAAAGATGAATTTGCGTGGACAAGCGCTGTGTCATACAAAAGATCTCAAAAAATAATAGAGTTTCTTTTTAGTGTGTCGGGTTCTACAGAATGGATGGATATGTTTTTAAAAGCAAGGAAAACGCAGCCTTTATATATTTTACCTGACAAATTGATTTGCTGGGCAAGCGATTGTGCACGATACATTGAGCAATATGTCGATATGGATGAAATTGACTTGTTATATTCCACTGTTCCAGAATGGAGTCCGCATTTACTGGCGTGTTTTTTTAAAATGAGATATGGAATTAAATGGATTGCGGATTATCGTGATCCTTGGGTGTCAAATTTGGATTATGTAAAATTATATTATCCACAGATGACGAAAGAGGAAGTTTTATTGGACCAAAAGCTGGAAGCAGAGATAACGCAGAAGATGGATTCAATTATTGTTGCGGGAGGGAAATGGAAAGATGATTTCATTAAAAATTATCATATTGTACCAGAAAAAATAAAAGAAATAACGAACGGTTATGATGAGGACGATTTTACAGATTTAAATGTTTCGAAAGAAAAGAATAAAAAATTTACACTTTGTTATAATGGAACTATAGATTATAACAGGAATCCAGTGCCTCTTATCAAAGTTCTGAACGCTATGATCGAAAAAAATGAGTTGGATCCTAAAGATATACAATGGATAATAAACGGTGTAATAACAGATTATTACTTAAAAGAATTCTGTCCTGAAGATAAGTATCATATTACAGTTCAAAACGGGTTGCTTCCACATAAAGAAAGTCTTCAAATTGCAGTGAATTCTGATATTATGATTCTGTATGGTGAACGTGGAGAAAAAGGATTTTTAAATTATCCCGGAAAATTTTATGAATATCTGAGAATTGGAAGACCAATTCTTTGTTTTTCATCAGATCAAAGCTTTCAAGCCAATATTTTGCGTGAAACAGGTTTAGGTGTGAATATGGATCTTTACGATTCTGAAGGTATTGAGATTTTTTTGAAAAAACAAATCCAGATATGGAAAAATAATAAAAAAAGGATTGCAGTAATTGGTAAAGAAATACGTAAATACGAAAGAAAAAATCTTACTAAATTGTTAACGGAGGAATTTGACAGAGTATTAGAAGTTATGTGATTAGAATATTTATTTTTGGAAAATAAAATGCTTGATGAATTATAGAGGTATAGCTATGAAAGTAATTGCGATGTATCTTCCACAGTTTCACAGGATACCTGAAAATGATAGATGGTGGGGAGAGGGTTTTACAGACTGGACTGCAGTAAAAAAAGCAAAAAGTTTATATGAAGATCATAATCAGCCCAGGATACCATTAAATGAGAATTATTATAATTTACTGGATTATGATGTAATGCTATGGCAGGCAAATCTGATGAAAAAGTACGAAGTAGATGGGTTTTGCATGTATCATTACTGGTTTAAAGGCGGAAACAAAATTTTAGAAAAACCTGCTGAAAATCTTTTGAAATGGAAAGAGATTCCTATGTCATTTTGCTTTTGCTGGGCGAATGAAACATGGGCCAGGTCATGGAGTAATATTGATAATAAAAATACGTGGGCTGATATTTATGAAAAAGAGCAAAACGATTGTGGGAGCGGAATATTACTGGAGCAGGAGTACGGAAGTGAAGAACAGTGGGTAGAACATTTTTACTATTTGCTCCCTTTTTTTAAGGATGAGCGATATATTAGAATTGATGGAAGACCATTATTCTTATTCTATAAATCAGAAGATATTCCGTGCTTGGTTGAAATGCTGGATTGCTGGAGGAAGCTGTGTAGATTATGCGATTTACCGGATATTTATGTAGTGGGTTCTGTAAACAGTATACAGGCAGATACCTGTATGGATGCCGGGTTATATTATCAACCAGCAAGAAGCAGAGAAAGAATATCAACATTCATGGAATATATGAAAAACGGTGTAGACATACTTGAATACGATGATGTATGGAATGATATTCTTGCGGAGCATACATCAAAGAAGGTATTTTTTGAAGGGATTGTTGGATATGACGATACGCCTCGTAGAGGAAAAAAAGGGTGTATTATAGAGCATGCTACACCTGATAAATTTTCTTACTATTTGACAGAGCTATTAGCAAAAAGCGTCGTATATGGAGCAGATATAGTATTCCTTAATGCATGGAACGAATGGGGAGAAGGAATGTATCTGGAACCTGATAAAAAATTTGAAGAGAAATACTTGAGCGCCATACCCTTGGCAAAGAAGAACTTTTCATATCGGATTTGTAAATATGAGTATATGAGAAATTCATATAAAGAAACAGAAGCAGAAAAAATTGACAGGATTCGAAAAGAGGCAGAAAAAGACAGATACTATTTACATATACTGGATCATTGGATGCTACAACGGGAAAATGGATTTTCTGTTGCAGGTTGGATGAAAAAAGAAAACTACAGAAGAATTGCTGTTTATGGATATGGAATTCTTGGACGACACTTTTGTAAGGAGTTATATGACAGTGGGATTAAAGTGGAATACATTATTGATCAGAGAAAAGAGTCTCTTTGCGCAGAATATGAAGTGTTTCTTCCGTCAGAATCACTGCCAGAAGTAGAGGCAGTAGTGGTTACAGCGGTTTATGAATATAGTTCAGTTTATAAAAAACTAAAAGACAGAGGATTTGATAAAATTTTTTCACTCGAATTTATATTAAATGACAACCAGTAGAAATGTTGTAAAATATGAAAACGAATAATATGAAAAAATGAGCAGAGTTAGAGTATTTGTATACGGGTATATATAGTCGGGAGGAGTTTCTGTAAAATGAAAGTTTTAATTTACGGAGCAGGTATCAGAGGAGGACAGGCGCTGGATCTGATAAAAAGGAAATATAAAATTGACGGTGAAGTTATTGGATTTATAGATAATTACAAAATCGGGCAGTATCAAGGATATCCTATATATCGATTAGAGGAGGCTGATAATTTAAAAAGGAGAATTCTTATTGCTCTTAATGATTATAAAACAGCAAAAGATGTATGTCTGCAGCTTCAAAAAAGAGGATACGCGGATATTTTCTGGTTCCAGTACAAAAAGACCGTATTAAAACACGAAGATTTTTTTACGGAGCAATGTGTTAATTGCAAAGAATGGTCGGAAGATATTCTTCCGCAGGTGGAAATGCACATTATGGATTCTTGTAATTTAAATTGTAGAGGTTGCACACATTTTTCACCAATTTTTTCAAATAGTATTCCCTGCCTGGAGGCAAGATTATCGGATGTAAAACAGTTAAAGGAAAAAATATCATGCATTATGCGGTTTTATATTTTGGGAGGAGAGCCATTTCTGAATCCTGAAATTAATGATTATATTTGTGGTATACGCAGAATACTGCCTTATACGCAATTATATATTGTAACAAATGGATTATTAATCGATCACTTATCAGATGAGACACTTCAATGTATAAAAGAAAATCAGGTTTGGATAAGTATTTCTGAATATCAGCCGACTCGTAAAAAAATAGACAAGATATGTCAGATTTTAGATGAATATAAAATTTTATACGAAATACGAGAGGCTTCGCTTAAAGAAAAGTTTTGTTTACCATTATCATTAAGCAAGAACAGTATACATCCAAAAACTTGTATCAGTAATGGTTGTGTTATTATAGGCGATGGAAAAATAGCAAGATGCCCACAATTGATGTATATATCATATTTTAACAATCATTTCAATACCAATCTTCCAGAAGATGGCATTATGGAATTAGAGTTCTGTCCAACAGGGGATAGATTATTGCGCGTTTTAAAGGAAGAAGTTCCATTATGCAGACATTGTGTGCAAAACGAAATACCTTGGAGTGTATGTAAGAAGGAAGTAAAATTGGAAGATTTTGCAGTAAAAGATTAATCTTTTGTTAGTTCGATCTGTTTTTATAATCAAAAGGGAAAAGAAAAATAATGCATATAACTATTTCGCTAATAATACCTGTCTATAATGTTGAAAAATATATAGATCAATGTTTAGAAAGCGTTGTAAATCAAAAGGTTCCATTCGATGAGGTGATTTTGATAAACGATGGGTCGACAGACAACAGTCAGAAAATATGTGAAAAATATATCTCAGCTTATAAATATTTTAAATTGATAAATCAGAAAAATAAAGGCCCTTCTGCTGCGCGAAATTATGGAATGAAATATGCATCAGGTAATTATATTATGTTTCTTGATTCTGACGATTATTTGCGTGCAGATACAGTGGAGATATTGAAGGATAAACTTTGTGAAGGGGAGCAGGACGCGATATTATTTGATGCAAAAATTTTTTGTGAAGATGGAATTATTAGTGGAGATAATTACGACAGAAGCAATGCATGTTTGGATGAAATTCAAATGAATGGATGGGAATATTTTTTAAAGTCTTATCCCCAGTATTATATTGTATCGCCTTGTTTATCGATTTACAGGAAAAAAATCATTGATACAGCATATATTCAATTTCCGGAAGGAATGCTTTATGAAGACAATTATTTTTGGTTCGTTTTTCTTCTTTATGCGAAACGATTGATACATATTTCAGAAATGCTGTATCAGAGAAGATGCAGGAAAGATTCAATTACTACCGGAAAATACTCAGAACGAAAATTTATAGACTATATTAGAGTAACTTTACAAATATGGAATGTTATTTTGGAAAAAAGGGAATTATTGAAAGAAAATGAGGAGGTATTGTTATCTTTTATTAATGATTACTGTAGTATGATTCTTGACAATTATCGAACATGTATGAAGGATAAGATCACATTAACAAAAGAGGCATATTTTCATTTGAACCAAATGTCCGAACGATATGTGTCAATGTTGAATTTATTATATTTAAGAGACAAATTTGTGAGCCTGAGTTCTTTAAACAGAATTCTAAAAAATGCACATTATATATTATTTCGATGTGAGTCCAATAAAAATGATGTGGAAAACTTAATACATAAAGTTGTAAAACGACAAAAATTACTTTACCGGAATTTGTTAGAAGAGCTTCCATTATATAATAAAAATATAAAAGTAGGTATTTATGGAACAGGAAAGCATACTGAAGGCTTGCTCCAAATTTATGAAAAACTAATTGGGAAAATCAGCTGTAAATTAGTGTTTTTAGATTCATATAAAGATAGTGGAAAATACAAAGAAAGGGATATTATTCATTATAAAAGAATAGATAACAGTTTTCATCAAATTATTATTTCAAGTTATTTGTATGAGCAGGAAATGATGAATAATATTCGGCAGATTAATGAAAAAATAGAAGTATGTGTATTTTATAAAACATTAAAGAAAGATGTGTTTTCCGATTATGAGGTTTTTATGAAATACTGTGAAAGTTAAAGTATAACGAATTATATTTTATAATTTAACCTGTATGCTGATTGATATAGATAAACTTGATTTATAAACGGAGAGAAAAATAATGTTAGACAGATCTTTAAATTATGTAATTGAACGTGCAAAAAAGGCGGTAACAGTTGTAATAGTTGGAGCAGGAGAACGCGGAAAAGAGTTATTTGAACATTTAAAAGCAGAAGATGCTGTTTCAGTTAAATGCTTTTTTGATAATAATAAAAAATTAACAGAAAGTACATTTGATGGGCTTGAAATTGTTAAGCCGGTTAATCTAGAATTGGAAGGTTGTATATATGTGATTGCAGTTGACAAGCCGGCTGTAAGAAAAGAGCTGAAATCCCAATTACAGGAATTGGGAATTGCACAAGAAGATATTATTATATACTACTATTTTCGTGACAACGATTATTTGAGCAGTTTAGATGAAAAATATTATCAGGAAGAGTTACAGGCAATATATTATGAGATATTTGGAAAAAGAATAAACTGGGAAAACCCAACTACCTATAATGAAAAAATAAACTGGGAAAAATTAAATATTAAAGATGCAAGACGAATGAGACTTGCAGACAAATACTTGGTCAGGGAATGGATAAAGGAACAGATCGGCAATAAATATCTGACGAAACTATATGGGGTATGGGATCATACAGAAGAGATAGATTTTGACAAACTGCCAAAATCATTTGCGATAAAGTTAAATAATGGAAGCGGACGAAATATTATAGTAAAGGATAAATCAAATGTCGATTGGGCTTCTGTGTGCCGCCAGTTAGATGAATGGAGGGAAAGAAATTTTGCTTTTGAAACACTGGAACTTCATTATAGAGATATAGTTCCGAAGATTATTTGTGAAGAGTATCTGGAAGGTGTGGCAGAGAGCGTATATGATTATAATATATATTGCTTTCATGGGGAGCCGGTATATATATGGTGTATTAAAGGTAGTCACAGACCAGGATGTCAGGCTTCTTTTTATAACAAAGAGTGGGAAATGCAACCGTTTAGTTATGGATATCCTAAAGACCCACAGGTCGCTCCCAGGCCGGAAAAGCTGGATGAAATGCTGCAACTCAGCAGAAAATTATGTAAAACTTTTAAACATGTTCGTGTAGACTGGTATAATCTTCCTGATGGGAGAGTACTGTTTGGAGAAATGTCATTTTCGACATGGTCTGGACTTTCCAAATGGAAACCAGAAGAATATGATACAGTATTTGGAGAATTAATATAACAAAGATAAATTTAAACAGGATTAATATATGAAAATAATTTTTTTTGGAGCAGGCTCTTTTGCCCGGAAGAAATGGGAGCAGGTACGATCGGATACTCAACTTTTTAAAGATGAGTATATTGCATTTGCAGATAATAATAAAGAGTTATGGGGGAAATACATTGACGGAAAAAGGATCATTTCTCCTCTAGAAATTCATTCGTATTCACCTGATATAATAGTTATTACATCTAATTTATATGGGGAATTCATACGCAGACAGTTAATGGAAGAATTGAATATTCAGCAGCAGAAAATTTATACGTGTGCGGAATATGAGAGATTATCTTACGCAAGTAATGTTTATAGGAAGAGATATGGACACTCAAGTCTAAAATCATCTGATTTTTTTCATAAAAGATTAACCGTGATTTATACGGCAATTATGGGCAATTATGATATTTTAAAAGAGCCTGTGGTTAAAGCAGACGATTTGACATATGTTTGTTTAACCAATAATCCTAATATTAAGTCCAGCATTTGGAATATAGAATATATTCAGAATAATATTATGGATGATGTACATTTGGCCAGACACATTAAACTAAATCCTCATCTTTATTTTAAGGATTATGAGATGAGCATATGGGTGGATGGGAAGTATCAAATTATGGATGATTTGGGGGTGTATGCTGAACATTATATAAAACAGTCAAATGTTTTATGTTTTCCGCATCCTGAACGGGAATGTATATGTGACGAGCTCGGAGCATGTATTTTTTATAATAAAGGGAAAAATAAAGATATGATTATACAGGTGGCTGATTATATGAAAAGCGGTTATCCTTTAAGATTCGGTTTGTATGATACGGGATGTATGGTGCGTTTTCATAATGATGATATAGTTAAAAAAATTATGAGTGAATGGGAGAGTGAAATAAAAAATTATTCATTCCGTGATCAACTAAGTTTTCCTTATATATGTTGGAGAAATCGGTTTCAGCCGGATATTTGTGATCTGGATATTAACAGAAATCGATGGTTATTGGTAAAGGAACATTTGGGTTCATTATAATTTGGGTGGAGATAGTTTTGTGAAAAATGTATATGATATCAGAAAAGAGAAGCAGTTGCAATTTGTGCTTTCCACGGAACATTCCCTGACTGTTCCGTCACATAAAAAATTACAGTCAGCCGCAGTTGTTGTTAATCTGTTTTATACAGAAAAGGTAAAATGTTATTGTCAATATTTAGATCGTCTGCCAGAAGATATTGTTTTATACATTTTTTCATCGAAAGAAGAAACTTTATTGGAGGCAAAAAAATACTTAAATAATAAGAATAAAAATATTATATATTTAAATAAAGAAAATCGAGGGAGGGATGTGAGCGCTTTATTGGTTGCGTTTCAACCTTATTTGGATAAATATAAGACAATATGTTTTATTCATGATAAAAAGGAACATGGGCCAAGGGATAAGACAGATGTAGATAAGTGGAATGAAAATTTGTGGGGGAATATGATTGCCAGTTCTCATTATGTATATAATGTATTAAATATATTTGAAACTTGTCCGGAATTGGGTATACTTTTTCCTCCGGAACCAATTGGTGAAAATAAAATGGAATGGTTTCATTATTCCTGGGATGAAAATTATAATAATTGTCGGAAATTAGCAGATAAAATGTATTTGACAGCAGATATTAGAAAAGAAAAACCGCCGATTGCACTTGGAAGTGTTTTTTGGGCAAGGAAAGAGGTACTGATAAAGCTGTTCAATATAGGATGGAAATATGAGGATTTTTCCCCTGAACCGATGCCGCTTGATTCTACAATCAGTCATGCAGTTGAACGCATTTTTAGTTATATTGCACAGGATGCCGGGTATGAGGCGGGTACAGTTATGACAGAGAAATATGCAGCATGGCAGCTGCTTTTTCTACAGGATAATGTAAGGATGATGTTTTCTGAACTTTCTGAACGTATGGGAGTGGATAATATTAATCAAATACGTATGCTGCATATACAAACAAAAGCTATTTTAAATTATGCTAAAGCGCATCGTATATTTTTTTTGTATGGCGCAGGAAAATGCGGACTTGCTGTTTTAAAATTGTTGCGTGAAAATAAAATTGAACCGAATGGATTTGTGGTAACAGATGATACAAATTGTAAAGATAGTATAGAAGGTATTAAAATATATAGTTTGGACGATATAAAAACAAAAAAATGTGGGATTATCCTTACCACGTATTATCCGCTTCAGGAAGAAATGATGGGTACTTTGGAAAACTATGGTATGGACGATTTTTTTCTTGTATTTGATAAAAAATGCAGTAAATGTTAGAATTAAAAATTTGTGGTATTTACGTGTGGAAAAGAACATATCTAAAGAAAGAAGCTGGCTATGAAAAACCAACCAATAGATTTAATACTTCCATGGGTGGATGGGAATGATCACAAATGGAGGGCAGAAAAAGATAAATATGATATAGAACATAAGGTTTCCGATGTGCGTTATGAATCATGGGATAATCTGCAATATGTGTTTCGGGGGATTGAAAAAAATATGCCCTGGATTCATAGAGTGTTTTTGGTTACCTGGGGGCATATTCCGAAATGGCTGGATACCTCGTGTGAAAAACTGGTTATTGTCAGACATGAAGATTATATACCGCCGGAATATCTGCCTACTTTTAATTCCAATGTCATTGAAATGAATTATCATCGTATTAAAGAGCTGGGAGAAAATTTTATACTTTTCAACGATGATTTGTTTCCAGTGCAGCCTGTTATGGAAGAATACTATTTTAAAGACAATCTTCCATGTGAGGAAGCGGTGGAGACCCATTTTATTCTGAAAGCAGACAAAGGAATGGATTTACAGATGAACTATGCCTGTATGAATAATATGGTGCTTATTAATAAGCATTTTAATAAGCAGACAGTTGTAGCTGAAAATTATGACAAGTGGTTTCATCCGGTGTATGGAAACAGACTGGAGCAGAATATTAATCTTAAATTCTGGCATCATTTTGAATCGTTTGTTTATCCTCATGAAGCGATGCCCATGAAAAAGTCTGTACTGAAAGAAATATGGGAAAAAGAGCCGGAGGTCCTTGACAGAGCATCAAGAAATCGTTTTCGTTCTTATTCAGACGTAACACAACGACTGATTACAATCTGGCAGATTTGTTCCGGGAATTTTGTTCCGCATAAATATAAGGGAAAGATGTTTTTGGTGGATATGGATAATTATGAAGAGGCGGCGGAGGCTGTCAGAACATGTGCCTATCCTGTTATCAGTTTGAACGAAATGAATGTGGATAAATTTGCGCTGATAAAACAGAAAATTAACCAGGCGTTGGAAGAAATATTACCGGAAAAATCAAGCTTTGAATTATAAAGGGGCAGTTGATTTGCTGATACTTGATATAAAGGAAAATGACAGGATTTTGGTTGTTGCACCGCATCCGGATGATGAATGTATAGGGGCAGGGGGAATTCTTGCAAACTATCCCCATATTTGTAAAGTGCTTGTGCTGACGGATGGAAGGCAGGGACAGGGAGATGAAAGGCCCGAGCTTGTGAAGGCTGTTCGGGAAGCGGAACTTGCCGGAGAGATGGAAGCTGCAGGGATAAAAGATTATCGGATGCTTGGTTATGAAGATGGAACATTGATGAAACATACAGACTGTTTGAATCATATGGATCTTTCTGCATTTACAAAAATATTTGTGACAGGTATTCATGACGGACATGCCGATCATACAGCGGCATGTATCAGTGTATTTTATGCCCTTCGAAAACAAAACCTTCAGACTGTGGAAGTGTATTTGTATGAAGTGCATTCTCCATTACGTGTTGTTACACATATTTTAGACATTACAGATGTCATGGAAAGTAAGAAAAAACTGATACAATATCATAATTCTCAGCTGAAAAATCTGCCATATGATCAGCTGGCAAGGTGCATGGCGGAGTACCGTGCGATTCAGAACAGGATGCCGGGGCGATATGTGGAAGCATATACATATGTTGCCGATGAAACATATTTAGAAGATGCTTCTATAGAGATAGAACAGAAATTGCAGAAAAGCACATTATTTTACTGGGTCCTGACCCGATGGATGGAACTGGAAATTAGCGGTAAAAGTACAGTGCAGTTTTTAAAAAGATGTGGATATCAAAGAATAGCAGTGTATGGTTATGCGGAATTGGGGAAGTTATTGTGCAAAGAACTTTTGAATACAGACATACAAGTAGAGTATATACTGGATAAAAAAGTGAAACAGACCGAGAGGGAAGATCTTCCGGTTTATGTTCCTCAAAAAGGTCTTCCCAGGGTCGATGCTGTAGTTGTGACAGCAGTTTACTATTTTGATGACATAGAAGCAGAGCTTTTACAGATGGATTTTCATAATGTAATTTCTTTTAGAAAATTGCTGGAGATGAATGAAGATTGACAGATGATGGAGGTCAGGATGAAGGATATTATTGTATTTGGAACAGGTGCATATTTTCAGCATAAAAAAAATCAGATAGAAAAAAACTATCATATCAAATATTTTCTTGATAACAAGGTAACACCTGGTTCCAGTATGTTTTATGAGAATACAGCTATCAAAATCTTGAACCCGATGGATCAAAACATCGATGAAAAGACTCCGGTTCTTCTTATGTCTGTTCATTTTATCAGTATGTGGAAACAGCTAATACATATGGGAATTAAGCCGGAAAGAATCGTGTTTCCATATATGGAGAAACCGTATTTTGAAAATGATGCGGAACTGTGCAATATGGTTGAAAAGATAGAATTTGAAAAAGAGTATTTTATTTGTAAAAAAAAGAATGGTGAAAATGTTGAAATTACAGATGAAAAAACATGGAGAGATTTTTTAAGAGAAGTTTATCGGGATTATTATCCTCTGATTCAGGCGGTTGCAAAAATGGATACAGAACCTGTAAGCAGGCAGTTTGGGACTGAACGGGGGACCCCGATTGACCGATATTATATTGAAAAGTTTTTGCATGAACATGAAGCGTATATATATGGTGATGTCCTGGAGATAGAAGACAATAGTTATACAAAACAGTTTGGACGGGACAGAGTACATCGCTCTATTATCATGGATGTGAATTCCAGAGACAGCAGAGTAACATTTAATGGCAATCTGGAAACCGGAGAGGGTATTCAGGAAGAGATTGCAGACTGCGTTATTTTGACACAGACATTGATGTATATTTTTGATTTGAAAAATGCAGCACATCAGATTGGTCGTCTTCTGAAAAAAGGCGGCACGGCATTGATTACATGTTCCGGAATTTCACAAAATTCCAGAAGATGTATGGAGGACTATGGATGTTATTTTAACTTTAATGTGGCGTCTCTGGTGAGAATGTTTGAAACAGAACACGAGCTTGAGGTAATAGAGAGCGGGAGTTCTGGTAATGCAAAGACCGTGACAGCGCATATCAGTGGAGTATGCTGTGAAGATTTGAAGCAAGAAGATTTTATGTTTGAGGATAAATGTTATCCATTAATTGTATATGCAGTGGTGAAAAAAAATGAATGAAGTTACGGGACCCAAAGTACTGGCAATATATTTGCCTCAGTTTCATGAGACGCCGGATAATAATCGATGGTGGGGAAAAGGATTTACAGACTGGCAGCCGGTAAGGACCGCAGAGTCATATTTTCCGCAACATCAGGAACCTCGGGTTCCGCTTGACCATCATTATTATGATTTAAGTCAGAAAGAAACAATGGTAAGACAGGCACAATTAGCACAACAGTATGGCATTGATGGATTTTGTTTTTACCATTATTATTTTAAAAACGGGAAACTGGAGTTGGAGCTTCCGGCAGAAAATCTTCTTAAATGGAAAGATATTCATATGCCGTTTTGTTTTAACTGGGCCAGTGAATCCTGGATTCGATCCTGGAGCAGAATCAGCGGCAACGTGTGGGCGGAAAAATATGAAAGTTCGGAAGCAGATGGAGACAGAGGCGTCCTTGTAGAACAATCTTATGGTATCTATGATGACTGGGTAAAACATTTTGAATACCTCCTACCGTTTTTTGAAGATGACCGATATATCAAGATAGATGGAAAACCTATATTTATTTTTTACAGTCCGGAAGATATGAAATATCTATGGGAAATGACGGAATGTTGGAGAAGACTGGCGAAGAACGCTGGATTTCCGGATCTTTATTTGATAGGAGCTCATTTAAATACTGCTAACGACTGTCTTGATGCGGCTATTATTTATGAGCCAAGAAACAGTATGAATAAGGTGAATGAAGATGGCGGTTCCACAATCAATCACGGGGTAAGATGTTATGAATATGGAGATATTTGGGAGAACATTCTTAATACACCTCCTGTTTTTGGCTGTAAAACTTATTTTTGTGCGGTTTCCGGATACGATGATACGCCGCGAAGAGGAAGGATGGGAGAATGCCTGATTCATGACTCCCCTTGTTTGTTTCAGCAGTTCTTATCAGACTTACTTAATAAAAGTATTCAATATAATAATGAATTTGTATTTATTAACGCATGGAATGAATGGGGGGAAGGAATGTATCTGGAACCTGATGAAACCTGTGGCTATGGATACCTTGAAGCAGTCAAGAATGCTAAGATGAATATGGAGAAAGTCCATCAGCATTTTGTGGAAAGAAATGATAACGGGATTATAAAAAAAGAACTGGATCAACTGAATTATAATGTAAAAAAATTTAAACAATTATTTAATTTGCTGGATAAATGGTTATTTCTGGAGCAGGAAGAAAGATGCGATTTCTCTGCTTTTTTCAAAGAAAAGGGAATTGAAAATATTGCAATTTATGGAATGGCGGCTTTGGGAAAACATTTGTTGATTCAGCTCAGGAAAGAAGATTTGAATGTTCTTTTTGGTATAGACAGATATGCGGGACAGTTTGGAAGTGATTTCAAAGTATATCATCCAGAAGAAGCATTTCCGGAAACGGATGCCGTTGTTATAACAGCGTATGATAATGTTTCTATTTCTGAAGAACTTCAAAGTCGTCATGCTTTTCGCATTTTCAGCCTGGAAGAGATTATAGATGCGATGATGAGAAACGAATCTTGATATCGTTCTGAGCGGTATGAGCGGAAGAGAATATATAAATAATATTATAAAACAATCACATTATATGAATGTCAGGGAGGATAAGACAGATGGAAAATATCCATAAAAATCGGATGAAAATCGTGTTGTTTGGCGCGGGAGAAAATGCGAAAAGATTTTTGCGGTACAGTCCAGTTGCAAAATGGTTGGAGATTGTGGGTGTTGTAGACAATAATGCTGCGAAATGGGGGGATAAGTTTGAACAGGTATATACCGTAGAATCTCCAAATGTGATAAGCAGCAGAGAGTGGAACCGGATTGTCGTTACACCATATACTTTTCACCAGATAAAAGAACAGCTGGTGCAGGAGTATGGCATTCATTCCGATAAAATTCTCAATTTTATGGATCTGATCGTTCCGGCAGATTCCAATCTTGGAAGTGTCCGTCTGGATTGCGATTATAACAGGTGCTATGAAATCGGTGAGTTGGTGCCGGATAAAATTCTGCCTCAAAACAGGCTGGAAGAGTTTTATTTTAAACACAGCCATAGAATTGTCAGTAAATGGTGGCATTATTTTGATATTTATCATACTTTTTTTCAAAAATATATAGGCAGTGATGTAAAAATACTTGAAATAGGTGTTTGCAAAGGCGGTTCCTTGCAGATGTGGAAGGATTATTTTGGTAAGCAGGCAATTATTGTGGGAATCGATATCGAAGAAAACTGTAAGGCTTTTGAAGAAGAAAATGTACATGTTTGTATAGGCTCTCAGGGAGACAGCGATTTTCTAAGTCAGGTAGAGGCTGAGTGGGGGCCGTTTGATATTGTACTGGATGATGGAAGTCACATGATGGATCATCAGATTATAACATTTGAAACATTGTTTCCGCGGTTAAATGACGGAGGCGTATATATTTGCGAGGACTGTCACAGTTCGTATTCTGCCAGATATGGAGGGGGATACAGGCAAAGCGGCACATTTATTGAGTACAGTAAAAATTTTGTGGATTATGTAAACAGTCAGTTTGTTAATCTGGAAGAAAAAAAGAATATACCAGCTGTTGCAGAAATTGTAAAAGCCTGTCATTATTATGACTCCATGGTAGTTGTGGAGAAAAAACAAAGAGGTTATTCTTTTTCTACGGAGAGCAGTTGTTAGAAGGAAGAGGACCCAACATGGATCTATATAATCTTCTCGGAGATGAACAGTCCAGGAGAATCTATCAAAGCAGAAAAAACTACAGTCTTACAGGTGATGAATCTTTTCTGCAGGAAATGGTGGACTTTACAGTGAGGAACCGTCGGGAGTGGATAGAATTCCGAAAAGATCTGGAAAAAAAGTCAGTGCAGGGTCCGTTATTGATCTTCGGAGCCGGAATCTGGGGAAAGATTTTGTGGGAAGAGACGCATGACGTTGTGAACTGGAAGGCCTGCATCGACACCAGTCCGCAGGGAAAGCACTTTCCGATTCCGATTATCAGTTTTGAGGAATTTATAAAAGAATATCAGATGGAGTTTGTAGCTGTCTCTTCTTATAAGCATCTTGTCAGTATGCACAGACAGCTGCTGCGGGCAGGAATCCCGGAGGACAGAATCATTCGGGCAGGCGATGTGATTCATCTGCTTACAGAAGGCGGCGCATATTTTGACTTGGAAAAGCTGCTTCCGGTTGGTGAAAAAGAGGTTTTTGTGGATGGTGGCTGTTTCGACGGATTTACCACCAAGACTTTTTTCAGGTGGACAAAGGGAAATGGATACGCTTACTGCTTTGAAATGGATAAAAACAATATAGCGTCTGTTCGAAAAAACCTGTACGGTTTTGAAAATTATCAGATTATACCTAAAGCTCTGTGGTCAGAAAAGAAAACCTTGTCATTGTCGGGAAGCGGAGGTTTTTCGTCTTCGGTGTCTGAAGAAATTGGCGTGGGGGGCAATGTCTGTGTGGAAGCGGACACGATTGACCATCTTCTGCTGGATCAGAAGGTAACTTATATCAAACTGGACGTTGAAGGCGCTGAGCTGGAAGTACTAAAAGGAGCAAAACGCATGATTCAGCAACAAAGTCCAAGACTTGCAGTCAGTATTTATCATAAAAAAGAAGATCTGTGGGCCATACCGTCACTGATTCATGCGTATAATCCCGGATACAGATTTTATCTGCGCCATTATTCATTTTCCTGGTATGACACGGTGTTATATGCTTTGACAGAGGGATAATATGAAAGAAATGAAATATATACTCTTCGGAACCGGGGATTACTATGAACGTTATAAGAAATGGTTTCCAAAGAAAAACGTTCTGGCTCTTCTGGACAATTCTCCCGCAAAGCAGAACTGCTGTGTGGATGGGATCCCGGTGCTTACGCCGCAGGAGGGAGTCCGCTTGCCTTTTGATGCAGTTGTGATGCTCAGTTTCTATGTAAAAGAGATGAGACAGCAGCTGGAAACGCTGGGTGTACCTGAAGAGAAGATCTATCATTTTTTTGATTTGCACAGACTTCTGGGCAGGGAGAAGCTCAGGAAACCGGTCCGGTATTACAAAAAAGCCGAAGAGATTATACAATCCCCTGTTCCATTGAAAAGAAAAGTGCTGCTGCTGTCGCAGGACCTGACACTTGGCGGACCTGCTATTGCACTGTATCATGGAGCCAGAATACTTAAAAAGTATGGTTTTGAGGTTGTATATGCTTCCATGCTGGATGGACCTCTGCGGGAGTTGCTGCTGTCTGAGAACATTCCGGTGATCATTGATAACAATCTCCAGATTGCTACCATGAGTGAGACAAAGTGGGCAGGTTCTTTTTCTCTTCTTGTCTGCAATACCATTCATTTTCATGTATTTCTCTCGGATCGGGACACTGGAATACCGGTAATCTGGTGGCTGCATGACTCGGCTTTTTTCTATGAAGGAGTCAATCGGAATTTGCTTTTAAACCTTGACAGGAGGAATCTTTATCCGGTTTCTGTAGGACCGGTTCCCAGAGAAGCCATGCAGGTGTATCTTCCGGATTTGCCGGTAAAAGATCTGTTGTATGGCGTAGAAGATGAAGAACTGCGAACACCAACAGGTATGGTGTATTCCGGGAAGTCTGATAAGGTACGCTTTGTAACCATAGGGTATATAGAAAAGAGAAAGGGACAGGATATTCTGATAAAGGCCATAAAGCAGCTTCCGAAGAAAGCACAGGAGAAATCAGAGTTCTGTTTTATCGGTCAGGATCGTTCCGCTATGGCGCAGCAGCTGCGGCAGGAAACAAAAGCGATGCCGGAGGTCCGGATCGCCGGTGTCATGGACCGTCAGAAAATTATGGACAGCCTGCGCTGCTCGGATGTACTGGTTTGCCCCTCGAGAGAGGATCCGATGCCGACCGTGGCGGCAGAAGCCATGATGAACAGCGTTCCCTGTATCGTTTCGGATGCGGCCGGAACATCGTCATATATCCGGAACGGAACAGACGGCTTCCTTTTTGAAAGCGGCAACGCAGAACAGCTGGCAGAAAGGCTTCTCTGGTGTATTGAACACAGGGAAAAGCTTCAGGAAATCGGTGGACGGTCAAGAAAGATATACGAGAAATATTTTGCCATGAATGTGTTTGAAACATGCTTTCTGGATCTTGTTGAAAAAGCTTTTGAAAATTAATGCAATGCAGTATCAGCAATCAGCTGGGTGAGATAAAGGGAGGAAAGGCATGCCAGATCTGCCGGAGGTATTTCGGAAGTACAAAAACAGCAGAATTGCGGTCTATGGACTGGGAGCAGAGACAGAGAAAATATTGCCGGAACTGGAACGAAGATTCCAGGTTGCGGGTCTTCTGGACAGTTACAGAGAGAATGGAACTATGTACGGTCAATCCATTATTTCTGTGCAGAAGGCGGTGGAGGAAAAAGTGCAGCTGATTCTGGTAGTGGCAAGACCTGGTTCCTGCCGTGCCATTGCCAAAAGGATCCGCGGTCTGTGCATGGAGCATGGAATTGCACTGATGGATATAAGAGGCAGAGACCTCTGCAGCTTTCAAAGGGCTGTTTATGATTTCAAAGGAGTTCAGGGGATCAGTATAGCGCAGCTTTTTCAGGCAGTGGAAAGTATGGAAGCAGTGAGTTTTGATCTGTTTGATACACTGATCATGCGGCAGGTGCTTTTTCCAACAGATATCTTTGATCTGGTTGACTGCTGTCTGCAAACAAAAGGAATTTTTATTAAAGACTTTTCAGAAAAGAGACTGGAAAGTGAGAAACGTCTGTCGAGAACATCTGCACCAACGCTTACAGATATCTATATCTGTATGGCAGAGACGTATCATATACAGGATATTTCTCCGCAGGAGCTTGCGGAGCTGGAATGGGAGACAGATTATAACTGTCTGATTCCCCGGGAGGAGATGTGTGAAGTGGTTCGCCGGATTGACAGAGCCGGTAAAAAAATATATATTACTTCAGACACCTGGTATAACAGGAAGCAGGTTGAACTGCTGCTGAAAAAGTGCAGAATTTCCTGCTGCAGGGATCTGTTTCTCTCCTGTGAACATGGAACCGGAAAGACACAGCAACTGTTTTCATGTCTGAAAGAACAAGTGCCTGCAGAATCCTGTATCCATATAGGGGATGACGAGGTGGCAGATGTAGAGTATGCACGGAAAAACGGCGTCGCAGCCTGCCGGATTTACAGCGGAATGGATCTGCTGGAGATGGTCGGATATCTTGGGCTTGCAGATCGGTTGGAAGGGATGGAAAGCCGGATCAAGACCGGATTGTTTATATCAAAACTGTTTAACAGTCCTTTCCAGTTTGAATCGGAAGACCGGAGAATCTGTGTCAGGAATCCATCGGATATCGGGTATCTTTTTCTGGCTCCGTTGATCAGCGATTTTGTTTTCTGGTTTTATGGAGAGATCCGGAAAAAACAGATACCAAATGTGTGGTTTGGGGCGCGGGATGGTTTTTTGATTCAAAAACTGTATGATGATCTTGCGGGAGAAAACGCGTCTGTCTATTTTTTGATTTCAAGAACAGCTGCGGTCCGCGCAGGTGTTCAGTCTGCAGATGACATTCGTTATGTAGACAGTATGAAGTTCAGCGGTTCCATACAGGAACAGTTAAAAGAACGGTTTGGGATTGTTATGGACGGGGGAAACCAACTGGAAGACTATACAGAGGAAATACTGAAACGGGCAGCTGAAAACAGAATACATTATAAGCGATATATAGACGGACTGGATATCAAGGAAGGGAGGACGGCTTTTTTCGATTTTGTAGCAAAGGGTACCAGTCAGATGTTTCTTGAGCGTTTGACAGAAAAGCATATGACCGGTTTTTATTTCCTCCAGCTGGAAAAAGAATATATGCAGGACAGGAAACTTGATATTGTATCATTTTACGAATCGGAGGAAACAGCAGACAGTGTAATTTATGACAATTATTATATCCTGGAAACAATACTTACTTCTCCGGATCCGTCATTGATGGAGTTTGATGAAAAGGGAAGGCCCCGCTACAGTGTTGAGGGTAGGTCGGAGAAGGATATTGCGTGCATCCGACAGGTGCAGGAAGGGATATGGAATTATTTTAAAGCCTACAGGAAACTTTGCCGGGATATTGAGCCGAAGATTGACAGAAGGCTGGATGAACTGTTTCTTATATTGATTCATCACCTTTCAATTCAGGAGAGGGATTTTCTGGCTCTTGTTGTGGAGGATCCATTTTTTAACCGGATGACGGATATTTCAGATTTGATCTGATTAGCACAAATTACACAGGTCTCTTCTCATTACAGGGATGAAGCGGTACTGAGGGAGCAAAATACGCGTCCGGGGGTGCGTATTTAAAGAACAATGGTCCCTGACGCAGTATATTGGCAGATTCTGAAATATTTTTTAAATTCACATAATAAATGGAAACTTAGAAAGGAGAAAATACATACATGGACTTTCAATTAATGGCTTCTATGATGTGCGCCGATTACGGCAATCTGGAGAGAGAAGTAAAGGAGCTGGAGGCGGGTGGTATCGATTCTTTTCATATTGATATTATGGACGGGCGTTATGTTTCGAATTTTGCCATGTCTTTGAATGACTTACGATATATAGCCGGAGCGGCTTCGAAACCGCTGGACGTGCATCTGATGATCGAACATCCCAATAACCGTATTGATCTGTTTTTGAACAGTCTGCGTGAGGGGGATACGGTCTATATCCATCCGGAGGCGGAATATCATCCGTCCACCACGCTTCAGAGTATTATTAATGCAGGGATGATCCCCGGCATTGCCGTCAATCCCGGGACCTCGGTGGAGATGGTAATGGAGATGCTGCGTATTGTTAAAAAGGTCCTTGTTATGTCGGTAAACCCCGGGAATGCAGGACAGATGTATTTGCCTTACGTAGGAAAAAAGATTACCAAGCTTTTGTCGATGAAAGAAGATATGGACTTTGAAATCTACTGGGACGGCGCCTGCAGTGCAGATAAAATTCTGGAGTTTGCGCCTAAAGGGGTAAAAGGTTTTGTTCTTGGCACTACGCTGCTGTTTGGCAGAGGAAAGCCGTATGGAGAAACGTTGCAGGCAATACGGGAATTGCGGTTTTAAGGGAGGACGACAATGAATGTGGCATTGCTTTTATCCGGCGGGACAGGGCTGCGCATGGGAACAGATATCCCCAAACAGTATCTGGAGGCAGGAGGCAGACCGGTCATTTCTTATTGCATAGAAACGCTGTCTGTTCATCCTCTGGTGGATGCACTGCAGATCGTGGCGGACGATTTCTGGCAGGAAAGAATCCTGGAATGGCTGAAAAGTGAAGATAAGGAGAAAAAATTCAGAGGTTTTTCCATGCCTGGAGAAAACAGGCAGCTTTCGATCTTTCATGGGTTAAGAGACATCAGGGAATATGCAGAGGACAGCGGATATGTGTTCATTCATGATGCGGCAAGACCGCTTCTGTCAGCCGGACAGATAACAGAATGCCTTTCCAAAGTAATCGGACGTGATGGACTGATGCCGGTGCTGCCTATGAAGGATACGGTATATACCAGTCTGGACGGAGGGAAAAGTGTATCCGCGCTTTTAGACCGCAGTACTGTTTATGCCGGACAGGCGCCGGAAGTTTTCCGGATTGGACGCTACTATGAGGCCAACAGAAAACTTTATCCGGATCAGATCCGGAAGATCAATGGTTCTACCGAACCGGCAGTTCTGGACGGGATGGATATTGTCATGATTCCGGGAGATGAGAGAAATTTTAAAATTACAACCAAAGCAGATTTTCTGCGTTTTCAGGGAATTGTAAAAGGAGGAAATAGCGGATGAAAGCATGGGTGCTGCATGGAATCGGCGATCTGCGTTATGAGACTGTGAAAGATCCGCTGCCGGGAAAACAGGAAGTATGTATTCAGGTAAAGGCGGCAGGTATCTGCGGTTCGGATATTCCGAGACTGTATCAGAACGGCGCTTATTCCCATCCGCTGATTCCGGGACATGAGTTTTCCGGGGTTGTTGTAGATGTGGGAGAAGGCGTAAGCACAGACTGGCTGGGTCGCAGAGTAGGCGTTTTTCCGCTGATTCCGTGCGGCTCCTGTATCTCCTGTGAGAAGAAGCTCTATGAAATGTGCCGGAATTACAGTTATACGGGTTCGAGAAGAGACGGCGCCTTTGCAGAATATGTAACGGTTCCGGTCAGAAATCTGATCAGTCTGCCAAAAGAGGTCTCTTTTGAAGAAGCCGCCATGCTAGAACCCATGTCTGTGGCGGTTCATGCAGTCAGGCGAATACAGCCGCAGAAGACGGATATTGTGACTGTGTGCGGTCTTGGAACCATCGGGCTGTTTGTGACAATGTTTCTTCAGGAGGCGGGAATACGGAATATACTGACAATCGGTAACAAGGATTTCCAGAAGCAGACGGTCAGAAAACTGGGACTTTTGGATGACGCATACTGTGACAGCCGCAAACAGGATGCTTTTGAATGGATAAAGGAACACACAGACGGGGAAGGAACAGATGTGTTTTTTGAGTGCGTAGGAAGGGAACGGACTTATACACTGGCAATTAACAGTACGGCTCCTCTGGGAAAAGTTATGCTGGTGGGAAATCCATTTTCGGATATGGGACTTTCAAGGGATATATACTGGAAGATTTTAAGAAATCAGCTGACGGTGACTGGAACATGGAATTCTGCTTTTCTCCATGAACCGGAGGATGACTGGAATTATGTGCTGGAGCGTCTGGCAAAGAAAAGGATTGCGCCCGCAGAGATGATCACGCACAGGTATTCACTGGAAGACCTGGAAAAGGGTTTTCATATTATGCGGGATAAAACAGAAGATTATGTAAAAATTATGGGGATCGCCTGACAGGGAAATAAGTAAGAGTTCTTTAAAAATGGAGTCTTTTACTGGAAATTTTTTTTCTTTTTTGATATAGTAAAGCCATGATGCTGCGAATTTTTGCGATGAATGTGACAGGAGAGGACTTCACGACAGAGCAGTGGAGAGGCTGCCTGTCAGAAGAGCGGAAAAATGAGGCCCTAAAGCTGCGCCGGGAGAGAGACAGACAGCTTTTTCTGGGAGCGGAAGTGCTGTTAAATCAAAGCCTGAAAAGAATGGGGGCGCCGACGTCTCTGCCGGCAGTCTACACAAGGAACCGGTACGGAAAACCATATCTTGATGAGACGCCGGGAATATATGTGAACTGGTCTCATTCCGGCACCTTCGTGATCTGTGCGCTGTCTGATCAGGAAGTCGGAATTGATCTGCAGAACACCTGCAAGGAGCCGAAGCGTGCACTGGTTCGCAGGGTTTTGCAGCCGGAGGAGCAGATCTGCTACGATCAGACTCCCGGAGAGCGGCAGAAGCAGCTTTTTTACAGTTACTGGGCGATAAAGGAAAGCTTTCTGAAAGCGCTGGGTACAGGTTTTGGAACTTCACTGGAGAGCTTTTATATCAGGATGGAAAGATCGGAGCCGGAAATCATTCGAAGAGATGGAGGAGCTGTGTATACATGCCGGCTGCTGAATTTTGAAGAGAAGGACTATACGGCGGCTGTCTGTGTAAAGGGAGAGCATTCAGAATGGAAGATGAGTCCGGCTATCGAATCTTTGCAGCCATGATTCTGCTCTGTCCGGGTAACAGAAAACAGAATACAGCCAGCTGCTAAGAGAGGTCAGGAATATGTCAAAAGAATTGGAAACATTAAAACAATGGGTGAATGAGAGCGACAATATCGTATTTTTCGGAGGCGCAGGCGTCTCTACAGAAAGCGGAATCCCGGATTTTCGAAGTGTGGACGGGCTGTATCATCAGCAGTACGACTATCCGCCGGAGACGATTTTAAGTCATACATTTTACAGAAAAAAGACAGAAGAATTTTATCGTTTTTACCGGGCTAAAATGCTGGCGCTGGATGCAAAGCCCAATGCTGCGCACAATAAGCTTGCACAGTGGGAGCAGGAAGGAAAACTGCGTGCAGTGGTGACGCAGAATATTGACGGGCTCCATCAGGCGGCCGGGAGCAGAAAAGTTTATGAGCTTCATGGATCTGTGCACCGGAATTACTGTGAAACATGCCGTGCCTCTTATGATGCACAATATATTTTGAATTCTGCCGGGATACCGGTCTGCGAAAAATGCGGCGGGCAGATTAAACCCGACGTGGTTCTTTATGAAGAAGGGCTGGATACGGCGACTATGCAGGGGGCGGTCAGGGCGATCAGCAACGCGGATGTTCTGATTATCGGCGGAACATCTCTGACGGTTTATCCGGCAGCAGGTCTGATCGATTATTATAACGGACATAAGCTGGTACTGATCAACAAGTCTGTCACACCTGTGGACGCAAGAGCGGATCTGCTTCTTCAGGGAAGTATTGGAGAGATTTTCAGCCAGTTATAAAAAATCCGGCATTTTCCGGAGCGTATACCAGAGCGTGTCTGAACATTTACTACCGCCATCTGCACGCTTCACTTTGCGGGGTATTTGATCCGAATGAACGCGCCGCCGCGGCCCCGCGTCAAATGAGTCCGGGAAGCATACCATAAAACGGGGCGTACGGATAGCGGGAATAAATTTTTAAAATATGACAGGAGTAAAGGATGGATTATCAGATAGGCGATATTGTAAAGTTAAAAAAACCTCATCCCTGCGGGAGCCAGGAATGGGAAATCCTGAGGGTTGGAGCTGATTTTCGGCTGAAATGCGAAGGATGCGGGCATCAGGTTATGGTACCCCGGAAATTGGTGGAAAAAAACACCCGCGGCCTGCGAAAAAAAGCTTGAAAATAAAGGGAAATTGTGATATAGTTCTATCTTGTGATATATTATGGCTCCGCGTACGGAGTATTCCTTGCGCATATGGATGAATATGCGCCAGAGACCAAAAGGAGGTAAAAAGCATGAACAAATATGAACTGGTATTGATTGTGAGTGCAAAAATCGAAGATGACGAGAGAGCAGCTGCTGTAGAGAAAGCAAAAGAGATCATTACTCGTTTCGGCGGTGTGGTGACAGAAGTGGAAGACGGCGGCAAGAAGAGGCTCGCATATGAGATCCAGAAGATGAGAGAAGGATTCTATTATTTCATTCAGTTTGATGCACCGGCTGCCTGCCCGGCAGAAGTTGAGAAACGTGTGCGTATTCTGGACAATGTCATCCGTTATCTGTGCGTTCGCAAAGATGCATAAGGAAAGCAGATTTAGAGGTGATTGTTAATGAATAGAGTAGTTTTGATGGGACGTCTGACCAGAGATCCGGAGATTCGTTATTCCAACGGAGAAAATGCGCTGGCGATTGCAAGGTTTACCCTGGCGGTAGATCGCAGATTTGGCAGAAGAGACGGAGAACAGACCGCGGATTTTATTACCTGCAAGGCATTTGGGAAAAGTGCAGAATTTGCAGAGCGGTTCCTGCGTCAGGGAATCAAGGTGGCTGCATCCGGCAGGATTGAAACCGGAAGCTATACAAACCGCGATGGACAGAAAGTCTATACGACGGAAGTAGTGCTTGATGAGATCGAGTTTGCAGAGAGCAAATCAGCAAATGACGCGGCCCGCGGCGGCATGGGAGGCGGATATCAGTCCGCACCGGCGCCTGCTCCAAGTCCTATGGGTGCTGCAGGAGACGGTTTTATGAATATTCCGGATGGAATTGATGAAGAATTGCCCTTTAATTAACAATCGGATTTGATACAGGAATGTGAAAAGGAGGAATCATCATGGCTTACACCAAAAATGAAAAAGGCGACGCTCCGAAGATGAGAAGAGGCGGACGCAGAAGAAAAAAAGTTTGCGTATTCTGCGGCAAAGAGAACAATGAGATCGATTACAAAGATGTAAATAAATTAAAAAGATATGTTTCTGAGAGAGGAAAAATCCTTCCGAGAAGGATCACCGGAAACTGTGCGAAGCATCAGAGAGCGCTCACAGTAGCAATTAAAAGAGCAAGACATGTGGCTCTCATGCCGTACACTGCAGAATAAGAACAACTTTTTGGGCACCGCCTGCGCGGTGCTCTTTTTATATCATAGGAAAGTGCGTCCTATGATACAAAAACGCTCCTCGGGGATCGCACTGCGGCTTAAGAGGATCATGTCACTGAAGCGACCCGCCGCAGGCGGAGAATCCTGCGAAGCAGGATTCTTTGTTCTATCGCGGGAAAGCGTTCCAAACGTTTCTGAGATATAAAAATGCTTCCCGGAGAGGTGTGTGCGAACGCAGGGAAGGATTCTTATTTACGCTTGTCCGTGAGGGAAGTTGATGGTATAATGTTCAGGTAGGTAATGAGCAGTGGGCAGTTAACCGGACAACATCAGCATGGTTTCTGTGCGCAGAGAAATGTTGTCCCATCGGCTGTATAGTGCATAGCCTGTGAATGAGGCAAAGCCGAACCGGGCTGCACTGCGGAGTCTGCACAACAAGGAAACCCAATATGAAAAAGAACGTAAAACTTAACGGTCAGCTGCGTCTTTATGTGCGCTGGCCTCTGTATCTGACACTTTTATTGATCGGAATGAATCTGTGGATCTATGTTATATCCCATGACGCGGGTATCATCATGGCAGTTTTTGTGGCAATTTATGCGGTAGTTGCCGGTATTTTGTATGTCAGTAATCAGCCGGTCCTCTACACAGAGCTGGTTTCGTTTGCCACACATTACGGTCAGATCCAGAAAAATCTGCTGAAAGAACTGGTTCTTCCCTATGCGCTTCTCACAGAAGAAGGAAAGATCATCTGGATGAACCGACAGTTTATGAAGGTCACAGGAAAAGGACCGGATTACAGCCGGAGTATCAGCACTGTTTTTCCGGAGCTCTCACGCAAATTGCTTCCGACGGGCGAACAGGATCACACTTCCATAGAATTCAGTTATGGCGAAGCCGATTACCGTGCGGATATGAAGCTGATTCATATGGATGAGGATATGAAAAACAGCCACCTGACCAGCACTGTGGAATTTGAAGGGAGTCTGATTGCGCTGTATCTGTTTGACGTCACGGAGATCAATCATTATATCCGTGAGAATCAGGAACAGCGCATGGCCGCAGGTCTTGTCTATATTGATAATTACGACGAGGCGCTGGAAGATGTAGAGGAAGTAAGAACCTCCCTTCTGGTGGCGTTAATCGAGCGTAAGATCAATAAATATTTTAATGCCTATGACGGAATTGTAAGGAAGCTGGAAAAGGACCGTTTTTTTGTCGTCATGAAAGAAAAGGCGCTGACACAGATTCGCGAAAACAAATTTGATCTTCTGCAGGATATCAAGACCGTCAATATCGGAAATGAACTGCCGATTACGCTGAGTATTAGTATTGGCTCCTGCGGCGCTTCGTATATGGACTGTATGGAATATGCCCGCAGCGCCATGGATCTGGCTCTGGCCAGAGGCGGAGATCAGGCAGTCGTAAAAACGAAAGAACAGATCACTTATTACGGCGGCAAGACTCAGCAGGTGGAAAAAAACACCAGGGTAAAGGCCAGGGTGAAGGCGCAGGCTTTAAGAGAGATTATAGCGGCAAAAGATAAAGTTGTAGTAATGGGACACCGGCTTACGGATGCGGATTCCTTTGGCGCGGCCGTTGGTATCTACCGTGCGTCCAAGGCTTTGAATAAAAAAGCTTATATTGTGGTCAATGAGGTGACGACTTCTGTACGTCCGATGTTGGAGGAATTTAATGCGGCTAACAGCCCGGAGACAGGCATTGTGATCAACAGCGGGCAGGCGCGGGAGGTTGTGGACCGCAATACGGCAGTTGTTGTTGTGGATACGGATCGCCCCAGCTACACGGAGTGTGAAGAGATTTTATCGATGACTCCTACGGTTGTGGTTTTTGATCATCACAGAAGAGGAAATGAGTCCATCAGTCAGGCGGTTCTTTCTTATATCGAACCAAACGCTTCCTCGGCCTGTGAGATGGTAGCAGAGATTCTGCAGTATTTTGCGGACAATGTGCGTCTGAAAAGCGGTGAAGCGGACTGCATGTACGGGGGCATTGTCATCGATACAAATAATTTTATGACCAAGACAGGAGTGCGTACGTTTGAAGCCGCGGCATTTTTAAGGAGGTGCGGGGCAGACGTGACGCGCGTGAGAAAAATGTTCCGGGATGACATGACAGAATATAAGGCGCGCGCGGAATCTGTTCGACATGCGGAAGTATATAAAGGATTTGCGCTCTCCATCTGTCCGGGTAAGGGACTGGAAAGTCCGACGATTGTAGGCGCCCAGGCGGCCAACGAGCTTTTGAATATTATCGGAGTTCGGGCCTCGATTGTTCTGACAGAATACAACGGAAGAATTTATGTGAGCGCCCGTTCTATTGATGAAGTGAATGTGCAGGTAATTATGGAGAAAATAGGCGGCGGCGGCCATCTGAATGTAGCGGGTGCGCAGCTTCAGTGTTCCATAGAAGAGGCTATGAAGACCATACGCCGGACGCTGGATGATATGTTGAAGGAAGGAGAACTGGAATGAAAGTAATTTTATTGGAAGATGTGAAATCGCTTGGTAAAAAAGGGGATCTCGTGGAAGTGAACGACGGTTATGCAAGGAATTTTATTCTTGCGAAAAAACTGGGGGTTGAGGCGACCCCTAAAAATATGAATGATCTGAAACTGAAAAGGGCGCACGAAGATAAACTGGCGGCGCAGAGGCTGGAGGAGGCAAAAACTTTCGCGGAAGAGCTGAAGAAAGTCCAGGTGACATTAAAAATTAAAGCGGGCGAGGGCGGTAAACTTTTTGGTTCTATCTCATCCAAAGAAATTGCACAAGCGGCAAAAGATCAGCTGAATCTGGATATTGACAAGAAAAAGATGGTTCTTCCCAGCCCGATTAAATCAGTGGGAACAACAATGGTCCCGATCAAACTTCATCCCAAAGTGACCGGGGAACTGAAGATTATTGTACAGGAAGCATAGCCGGGAGCAGATTGGAAATGGATGAAGCGCTCATAAAACGTGTGATGCCCCATGATGAGGAGGCGGAGAGTTCTGTTATTGGCGCCATGCTCATAGACAATGAAGCGATTATGACAGCTTCAGAAATCATAACCGGCGAAGATTTCTATCAGCGGCAGATGGGCGTTGTCTATGACACAATGGTTGAACTTTATAATGAGGGGAAACCGGTGGAACCAGTTCTTCTCCATACGAGCCTGAAAGAGAAGGGAGTGCCGGAGGAGGCAGGCAGTATTGAAGTGATTCTGCGCTGGATGAACCAGACGCCTACTTCAGCCAATATTAAATATTACGCTCAGATTGTGGCGGAAAAAGCAGTTGCCAGACGTTTAATTCGTCTGAATGAAGAAATTGCCAATATTTGCTATACTGGTTCTGAGAAAGTTAGCGATACGCTGGCTGAGGCAGAGAAGAGAGTATTTGAACTGGCTCAGAGAGGCGGAGGGAGTGAATTTGTTCCGATTCGTCAGGTGGTCATTGATGTTATGAAAAAGATTGATGCCGCCTCCAGAGCCAGAGGAAGGGTGACCGGCCTGGAGACAGGGTTTATGGATCTGGATTACAAGACGTCAGGACTTCAGCCGTCTGATCTGGTGCTGATTGCCGCCAGGCCTTCTATGGGTAAAACGGCGTTTGTGCTGAATCTGGCTCAGCATATGGCGTTTAAACGCGAGCAGCCGGTGGCAGTTTTCAGCCTGGAGATGTCCAAGGAACAGCTTGTAAACCGTATGCTGTCCCTGGAATCCCATGTGGATGCTCAGAAAATACGTACCGGACGCTTAAATGATGAAGAATGGATGAACCTGGTGGAGGGTTCTGCCAATATTGCCGGTTCCAGACTTTTTATTGATGATACTCCGGGTATTTCTCTGGCGGCTATGCGTTCCAAATGCCGCAAGCTGAAGATGGAGCATGATATTCAGATTGTGATTATTGATTATCTGCAGCTTATGAGCGGAGACAGCAACAGTAATGCATCTTCCAGACAGCAGGAGATTTCTGATATTTCGAGAGGATTAAAGGCTCTGGCACGTGAACTGAATGTCCCGGTAGTGGCATTGTCTCAGTTAAGCCGTGCAGTGGAGCAGAGGCCGGATCATCGTCCCATGCTTTCGGATCTGAGAGAATCGGGAGCTATCGAGCAGGATGCGGATGTGGTGATGTTTCTCTACAGGGAAGGCTATTACAACCGCGATCTGTCAGAGGCGGAACAGAGGGTGGCAGAAGTTATCATTGCGAAACAGAGAAATGGTCCTATCGGAACGGTGAATCTTTTATGGATACCTGAGCTTACAAAGTTTACGGATATGGACAGAGAACCGGTCTGAAATAAGTCGTTTTTAGGATTCGGGAGACAGACGGCCATGAGCTTTCCAGGGCGGTGCCTGTTGTTCCAATAGTCCTTAGAATTAGACTTGGAAGCGATTTGCGCTTGCATATTATGCGTATTTATATTAAAATATATGAAGAACCTGAAAGGGGTATCGAAAAATAATAAAGGAGGATTTTGTACCATGGCATATGTAATTTCCGGTGATTGCGTAGGATGCGGTTCCTGTGCAGAAGTCTGTCCGGCAGATGCGATTTCTGAGGCTGATGGAAAGTATGTAATCGATGCTGATGCTTGCCTGGAGTGCGGCACCTGCGAGGCAGAATGTCCGAATGAGGCAATTTCTGCAGAATAATTCGTATTACTACATAATGTGTAAAAAAAGACATAGTCCTAAAGGACTATGTCTTTTTTCGGTTGTATGCCGAAAAACCATGGTTTTTTACGTTCTTCTTTAACTTTTGGTTCCTTATTCTCAGATTTCCTGATTTTTATTTCTTTAACTTTGGGAGCTTTTACTTTTTTCTCACGTTTTTTTCCAAGAGCCAGCAGTTTTCTCTGGCTTTGCGAAGAGCGGATAAGCTCGTCCAGCTTCTTGTAATGTGTCTCTTCTCGTTCTTCCTGCAGACGGAAAAGGTAATCCATTTCTTTTACAACCTGAGTGGACACCTGATGGCTTAACTCCTTACCCATCTCCTGCTGATTTTCCCGTATGGCCTGCGCAACGACTTTTCCAAGAATCATCTGAAACTGTTCCATTTTGCTGTCGGCCGGCGGTTCCGGTTCGCGGACGATTGCCGGCGGTACATTGCCCTGTTCCATTTCCGGTACAAGTGCCTTGATTGCTTTGAGCTGAAAGCCCTGTTCCTTCAGATCCTTAATGTGGTGAAACATCTGGATGTTATCTTCTGTATAGCAGCGATGACCCATCTCGTTGCGTTCGATCGGCAGTTCAAGCTCGTCCTCCCAGTATCTGAGGACGTGGGACTCTACATCCACCATCTTCGCAGCGTCAGAGATCATGTAGCGCTTTTGCTCCATATACATCCCTCCACCTGTGAAATTGTTAACGGTCCTGTCATGCCGTGAAAACTGCCGGCAGGATGATCTGCCAGCATCGGACGGCCGGTTGGCGTGGGTGTGAAAAGTAACCCAGGCATGACTGAACTGGTTAAATTATATCATACTCCCTTGATTTTGCAAGTGAATAGGCTTATAATATGCTCATATGCGGCAAAATAAAACCGCACGGTGAAAATACAATAGGAGGTTACCTGAAATGGCTAAGATTTCAAAAGATATGATCATTGCAGATCTGGTGAAAATGGATCCGAATATCGTTCCGATTCTCATGCGGGAAGGCATGCATTGTATAGGCTGTCCTTCTGCGCAGGCAGAGAGCCTGGAAGAAGCGGCGGTGGTTCATGGAATGGATCCAGATGTACTGGTTGCAAGACTGAATAATTTCCTTGGAGCATAATGGAGAAAAAATTCAGGGGGCAAGACAGCAGATTGTAGCAGGGCTGACAGAAAACGCAGCTCCGGCGTATGGCAGGCGTTTGTATCAGGTGAATCGAACAATGCTGCCTGTCTTACCGTCGGGGCATATTTTTCTGTCAGCCCTTTTTGGGACTTAGATCTGTGACAGCTGCTGCAGTGCGCTGCCGTCTATGAGAAGCGTAAAATGTTCTTTCATATAGGCTTCATGGGAAGCAGAATACTTGCCGTTTGAACCATATTCAGAGAGAATATTGCACACCTTGTTAAACTGTTCAGGCGTATGGTCTGATTTGGTAATTACCAGATGATATTGCGTAGTATCCGGATTCTTGTAGAGACGGTTCTCTCCATGATAGATATCTTTTAAAATCAGAGAAGCTTCTATGATGGAGTCCAGACGCCGGAACAGATAGAGCTTACGCATATCCAGTTCGCTGGCAAGCGTGGCTGCCTGCTCTTCCCGTGCTTCCTTGGGCGCGTTTTTCAGGCGATGCTCAAGAAGCTTCTGGAACAGATCCAGGACTTCGTCCGCTCCGTCAGGCAGAAAGTCCTTGGAAGATTCAGAGGAATCACCGGCACTCTGAGAAAATCTGGAAAATCTGGTGTCCAGCTCTTCCGGATCAGAAACCTTGGTAATATCAAGGATGATGCATTCGTTCGGCATCGGAATTGCTTCGATCATCAGCGGAATATTGTCAGCCTCGAAGCCAAACTGATGAGCGGCCTGTTCCATCATGTCGCGGAACAGAGAACGGGCCTTTTCTGACCCATAGGCAATCTCGCTGAGCTTGATGTGACGGACTTCCAGATCATCGCGCGTCAGGAGGCAGCGTATTTTGTTTTCATTAATTTTTTCTATTTTCATGCAATCACAACCTGTTTGGAATTATTTTATAGTTTAGTATAGTATAAACAAAAAACAGGAAGATGTAAAGCCTGACAGGTTGTGAATTAGAGGAAAATATTCTGAAATTTTTGTGAATACTTCTTGTAAAAGGGTAAATGTTGTGTATAATATAACTGTAAGTCTAAATTTCTGATTCTTTTCACAGTATCAGTGATCAAATTCCAATTGTTTTATAACTGCAAAGGGGGGATGCATGGCTAATGGCTTGTGCATGATTGTTCTGACGGAAGGATTGCGGTATTGTCCGGAGGACAACCGTACCAGATTCCACAGACATAATATATCACATGATCTTCTTTTGGAAATGTGTACATGCCATGAATGAAATCAGCGGCAGCCGGGAAATCTGTTAAAAAATGAAACCAGAAAGAAAAGTCTCCATGCCTGAGATTTATAGTGGTTAGAACGGCTGTCCTGTGGTATAATGTCGACAGACATGATACCATACTTACTGTTTATTTGTGCGCCGGTACAGATGTCGCTGTCGGCAGATTACTCTTTTTGACATGCAGTCGGTTTTTTTCGCTTCATAGACCGCGTTTTCCGGAAGGGTTTTGTCTGGGCCGGCGTACATCTGAACAGTAATGTTTATATTCCACAAATTCTTCTGCAGGATGTTGATAAATATAAATGGTACCATACACAGGAAAAACAGACAGAAATGGGAGCTGATGAAAAGAGAATCCGATAACACGGCACGAGGGATAAAGTAGTCAGGAGGACATTCATGATAAGAGAAGAAACGGAAGAGAGAGAAGAGCGGCGAAAAAAAAGAACGCAGAATACGGGGGACAGAAAAAAACGCTCCAGAAAAAGAAGAAAGAGGCGTAATCCGCAGCAGCAGATGGTCTTGATCATTGTTTTACTGATTCTGGCAGTGAGCAGCGCAATAGTGGGAAAGTTTCTGTATGATAAATATTCTCCTTCAAAAGAACTGGCTGATACAGAAGAGTATTTTAATCTGCAGAATGATCAGGAGATCGCTGTTCTGATCAATGATCAGATGATTGAAGATAAGGGGAGGCTGATCGACGGCAGAGTTTATCTGAATGTGGAGACAGTTTATCAGTATCTGAATTCAAGGTTTTACTGGGATGCATCAGAAAATCTGTATCTGTATGCGCTTCCGACAGAGCTGGTGAGCGCGCAGGTAGGAAGCAGCGATTATTCGGTGGCAAAAGCCAAGCAGAGTGAGGACTATGTGATTCTCCGTGCAGATGGAGATTATGCTTTTGTTGCGCTGGATTTTATAAATAAATATACAAATTTCACATATGAATACTGGGAAGATCCAAATCATGTGCATATTGTCAATGAATTTGGGGAAAAAGATGTTGTGACGGCACAGAAAAAAGTGCAGGTTCGTTATCAGGCAGGGATTAAAAGTCCGATTCTGACGACAGCGGATAAAGGCAGTACAATATTTGTGCTGGAGGAAGGCGAGGAGATAGACGGGTGGACCCGTGTTCTTACAAAAGACGGATATATCGGTTATGTGAGGGATAAACAGATTTCTTCTGTATTGAAAGAAACGCTGGAAGAACCTGAATTTTCAGAACCGGTATATACAAATATTGTAAAAGATCATACCATTAATCTGTCCTGGCATCAGGTGACGAATAAAGATGCCAATGAGAACATTTACCGTGTGCTGGCCAACACAAAAGGAATTACAACCGTCTCACCGACCTGGTTCTTCTTAAGTGATAATGACGGTAACATTGAATCTCTGGCAGATCAGGATTATGTGAACTACTGCCATCAGAACAACGTAGAAGTATGGGGACTGGTGGAGGATATCAAATACAAAGATACCATACTGGATTTTGAGATTTTTTCGAAAACGACCAGTCGTCAGAGGCTGGTAAATAATCTGATCGCTCAGGCAATTCAGTATGGACTGGACGGTCTGAATCTGGATATGGAGTTCATTAATGAGGACAGTGCAAGGGGATATGTACAGTTTATCAGAGAGCTGTCTATTATGTGCCGTCTGAATGGTATTGTTCTCTCGGTGGACAACTATGTTCCGGCAGAGTATAATAAGTTTTATAACCGGGCGGAGCAGGGCGTTTTCGCAGATTATGTAATTATTATGGGTTATGATGAGACGCCTGGAAATTCTGAAACCGCAGGTTCTGTAGCATCGATCGGTTTTGTGGAAAACGGGATTGAGAATACGCTTAAAGAGGTTCCAAAAGAAAAAGTTATCAATGCCATACCGTTTTATACCCGCTTCTGGAGAACAGATGAGAACGGGGAAGTGACCAGCGAAGCTCTGAGTATGGACGGCGCAGACCAGAAGGCAGTGAACAACAGTATAGAACCGGTGTGGGATGAGACAAGCGGCCAGTATTATATTGAACTGGAATATGAAGGCAGTATTTACCAGATGTGGATGGAGGAAGAGCGTTCGATTGAAGAAAAATTAAAACTGATTAAACAATATGAACTGGCAGGAGTTGCGTCCTGGAGGCTCGGATATGAGCGGGCAGGTATCTGGGATATTATTCTCAGATATGTGAACTGACGCAGAACAGACATATGGAATCAGAAAACATGCCGCCGCATATATTTTATGGAAAATATATGCGGCGGTTTTGTTTTGGAAAGAAAAAAACTGGAATTACTGATGTCTGTTATATTGATTTTATGCGCATGTATTCTGGCTGAAAGAGGCTGGGAGCGGGTTCTTAGCAGTCAGGTGCAGGTAAGGGAAAAGAAATGGACGGTTGTAATTGACGCAGGGCATGGAGGAAATGATCCGGGCAAAATCGGAGTGGACGATTCTCTGGAGAAGGATCTGAACCTGATAATTGCCAAAAAGGTTCAGAAACTTCTGGAACAGCAGGACGTTGAGGTGGTAATGACAAGGGAGTCGGACAAAGGACTTTATGAGGAACAGACTTCCAATAAAAAAGTTCAGGATATGAAGAATCGCTGCGGCCTGATCAATGAGAAACAGCCGGACTGTGTGGTCAGCATTCACCAGAACAGCTATCATGAGGAATATGTGACTGGTGCGCAGGTGTTTTATTACGGTACTTCTCATGAAGGAAAACAGCTGGCAGAGACTATTCAGGCAAAGCTGATTGCTCATGTGGACCCTGAAAATCACCGGCAGGCGAAAGCAAATGAAAGCTATTATCTGCTGAAGAAAACAGAAGTTCCGATTGTAATTGTGGAATGCGGTTTCCTGAGCAACTGGGAGGAGGCTAAAAAACTGCAGGAGGACAGCTACCAGAATCAGATTGCCTGGGCAGTCAGTATGGGAATCTTGTCGTATCTGGAGGAAGGGGCGAAATAAGCCCCTTTTTCCATTATCATCGCATGAATTCGTTATAATGCGGTTCCTTTCTTTGGTATAAACAAGGCTGACATATCTGCTTTTTCCAGCGTAAGAAGCCGCTTCTTTTTCTCAATACCGCCTGCATATCCGGTCAGGCTTCCATTCGTACCGACTACTCTGTGACAGGGGATGATCAGAGAGATGGGATTGTGCCCTGTGGCACCGCCTACTGCCTGTGCAGACATTTTGTCAAGTCCTTTTTGTCTGGCGATTTTGTCCGCAATTTCACCGTAGGTCATGGTTTGGCCAAATGGGATTGTCAGCAGAATATTCCACACAGCTTTGCGAAACGGCGTTGCCTCCATTAGAATCGGCGGGGTAAAATCAGGCGCCTTGCCGCTGAAATAGATGTCAAGCCATCTTTTTGTCTCTTCAAAAACCAGCAGCGTTTTTTCTGTATAATTCTCCGGCAGAGTGGAGCCGAAATATTTCTGATCATCGAACCAGAGCCCGGTAATCTGATTGTTTTTGGCTGAAATGGTAATGCCGCCCAGCAAAGAACAATAGTGACAGACAAAAGTCCCGGAGTTGTTACTGACAGAGGTTTCTTTACTTTCGTATGTATCATTCATTTTCTATTTACCTTCTTGATTTGAGATTTTATTCACACTATAATATTATCATAAATTTATACTTATTGACTTTTATTTATAAGTAAATTGCATTGAAATTTTGCCAACATACAGCCTGTTACGGCTAACACTGTTTCTTTAAGCTTCATTTGAAGGGCGCTGGTCCTTTGTAATGAGGAGGGGCCCACGAAGTGTCCATTGGCAATTCATAGGTATGCTGTCTCAGCGTTGAAAAATACTGGAAAGTCTGTGTGAGACTGTTTGTCAGCATAAAAACAGAAGGGTGGTTCGTCATGAATAATTATAAGATCCTGCTTGTGGAAGACGACACAGAGATCAGTATTATGCTGAAAAATTATCTGACAATGGAAAATTATGATGTAGTCTGTGCTTTTGACGGGCAGGAAGCCTGCGACAGATTTGATACGGATTCTGTCCATCTTGTACTGCTGGATCTGATGATACCGAAGATCAGCGGCATGGATGTCATGCAGTATATCCGTAAAAACAGTTTTGTGCCGATTATTATTATCTCCGCCAAAGATACGGAAAGCGATAAAACGTTAGGACTGGGGCTGGGGGCAGATGACTATATCACAAAACCGTTTTCGGTGGCGGAAGTTCTGGCGAGAATCAAGGCCGCACTTCGAAGAACCATACAGTATGACAATGCGTCTGCAGCGGTTCCCTCTGTTCTCACCGCCGGGGATCTGAAGATGAACCTGTCTGATCATACGCTTATGAAAAAGGGAGAGGCAGTTGAACTGACGGTAAAAGAGTTTGAGATTCTGAAGCTTTTGCTGCAAAATCCCAAAAAGGTCTATACAAAAGAGCAGCTTTATTCTTTTGTGTGGAATGATGCCTATTATGGAGATGAAAATGCTGTAAACGTACATATCAGCAGATTGAGAAATAAGATAGAGGACGATTCCAGGCATCCCCGGTATGTGATCACAGTGTGGGGAATCGGTTATAAACTGGGGGATAAATTATGAGTGAAACTGCAATTATATTTTTTCTGTGTCTTTGCATACTGTTTATGCTCTGCATTATTCTGTATCAGCAATTTTCTTTTCGGACCGGTATGCAGACAAGCTTACACAATATTCACGGGAAGCTGAAGGAAATACTGGATACAAACAGCAGCGAGAGGATCATGATTTTTACCGAAAACGAAGAACTGAAAGAACTGGCAGCGCAAATCAACCGTCTTTTGGAGGAGCAGCTGAAAGTTAAGGCGGATTATCGTCGTTCGGAAATGGCTTCCAAAAAAATGCTGTCCAATATTTCTCACGATATGAAAACACCGATGACGGTTGTGCTGGGATATCTGGAAATTATGCGGATGAACAAAGGGGTCACGCAGGAAATGCTGGCAAAGACGGAACAGAAAGCCCAAGGCGTGATAGAGTTGATTAACCAGTTCTTTACACTGGCAAAAATAGAGGCGGGAGATATGGATCTGGAGCTTTCCAGGATTGATATCTGTGAAAGCTGCAGAGAAAGTGTTTTGGACTTTTATGAACTGCTGTCGAAAGCGGATTTTCAGGTAGAGATCGTACTTCCGGAACATACGGTTTATGTGCAGGGCAATCAGGAAGCCATACAGAGGATTTTGTTCAATCTTGTATCCAATGTAATTCGATATGGATCTGAAGGAAAATATCTGGGGGTATTTCTGAGAACAGACCAGAAACATGTATATGTGGATGTCATTGACAAAGGACAGGGAATCGAAAAATCGTCTGCAGAATATGTGTTTGACCGTCTTTTTACCATGGAAGATTCGAGGAGCCGCAGGATACAGGGGAACGGTCTGGGGCTTACGATTGCGAAAAATCTGGCGCTGCAGCTGGGAGGAGATATTACGCTGGACAGTACTCCTCATGAAAAAACTACGTTTACAGTCAGGCTTAAAAGGATGTCATAGAAGTGCCTGAGAACAGAATTTTACGTTGTCTGTACATCGTATTTTGCAGTATGTTTGTCTCACGTTCACTTATTGCAGTTTGTAGAATGCCGCGAAAGGAATTTGTAAGATTTATTCAAGAGCTTTGAAAATACTGTCTGCTACAATGATATTACTCAAAGGTACTTCAAGTGACTGCGAGAGTATATGAATGTAGAAGGAGGCAAGGAACATGGCGTATATACTGCAGACAAATCATCTGTCAAAAATCATTGGCGGAAAAGAACTTGTAAAAGATGTCAGTCTTCACGTCAGAAAAGGAGAAATCTATGGATTTCTCGGTCCCAATGGAGCGGGCAAAACAACCGTGATGAAAATGATTACAAATCTCTGGAAACCAACGGAAGGAAGCATTGAAATTTTTGGAGAGAGACTGACGCCGCAGTCTTACGGAGTGTTGAAGAGGATGGGAAGCATTATTGAATTTCCTACCTTTTATGATCACATGAGCGGTTATGAGAACCTGAAACTCCATACTGAGTATATGGGATACTATCATCATGGAAGTATTGAGAACACTCTGGATTTGCTGGGATTGACTGAGGCCGCGGGAAAGCCGGTAAAAAACTATTCTCTGGGTATGAAGGAGCGTCTTGGGATTGCGCGGGCGATCCTCTGCAGGCCGGAACTGCTTGTGCTTGACGAGCCTACAAACGGACTGGATCCTGCAGGCATGAAGCAGATTCGCGATTTGCTGAAGACGCTTTGCAAAGAGTACGGAATCACGATTATGATTTCCACCCATATTCTTTCAGAAGTTGAGAGTATTGCAGATACAGTAGGTGTGATCCACCACGGCAGAATGAGAAAAGAGATCCGTATGGAGGAGATCAGGCAGATGAGTCTGGCTTGCATTGAATTGTCCGTAGGAGACCGGAAGAAGGCGGCCTGGGTGCTTTCTGAAAAGTTTGGGCTTACCAATTTTAAAATAATGGAAGACGGACAGATTCGTATTTATGACAGCAGGGTTTCAACGGAGGATTTGTCCAAAGTACTGGCATTAAACGGTGTTCCGGTAACGGCTTTGGGCAAACAAGCAGAAACACTGGAAGATTATTTTCTGAAATTAACTGCGGAGGTGAGAGCATAATGTTAAAACTGATGAAACTGGAATGGGAAAAAAATAATGTCAGGAAATATATGAGAAATGCGGTAATACTGGCAGTTATTCTCTGTTTGTTCATGTTTGCGCTGGCTTATCTTGGGATTGCGAATGATCCGGAGACCGGCGTGCCGGATGCCGCTCCCGGAAATGGAACCATATCCGCTCCGGTTGAACTGTTTACAAGTATGTCTTTTCTGGTCTTTACTTCAGTGATGCTTTCGTCTTTTATCGTCAGCGCGTACAAGAACAGGACCATGAATCTGATGTTTTCTTATCCGATTAAACGTCAGAAGATTCTTGCGTCTCAGATGCTGGCAGTCTGGGTATTTAATTTTACAGCTCTGGTTCTGACAAAGCTGCTGATCTACGGATGTGTTTTAGCGGGTTCCTGTTTTATGGTATCCTCCTTTCCGCTGGACTTTGACATGACAGGTGCAGGATTTTATATACAGCTGATTATAAAATCGGCAGTGGTGATTACAATGAGCTTTATTGCCCTCTTTATCGGTATGGCGATGAAATCGTCAAAAGCAACTATTGTTGCTTCTTTTCTGCTGATACTTTTAACGGAGGCTAATATTGGTGATTTTACCATGGCGGGTAATGTTGTTTTTCCTGTGATTTTAACTGTAATTTCACTGATTTTCGCATTTCTGTCTGTTTACAGAGTGGAAACAAATGATTTGATGTAATGTTGCCTGAGAAAGGAAGGAATTTACCATGCCTGAACTGCCGGAAGTAGAGACGATAAAAAGAGTTATGGAACCGCAGCTGTGCGGACTTACGATTCATAACGTAATCATAAACCGCGCGGAAGTCGCTGCTCATCCGGCAGCGGATGAATTTTGCAGACTGCTGATTGGTCAGAAAATCGATCGTATGATGCGCAGAGGAAAATTTATCATATTTTTGCTGGCCGGCGGTGACCGTATAATATTACATCTGCGCATGACAGGCTGCCTGCTTCTTACGGCTGCGGATGAGCCTCAGGAAAAGCATACGCATGTGATTGTTCAGCTGAGCAACGGCAAAGAGCTGCGGTTTTCCGACACACGCCGTTTCGGCCGTTTCTGGCTGCTGCAAAAAGATGAAGACGATACATACAGTGGAATCCATAAACTGGGCGTAGAGCCGTTCGATACAGGCGTAACTGCCGGATATTTGAGCGATCATCTTGGAAAACGCAGAAAAACTATGAAAGAATGTCTGCTGGATCAGCGTTTTGTTGCAGGCATCGGTAATATTTATTCGGATGAGATCTTATTTACGGCGGGAATTTACCCGGCGCGTCCGGCCAGAAGCCTGAAACGCAGAGAGTGGGAACGGCTGGCAGAGGTGATTCCGGAACGTCTCTCTTATTTTATCGAAAAAAATGAAATATCTCCGGAAGAATATCTGGAAACCAAGGGGCAGGATTACCGCAATACGCCGTTTTTGCAGGTTTACGGACATGAAGGGGCTCCCTGCCCGGTCTGTAAAACCACACTGTGCCGTATGGTTATCGGTGGGCGCAGCAGCGTATACTGTCCGGACTGTCAAAGAAACTCTCCGGATTAAATGTCAAAAAGAAACGTCTCAGGATCATTGTTAAGAATAAAAATAAATGGTATGCTGTAGGAGAAAAGAAAATTCAGACAGGAGACAGGAATAAGGAGAGAAGACACTATGCTGATACGAAAACATATCCGGTTTTACGGAAAAGTACAGGGCGTGGGATTTCGGTATCATGCTACCTATAAGGCACGGCTCATCGGACTGACCGGCTGGGTGCGCAACTGTTATGACAGCAGTGTGGAAATGGAGGTGCAGGGGGAAGCGGAACTGATTGACAATTTGCTGTTATACCTGTACAAACAGAAGTTCATTTGTATCAAACGTATGGATGAAGAGAAGATTGATCTCAAAGAAGAACGGGATTTCAAAGAAAAGTGGTAGCGGAGTAAAAAGGAGATTGTCATGAGCGTAAATTATCATGCCTTTCAGAGCAGAGGCGTACTTTTTTCAGATTATGAGGTAGTGTGCAAACAGTGGCGGGATGAGTTTACCGGATATGATCCGGTGAAAATAGCCGGGGTTCTTCACCTGGAATACGATGCGGAATATCTGTATCTGACTTATTACCGGCGTCCTTACCGCCTGCGTCTGGCGGATGGGATGCTGGAAAAACAGGAGGATGAAACATGGACAGAAAGTCTTTATTTTAACGAATCAATGTCCATATATCATTTGCTCCATTTTACGAAGGATCTGCCGACAGTATCCGGAAAATGGGTTCCGAGCCATACGATTGACGGAGTCGTCAGCAGGAATCCGGCGGTTAAGGATCCGCTTCTTACTCCTTTCGAACAGAATTATGCAGGGAGAGTGGAAGAGCTGAAAAAAGCCTGTCTGGAAGCAGGCGGAAAAGAGTTCAAGACCGGAGACGCGGCCTATGAGTTTGAAGTATTTCCGATGCTGCACCTGCGTCTGATATTCTGGGATCGGGATGAAGACTTTCCGGCACAGGCGCAGGTGCTGGTGGATCAGTGTATAACAGATTTCGTGCACTATGAAACAGTGGGCTGCATGATTGCGGATCTGCTGGAGCGTATTTGAAAAAGTTAAGTCTACTGCGAGTTATGATGCGCGGCAGAAGCAAAAAAGTTTGTTATTCTGCTGAGGGCGGCTCACACATCGCTGCGTGTTTCCAGACCCGGCGGATTTCATCGCGCACTTCCATCAGAGCAAATCCAAGCAGGTTCTTCCCTTTCCATTTCAGAGGGTTAAAAACATGTTCATTGGTTTTGCCCATGCGGATTCCCCAGATACTGTCGAGGGGACTTGCTTCTACAAGAACCCGGTCCTCTGTTGACAGCAGATACTCCCGAAGTTGCGGATTCTGTGTGAATTTCAAAAAATTTCCATTAAGGACGATAGAATATTTTACTTCATTCCAAATCTGCTCATCAAAATTCTGTACCTTCCGTCCCAGCGCTTTGATGGTTTTTGGATCTGTGCACGCAAGAATCTGTTTGCGGATCTCTTCGTCACCGAACAATTCTGCTTTATTCGCCATCATAAACTGTTCCATACAGCAGCAGGTATGGTTGACAGACCAGAAATCAGATTTCCACCACTGTCCAAGGCAGCTTTCAGTGAGCTGTCCATCAGGAGAAGGTTCCGGTTTCCAGAACAGGATATAATGGCGCGTTTCTCCTTCAGAACAGGTATCCCGAAGCTGTTCCACAGAATATTTGGGCGTTCCTGTCTCATTCCAGAGTTCTATCACATACTCTCCATGTTGGTAGCAGCTGCAGTTATCCTCGTGGTTATAGTATCCTTTCCAGGTGATCGGTTCCGGAAAAAGTTTCTGGTAGGTTTGCCGGTCTTCTTCCGCGAGCGTATCGTACCATGCGCTCCATCTGCAGATAAAACTTTCACCATAGCCCATTCTCCACCCGATGGAATACCGTTCAATTTTCGGATATGCAATCCATGGCGGAGGAAGAATCTTCTGATCTCTTAACATATTTGATCTCCTTTATAAAATTTTGCATCAATGTAAAAATCCGGAAAACGGAGAAATCTGCGTTCTGATGCAGATTCAGGTTTTTGCCTGTCGGTGCAGAATTTTCTTAATGGATTTTCCTCTGGCCAGTTCATCGACCAACTTGTCCAGATAGCGGATTTCCTGCATAAGCGGTTCGTCGATCGTTTCTATGCGTACGCCGCAGATGGAACCTTTGATCAGTCTTCGGTCCGGATTCGGTGCAGGAGCATTTAAAAAGAAATCTCCGTATGATACAGAATGAACAACAGCTTGTTTGATATCATCTGCAGTATAGCCGGTCAGCCAGCAGATAAGACGATCTACTTCTTCACGCGTCCGGCCTTTCTTTTCGGCTTTGGCAGTCAGAAGCGGATAGATTTTATCAAAACCCATGGCATATACTTTTTCGTTTTTCATATCTATTCTCCATTTCCCGCATTGCGTGCAGCAATAAAAATTTTATCAGGTTTATTTATTTGTCCGGCAGTTGATACGCTGGCAGAACATTTTTTCAGGGTTTTTTATTTCCTGTCTGAAAAGGCGGCGGCTTTTTTCACCCACGAAATCAGCTCTTCGTCAATTTCTGCAGCATCTGAAAGGAGCAGATGATGTGTCCAGCGGCCAGGATAAGGTTCTGTTGAAATCTCGATCCGCGGGGAGTCTAGCCGATGGTCCAAACCAAGCGTTACTACAATGTAATTTGCCGGACAGTTCTTCTTTTTTCGAATCCTTTTGAGAGATACACAGGCAAAGAGATGACGGTTGTAAAAAGAGATCTGGCTTTTCTGTACTTTAATCTGTACATTTTCGATCTCTGCCGTTATTTTCTGCTCTAATATTTGATACAACGGCAGTGCATCCATATGATGGTCAAAAAATGAAATGATGTCTGTATTCATAAGAAACTCCTCATGGTTATGTTTTTTATTATATAAAATCTTTTTTTGTAATGCAAGCGTGCAGATAGGACCGGTAATTCAAAATTGTAACAGGCGATAAAATCCGTTATACTGTGAATAGCATATTAAAAGATGGAGGTATAGGATGATGCGAAGAACAGGAGCTTTTATACTGGTGTTGCTTTTTGCCGGTATACTGTCTGCATGCGGGCAGGAACAGGAGGCAGGGAGTGCAGAAAGTAATTCAGTCCAGGAAACAGAGGCCAAAGAAGCGGAAACAGAAGAAGATAATTCTGACAAAGAAGCAAAAGTCAGTTCTGCAGATCGCGCGGCAGAACATGAGACAGTTTCAGATACGAAGACAGAGGCTTCTTTGCAAGCGGAGTATCCGTGGAAAGAACAGTTTGGAGAATACTGTATCCCGGAACAGACATTTGAGATGGAGCTGAGCGAATACAGCGGAAAAGTCTGTTTTGTGCCATTTATGCCGTCCGGAGATGAAGGATTTCGCATGCAGATTGTTCAGGATGGGAAAGTGCTTACAGAGATCGCAGGCTATGTTCCGGAGAGACTTGCGGATGAATCGTTTAACAGTCTGGATGCGGTTTCTTTTTTTGACGTCAATTATGACGGGAATACAGATATTGTTCTGATTGAGACATATGGCGGTACATGTTTTGCAGCTGTATATTACGGTTTTGCTTCCAAAGGAAACGAATACGAGAAATATTTTATAATTCAGGAGCAGCTGTCGGAAAAGATCACCAGCCTGACAGATACACTTACAATTCCTGCGGTAAAAGAGCTTTTGGCGGGCGGAAGAAAAAACGGAGAATTTTCCGGCTACCAGGAAGCCTATGAGGCAGTAGGTATGCTGGCGGAACTGGAGAGTACGGAAGATATTACCTATAATCTGATCTACGTGGATGGGGACGATGTTCCGGAGCTGGCAGCAGGTGTGAACGGCTATTATACAAGTCTGTATACATACAGAGATGGTACTGCATATACGCTGATGGATCATTGGGCATACGGGGCCATGGGAAATTCCGGATATGACTATGCGCCAAAGAAGAACAGTATTAGGAACTACAATGCCGATTATGCAGGGGCGATTCTGTATACCACTTATATGGAGATCAGCGAACAGTGTACGCTGGATAACGTGGTGCAGATCGAGACTTTTAACTTTGATGATGTAAATGGGAATGGGGTTCTTGATGAAGAAGAACAGGAGTCAATGGGAGTGTATGGAGTCAGCTATATTGACAAAAACATAGTCACAGATGAAGAATGTGCATCTTATGATGTGGGCGGATATGAGCAGATTCCGGGCAACATGAGTCTGGATGAACTGCGGGCGGAACTTCTGGAAAAGGAAGCAGTTCCATAAAATTTATCCGACAATGATCAGAAAACAGGCTTTGTCTGTCTCATGGAGGACATTTAAGTCCGCCTGAGACAGACAAAATCAGTGCACGGAGAACTCAATGGATTGTTTGCCTGAAGGGGGTTATTCAGTAATAGCCCACACTCTTGCCGGCAGTCCCGTTGCACCGTCGATTCGCGGATAGGATACGATGATAACGGCTCCGGCAGGAGCCACCTGGTCCAGATTGGTTAATACTTCCACCTGCAGCTTCCCCTGATCCAGTACATACCGCTCGCATGCCAGATCGCCTGCAGCAGCGGCTTCTTCGGAGGCGTCTGTGTCCAGAGTTTCGTGACCGTTGGCAGCAGCGTGACGCTCTTCGTAGATATATTTCAGGGCATCCATGGACCAGCCGGGGAAGTTCTCTTTGCCGTCTGCGTCAGTACCGGAGAGTGCATCCATATCGGGCCATTTCTTTGACCAGTCTGTGCGCAGTGCGACGAAAGCGCCATCCGGGATTGATCCGTATTTTTCTTCATATTCTTTGATGTCTTTCGACGTAACCACATAAGTGGGATTTGCTTTTACTTTTTCTGAAACATCAATAACACAAAGCGGAAAAACCAGGTCTTTGACATCGTATTTTTCGGATAATTCCCGGTTTTTTACAAAATGGCCGGGGAAATCGATGTGAGTGCCAAATTGCCCGGGAAATTTAAAAGTCTGAATCAGGCAGTCAAGCATCTCGTTGCCCCAGTCAAAACAGACGGATCCAAGCTCTACAGAACCGTCCGGAATGCCGGCCCAGTAAGGGCTGTCGTTATTCAGCGGATGAGAGAGCTCCACCCAGCGATATTTCCTGGCTTCTTTTAATGCTTCCCATAACTTGTACATGTGAGGTTCCTCCTTATTTGTGAGGTTTGCTGCCGGATTGCTGATCAAAAAAGGCGGCAAACCACAGATTTTAATTTTTATGGCATATCATACATGATGGTATTAATTTGCAGTCATGCAGTAGACAAGTGTTTCATAAGGCATGAGCGTCATGGTCTTTTGGGCTGCAGTCCGGCAGTAATTGCCGATCAAATGTTCCATTTTTTCCGGCAGCCAGCCTTCCGGAAGCGAGAACTCTTTCTCTGCTTCTGTAAAGTTACAGATAATCAGAAGCTTTTCGCTGTTCAGTTCCCGGGTATAAATATAAAGATCCGGGTCATCCGGCAGCAGGAGTTCATAAGAACCATATACGATAATCTCATGGGACTTGCGCAGACGGATCAGCTTTTGATAATAGTGAAAGACAGAGTCTTTCCGCGCTGTCTGCTCTTCCGCGTTAATCTGCGTATAATTCGGGTTGATCATGATCCAGGGTGTTCCATTGGTAAATCCGGCGCCTGGTCTAGCGTTCCACTGCATGGGTGTTCTTGCATTGTCCCGGCTCTTGTAGCGCAGATAACGCATCATATCGTCTGGTGTTATCTGCCCGCTTTCAGTATATTCATGGTAAGCGTTAATACTCTCAATGTCCCGAAAGTCGTTGAGAGACGAGAACGGCACGTTGGTCATGCCCAGTTCTTCTCCCTGGTAAATATAGGGCGTACCCTGCATCATATGAAGGCAGGTCGCCAGCATTTTTGCGGAAATTTCCCGGTAAGCGTCGCTGTCATTGCCGAGCCTTGACAGGATTCGCGGCTGATCATGGTTGCACCAGTAAAGGCTGTTCCAGGCTTTTCCGTACAGCTCTTTCTGCCATTTGCTGAGGGTCTGCTTCAATTCTACAAGATCAATTTTACGGTCGTTCCATTTGAAGGTCTCCCCCCCATCCAGGTCCATGTGCTCGAACTGGAAGACCATATTCAGTTCTGTACCATCCAGATTCGCATACCGTTTGGCCTCTTCCACAGTTACACCTGCGCACTCGCCTACGGTCAGAAGATCGTAGCGGGAGAGGACTTTCTGATTCATTTCCTGCAGATATTCATGCACCCGGGGACCATTGCATACATAGGGACCATAATCACCGTAGCCGGTTTCTTTTAAGACGCCGTCCGGATATGAAGGGTCTTTGGAAATCATGCTGATTACGTCCATTCGAAAACCGTCGATTCCTTTCTGACACCACCAGTCCATCATATCAAATACTTCCTGGCGGACAGTTTCATTTTCCCAGTTCAGATCCGGTTGTTTTTGTGAAAACATGTGCAGAAAATACATATTGGTGGTTTCATCGTATTTCCAGGCGGAACCGCCAAAACAGGAGCCCCAGTTGTTGGGTTCGTGCCCATCCACAGCGTCTTTCCAGATATAATAGTCCCGGTACGGATTTTCTTTGGATTTCCTGCTCTCCACAAACCAGAAATGTTCGTCGGAAGTGTGGTTGACTACCAGATCCATGACGATGCGGATTCCCCGCTTATGGGCTGAGAGGAGCATACGCTCAAAGTCCTCCATGGTTCCAAATTCTTTCATGATTCCCTGATAATTACTGATGTCATAGCCGTTGTCGTCGTTGGGAGACTCATATACCGGGGAGAGCCAGATAACGTCGATCCCCAGTTCTTTCAGATAGTCCATCTTCTCTGTGATACCGTTTAGATCTCCGATGCCGTCTCCGTTGCTGTCGTTGAAGCTTCGGGGATAGATCTGATAGACAACGCTCTCTTTCCACCATGTTTTTTCCATAGGTCCACCTGCTTTCTGTAGATTGCTGCTTTTCTGATATTTTACAATGGATGGGACGGAAGCGCAATGTGTTTTTGGCCTTCAAAGCGGCAGAAGGCGAGGATGTATGGCTGTTGGCAGAAAAGGCGGGGGAGACTACGAAGCCGGATCGATGATGATATCTCCGCTGTCACAGGAAATATCAACCGTCTTTCCGTTAGAACCGTCGGAGGTATAGAAAATTTCATTCTCATTTTCATCCTGGTCATTGTTTATAATCCGTTTGCCGTCCAGAAGGATGGAGCCGTATTCGGTCTGCAGCTGACAGCTGTATCCGGAGATCTCTCCGGGAAGCCGGACGCGGATCGTTCCATATTCATTCTTTACTTTCAGATCATGAAAGTCCAGCCGGTCGGACAGAAAAGAGCCGGAGTCCAGCTCTGCTGTCAGGCTGCCCCCCGATGCCTGACTGATCAGGACATCTCCATATTCGTTTAAAATCTCTGTCTGCTCGGTCTCTGCAGATCCGAGGGAAAGTTCACCACTGGACATCCGGATTTCCAGTGATTTTCCCATATAGTGTTCCAGAGAGACGTTTCCATATTCGTTCTTCAGCTGCGCCTGCTCTGCGGTGACTGTCCCTGCGGTCAGATTACCGCTGGACAGATAAAGGTCCAGTGCGTTTCCGGCGTAGCTTTCCAGAGAGACGTTTCCGTAGTCATTCCGGATGTCTAGGGTATCTGTTTTCATAGCTGGCAGTTTCAGGTTTCCGGATTCCATCCGGATTACGACATCCGTGAAGTGCTGATCCGCGGGATATTCAATTTTTACATAATAAGGTCCTGGCTCAGGCTCTCTGGCGTAGGAAGAGCCTGGTTCGGTATACAAAAACCAGATCCGGGCGTCATTGTATGGGAAGGAGGGAGTCTCCTGAAAAATCAGCCGGCCGTTTTCTACTTTGCAGACAGGCTCTTCCAGGATGCCGGAGATGCGGTATTCGACTGCATAATGATCAGAGGGGATCAGTTCCACATCTTCCGCATAACTGATCTTCAGCTCCAAACTGTCAAATGCGTCCAGCTCTGTTGTATCGTGAAATGTGTTCAGCTTATGCTCCGCCGCCTCTTTGGAGGTATGAATACCGCTTCGGTCCAGATAGAATCCTGGAATTCCGCTGAACAGGGTTCCTGCAAGCATGAGGAAAGCTCCCGACAGAATGCAGCTGAGGGACAGGAGAAACCATATTTTCTTATTTTTCATTATGCTTACCACCTTTCACAATCGATCCGAACAGAAGCGTCATGCCATGCAGACACCATCTGGTGAAGAAAATACTTGCCATCGTCAAAAGAATGCCCGTTCCCAGGAGCATCAGTCCCATTCCCAGTGTGGCCAGTCCGTCCGCAAGGGAAGTAAAGAGCAGCCAGAGACTGACCAGGATGCATGGAAGGGCGGACAGAATCATGGATATGGCAATCAGAAATACAGATAAGATCAGAGCGGCCACCACCAGGATCATGGCCAGGATTATGGCGCCGAAAGCCAGTGCCAGCGGCAGAGCTATCGGTGCGGCGAAAATTGCCAGAATACCAATCCACAGAGCCGAAAAGCCCTTTTTGACATTCTTTACAGGGCTGGCGGCATTTTCCACTGCAAATTCCCGGATGATCTGGTCGGCTGCCAGTTCTGGACTTCCCAGATCCTCAATGGCCTGTTTCTCCTGTTCAGGTCCGGCTTCATCAAAATATTCTGTAAAATAGGCGATTGCCCGGGCGTAATCTTCTCTTGGAAGTCTTCTGAGTCTGTACTGCAGGTGTTTCATGTATTCTTCCCGGTTCATGTTTCGTTTCCTCCTTTCAAAATCTGGTCGATGGCTTCTTTGTGCAGCTGCCATTCTTCCATAAGCTCCAGGTATCTTTCTCTGCCGGATTCAGTGATCCGGTAATAGCGTCGGTTCCGCCCCTGGAAGGGCTGATCATAGACGCTTAAAAAGTTTTGCTCCAGCAGCCTTTTCAGGATTGGATAGAGGGTGGAATCTTTGACGCCGGAGACGTTTTTGATCTTCTGACTCAACTGATAGCCGTAGGAATCTTCTTTTTCAGTAATGGAAAGGATCAGCAGATCGAACATGGGTGGAGTTAGAGGGAATATCATTTTGCGCTCCTTTCTTTTATAAATAACTTTTATATATTATATATAATATAATATATTGTGTCAATCCATATATAATCATTTTTCCTATAAAGATTTAAAATATCATAGTATGGACCAGACTGTGTTTCGGCGTATGGAAAAAGACATTTTCAGAAGAACCGGCGCATGTTATAATTTGACCAGAGATTATGCAGATGCTGTTTCAGCAGCAAACAAGGGGGTCGATTTTATATGAAAAAACATGGAAGGTCAGGCAGATCATGGTTTCCCATGTTTTTGGCGCTTCTTATCGGCATGGGAGCAGGTGTTTTCGGCTATATCAGCTACGGCACGCCGAAGGAACCGGAGCTCAGTTCAGCTTTTGTAAGCGGAAAGCTGGAGGCGGTCAGTGAACTGACGGCGGCAAGGCTGACTTATACCGGACTGATCAAATATTCAGAAGGAAGTATTCCTTTCCTGACGAAAAACAGCTTTTCCATGATTTATACGGCACAAATCCGCGCGGGGCTTGATCTGGCAGAAGCCCGGATTGAGATCCGGGAGAGCGAAGTGCAGATTACGCTGCCTGAGTGTGAAATACAGTCTGTTGAAATTGATGAAGATTCCATTGAGTTTTATGATGAGCGCTGGGCATTGTTTAATCGTACAGAGAAGGAAGATGTGATAAATATGGTATCTGCTGCGAAGGAAGATGTAAAAAAGAATGCAGACCTTGACAGTCTTCTGGAAAATTCCAGACTGCAGGCGGAGCTGCTTGTCCGTGGTATTTTAGAAGGCGGGATCGGGGATCGGGAACTGATCATTCGTTAGAGCGTATTTGAAAACAGCTTTCTGGCAGATGTGCAGTATATTTCTATTGTCTGTTTCGAAAATCGAAAAAGGATATGCCCTTTTTGATCAGGAGCGCTTTTGTCAGGCAACAGTCCCTTTGTCTATTGAGGAAATGAATGTTTTATAATATTATGTATGTATCAAAATAGATAGTGTAAAACAAAATATGAAAATCAGCTCCCTTTCCGTTGGCTTAGTCATTGTATTTTACAACGAAAGCTCTGCCGAGGCTGAAAAACGGGCTTTCCGCCCGACTTGGCTGATTTTTGGAGCAAAATATTGGCCGGGTAAGCCAAAGAAAGGGGAGACATAGGCTTATAGACTCTGAAACTGTTGATTTTGCTGGGTTTGAGCCGGGTTTGGCCATATAAAGTTGACACTCTCTTAAAATATATGGAGGAAAAATATATGTTTTATGACAAGGTAAAAGAATCAGCTGTTTTTATTCAGAGCAAGATCAGTTTAAAACCGGTTACAGGAATCATCCTGGGCAGTGGTCTTGGCGGGCTCGTGGACATCATGGAGGAGAAAACCGTGATTCCTTATGCCGAGATCCCGAATTTTCCGCAGTCTGATGTGGCGGGACATGAGGGCAATCTGGTGATTGGCAGAATAGGCCAAAAGACAGTTGCAGCTATGCAGGGGCGCTTTCATTATTATGAAGGATTTACGATGAAGGAAGTGACCTATCCCATCTATGTGATGAAGCTTCTGGGTATTGAAAATCTGATTGTAACCAACGCCTGCGGCGGAATTAATCGGAAATTCACACCGGGAGACCTGATGCTTCTGACGGATTATATCAATATGCTGGGAGATAATCCCCTGATCGGGGAGAACGATGAGCGTTTCGGCGTTCGTTTTCCGGATATGTCGGAGGCGTATTCCAAAGACTTGATGAAAAAGGCGCAGGCTGCAGCAGATGGGCTGGGCCTTCCGTATCAGAAAGGGGTATATGCGATCTTTTCCGGGCCCTGCTACGAGACCGCGGCGGAGATTCGGGCTTTTGAGAATCTCGGTGCAGATGCCATCGGTATGTCTACAGTGCCTGAAACGATTGCGGCTAATTATCTGGGCATGAAGGTACTGGGAATCGCCTGTATTACGAATATGGCCACAGGGATTTCCAAAACGAAACACAGCCATGAAGAAGTGATGAAAATAGCAAATGAAAGCAGCGAAAAGCTGTGCAGCTGGGTGAAACAGCTTCTGTTGGACTTTTGATATCCGAACCGGCCGGACAGAATGGATGACCACCAGGGCTGTATTCTGCGACAGCCCTGAATGGTACGATGAATCAAGTTTATTCGGAAACTTTCTTTTTCAATACACCGAGCAGAACCGCGCCGGTGATTGTTCCGATTACAAGCGCTGCCAGATACATGATGGCATTGCCTACAACCGGGACGACGAAGATACCGCCGTGCGGAGCCATCAAAGTACAGTTAAATGCCATGGAAAGAGCTCCTGCCACAGCGGATCCCACCATGCAGGAAGGGAGCACATGCAGGGGATCGGAGGCGGCAAAAGGAATTGCACCTTCGGTGATAAAGGCCAGTCCCATGATAAAATTGACCGGGCCGGATTCCCGTTCTGCCTTTGTAAATTTGTTCTTGAACAGCAGGCTTGCAAGTGCGATGGCACAGGGAGGAACCATACCGCCGATCATAACAGCTGCCATGATGTGATAATTACCGGCTGCGATGGAAGCAGTTCCGAAAACGTAAGCAGCTTTATTGAAAGGGCCGCCCATGTCGATAGCCATCATGCCTGCTACGACGATACCAAGAAGTATACGGCTGGAACCGCCCATGTTCGTCAGTGCAGTGTTTAAGGCAGTATTCAGTGCGCCGATAGGTGGTTCTACGCAGAACTGCATGATCAGTCCCATCAGAAGAATACCGCACAGTGGATAGAGCAGAACCGGAGCGATCTTCTCAATCGCCTGCGGCAGTTTGGAAAATATGTGGATCAGGAGCAGTATCAGATACCCGGCAATAAAACCTGCCGCCAGTGCACCCAGGAAGCCGGATTTGCCTGCAGAGGCCATCATACCACCTACAAAACCTACAGCCAGTCCGGGGCGGTCCGCAATGCTCATGGCAATAAAGCCTGCAAGGACCGGAAGCATGAAACTAAATGCGGTATCACCGATGCCTTTTAAAACAGCAGCTGCGGGAGTGATGGTTCCAAAAGCGCTTCTGGCTTCATCAGAGAGCGCATTGATATCTACAAAAAGGCCGTCGATCAGGAAGGCAAGAGCGATCAGGATACCGCCTCCGACAACGAAGGGAAGCATATGGGAGACGCCGTTCATCAGCTGCATGTATATTTTGTGTCCAACTCCACCGGAAGGGCTGCCCGACGCGGAGGAAGAGGAAGGATTATCGGCCTGATAGACCGGTATATTTCCGCTCATGGCGCGCTCCACCAGTTGATCTGCTTTGCTGATGCCGTCTGACACCTGGCATTCGATAAGCTTCTTGCCATGAAAACGATCCATAGGTACTTTGGTATCTGCAGCTATAATGATGCAGTCCGCTTCTTTGATTTCCTGGTCAGTCAGTACGTTTTTGGCGCCGCCGGATCCCCGGGTTTCAACTTTGACAAAGCATCCGGCTTTGCGCGCGGCTTTTTCGATTCCCTCCGCTGCCATGTATGTATGCGCGATACCGGTCGGACATCCGGTCACTGCCAGAATTTTAAAAGCACCCTCTGCCGCGGAGGTATTCTGTGCTGCAAGCTGATCATTCAGATCAGGTTTCTCATCATCTGCCGCGTCTACAATCTGAAGAAATTCTTCCACGCTGGAGGCATTTTTGAGGTCGTCGGCAAATTTTTCATCCATGAGGAGCATGGAAAGCTTGCTCAGTACATCAAGGTGAATGTTGTCTTCCGTATTGGGCGCTGCAATCAGAAAGATCAGGTGGACAGGCTCTTTGTCCAGCGAGTCAAAATCGACGCCGTTTTTTACGACCATAGCAGCCAGGCCAGGCTTGGTGACAAATGGCCCTTTGCCGTGAGGGATCGCGATCCCTTCACCGATTCCTGTTGTGCTTTCTTCCTCACGCCGATAGACTTCCCGGCGATATGCTTCTTTGTCGTTGATTTTTTCACTTCTGATCATCAGGTCAATGATCTGGTCCAGAGCCTCTTTTTTAGATCCGGGAGCTCCGGTCAGAGAGATACTTCTTTTGTCTAGTAAATCTGTTATCCGCATAATATTTTTCCTTTCTGTTATTTTGACAGGCAATGTACCGGAGTGTATTTGAAAATAGCTTTCCGGCAGATGCGAGCCACAGTTTGTGAGGATCGAATATACCGCAAAATGGAGCGTACAGACAGCGGGAATGAATGTTCAGACACGCTCCAGGGATTATATAATTTCAAGAGGAAATGTTCTGTCAGCAGGGCTTTGGCTTCCGGCTTTCAGAATAAAGATTCAGGTTAAAGTCCGGTAGATTGTGAGAATTTCGTCTTTTGTGGCCAGCAGATCAGAGAAAGCACTGGCACTTCCGGCGGAAATTCCCATATGAAAAGCATGGCGGTAATCTTTTTTTTGTGTCCAGCCAGCCACAAAACCCGCTACCATGGAGTCGCCGGCTCCGACAGCATTGACCAGAGTCCCGTTAGGCGCCGGCTGCATGAAAACTTCTCCGTTTTCCGCCACGAGGACTGCTCCTTCACCAGCCATGGAGACCAGTACATTCCGTGCGCCCTTTTCCTGCAGCTTTCTGGCGTAGGGGATGACCGATTCTCTGGACGAAAGTTCTACCTGAAAAATTTCACCCAGTTCATGATTATTCGGTTTGATCAGGAATGGATGATATTCCAGTACATTCAGAAGCAGATTATTTGTGGCATCTACCACAAACAAGATGCCGCGGTTGTTTAAAGCCGCCAGAATATCATGATAGATGGAATCCGGCATACTTTCCGGAATGCTCCCTGCCAGAACGAGTATATCATCTGCTTTTAGTCGTTCAAGCTTTTCCATTAATTGGCGGATGGCTTCCTGACTGATGACCGGGCCCTGACCGTTGATTTCCGTTCCGTCAAAATCCTTCATTTTAATGTTAATTCGGGAACATCCGCTGTTCAGGTGAATAAAATCACAATGGAACCCGATGCTGTTCATTTTTCTAAGAAGTTCTTCACCGGTGAAACCGGCAGTAAATCCAAGAGCCACATTTTCGATGTCCAGATTCTGAAGTACAGTAGATACGTTGATGCCTTTTCCGCCCGGCAATATCTGCTCTGCACAGGTACGATTCGTTTTTCCGAGCTGAAAATCGTTGACAGATACGATGTAGTCCAACGACGGATTAAAAGTAACCGTGTAGATCATAGTTCTGTTCCCTCTCTTTCCTTGATCTTTTTGATACATTAATTATACAGTCACAAACAGTCAAAGTCAATCATATTAATGCACAAAAATTGACAGAGAAATTTGTGAAACATTCATAAACAGTCATGCTCATTCATAAACATTTAAAGAACGGATGTTGGAACTTGACAAAGGCACACACACCGAACCGTACGGTCTGTTTGACTTTCTGTGGGATCTTCAGTCGGCGTATGTCCTGTACGCTTCCATTGTCTGTGCTGAAAGTGAGAAAAATTTAATGCGGTTTACGAAAAGGTTTGTCTCTATCAGGTCGAAGGATACCAGACGGAAATTGACGAACAGCGGCCGGAGCTTGCGCGGAGAATGAAAGAACGGTGTGAGGCGGATTCTGTGGTGAGAGATGAAGAACAGGAACCACAAAACGGACATTGAAAGCCTGCAAGGATATATTTGTTTGTCTGTAGAGATAAAAACGGGAAATACAGATACAGGATTGAATAAAAAGCGGCTGTATGGTAGAATTTGGGACAGGAAAACCAGAGAGCCGGGCGGCTTACCCTCTTCGGAGGGGATGAACCCTCCAGATGAAAGAAAGGAGGGATGCCAATGATTACATATTCCGACCTGATACAGACAGGAATTTTCATTGTTGCCCTTGTTGGTCTATGCTATACGATTTTCAGGGGACGAAAATAGCCGCCATTACTGCGAATAATGACGGCTGTTGCCTTGTGTAACACGCTTTTGTTCTTCGGGTAAGCCGTGCGCCTCTGGCTTTCCTTTTTTTTATCTTATCACATCCCATGGCAGGACGCAAGGGCGAACTGCTGTTTATTCCCACAAACCTGCACAACCAGATAAGGCATGCCGGCGGCAGGCGTCACCCTAAATGTCCCTGATTTTGCCGTCTATACACACCTGGACTTTTCACAAATTCAGAAAAAGATGGAAGAAGTTCAGAAAAATACAAAAATCGGATAAGATTAGACCGCCGCTGGGCATACTACCCTTGCGGCGGTCATATTTTTTTCACAAAAGGTACAGAAAAGGTGCAAAATGAAGGATTCCAGAAAATCCCGCCTTTCAAAAACCCCGTATTCCCGCCTATTTCACACTTTCTTCACATTTTTTTAGCACTCACCTCTTGACAGTGCTAACATTTTGTTATATAACATATATAACAAATAAAACGACAACGGATTTCCTGAAAGAAATCCGACCTGTAAGCCAAGGAGGTATGATTTATGTTATTAACAGATATTTTTGGAAGAAATTTTATGGATGACTTTTTTGAAGATTTTGCAAATTCTTCGTTCTACCGTCCCAACCGGATCGGAAGCATACCTGCTATGAAAGCGGATGTGCAGGAGCTGGACGGCGCTTATCAGATTGACCTGGAGCTGCCTGGATTTCAGAAAGAAGACCTGAATGCAGAACTGAAGGATGGCTATCTTACGATCAAAGCCACTCATCAGGATTCGGATGAACAAAAAGATTCCCAAGGCAGGTATCTTCGCCAGGAGCGCTACACCGGTCATTATCAAAGAAGCTTTTATGTAGGTGATGATATCACACAGGAAGATGTTCGTGCAGCTTTTGAAAATGGGGTACTGAAATTGACGGTTCCCAAAAAGGATCCACAGCCGAAGATCAATGAAAGCAAAACCATTATGATTGAAGGCTAGTATTACAGTGCACATTCCGAAATCAGTCTGTATGAAACTACAATATAGGGTTGTGTTAAAACCAAAAGCTCATATTACTGCTGATGCTGTACAGATTCCTTTGTAAATCTCATTTACATCAGGTCCCCCCTTGCGGCATATTGGACCCTCATTCGGGCCGGTATGCCGCAACGTATAACGTATATCTGCCAGAAAGCAATTATCAGGCACACTCCAGAATGTATGCTGAACAACAGTGATGCGGCAGCGTCGCAAATCTGAGCTGCAAAACAGTGTATCTTCTTATTCACTCAGGGTAACACAGGTATAGAAATGCTGGCCGATGTCTACACAGAACCAAACAGTAAGCTGTTCAGACTCTACCAGGTAGTCAAAAAAAGGACTGTGGCCGAATAATTCGCGGATATTCCATTCTCCGGTTACTCCATATTTTTGTTCGTAATGTGACAATGGAATATAAAGTGCAGTGGATACAGAAGTTTCGCAGATATCCGCATATGGATTCCGGACAGAAGGCGCATCGTAATGTTCGTGAAAATCAAACGTTTTCCATGAAAGCTGGGAAGAAAAAGAAATTTCACTGACACCGGCAGTCCGGTCTCCATCTTCGTATTGTGCATACAGTATTACATACTTTTTTTCGTCAGGCCGGAATAAAAGTGCGATACATGTATTTTGGGTGTCCTGAGAAATTACAGCGTTATAATACCCGTCACAGACTGGGAAGATGCGTTCTGCTATCCAGGTGTCTGCCGTAAAATCGTATCCTGTCTTTTCACTGTAATCGCAGAGGATGTAGGCAAGTTCGCAGTAGATCCACCAGTGATAACCCTGTCCGTCTCTGGATGCCATAAAATCGTGATAATAGATGTGATTTTCCGGTTCTTCATAGGAGTGCCAGACGGCAGCATCTGCCTTTGGTTCCTGTGACGACGAAAAACGGTGCCTGTATATGGCTGTATTCAGAAGGCAGAACAGAATCAAACATGTAAGAACAGTTCTTTTCTTATTGTTGTATGTATGTCCGAACCGTCTCATCAGGAAACAGAAATCCCTGTTTTCTCTGTCAGAAACTTCAGCCATTTATCCCGTTTCATCATTGAAATCTTGTCACTTATGATCTTTCCTGTTTCCAGATGTTCATAAGTAATTTCAATACCGATGGGCAGCAGACTCTGGGAACATTTTTTCAGTCCCCGGATCCGGTCGTAGGAAATGATCAGATTATCTTCCAGAAGTCCGGTAAATACGATCAGTCGTTTTTCTGTGAAATAAGCCCATCTTGGTTTCCAGGATCCGAACTTACCAATCAACCGCTCTACATAGCTTGCCTGGAAAAAATCAATAAGGGTATCATCTTTTTCCATTACGCCCAGTTCGAGAAGCTTGTTGTGTTGTTTTTCAATTTTTCCTGTTTTCATGATACATCAGCTCCTTTTCTTTCATTTCTGAATCCGTTGTCTTTGTGCAGATAACAGAAGGAAGTATGCAAAAAACTGTCTTCTGTCTGAAAATGACGATTCAGCAAAAGTAAAATGATATCATATAGTATAGCATAAAACATAAGGTGTGGCAGTAAATTGATGAAGACGTTTTCATCCATTGACTGTTATTTCTGAGATTTCAGTTCTCTTTCATATCGAAAAATATTCCCTCAAATTAAATTCCTCGGACTATTGTTATTTTGCATAAAAACGGGTGTATGGATTTGTATAAAACGCCAAACTTCATAATAAGTATTGACACCAATTCGTCAATATGATATATAGTACATATAACATCCTACAAAGGATGATGGACGAAGAAAAAAGGAAGGAGAAATGCTTATATGAAGCAGAGAATGACAGGGCTCATCCTTGCAGCGGTACTGGCATCGGGGATGCTGTCCGGATGCGGTTCCGGTACGGAACAGGCGTCCGCAGGGACCCGTGATGAGTATCAGGAAATTGAGCTTGTGATGGCGGTCAACGGAACGGATATCCAGATCGACACCATGGTGGCGAAGAAATTCGCAGATCTGGTGGCAGAAGAGTCCGGCGGCAGAGTTACCGTTGCGGTATTTCCAAACGATCAGCTCGCAGGGGGGAATTCTACCAAGGGAATCGAGATGATCGCAGTGGGAGGCGTGGACCTGGCTGCGTATGCCACTTCCGTCATGTCAGTGCTGGACGGCCAGATGTCCATCGCCACGATACCGTGGAGCTTTGACAATTACACGGAGGCCAGAACCGTCATTGATGAGACCGGGGGCGACTACTATGCGAAGGTTCTGGCAGAGAAAGGAATCACATATCTGGGATCTTTCCACAACGGATTCCGTCAGATCAGCAACAGCAGACAGGAAGTGCGGACACCCGAGGATGTGCAGGGGCTTAAAATCCGGGTGCCGGGCAGCGAGGTCTACATGGATTTTTTCCGGGCGCTGAAAGCAGACCCCATCTCCATGAGCTGGAGCGAGGTGTTCACCGCCATCCAGCAGGGGGCCATCGACGGACAGGAGAACGGCGTGAGCATCACCGACTCGGCCAAGATGTATGAAGTACAGGATTATATGACGCTGTGGAACTACACTTATGAAAATGACCTGTTTGTGGCAAACACCGAGATCTGGAACAGCCTGGAACCGAAAACCCAGGAACTTCTGAGAGAAAAGGCAAAAGAAGCCTGTGACTGGGGAAGAGATCAGGTGGAGCAGGAAGAGGCCGAGATCGTACAGAAATTCCGGGACGGCGGTATGACTGTGACAGAATTGACGCCGGAAGAACTGGAAGTATTCAAGGAAGCCGTACAGCCGGTCCGGGAAAAATTTATGACAAAATACGGAGAAGAGGCGTGCACGGCTTTCCAGATCGACTAGCAGAGCATGCAGAAAGGGGTAATACATGCGGATATTAGACAGAATAGAGGAGATTGTGGCGGCTGTCTGCCTGTCGGTCATGACAATTCTGGCATTTGCCAATGTGGTAGCCAGATATGTGTTCAGCGCTTCCTTCTCCTTTTCGGAAGAGATTACAACGTACCTGTTCGTACTTTTGAGTCTGCTGGGCACCGCCATCGCAGCCAGAAGAAGAGCACATCTGGGTCTGACCATCCTGACGGACGTGGTAAATCCCAGAGTTCGCAGGATCTTACATATCATTGGCTATGTGTTTGCCGTGGCATTTACCGGAGCGATTTTTTACTACGGCATCCTGATGGTCTTAAGTCAGAGGCAGCTTCATCAGGTGACTGCCAACATGCAGTGGCCGGAATGGATCTTCGGTTCCTTCGTACCCATCGGGGCGCTGTTCGCCACTGTCCGGTTCGTGCAGGTACTGATAGAAGAGATCCGGGGAACGGATGAGAAAGGGGGAGAAAACTGATGGTTGCAGCTGTATTGTTTCTTGTATTTGCGGTTCTGCTGCTGATCGGAGCACCGATTGCAGTCTGCCTGGGGGCGTCCAGTGTGCTGGCCATGATCGTTCAGGGAGCAGGAAGGCCGCTGGATACCATCATGAGCAGTCTGCCAAGGCTGGTGTCCTCTTCCACAAGTAAATTTGTACTCCTGGCGATTCCATTTTTCATCCTCGCCGGGAACATCATGGAAAAGGCAGGAATCTCCGGAAAGCTGATCCGGCTGGCGGAGGTCTGCGTGGGACATTTAAAGGGCGGTCTTGCCATTGTCTGCGTCATCGTCTCCTGTTTCTTCGCAGCCATCTCTGGTTCCGGTCCGGCGACGGTGGCAGCGCTGGGACTGATTATGATCCCGGCCATGATCAAGGCAGGATATAAGCCGGCTTTTGCAGCGGCGCTCATGGGCGCTTCGGGAGCCATCGGAGTGGTCATCCCACCGTCCATTACCTTTGTGGTGTACGGGTCCATCGCGGATGCGTCCATCGGAACCTTGTTTCTGGCCGGAGTCCTTCCGGGACTTCTGATGGGCCTGGGGCTGATGGTCACGGCGCTTCTGGTGGGAAGCAAAAGTAAGCTGGAGACATTACCCAAAGCATCCGGAAAGGAACGCTGGGATGCATTCAAGGATGCTTTCTGGGGACTTCTGATGCCGGTCATCATCCTGGGCGGCATCTACGGAGGAATCTTTACCCCCACAGAGGCGGCAGCCGTGTCCGTCATCTACGGACTGTTTGTAGGGATTTTCATTTATAAGCAGATTCGGGTACAGGAGCTTTATACTCTCCTTCTGGATTCGGTGTCCACCACGGCAACCGTTATGTTTATCACGGCGGCGGCCAGCCTGTTCGCCTATGTACTGACCCGGGCAAGACTGGATGTGGCTATCAGCACGGCGCTTCAGCAGGTGACGGGAGGAAGCACAATTATCTTCTTCATCATTGTCAACATTATCCTTTTGATCGCGGGTTGCTTCCTGGATTCCACGTCGGCGTTGTACATCTTCACTCCGCTGTTCGTGCCGGTGGCAAATGCCCTGGGCATCGATCTGGTGCATCTGGGCGTGGTTATGATCGTAAACCTGGCCATCGGACTTTTCACTCCGCCGGTGGGCGTCAACCTGTATGTGGCCTGCGGTGTGGCGGATGTGAACCTGAAAGAGATCTCCAAAGCAGTGGTGCCGCTTTTGATCGCTTCCATTGCCATACTGTTAATCGTTACCTATGTGCCGGCGGTATCCCTGGCCTTTGTATAAAAACAGAACAGAATCCCTCCCCTGCAAAAAAACAGTGCTGCAGACTCTGTACGGAAGTGCTCGCATTTGATCACTGCCCGCAATTTTTGAGCATGCGGGGAAAAGCAGTACATGACCGGCTGGGGGAGCGGCGGGCATGGAAGGGACTGTTCAGATGCAAAACGAAAATAAAATGAAACTAAAAACAGCATCTGCCTACACGGTATTCAGATCATTTTGAGGATGCGAAAGGACGGATGCAGAATATTCAATAAGAGGTGAAATCATGATGAAAGAAGCAAGTGTAAAAGATTTACAGAAACAGTGTATCGAACTGAAGAAAAAGGTCATCAGCATGATCCATAAAGCCCAGTCCGGGCATCCGGGCGGATCTTTGTCAGCGGCAGATTTTGTGACGGCTCTTTATTTCCGGGAGATGAATCTGGATCCGAAGAATCCCAAATGGGAAGACCGGGACCGTTTTGTCCTCTCCAAAGGCCATGTGTGTCCGATTCAGTATGCTGCGCTGGCCACCAGAGGCTTTTTCGATGAAGCAGTGCTGGATACGCTTCGTCAGGAGGGTTCCATCCTTCAGGGACATCCGGATATGAAGAAATGTCCGGGGATCGACATCTCCACCGGTTCTCTGGGCCAGGGTTTTGCCTGTGGTGTAGGTATGGGCATCGCGGCGAAGGCCGACAGGAAGGATTATCGTGTGTTTGTGGTGCTGGGAGACGGCGAGTGCCAGGAGGGCGAAATCTGGGAAGCGGCTCAGACGGCGAACAAGTATCAATTAGATAATCTGGTTGTATTTGTAGACAATAACAACCTGCAGCTGGACGGAACGACGGACGAGGTCATGCCCAATATCAACCTTGGAAAGAAATTCGAAGCGTTCGGATTCGAGACCTTCGACGTGGACGGACACAACATGGAAGAGATTCTGGCGGTGCTGGATAAGGCAAGGGTATCCAGAAACGGAAAACCCAAATGTATCTTTGCACATACCGTGAAAGGAAAGGGCGTGTCCTTTATGGAAAATCAGTGCGGATGGCATGGAGTGGCGCCCAACGACGAGCAGTACACGCAGGCGATGAAGGAGCTGGATGAACAGCTGGCGGCGCTGGCATAAGAGCTGCATACAGCCTGATCAGAACATCCGGTCATGAAACGAATTTCTTTTTAGATCAGGGCGCAGTCCGGATTGGGGTGCTGCGGGTATAACCTCCTTTATAGAAGTGGCTCCGGAATGATTTCGGGACATGGAAGAGAGGATATCGTTTGAAAAACAGGAACATGACAACAAACAATAAAATCATGGAAAACAGGAGAATATAAGATGAGTGAAGTAAAAAAAGCAACCAGAGACGGATTTGGGGAAGAGATTGTAGAGCTTGGAAAAAAAGACAATAAGATCTATGTGGTGGATGTGGATATCGGAAAATCCTGCAAGACCGGTCAGTTCCGAGCAGAGCTTCCGGAGCAGTATTTCAATGTGGGCATCGCAGAACAGAATGCGGCAGGTGTGGCAGCAGGTATGGCAACTTGCGGAAAGATTCCCTTTGTAGTTACCTACGCGGTGTTCGGTTCTCTTCGGATGTGTGAGATGATCCGTCAGGAGATCTGTTATCCGAACCTGAACGTGAAGATCGCCTGCTCCCACGGTGGTGTGACGCCGGCCAACGATGGTGCCAGTCATCAGTGCATCGAGGATCTGGGCGTGTTACGGACCCTTCCGAATATGACGGTCATCATGCCGGCGGATTATTACTCTGCAAAGAAGCTGGTGGCAAAGGCAGCCGAGATGTACGGTCCCTGCTATCTCCGGTTTACGAGAGATGCGGTTCCGATTATCTATGATGAGAACACGGAGTTTGAGATCGGAAAAGCCAACCTCCTTCGGGAAGGTAAGGACGTGGCAGTGATCGCCAACGGAGATACGGTCTGCATCGCGCTGAAGGCGGCGAAGATGCTGGAGCAAAAAGGCATCCAGGCGAGAGTGCTGGATATGCATACGATTAAGCCGCTGGACAAAGAGGCAGTCATGGCATGTATAAATGAAATCGGAAAAATCATCACCGTGGAAGATCACAACATCCTGAACGGCCTGGGCAGCGCGGTCAGCGACGTGGCGGCGGAGAGCGGTAAGGCCGTAGTGAGAAGAGTCGGCATTCAGGATCAGTTTGGGCAGTCGGCGCCCTATGAGAGACTGCTGGAGATGAACGGCATCACGGCAGAACATATCGTGGAGCTGGCGGAGGAACTGGTCAGATAAATACAGATATCTGAATACAGGGCAAAATCAACTTTATAACATCCTATCTTATACATAGTATGTTATGTAAATAAACATTGAAAGTCAGAACAAGGAACAGAAGGAATGGAGAATAGAAAATTAGCTGGAAGTTCTTAAAGAAGCAGCGGCTTTATTCAGTGCTTAGACGAAACTTAAAACAACAAAAGCCCGAACAAGGTTCGCAGGGGTTGCCAGATGAAAAACCAGCTGGAAGTACTTCCGGAACCTAGAACATTGCCCAGGGCAGAAACGAAACTTAAATGGAGGATAAGAACATGTTTGAATTTCATAATCAGGTAGTTATCGTAACAGGGAGCGGCTCTCCCAAAGGAATCGGCAGGACCATCGCCCGCACTTTTGCGAAGCAGGGGGCTGTGGTGGTCATCGCAGATATGAATGAGGAAGGAATCAAAGATACTGTTGCAGTGATCGAGGGAGAGGGCGGAAAAGCCATGGGGGTAACTGTCAATGTGACTTCTCCCGAGTCCGTACAGCAGATGGTGGACACCATCATGGAGAAATACGGCCGCATTGACGTACTGGTGAACAATGCCGGCATCTCTCAGAAAGTGACCGTGGAAGATATGAAGCTGGAGGATATGAGAAGAATCTTTGAAGTGAATATGTTCGGTCTCTTCCTCTGCACCCAGGCCTGCATGAAGCCCATGCGAGCGGCAAAATACGGCAGGATCGTGAACCTGTCCTCCGTATCCGGAAAAAGAGGCGGCGGTGTGTTCGGCGGAGCCCACTACTCGGCTTCCAAAGCGGCAGTGCTGGCATTTTCCAAAAATCTGTCCAGAGAGATCTCTGCAGAAGGCATTACGATCAACAGTGTATGCCCGGGTCTGATCAACACTGAGATCTGGAAATCCCTTCCGAAGGCAGATGCCGACAAAGTTATTGACGGTATTCCCATGGGACGCCCGGGCGAGACCCAGGAGGTTGCCAACGCAATCCTGTTCCTGGCTTCCAGAGAAGCTTCGTACATCACCGGTGAAGAGATCGACATTAACGGCGGCTCTCATATGGATTAAGGCGTGTCTGAACATTAATTCCTGACGTCACTGCACTCCATTCATTGGAGCCGGATACGCTCTAAACTCTTCCTGAAATTGAATATAAAGAAAACTGCCGTTTGGATAATTCCATGCGGCAGTTTTCTTTATTTCTGAAAGAATAAATGAATTCTGTGGCTTTGAGATCTGTTGCAGCATCTTAAACTTTTCTGATCTCGTTTTCAAAATAAGTATCCCGGATATTCTGGTTCAGATTGGTCATATCCCGATCTTTTAGCATATGGAAGATAGTTTCATGGGCTTCATACAATTCCTGCCCCCGCCCGGATTCGACCATATGGGTAACCGTTTCAAGGCGGATGGACCAGGTCAGCATCTGTACGACCCGGTTAATCTTATCGATCAGGGGATTGTGTCCCATACGGGACACTGCATCATGAAATTCATTGTCTGCTTCAAAAGTAGCCTGAGTATTATGAGGACCTTTTTTAATTTCAGACTGCATAACAGAAAGTTTTTCTTCCAGATTACGCATATCTTCTTCTGTATATTTAGCCATGGCAAGCCTGACAACGCCAGCTTCCATCATTTCCCGAAGCTCCATAAGATTGTCATAGGAATCTGACTTGTTCAGGATAATGCCGTAGATCATGGGGTCAATCATACTTTCCGAGAAACCTTCACAGACAAAGGTGCCTTCCGCCCGGCGGATTTCCAGAACACCCAGATAGACCAGAATCTTAATAGCTTCCCGTATGGAATTTCTTCCCACGCCCAGAGTTTCTGACAGTTCCAGTTCCGTAGGGATTTTGTCACCAGGACGCAGTTCCTTATTAATCATGGCGTCTGTCAGACAGTTGATCACTCTCTGAACCACCGATTCATTATTTAACTTTTTCAGATAGCTGATATTCTGGTTCATAAAATCCTCCCTGTATCTAAAATCCAATATCCTACATAATACTTTAGTACAAGGATTGAAAAATGTCAAATGAACAAGGAAAATATTTTGAAACAGCCAGCTGCTTCAGCGAAATTCATGTTCAGGCCGAACATCTGGAAATATGAGCCGCGAAACATGATTTTAAGACAGCAGATAGCAGCTGGTGTAAGTGATTGTACAGGGGCCGTAGTAATAAGCCATCCCATTCGCCTGGCAGATTTGTGTGACCACCATTCCATATGCTTCCATTGAGGAAAAAGCCTCTTTGGGAAAACGGCAGGGCTTGTCCGGATAAGTGCATTTCGGGCATTTTGTACAACAGCCCGCTCCAATGGCCAGCATATCCGGATATTGCTTACGAAGGATTCGCTCAAAGGCATAGAAGTGTTCTTTGTGCAGCGCTTCTGTTTCCATCATCGTCTCGCCGTCCAGATCGTCTTCCAGCTGTCCGGTGGTTTGTACAAGAATTCCATACCGGTACTTTGCGATCTTCTGCCGGCAGTTTTCCAGCGAGCCGCATCCGGGCGGACAGCTCCAGCATTTGCCATACATATGGCAAGTGTTGGCTTCGCACATTTTGCGTACCTCCGGCCGCAGTTCGATTGTACAACAGTCAAGAGGTGCGGCCCGGGAAAAACCAAGTTCTTTTGCTAGTTCTATGATTTTTTCTGTCTCTGTCATGAATATACCTCGTGTGATGATCAGGTGTCTGTCTGCGCAGCACTCTTATAAAAAATACTTCAGATCGGAGATGAAAACTCCAGTTCGTCTACAAAGCAGTCCTGAAATTCCGGCAGCGCCGCCAGCTCTACAAATTCTACATTTTGAGCAAGCGTGTCGGCCAGGCTCCATTCTTTCGTATTAAGGAGCGCAATTTTGGCTCCTTCTCCGGCCGCATTTCCAATAGGCTGGATTCGTTTTACAAGGGAGCGGGGAATCAATCCGATAATACCTGCGCTGACAGGATCCATGTAGTTGCCGAAAGCTCCTGCAATGTACAGACAGGAAACATCGTCCTCTGTGATTGAAAGTGTCTTCATCAGGATTCGAATGCCGGCCGCGATGGCGGCTTTGGCAAGTTGTACTTCCCGAATGTCTTTCTGGGTCAGATAGACTCCTTTTTCGTTTCCGGCCGCATTCGGAGGGACCAGCATAAAGGTTTTGGAGTCGTTCTGACCGCTTTCCAGGCTTCCGTTTTCGTCGATAAAGCCATGCAGCAAAAGCTGTGCGGTCAGATCCAGAAGTCCGGAGCCACACAGTCCCACGGCAGGATGGTTTCCGATGGTCGTGTAGTGCCAGACACCGTTCTCAAAAGAAACATGATCCACGGCTCCGTCTGTTCCCCGCATACCGCACTCGATCTTCGCTCCTTCAAAAGCCGGGCCGGCAGCAGTAGAACAGGTGACGAGGCGCTCTCGGCTGCCCAATATCATTTCTCCGTTGGTTCCGATATCCAGAAGGAGCGTAATCTCTTCTTTCAGATCCGGACGAATAGCCAGCAGACAGCCGCAGGTGTCCGCTCCCACATATCCGGCAATATTCGGCAGCATCAGAAGTTGTCCCTTGGGATGAATATCCAGCTCGTACTGTATGGCCGGAAAAGTCATGGACTGGCTGACAGCAGGTGTGTAGGGGGCGTGGACCAAAGAGGCGGGAGAGATCCCCAGAAACAGATGATGCATACATGTATTTCCTACGATACATACCTGAAAAATGTCTGTCCGCTTTCTGCCCGTCTGCTTTGAAAGGCAACCGATCATTTCGTTTATTTCACTGCGAATGCAGCGGCTTAGTTCTTCTGTACCATGTGCAAGGGCATAGTCCGCCCGCATGATCACGTCGGCTCCGTACTGTGCCTGGGGATTCATCCGGCTTTCCACTGCCAGTACCCGACCATTCGCGGCATCCAACAGATATCCGGCCAGTGTGGTAGTTCCGATATCAAAGGCGACAAAGCAAAATGCTCTTTTCTCAGGCCAAAGGTCCAGAATCTCGCGATCTGTATGTATCACATGCCAGAGACCGCCTTTTTGACATTTCTCATAAAGGGAAGATGCAAGATCAGGGCTGGGCAGAAAGAGATGGGTGTCGGTCGCTCCGGCGTCTGCAAGAGCCGTTAACATCCGTTCCCAGTCGGACCGTTTGTCTCCAGGGACCGTTTTCTTAAGCTCAATGGAATGAACGGTAATTCCCGGCTGAAAAGTGACCGGTCTTGAAAATCCTTCTGTCAGTATGACAGCGTCATCCAGGGAAGATGAGACGGCTGTATCTACCTGAAGATCTTCCCGGACCGGCGTACAGCAGGCCTGTACATTCCGACCGTTTATAATCACCTGGCATTTTCCGCAGGTTCCGGCGCCGCCGCAGGGGGCGTCCGGCTTCAGTCCTGCCATCCGCTGCGCCTCCAGAACTGTGGTTCCTTCTGACACTTCAATCTTTTTATTCTCTCTGATAAAATGTACCCGATACATGTGACTCCCCTTTTAAACATTGTTGATAAAAAACAGGCAGGATCTCATAGATTCGGACTTTTTACTGATAGATCCCGCCTGTTCTGTGAATGATATCATTATATTGCTGCTTTTTAAACTTTTCACATGAAAGCTGTGAGCCTTTCACAGATATAAGGAAACAGAAGAAACCGCTTTAGAAAAGAACCTGCCACGGAAGCCTGGTGGAATCTTCTGCCTTCAGCCCATATTTTTCTTCGTTCAGCTTGTCAATGGCATTGGCCAGGGACATATACACGCCCGGATACACGGACCCGGGACCTCCCTGTGCAATACATGGGATGAAGTACTTATTTCCGCATTCTTCACACATCTGGCGGACAACTTTTTCACAGTTCTCATCCGTCCAGCCTTCGAAATCTACGGCCCGGTTCTCAATCCCTCCCATAAAGCTGATTTTTCCGCCGTATTTACGGATCAGTTCCGGGATGTCATTCGTAGCCATACAGCCCTGCCATACATCGATGCCCATTTCGATCATGGATGGTACCAGAGTCGCCGCATAACTGTCAGAATGGTGGATAACCAGTTCCACGCCGTGGCTGTGATAATATCCGTAAATTTCCTTATAAGGTTCCAGCAGAAATTCGTCAAACATGGCCGGACTCATGAAAGTGCTGTCCAGTCCGCCCCAGTCGTCATGATGGAACAATGCGTCTGGATGCAGGTTCGAACAGATCCCTTCTGCAAGCTCCAGCTCCCATTCGGTCAGGTATTTAATCAGATCATGCATTTCATCTTCGTCGGTGATGTAATACATAAGCGCATTGGTAATCTCACACAGATGATGAGTCTGCTCAAACAGTCCAGGCGCTACAAATGCTGCTTTGAACGCCTGCTCACCATCCACGGCATCATATTGTGCTTTCACCATATCCCACTGGTCCTGGGTGAATTTCAGAGAGGGTGCATGAACATAATCTCTCCAGTTTTCGATATCCTGGACTACAATCTTATCCGGAGTATGTACCGGGAATGCTCCAGGCACGCCCTTGGGAAATGTATTTGTCACGCCCCAGGCATTTTTGATATTCTCCTGTCCCGGCTGCAGGAGCGGATTTGTGAACATGAACGGGTGAAACATCAGATACACTGCTTCGTATTGATTTACGAACCGGTCCGGATTGCCTCCCCGGATCACCTCAAGCATGTTTTGTTTTGGTGTTAACATCATATGACCTCCTCCTCACTGATTTCTTTCTCTTTCGGCTAAAGTGCTGCAAGGCCGGTAAAAATGATAACTTTATTGTAACATTTGCCTGTAAATTTAAGAAGCGTCAAAATCTAGGAATTTACGGACAAAGATTTGTACAAATCGTATAAAAGGGAAAGAGCATCAAACGATTCTCTGTTCGAGGATCTGAAAAGAGAGCTGGAGGATGAGCCGTTCCCGGGCGTCTTCATAGTCGATATCAGCAAGCTTCTGAATACGTTCCAGCCGGTAAAAAAGAGTGCTCCGGTGAATAAACAGAGTTTTGGCGGTCTGCAGGACATTTCGTTCAAGATTCAGATAGACCTGCAGGGTACGGTAAAGTTCTGTCTTGTTTTTTTCATCGTAATGCTTTAGAATCAGGAGCTTATTTGAACACAGAAGCTCCGGAGACAGATGTTCTCCTCCCTGACTGAGCAGGTATTCCAGTATATACTCGTCGAACCGGCAGCACCAGTTCATACTGCAGGTTCGTTTCCCCAGTTCCAGCGCCACGCGGGCCTGATAGTATCCCTGAGAGAGCAGCATAAAATCATAAATTTCAGAACTGGCTCCCATTTTTAAAAGCCCTTCCCTCAGCAGAGTTGCAAGGCTGCTGAGCACATCGGAGATCCGGGCGTGGGAATAGGTCAAATTGACCAGTACAGTGATACCGTTGTTGTGCATAAAGGCATGACCTTCCGGAATCTGCGTTTCAATATGTCCCAAAGTAGCGGCGGAAGAGAGCATGCGGATATTCTGACGGCCGGTTTCAAGGCGCAGGCAGAGATAATGGTCGTCACGTTTCCAGTCAAGAAACTGCAGCATTTTCATGACGATGGACTGATCCTGAATCTCGCCGTCTAGATATTCCCGGAAAAACTGTTCGATGTCGTTTCCCATATTCAGATGAAAAAGGCTGTTGTTCTGCATGGCCTGGAGGATATGTTTTGCCAGATGAGTGATCAGAAGAAGCTGTCCCGGAAGGATCGGAGTTTCAAGCTCGTCCACACAGATTCGCCCTTCATATCTGCCGTTGTTCCACAGATTCATATAGAGGATCGGATATCCGCGCTGCTCCGCGGAGTAGACACAGGCTTCCGTAGTCGTCAGCGTGCTTAAATATTCCGGATCTACCTTGAAATCATGGATCAGACTTAAAGGGACAATGTTCCAGCCGGTTCTGGCATCTTTATCCCAGATAAGCATATTAGGAGCCCGGTGAGGGCAGGAAAGAATATAAAAATTAGTGTCGTGGATAAAGATGGGATTCTGAAATACTTTCAGACTGGCTTCCAGCATGGCATCCAGCGGATGGTCGCTTTTCATGGCCGCATATAATTCCTGGTTCCATCTGGTATATCGTTCAAATGTGTCCTGCGCCAGATTAAAAAGTTCCGGGACAGAGGCGCTGTCTTCTACCACCAGAAGAGAACAGTCACTGGGGATCCGTCCGGAAACGACTTTTCCGGATACGAGAAACGAAAGTCCCTGAAGGCAGTCCGGCAGTTGCTCCAATTCGTCCGAATGAAGCAGATAAAGGTAGGAGGGAAGAAGCGGCCGGCCACTTTGATACAGACGGACGGCTTCCAGTCTGGCCGGGTCCTGATCAAAAAATAAGGTAACATGCTTATAAATACTACAGAATGCATCGTTTAAAAGTTGCATATTTAACAGAAAAGATTCCATAAATATTACCTTCCGTTCGTCATTTTCTCCAGTATAACATAAATATTTATAATTGTGAATGTTGCTGAAATAACTAAGACAAAAAGTAGGAATATCTTAAAAAATTATGGACCTGTCTGTCGGATTTACGAAAGGGCCTGTGAATTATATACTGAAAGCATCATGAAAAACGGAACAAAAACCAGAAGGGGGTAATGTGCAAATGAGTAATGAAAACAACGGAACCCAGAAAAAAAGTCTAAGCAGTACACTAAAATATTTCTTCGGTGTGGGCGATGCCGGTTTCGTCCTGATGAGTAACATCGAGACATTCTACTTTATGACGTTTTTGACTGACCTGGCGGGCTTCAGTGCCGTGATTTCAGGTATGATCAACTCGGTGTTCACCACCGTGGACGCCTGTCTGTCCTGGCTGTATGGCGGTATCATCAACGGTACAAAGGCAAAGAGGTGGGGGCGTTATCGTTCCTGGCTGATCATCGTGCCCTGGATGGTTCCGTTCCTGTACGCATTCATGTTCCTGCGTATCAGCGACAATGAGATGGTATCTGCAATTGTGATCATTGCAGCGGCGATCCTGTCTCATGTAGTGTGGAACTTCGGGTATGTGGCAAATGCGACGCTGGTCAGCGTGGTTGGAAAGACGCCGGAGGACAAGGCGACCCTTGCATCTTCCCGTGCAACCTGGAATAACATCGGCGGTCTTTTGTTCTCGTATCTGGGTCTGCCTTTTGCAACGCTTCTGGCCGGCTTTGTGGGAGAAAAAAATAAATTTGCGGCAGCAGCTTTCTGCCTCGGCGTTTTGATGGTGGTCACTTATTTTGCTCACTTCAAAATGACGGAAGGTTACGAAGAGATTGAAACCGGTGAACAGCAGACAAAAGGAAATGACAAAACGAAGGTATCCGTATCAGAGATGTTTGCTTCTCTGTTCCAGAATCCGCCTTTGATGGTACTGATGCTGGCGGATCTTGCAAAATGGTGTGTAAAATTTGTAACCGCTGCTTCAGCTATCTATTATTTCCGTGATGCCATGGGTAATCCGGGACTGATGAGTATTTATACATTGAGTGTTTCTCTGGGAGCGATTATCGGAGCATTTGCTATGCGTTACATAGCACAGAAGTTGTCTTCCCGGACCACCATGATTTTTTCTTATGGCGGAATGGCAGTATCCATGTTCCTGATTTATATAATGTATGCCAATGCATCTGTTGTTATTGCACTGATGACCATAGCTCATGTGTTTTATGGCATGGCGTTTGCGGCATCTCCGGCACTGTATGCAGATACAGTAGTTTATGCAACCTGGAAGACCGGCAGAGATGCTTCCGGATGGATTATGGGTCTGCAGAACCTGCCTCTGAAAGTGGGCGTTTTCATGAGAGGCGTGATCCTTAGTACCTGTCTGGTGGCTGTTGGCTGGCAGTCCGGTGTGGCTTTGGAAGGATCTGCACGTCAGGGAATGACGATTGCATTCGCCTTGGTTCCAGCGGCTCTCTGTCTGGCAGGCATGATCCTGCTCCTGGTAGGATTTAAGATTACCAAAGAAAAAGTAACCCAGTATCAGAAAGAGATTGATGCAAAGGGCTGAAAACAGCTTTCGTAATGTTTGTTATTGAACTCCGCCACAACATGTTGCAGAGTGGATATTCATCGTGGGCTGACATATTGCCGGACCCTGCCTGTGGTGGGGACAATCAGGACTCCTCTCATTTTGTGGGCTCCTCCTCATTAGTAAAAGATCGCGGCGGTACAGGATTTCCCGGAAGAGGTATCCTGGTTGGAATTTTTCAGTGGGTCTTTTTGGGAAATGTCAACCCATGAAGGGCTGTGATTTGGCAGCTGTGTAAAGATAACCATGTTTATTTACAATCATATTATCAATAAGAGCAATCAAAAGGAGGACATGAAAAATGCTTACATCTGTACAGAATTTTCTTGAAACCGTAAAGCCGGACGGAAAACCGGAGCGGCTTTCCAGACAGTATGAAGGGACCAGATTTTTCCCGCCAAATCCGGCATCCACGTATATCAGAGGTGTCCGCAAAGCAGGGATGGATCCGATGAAGGACCGGTTCGGAACGACGATCCTGTGGCCGGAGGGCCAGGTGGCTGCAATGCCCCATGTGACAGATGAGAATAAAGTAATCAGTGATATCACCGAATGGAAGGATCAGCTGGTCATGCCGGATCTGGAAGCAAACTGTTCTGATCCTGCATTATGGGAGCCTTTTATTAAACAGGCAGAAGAGATCCGAGCAAAAGGGGAGCTTGTAATGGCGTTTATGCCGACCGGTGTTTTTGAACGGCTGCATTTCCTGATGGGATTTGAAGATATGCTCATGAACTTCTTGCTGGAGCCGGAGGATATGATGGATCTGTGCAATGCCATTGGAGAATACCGCTATCAGTATATGAAGCTGATTGTGGATCACATCAAACCGGATGTGATGCTTTCCCATGATGACTGGGGATCCAAAAATTCCCTGTTTGTAAGTCCGGATACCTGGCGTGAGTTCATCAAACCTACTTATGCAAAAACTTATGGCTACATGAAGGAAAAAGGTGTCATCATTATGCATCATGCAGATTCTTTTATGGAGCAGATTATTGAAGATATGGTAGATCTGGGCATTGACATCTGGCAGGGTGTGATCCCGGAAAATGACATTCCGAAGCTGCAGAAGCAGTTAAACGGAAGGATGACGCTTATGGGCGGTATCGATGCTTCTATCGTGGATCGTGCAGACTCTACGGAGGAGGAGATCCGCAAAGAAGTCAGAAGAGCTTGTGAGACCTATGGGCCGGGCGGACACTTTATTCCATGTATTACTTATGGCGCTCCAGGCTGCCTGTTCCCACATGTAGATCCTATCATTGACGATGAGATTGCAAAATATAATAAAGAAGTATACGGGATCTAACTGATATTCGGTGCCCCGAAGAGGCGGTTGTCTCTTCGGGGTCTTTTCTGTAGGAATCACCTGCAGTCTGATAAAAAGTCAGGCTTTTGAACAGCTTTGCTACAGAACGATTGTTTGAACTGCAAACTTTTATAGGGGAGATGTGTATGAACCAGGAGGAAGCAAGAGCATATCTGGAACGGATCAAATATAAAGGATCCGTTCTTAAAGACAAAAAGACTTTGAACGGGCTGATCCGCGCGCATCTGGAACAGGTGCCCTTTGAAAATCTGGATGTCTGTGATCTGAGGAAGGTTCCTTCTCTGGAAGAAAGTGAACTTTTTGAGAAGATTGTACAAAGACGCAGGGGCGGTTACTGTTTTGAACTGAATACGCTCTTACTGGCGTTGCTTCGGGCTTTGGAATTTACGGTATATCCGGTGGCTGTGCGGATACTCTGGAACAGGGATGTGATTCCGCCAGTTTCACATATGGCTCTGGTTGTGCGGCTTCCAGAGGGAAAATACCTCTGTGACGTAGGCTATGGCGGTCCGGGGCCCAAAGGCCTTCTGCGGCTGGAAACATCTGTTCAGGATATCGCTGGAGAGTGTTTTCGGGTAAGAGAAATATCAGAGGATCTTCTGGTGGAAGGATTTCACGGCGGTGTGTGGAAAGCGACTTTGCAGTTTCATGATCAGCCCTTTTTCCAGCAGGATTTTCAGCTGCTGAATTTTTACTGTGCCGTGAATCCGGCAGTTATTTTTTCTCATAAAAGAGTTGTGAATCTGTGCACATCAGACGGAAGTAAGGCGCTGACCGATATGGAGCTGGTGATACGGAAAGGAGAACAGATTGTCAGGCGGCAGCTTCAGGATAAGGAAGAGCTGCAGTTATGCCTGGAACAGGAGTTTGGTTTGTGTTTGGTATAAACGCTTCATGCATCCTCGGTCAAGAGAACTGTCTGCAGTACAGACAGCGGAAACGCATTTTTAACACGCTTAACACGCTCGTGCAGCATCAGAAAATAAATGAATCAGAACCAAAATTACCAGAGTTTGTCTGGGCTGAATTTGATCCCAATATACTGCAAAGCGGGTCATGCGGATGGAAGAAATAAATGTTCAGACATATTCTAATGCAGGAGGACAAATATGGTAAGAAAATATAAAAATCTCTGTAAGCCGATCACTATCGGCAATGTAACTTTTCGAAACCGAATGTTTTCAGCACCTATGAGCGGAGCAGAAATCACTCCGGAATGTACGATCGGTTCCAAATCCACAGCATTTTATGAGTTGCGTGCAAAAGGCGGAGCCGGTGCAGTCACGGTCAGTGAGCTGATGGTGCATCCGCCTACAGATGCGTCTCATGCGTATCATCTGAACACGCAGACAGTAGGTTCTGTCGCCAGCTTTACTTATACGGCGGATGCCATTAAAAGGCACGGAGCAGTGCCGAGTGTGGAGCTGTCCCATTCCGGCCAGTATGCCGGTACCTATCTGCTGGACAAGAATAAAAAAGATTCTATGACTCAGTACGGACCCAGTGAGGGCACCAGACCGGACGGTCTGCCGGTGACGCCTCTTAGCAAAGAACAGATTCAGGAGATTGTACAGGCATATTATGAGAATGCAAAGCTGGCAAAGCTGTGCGGATATGAGATGATTATGGTTCATGGAGGACACGGCTGGCTGATCAATCAGTTCTTATCCCCGTACTTTAATCATCGTACGGATGAGTACGGTGGGAGTCTGGAGAATCGGGTGCGGCTGGCAAGAGAGGTGCTTTTGGCAGTTCGCAAGGCGGTAGGTCCCGGATTCCCGATCGAATTTCGTATGAGCGGTTCCGAGATGTTTGACGGCGGTTATGATCTGAATGAAGGCGTAAAGATCGCGCAGGCAGTGGAAGATCTGGTGGATCTGATTCATGTGTCGGCGGGGTCCTATAAATTTGGATTCTCTATTACCCACCCGTCGATGTTCCGGGATCATGGGTGTAATGTTTTTCTGGCTGAGGAGATCAAAAAACATGTGTCCAAACCGGTGGCGACCATCGGCGGGCTGAATGATCCTGCCATGATGGATGAACTGATTGGTTCCGGTAAAGTGGATATTGTAGTCATGGGAAGAGCTCTTCTGGCGGACCCGGAGCTTCCGTCAAAAGTAATGGAAAACAGAGAGGATGAAATTGTCCGCTGTCTGCGTTGCTTTGTCTGTATGGCAGAACGGGGAACGACACAAACCAGGCGCTGTTCGGTCAATCCGCTGATCGGACGGGAATGGGAAGGAATGGATCTGCAGCCGGCGAGAAAGAAGAAAAAAGTCCTTATTGTAGGAGGCGGCGTGGCCGGTCTGGAAGCTGCAGTGACTGCGGCGAGAAGAGGACATCATGTGATTTTGTGTGAGAAGAGCGATCGGCTGGGTGGTATTCTCAAATGTGAGCAGGGAATTGATTTTAAACATGAAATGTATGAATTGGGTGTGACGCTGGAGCATCTGGCGAGACTGGAAGGCGTGGAGATCCGTACCAATACGGAAGTGACACCGGAGTATGCAGAGAAGACTGGTGCAGATGCGCTGATTATCGCCGTGGGTTCTGCTCCGATTATTCCGCCGATTCCGGGAATCGACGGAGATCAGGTCGTTGTTGTAAACCAATATTATCTGGAAAAGGAAAAGGTAAAAAGCGATGAGGTAATTGTTTTGGGAGGCGGTCTTGCAGGCTGTGAAAGCGCGGTGCATCTGGCAAGAGAAGGCAAAAAGGTACATCTGGTGGAAATGCGCACGGAGCTGGCTCCGGATGCCAATATTCGCCATCGTCCGATTCTTCTGAAGGAATTGGAAGGCCAAAAGGTTATCTGCCATATGGGCTATCAGGGTCTTCGGATTACGGAAGAAGGAGTATGGTGTAAAGCCAATGAAGAAGAAGTGTTGGTGCCGGGTGGTTCTGTTATCTGTGCAGTGGGGCAGAGAGCAAGAAAAGATGTGGCGGAATCTCTCCTGGATTGTGCTCCGATTGTAAAAAAGATCGGCGATTGTATCCGACCGGCCAATATCTGCATGGCAATTTATCAGGGGTATCATGCAGCCATGGATCTGTAGAGTACAATAGAAAGGATGCATATGAATCAATATAAAAAATCTTCCTGGATCAAGTTTCTTTTGTTTTCTGCGATTGGTATTTATGTGTTTTTTATCAATTTCAATGTACCAGAGTATCAGATCAGCATTGGTCCGTGGGAGTGGGGGAAGGTGGCAGGTCAGTCCAACGTACTGGTCTCACATTTTACCAATCTGGTAAAAGCCGCTTTATTTTCGGGGAATTTTAACGCCATGCCTTTTGTCGTGTGGCTGATCGGCGTCTACAGTATCGTGGATCTGTTTTTGTTAAGGCCTGATAAATTCTGGCATACGACGAAAGTGGCAGCAGTTTTTGCGGTATTTAAAGTTATTGGTTTTCTGCTGCTTTGCTTTGCCGTAATTGAGCTGTATTTTGGATGGAATCCATTTTTTATGAACTGGTTCTTTCATCCGGTGGCATCGCTGGGAGAGAAAAGTATTTGCCAGTTTATTATGAACAATATACTGGTTACAATCTGTATCTCCATCCCGGCGGCATCTTTGTTTCTGCCGCTGCTGGTGGATTATGGTCTGGTAGACTTTGTAGGAGTGCTGGTTCGCCCCATTATGCGTCCGGTCTTTAAGCTTCCGGGACGGGCGGCCGTAATCATGGTATCAGCTTTTCTGGGTAATTTTTCTGTCGGACATATCGCGGTCAATGATCAGTATAAGAGCGGAAGAATGACGGAGCGCGAGGCAGTGGTGATCGGAACCAGTTTTTCCACAGTGTCAGTGGGCTTTCTGCTGGTACTTGCCAATAATACAGGATTGAATGAACGGGGATACTGGAACCTGTATTTCTGGACTGCTTTTCTGATTACTCTTCTGGTCAGCCTGATCGGGGTCAGAATCTATCCGCTTAAACAGATTGCAGACGCTTTTTATCCTGGAGCAGAGCCGAAACCGGAGCTGCCCATCCAGGAACGTCTGCTGCAGGTGGCAGGAGAAGAAGCGTTGAAGGCTGCCGAGAATCAGGAAGCTCTGGGAAAAAGGATCGCTTATATCATGAAGGAGACCATAGGGGTACTGGGGACAGTGGCATCCGGAACGGCCTTTTTTGCCACAGCGGGAGTGCTTCTGTATACGTATACGCCGCTGGTTCGTTGGGTGGGTTATGTGTTCTATCCATTTATGAGGCTTTCCATTCCGGCTCCGGAAGCGGTAACGGCCTGTACCGGAGCAGCCGTATCTTTTATTGAAGTGACGATTCCGGCACTTTTGGTTACGGTAGGAGAATGGAGCCTCAGGACACGCTATATGATGGCGGTGGTGCCTGTGACCTCAATCATTTTCCTGGCCAGCTTTGTCCCTTGTCTGATGGCTACCGATATTCCGGTAAGTTTTAAAGACATGGTGATCGTCTGGCTGGAACGGATGCTGCTGTCGGTAGTGATTACAGGGATATTTGCGATCTTATTGTTTCCATAAGAATCGGCATTTTCATATTCAGCAAAGATCTGATACTGCAGTCGGAAGTTACTGTCTGCTTACAGAATGGGGAGAACAGGTATGGGGGAGAATCGGATTCATTATGTGGATCAGGAAATTTTGGAGGATGTACAAAGTCCCCTGTTGGCGGCGGTGGATCTGGGTTCCACTTCCATCGTCGTATATTTGATGGATGGTCTGACAGGCGGTCGGCTGTCGGTCAGAAGCATGCTGAACCCGCAGAAAAAATACGGTGCGGATGTGGTCACAAGAAGCAGTTATGCGCTGGAACACGGTGGAGAGATTCTGAGCAAATGCGCCGCAGAAGCGGTGAATCATCTTCTTCGGGAAGCAGCCAGAGAATGTGGAAGGAGCAGTGAAGACATTGTTCGCATTGTTATGGTGGGAAACACATGTATGCATCATCTGTTTCTGAACATTCCTACAGATACGCTGGTAGTGGCACCACATAAGCCGAGGGTGAAAAAGGCAGTGAAAAGAATTGCTCTGGAATATGGAATCCTGGTTCATCCGTTTGCCGAGCTGTGGTGGCTTCCGATTATCGGCGGGTTTGTGGGTGCCGATACGGTGGCCTGTATCCTGGCTTCTGATTTTCAGAAAAGGGAGGATTTGGTGCTTCTGGTGGACATTGGAACCAATGCGGAGCTGGTACTGGGCAACCGAAGCAGGCGGATTGCCTGCTCGGCGGCTGCAGGTTCTGCCTTTGAAGGGATGAAAACTTCCTGCGGCATGCGGGGGAATGATGGCGCTATTAATCATGTGTCGCTGGAAAACGGACGGCTTTGTTATCACGTAATCGGGGAAACAGAGCCTGTGGGTATTTGCGGATCGGGCCTTCTGGATGCAGCGGCATGTCTGCTGAAAACAGGAGCCATGGATGAAACCGGACGGATAGAAAAGACCTGGTATTTTACGCCTAAAGTAGGAGTTTCTCAGAATGATATCCGGGAGCTGCAGCTTGCTAAAGCTGCTATCACTGCGGGGATACGGCTTCTGTGCAGTCATTATGGCGTCAGATTTTCCGATATCCAGGAGGTGCAGCTTGCCGGTTCTTTTGGAAATGATATGTCTCCTTCCAGCGCTTGTATAGTCGGTTTGCTGCCGGCAGAACTGGAAGATAAGATTTGTCCCATCGGAAATGCGGCAGGGGAAGGAGCACAAAGGGCCGTTCTGAGCGTAGAAGAGTATGAAACCTGCAGCCGTCTTGCAGAGGAGACAGAGTTTCTGGAGCTTGCCCGGGACAGAGAATTTCCGGATATTTTCATGGAAGAGCTTTTGTTTCCAGTGTAAGCGGTTGCAAAACCAGGAAGAACGTTTGTTTGGATTGCGGTGCGCTTCGTTTAGTGCCGTTCTTCCATTTCAATCAGATAGAAAGATAACAACAGGTAGAGCAGTTCCTGGGGATCGGAGAAGTCGGTCTTCAGGATATTTTTTATTTTATCCAAGCGATATAAAAGTGTACTTCGATGGATGAACAGAGCTTCTGAAGTCCGGGCAATGCTCTGGTGCAGTTCCAGATAACAACGGGTCGTCTGGTAGAGCTCTGTATGGTTGGTCTCGTCTTCGTATTTCAGCTCCAGAAGTTTTTCGTGGCAGATCATGTAAGCGGGAAGTTTCCGGGTGGTCTGTTCATAGATGTAATACATCGCAATTTCGTTGAATTGATGGATCCATCTGGATGGATTCTGACGGCTTCCTACCTGCAGGGCAGTGGAAGCCTGGATATATTGCCGGTAGAAATTAAAATGTCCGAGCATGCTTCGACCATATCCGGCGGTCAGAAGGCTGTCGCGGATAAAACCTGCCAGCTTCTGATGAATCTCGTTTTGATCAAGGGGGCAGAGGGACAGGTTGATATAGATGACGGCGTTTCCCTGATGTTCCACTGCACAGGAGCCGGGAATGATTTCTTCCACATAGCTGCAGATAGAGCGCAGTGTAAGATTTTTGGTGTCCAGAATACTTACATTGATCAGAACGCACAGGTAATGGTGGGAGGAAAGCCATCCGGCTCCTGCTAGCTGATGACTGATTTCCACATAGTCCGCACTGGGTGTGGTAAGAAGCGTCAGGAAAATCTGGTGGAGCGTGTAGGAGCTGTCACGGCTTTGGACCACGTTGGTGGAGAGCGCGTGGGAAATCATTTTCGCCAGATATTCCAGCAGAAATCCAAAGGTGTCGTCAAGAGGGACTTCCCCTTCAGAAATCATCAGACGGAAGACGGTTCTGCCGGATCTGGGAATATTTACACAGAGCTTCGGCGTGGCGACCTGATTGCCGGGATAATAGAAATACCCTGTCCGGTCGAAGGATTCTTCATAATAGACATCCTGTTTGAGCGCATTGACGATGGGCTGCGTCGCTTCCGTGGATCCAAGTACGGAATTTTTCAGTTTTCCGTAAGTGAGCTTTTTGGAGGCAATAATCGCAAAGTCTTTACCTGCCACCATCATGGGATTGGGAATGACAGGATCAGTCAGATCCAGAAGCTGCTGGATGGATCCGTTGGCTAACCTGGAATCTATCAGACATTGATTCCAGCGATCGTAGCGGTCATAGAGTCTTTGAAGAAAAGACAGAAGTTCTCCGGCAGTTACCGTCTCCGGAAGGAAACAGTAACTTGGCTTGCAGAGCTTCGGCAGACAGGTGCAGCGGCCCGTGAACAGAACCATATTTTTGGACAATCGTCTGGTTGGAAGAGGAAGCTCGGGATCGTCTGCCAGGTAAATGATTCCGTCATCAGGCAGAAATGCTCCTTCGTATTTCAGGGGGTATTTTAAAATCGGGTCTCTGGAAAGCCACGAGGAGACGACAGTTTCGGGATATTGCTTCTGAATATGCCAGGCGATCAATAAAGCGCTCAGGTACATATGATGATCACTCCTTTACAAAACAGTTTAACAGCATCGCTTATGCGGGGCGTTCTTCTCTTGGCTGTCATTCAATTTAATTATAACATAAAAAACAATGGAATAAAAATAAAATCCTGCAAACTTCTGACTTCGTCTGAGGCAGTATGGCATCTGTGAATCTGTAAAACTTCTGTCCTATAAAATGTAGGAAATCATATATTCAAAATCAGCATTTCTGGCGATAGTGTAAAAAGACAGTTTGTGCTACACTTTATCTATACATTAAAGAGCGGAATTTGAATCGGCAGAAATTAAAATCAGGAGGGGTAATCATGATTATTATTGGTGAAAAAATCAACGGCTCCATTCCGGCGGTAGCGGAAGCCATTGCAAAGAGGGATGCGGAATTCATCAAGGAACGGGCAAGAATTCAGACGGAGGCAGGCGCCACTTATCTGGATTGCTGTGCATCTGTTCCGGAGGCTGAAGAAGTGGAAACTTTAAAATGGATGATCGACTGTATTCAGGAAGTCAGCGATCTGCCCATTGCAGTGGACAGTCCCAGCGCGGATGTGATTGCGCAGGTATTCCCATATTGTAAGCGTCCGGGGTTGATTAACTCCGTGTCCGGCGAGGGCGGAAAAGTGGATAAGATTTTCCCGCTGATTGCGGATACCAAGTGGGAGGTCATTTGCCTTTTGTCAGATGACAGCGGAATTCCCAAATGTGCGGCGGACCGTCTGAAAGTATTTGATTATATCATCGCCAAGGCTAAGGAATACGGCATTGCTCCCAGTCGTCTGCACATCGATCCGCTGGTGGAAATGCTCTGCACATCCGAAGACGGTATTGCCATGAATGTGGAAGTGATCAGTACGATCAGAGAGAAATATCCGGATATCCACATTACAGCGGCAGTGAGCAATATTTCCTTTAATCTTCCGGTGCGGAAGATGATTAACCTTGGTTTTACCGTGCTGGCCATGAACGCAGGTCTGGACAGTGCAATTCTGGATCCCACCAACAGAGATATGATGGGGGTGATTTATGCAACAGAAGCGCTGCTTGGACAGGATGATTACTGTATGGAATATATCAGCGCTTATCGGGAAGGGATTTTCGGACCGAAAAAATAAAGATCGTTTACTCTGTGCCAGACCGATGGATGGCATGTATCAGAAATAAAATAAGGAAAATTGGAGGACAGGAAAATGGCAGGAATTCAGGAAGTACACGAGTTAGTGGCAAAAGGAAAAGCAAAATTGATCGCAGCTGCAGTTCAGGAGGCGCTGGATGCAGGATGTGATCCCACCGATGTTCTGAATAAAGGGATGATCTCTGCAATGGATGAGGTCGGTGCAAAATTTAAATCCGGTGAAATTTTCGTACCAGAGATGCTGGTGGCTGCACGGGCTATGAAGAAAGGCGTAGAGGTGTTAAAGCCCCATCTGGCATCCGGTGTGGCAGGCGCAGCGGGTAAAGTTGTAATTGGAACTGTAGCAGGCGATTTGCATGATATTGGTAAAAATCTGGTATCCATGATGCTGGAATCCGCAGGTTTTGAGGTTATTGATCTGGGTGTGGATGTGGCAAAAGAAAAATTTGTTGAGGCAGTTGAAGCAAATCCGGATGTGAAGATTGTCTGCTGTTCCGCACTTCTGACAACTACGATGCCGTCTTTGAAAGACACAGTAACGCTGTTAAACGGGGCGCCGTTCCGTTCCAATATTAAAATCATGGTAGGCGGAGCACCGATTACGCAGGCATTTGCAGACGAGATTGGAGCAGATGCATATACAGAAGATGCTGCTTCCTGTGCACAGCGGGCAAAAGAACTGGTTGCATAATAACTGCGAATATGGGATATTTCAAAGGATAGATAAAAGATCGCTGTTGGAATAAAAATGAAGAACAGTGGATAAAACAAAGACCTGGTGATGATGTTGTGTCATGGCCGGGTCTTGTTTTTTGGAGGTGTAATAAACGAAACAGGAGAACCAGAATCTGAGATGAATTCGTTGGCTTTTTTGTCTGTTGATAGTATAATATTATGGAAAACAAACGGACAGAGGCGGCAGAGAGTGGAACAGAATAAAAATTTTGCAGAGGGCAGTGTATCCAAAAACATTATCAGTATGGCAGTTCCGATGACGGTAGCTCAGATTCTGAATCTTCTTTATAATCTGGTGGACCGGATTTATATTGGACATATTCCAGGGGCGGATGCTCTTGCGCTGACCGGTGTTGGGCTGACGTTTCCGATTGTAAGTATGATGGTTGCCTTTACCGGATTGTTCGGTATGGGCGGTGCGCCGCTGTGCTCGATTGCCCGCGGGAAAAACGATCTGAAACAGGCGCAGGCAGTTATGCAGAATGCCTATGTGATGCTGGTCGCTACCGGGATTCTGGTTACAGTGATGGGTTATCTGATCGAACGGCCTCTTCTGTATGCTCTGGGCGCCAGTGATGCAACGTATAAATATGCGGGAGAATATTTGAAAATCTATTTGCTGGGCAGCCTGTTTGTCATGCTTGGACTGGGCCTGAATCCATTCATCAATGCGCAGGGCTTTGGAAAAACCGGTATGGTGACCGTGATTCTGGGAGCTGTGATCAATCTGGTACTGGACCCGGTTTTTATTTTTGTATTTCATCTTGGCGTCAGAGGTGCTGCTTTGGCTACTGTCATTGCGCAGTTCTGTTCTGCGGTGTGGGTGCTTCTTTTTCTGTCGGGAAAGAAACCGGTTCTTCGTCTGAAGCTGAAGACGCAGATGCCGGATTGGAATATCGTCGGGCAGATCATGACACTTGGCGTTTCTAGTTTTATTATGAATTTTACCAACAGTGTGGTCCAGGTAGTCTGCAACCGGCAGTTGCGGATGTACGGTGGAGATTTGTATGTAGGCGTTATGACAGTTTTGAATTCTATTCGTGAAGTGCTGACTATGGTGGTGATCGGGACGGCCCATGGAGCGCAGCCGGTCATCAGCTTCAATTATGGCGCGGGAAAAAAGGAGCGTGTAAAACAGGGAATTCGCTTTATGACCATGGTGTCAATGATCTATACCTGCATTGCCTGGGCAGTGACTCTGGCTTTTCCGGAGTATTTTATCCGGCTGTTCAATGCACAGCCGGAACTTTTAACAGCCGGAATACCGGCCATGCACATCTATTTCTTTGGATTTTGTTTTATGGCGCTGCAGTTTTCTGGGCAGACAACATTTCAGGCTCTGGGACAGGCGAAATATGCAATTACTTTTTCTCTGTTCCGAAAGATTGTGATTGTGGTGCCGCTGACGTATTTGCTCCCGCTGCTTCCAAAAGTAGGACTTTACGGGGTTTTTCTGGCTGAGCCGATCTCCAATCTGGTGGGCGGCTGCGCCTGCTTTTTTACTATGCTGGTTGTGGTCTGGAGAGGAAAACTGAGAGAAAGCTGAGAGTTTTCAGGAGGTACGGTAAATGAAGATTATTGCGCATATATATACGGATTTTCCAGATAAATTCGGGATTCCAAGGCAAAGCGGACTGGTAAATGAACTGAAGGGTCAGGTCGTCTTTGAGCCGGAATACCGAAATCCGCAGGCGGTAAAAGGGCTGGAGGAATTTTCTCATATCTGGCTTTTGTGGAAATTCTCGGAGTCGAGAAAGGAACACTGGTCGGCAACTGTAAAGCCTCCGCGGCTGGGGGGAAAGAAACGCGTAGGGGTATTTGCCAGTCGTTCGCCTTTTCGTCCCAATGATATCGGCTTGTCTTCAGTCCGGCTGGAGCGCGTGGAGCTGGATGAAAGGATGGGGCCGGTACTTCATGTTCTGGGAGCGGATTTGATGGACAGAACACCGATCTATGATATCAAACCATATATTCCAATATCAGACAGCCATCCGGAGGCGTCCGAGGGATATACGGGGAAAACAAAACAGCACAGGCTGTCAGTAACATTTCCGCAGGAGTACATCCAGGTTTATCCGGAGGATAAAAGGGGGGCGGTTTTTGAAATTCTGGCTCAGGATCCAAGACCGGCATATGTGAAAGATGAAAAAAGAATCTATGGATTGTCGTTTGCCGGATATGACGTGAAGTTCCGGATTGTCGGAGAAGAACTGAAAGTATGTGGGGTGGAAAAGTTGTCCCTGAAGGAAGAGATGCAATAAAAATGCAGATATTCAGAGAGGAATATCGGATCAAGGCATGGAATGCAGAAAGTTTCCATAAGATGTAGAGACGGATCTTATGGGAGTTTTTGTATGAATTATTTATGGGCGGGCATGATGCTGGTGGCAATTCTGTATGGAGCTTTGCATGGGACGATTCCGGAAGTGACACAGGCAGCGCTGGATTCTTCCAAAGAGGCGGTAACGCTTTGTGTTACCATGCTGGGAATCCTTTCTTTTTGGATGGGTCTGATGCAGATTGCGAGTGCGTCCGGACTGATTGAAAAGATGACGCGTGGGATACGGCCTGTTCTCCAGTGGCTGTTTCCGCGGATACCAAAAGGACACCCGGCGATGGAGCAGATTGCGGTGAACTGTATTGCGAATATCCTGGGCCTTGGCTGGGCGGCGACGCCGGCGGGATTAAAAGCCATGGAAGAACTTAAGAATCTGGAAGAGGAACGGCGGGCAGGAGGAGCTTTTCCGGGACGGCAAACAGAGCCTGCGTCAGTCAGAGAAAGAAGTAAATGGTTGGGAACGAAGAAGACAGAAGATCGCCGTTATCCGGCGGCGCCAAAGGGCGTGGCCAGCGATGAGATGTGTGTGTTTTTGATCCTGAATATTTCATCTCTGCAGTTGATTCCGATGAACGTGGTGGCGTACCGGAGCCAGTACGGGAGCGTGAATCCGACGGCGATCGTGGGGCCTGCGATCCTGGCGACGGCGGTGAGTACGGTGGCGGGGATTATTTTTTGTAAAGTGATGGATGGGAAGCGGAGAGCGTGAGGCTCTCCGCTTTTGTAAATCCTAAAAGAATATTGACATGGAATAAAAGAAATATTATAATGAATTTGAAGTTTTATTAGGAATTGCACAATGGAAAGGATTTTTTTATATGGATATAATGCTTATGTTTAGAGATGATTATTTTAACAAGCGCAGGGATTTGCTAAAAAAAAATCATGTCTATCGTAACCACATTAATAAATTTATTGATTATCTGTGTCTGCCAGAAGTAAAATTATCAGACAGGCCAACTTGTATTAACAGGGATGTAGTGGAAAGTTGTATTAAGTATTATCACGATAAAGGTGAACTTAATTCCAGATCAACAATGGAATGCCATTTGGAATCAGTAAAAAGTTTTTATGATTATCTAAGTGATGCTGATAAGGCAACTGACATTTTTTCTGATTACAGCTACAGTAAATTTAAAGATGAAATTGTTGAAAAATATAGTTTATTGGAACCCGTAGAGAGAGGAAGCTATGATTGTGAGGATATCAAAGCTATTTTGATTAATCTGGATAGATTCATTGATAATTTTCAGGAAGAGCTTGCCGGGATCAGGGAGGAAGATAGACATTTGCAGAGAATTATATTAAGGCTGTTTATAAAAATAACACTGATTGCTCCGGCAAAAAGAAGTATAATTACAGATATAAAAAAGTCAGATATTAAAGAAGAGTTTAAGAAATTATCTATAAATGGCATAGATATTAATATACCTTGCGGATTATCCAGAGATCTGTGTACAGCATTGAAATATGCAGAATCTAAAAATAAAGAACCTATAAAAGAAGAAGATAATATTTTTGAATATTTGTACAGATATAAGGGAAAATTTCGAGTGGAAAGCCTGAATGCGTGGTTCTACAATATTACGCAGGATTTTGGGATCCTGGAAAATGAGCGTAAAGATAAAAAAACATTAGCTGTGGAACCGATAAAAAATATGGTCATACAAATGATGGTTGATAATATGATCAATCCTGTATTTATATCCAAAATTGCAGGACTTACGCTTTCTATGATAGAGGCAACCTATTATCCCAAAGATTGGAATGTTAAGTATGAAGAAGATATAAATAAATGTATCAATAAAAGTATTGCGCAGAATGATTATTATTGTTATGTATAGGGAGAGTTTAAAATGAGGAGCATACAGGCATGGGAATTTACTTAAATCCGGGAAATGAACAGTTTGCTGTTTCTGTCAATTCTGAATTGTATGTGGATAAGACAGAGCTTATAAAATATACAAATAGCCGTATAGGAAAAGACAGGCCATTAATTTGTTCCAGCAGGCCAAGAAGATTTGGGAAGACGATGGCTGTAACTATGCTGGCGGCATATTATAGCCGAGGATGTCATTCTGAAAAGTTATTTGCAGGATTTAAGATTAGTCAAAACGAATTTTTTAAAGTACACTTAAATAAACATAATGTAATTTTTCTGGATATTCAGTGGATGTACGGAAATGCGCTTGAGGAAATGAAAAGAAATCCTGCTGTTAAAGTGGTAAGTTATATTCAAGAGGAGGTGATAGCTGAATTAAAAATGGAGTATCCGAAATATGTTAGGGATACAGATATTTCATTGCCATCCGTTTTGGCAAAAATTAATGCTTTTACAAAAGAACAGTTCATCATCATTATTGATGAATGGGACAGCCTGTTTCGGGAGGATAAAAATAACGAAAAACTCCAAATGGAGTATATTAATCTACTGAGAGGGTTGTTTAAAGGAACTCCGTCAGGAGCATTTTTAAAAATGGCTTATATCACTGGAATTTTACCAATAAAAAAATACGGCACACAGTCAGCACTGAATAATTTCAGAGAGCATACAATGGTCAGTGCTAGACAGATGGCGGAGTATGTTGGTTTTACAGAAACAGAAGTAAAAACTCTATGTAGAGAATATGATATGCCGTTTAAAGAAATGCAGAGATGGTATGATGGGTATTATTTTGACAAGATTGGCCATATTTACAGTCCTAATTCTGTAATTGAGGCGGTAGACAGCAGAGAGTTTGGAAATTACTGGTCAGGAACAGAAACTTATGAGTCTCTGATGACGTATATTGCAATGGATTTTAAAGGATTAAGACAATTAATCGTGGATATGCTGGGAGGTTCAAGATGCAGTATTGATGTAGAGTCTTTTCAAAATGATATCACTTCGTTTAATTCGGCGGATGATGTGATTACATTGCTGATTCATATGGGATATCTGGCTTATGATCATAAAACAAAAGAAGTTTTTGTTCCAAATGAGGAAGTGAGAAGCGTTTTTCTTCGAGCAGTTAAAAACGATGGATGGGATGATGTGATAAAAGCTATTAACGCATCAGAGGCATTGTTAAAGGCAACTCTGTCTATGGATGAAAGAGCCGTGGCACAGATGATACAGGAAATTCATATGAAAAATACTTCTAGTATTGTATATAACAATGAGATTTCATTGAGCAGTGTGATTGCACTGGCATATTATAGTGCCTGTAAAGATTATACTTTTATAAGAGAGATGCCAACAGGTAATGGATTTGCTGATATGGTTTTTCTTCCGAAACGTGCTTCTTTGAATCCGGCTTTGGTTTTGGAATTGAAATGGGATAAATCTGCAGAAGGAGCAATTAGTCAGATTAAAAGCAATAAATATGTGGCAGCATTGAAAGAATATAAGGGGAATATTTTACTTGTGGGAATTAATTATGAAAAGAAAAACAAGAAACATCAATGTAGGATAGAAAAATATCAGGTATAATTTCGGATATGCCCATAATTTTAAAATTTTGTGTCATTAACTTGACACAAGGGGGAAGCCATGGAGGAGCTTAAGAATCTGGAAGAAGAACGGCGGGCAGCAGAGGGAGCTTTTCCGGGACGGCAGACACGGGCAGTGTCGGCCAAAGAAAGAAACAGAAGGTCAGAAATGACTGACACAGGAGTCGGTCGTTATTCTGCGGTGCCGGAAGGCACAGCCAGTGATGAGATGTGCGTATTTCTGATCCTGAATATTTCATCTTTACAATTAATTCCCATGAACGTGGTGGCCTACCGGAGCCAGTACGGGAGCGTGAATCCCACGGCGATCGTGGGACCTGCGATTCTGGCGACGGCGGTGAGCACGCTGGCGGGGGTGATCTTCTGTAAGGTGATGGATGGGAAGCGGAGAGTGTGAATGGCTCTTCGCTTTTTTAATTATTATGGCAGGTTAAATTGAGGTAATGTGTAAAATTTGAAGATTTACAAAATGTTTGGGCGGGTTGATGGATAGATATAGATTATAGAAAATATTTATGCTAAGATAAAAACCAGAGGAAGGGAGATAATAAATTGTCAGAGCCTTGGAACATCTTGGTCAATTCGTATCGAAGATACTTTTCAGATAATAATATGGATCTGTAAAGGCCAGGAAGCGCTTCGGGAGTATCTCGAAAGCAGGGAAAGTGAGGTAGTGAAAAGAATTGCGGAGCGTTTCAGGTTTTCGATGGAGAAAGCTGAAAATTATAAAATATTACATATTTATGTAAAATATAAGTGGTTTTTTACTTTCATTCAAACTTTTCCTTCAATCGCTATCATACTATCAAGGGGGTATGACTGCGGTGCGCAGAGAATGTTTCGGCATGATTTACAGGTCGGGGTTTTACACGATGAAGGAGTTTACGATGATCATTAGACAGTCAGCGAAAAAGCCGGGAGTGGAGATTGACAAGAAGGATGTCGGGGAGTTAGCCCGACAGCATTTAGGACTGGAGATTTAGACATGGAAAAGAGATTTTCTGGAAAGTATACAGCACAGATCGTCATGGTTCTTTGCCTGGTATGCGTGCTCTTGGCTGCCGCTTACGGATATCAGGAGTGGGACGCAGATTCGATGACTCCGCCGCAGGATGCGGATGGTTATTATCTGCTGTCTACGAAGGAGGATTTCAGATGGTTCATTTCCAGAGACAGAGATCCATATACTAATGTTCGTCTGGCAAATGATCTGATCTTAAATGACACAAAGGGGTGGGAGAACTGGGCAGATGCGCCGCCTGAAAACAGTTATGGGGCCATTCCCAGCTATCATGGGCATTTTGATGGAAACGGCCATGCTTTGGAGGGGTACTATACGTCATATGGGAAATGGCTGGCGTTCCTTTTTACGGTACTGGAGGAGGATGCAAGAGTGACAGACCTTACGATTCGGAACAGCCTGTTTCAGACCACTTATGAGGACTGTGTCTATGAGGACGAAAACGGAAAGACGGACGTGGTTACTGCATCCGCCATATGCTTTGCCAACTATGGCGTGATTGAGAACTGTGAGGTGCAGGCAAAGATAACAGGTGCATGGGATGCGGGCGGTATTGCAGGAATCAACCATGGGCAAATGACGGACTGTAAGTTTACGGGAATGGTGGAGGCGGGAACGGATCAGAATACGGAAGCACCCGAACATATATCCGCCCGAAACTCCTTGTTTGCAGGCGGCATCTGCCGTTCTAATCAGGGCATCATCCGAAACTGTGTGAATGAGGGAAAAGTAACGATAAATGCCATTTCTGAAACCTTTTATGTGCGTGATTTTGTCGCAGGTGGCATTTCCGGGCGGCAGTCGGAGGAAGGGCGTATCGAAGAATCCTGTAATATGGGAGATGTGACTGGTATTGGGCTTGCAGGCGGCATCGTTGGCGCAAGCTGGGGCAGCATATACAAATGCCAAAACAGCGGAAAGGTCCACATCGAGCAGGTGGAACGCGATCATGTGGGAACCCTGATCAGCGCGGGCGTCTGTGCATCCAATGGCGGTATTGTGGATACTTGTGTAAATACCGGAGCCGTTACCATCAACCAGAAATTTTTAAGCTATCGCTCACCTGTCTACGGGATTGCCTGCAATACCGTGAATCCGGATAAGGGTTTGATCGAAAACAGTTTCTATCTGGAAGAGAAGGCGATGCAGGTCTATCCACAGCGCGGCGTGCGAAAGATTAAAGCTGCCGAGGTATCAGATTTCTCATTATACTTTTCCGGAGAAAAGCGGTTGGAGAGGACCGATTTTACCGATTTTTTGTGCTTAGTTCCCTATGATCCGGAAACCGGCAAGGATGATTCGGATTATGTTCATCTGGGATTCGGTCCGCCAGAGGACGTGATGTACGAGGTGTCGCCGGGAGACAATCTCTGGAATATTGCGAAGCGATATTATGGAGACGGACGGTACTATGGCAATCTGGTGTGGAAAAATCCGGTATTGGAAGAAGGTCTTCTTTTGCCGGGTATGATGATTACCATTCCTCACAGAGATCTTGCCGCAGTGCGGCGTTATGACGAGGAAGGGTTTGGTTTTGCTTACTGCAGACTTCCTTCCGGCGAAAACTGTCCTACCCGCTATGTGCTTTCCAAGCCGATTAACTGGTATTACGGAACTATGCAGTTCGCGGCTAACGCCGGGCTGGATACGCTGTGGCCCAAAACGCCGGATGCCGCGGAGTCGGAGGATATTCGTATTTTTTACCGGGTGGACGCCAATCCGGACGGAGATTTCTTTGAAGATTGTTGGCCTGAGGTGCAGGAGCGCATCAAAAAAAGCGCCGCCGCTTACTGGGGCAATTCGGTGGATACCTTCGAATTTGACCACTATACACTGGATAATGGTGAAAACCTTTACTGTTATTCTTTTGTGGTATACAGAAAAAACGAGAAACTGGTATGCCAGACTGCATACCGACTCTGTGAAAACATGCTTGTGGAATTTATCGGTGTGCAGCCTTTGCAACTGCACGAGCGTATAGGACAAAGCCATGATGTGCTGCTGCGTGTGCCTTATATGGCGGCTTTTGCGGATACGAATGCGAAGATGGAGGAAACTCAGTTCGACCTGGAAACCTTTTACGGCAGAGAAAACTGGGATTTTCCGCAGATTCACAATCCTTTTGCCATTGCGCTCGCCTATGATAAGGATGCGGAGTGCAGTCCCTACATGCTGTTTACGGGGGCGCAGTAACTCTCTTTTTATGATATTTGACTTGATGAAAATCAAATTTCCAAAGCCGGGAGTCCTGGATTCCAACATCGGACGCAGCGGGAAACATGAAAAAATTGCTTGCATATGAGATCATCCTTGTATGGATCATGAAAAGTTGTCTGGAAGAACACAGGTATGCGATACAGGAAAAAATTTGATTGGAAATGTGTTCCCTGCTCTGTGAGCTCCTTGTTCGAAGGAGAAAGAATGGGGATGGCTAATCGATCTAAGGGGCACCTGGATTACACTGAACGTATTATATGATCTCTATCAGAAGCGTCCTTTATTGTGGAAAATGATTTTGGAATCAGTGATATTCCGGAAGAATGAGGAGCCGCAGAATGGATTTTAGTGTTGATTTCCTGATAAAATGAGGATACAATAGGTGAAAATAAAAGAAGAGGGAGATCTACGATGATTGAAAAGCTGTTTAGACTGAGAGATAACAAAACAGATGTCCGCACGGAGGTTATCGGCGGCGTTACGACGTTTATGACCATGGCGTATATCCTCGCGGTGAACCCGTCCATGCTTTCCGCTGCGGGAATGGATGCTACGGCGGTGCTGATGGCGACCTGTCTGGCGTCGTTTATCGGAACGGCTGCCATGGCGCTGCTGGCGAATTATCCGTTTGCCCTTGCACCCGGCATGGGGCTGAACGCCTACTTTGCTTTTACGGTATGCGGAGCTTACGGCTATGACTGGCGTGTGGCCCTTCTGGCAGTATTTGCAGAAGGGATTGTGTTCATTATCCTGTCGCTGACCAGCGTCCGGGAAGCGATCTTCAACGCCATTCCCAGTGGGCTCAAAAAAGGAGTCAGCGCCGGAATCGGTCTGTTTATCGCGTTCGTAGGTCTGCAGGGCGGACATGTGATTGTAAACAGTGATTCCACACTTACCACTTATGTAAATTTTTCCTCGCAGTTTCATACGCTCGGGGTCTGCGCGCTGCTGACGATTATCGGAACATTGTTGATCGCGGTGCTTCATGCGAGGAATGTCAAGGGTTCTATTTTGATCGGGATTATCGCAACATGGGCGCTTGGTATGATCTGTCAGGCAGCAGGGGTCTATACTATAGATGTGGAGAACGGATTCTATTCTCTGTATCCGACCTTTGCCATTACAGATTTTTCTGCGCTGTCGAAGACGTTTGGACAGTGTTTTGCAGGCGATTTTTCCGGCGTAAGTATCGCAAATTTTGTTGTAGTGCTGTTGGCGTTTTTGTTTGTAGATATGTTTGACACGATCGGAACGCTGGTGGGTGTCGCGACTAAGGCGAACATGCTGGATGAAAATGAAAAGCTTCCGAATATCAAACAGGCGCTTCTGGCAGACGCAATCGCCACATCCGCAGGCGCAGTACTCGGTACTTCTACAACGACGACTTTTGTAGAAAGTTCGGCGGGAGTCGGCGCAGGCGCAAGGACCGGACTGGCGTCTATGGTGACAGGCCTTTTGTTTCTTGCTTCGATTTTCTTTGCGCCGATTTTTACGGCGATTCCGGGATTTGCTACGGCTCCGGCGCTGATTTTCGTAGGATTTTTGATGGTATCTTCGATCATTAATGTAGATTTTGACGATTTGTGCGAGGCGATTCCGGCCTATCTGTGCATGCTCGCCATGCCGCTTGCATACAGCATTTCCGAAGGAATTGCAATCGGAGTGCTTTCTTACGTGGCAGTTAACGTATGCTGCAAAAAGGCGAAAAAGATTGCGCCGCTTATGTACGTACTTGCCGTTTTGTTTATCTGTAAATATATTTTTCTGTAGTTTCTATAACAGGTGATATTGATGAACAACAGAAGAATTAATTTTGAGAATATATCAAATGCACGTGATCTGGGAGGGCTGCGCAGGGCGGACGGCTCTGTGATCGCTTCCGGATTAATGATCCGGTCGGCAAACATGGCGAATGCATCAGAAGCAGATGTGGAGGTATTGAGGAGAAAATATCGTCTTTCCGAAATCATAGATCTGCGGACAGAATCAGAACAAAGACAGATGCCGGATGTGGTTATAGATCATGCGATTCATTGGTCAATTCCGGTTTTTGATGAAAGGGTGGTCGGTATTTCCCATGAAAAAAATACAGGAGAAAACGAGATCCTGAAAAGTCTTCCCCAAATGGATGATTTATATTATATGCTGGTGACCCGTGATTCCTGCAGAAAGAATCTGGGAAGAGCGGCTCAAAAGGTGATGGAGCATGATTATGCGCGGGGCAGTATCTTGTGGCATTGTACTGAGGGGAAAGATCGATGCGGGCTTTTGACGGTTGTACTGCTTCTGGCTCTTTACGTGGATCGTCGGCAGATTGTGGAAGATTATCTGGTGACAAACGAGGTGAATGAACCGAAGGCGGAAATGTATTATCAAAAAATTCTTGCAGCAGGCAGGACAAAGACAGAGGCTGTGGCGGTGAAAAATATGTTTCTTGCAAAAGAAGCATATTTAAACAAAGCATTTTCGTCCATTGACGAACATTACTCTGATATAGATGAATTTCTCTGTGCAGGGTTGGATATACCGCGGGCAGCGGTTGAAAAATTTCGGTCAAATGTTCTTTTGCAAAGTAAGAGCGTGCTAAAAAGCGTCCATCGCCCGCGCTAAAAAATCGGCAGTTCTGTCTCCATATTTTTCATCTGTCATATTCAGAAGGGTATAATATTTTAGAAATCACATGAAGGAAAAATATTTGATCATGGTCCAGGAAGAGGCTCTGCCTGAAAATCTTAAAAAGGAAATGGCATGTACGATGAAATCGAGAAAAAATATTTACCTGTATTTGCTTATAGTAATGACGCTGGTTTATATCGGACTTCTGGCGATTCTGTACTATTCGGAATCTGCAAGCAGCGATGCGGTGATCCGGACGTTCGGAGATGCTTTCTGGTATTCGTTAGTGACTTTGTCTACGGTGGGATATGGAGATCTGGTGCCGGTAACGCCGCTGGGACATATGGTGGGAATGATATTTCTGCTATTGTCGGCCGGCATTATGGTAACTATGCTTGGAGCGGTAGTATCTTTTCTTACCAGTGAAGGGCTGCCTTTCTTCATGCTTAGTGTGCAGCGGAATAAGAACTGGTATTATTTTGCAGACTATAGTGCAGAATCCAGTACTCTTGCGGCCAATATTTATAAAGAAGACTCAAATGCGCTGATTATCTACGGAGAAAAAAGAAGCGGTCAGAATGAAATACCCAATTATCCCTGCATCTATCTGAGCGCTTCGCCGCACAAGATTGTGGCAAAAAAGAAGAATGCCGGAGCTCAATGTAAAATTTTTCTGATGAAGGAAAATGATATCGGCATCAACAGCCGGGCCGTTAACCTGCATGAATTACCGGTGGAGGTTTATGCGAGAACGACAAACGGACAAGATAAGCTTTCAGGAAATATTAATTTTTTTCACAGTTACGAATGCTGTGCCAGACAGTACTGGCGTTCGAAGCCGTTGTGCCGTCAGGAAAACACAATTATACTGATCGGGTTCGGGAACTACGGGTGCAGTATTCTGGAGCGGGCGATTCTGACCAATATTCTGTCGGCAGAACAGCATGTGGCATATCATATTTTCGGAGATGCAGGAGAATTTCTTGCGGTACATTATCGTCTGGGAGAGCTGTTTTCTCTGAACAGGGAATCTGAAACGGGGGATTCCTTAATTTTTCATGAGGAAAACTGGGCAGAAAATCATTTTATTCTGGAACAGGCCGACCGGATTATTATTTGTGAAGACGATGAGCAGGAGGGCTGGAGTATTTTCTGGACCCTGAGTAAATATTATAAAATCTCAGGCCGCATTGACCTGCGGAGCAGCCGGAAAGCGCCGGGAGTATCTTATTTTGGGACGAATGAGGAGATTTATACTTCCCAGCAAATTATTCGTACAGAATTGAATCAGGCGGCGATCATGATCAATGAGATTTTCTGCAGGTCAGTTTCTTACCCGACTCTTAGCTGGAATGAACTGGACGATCTCCACCGGCAGTCCAAGATCGCGGCCGCGGATCATCTTCTGATGAAAACCAGGATTCTTCTCAGGGATGAAACAATTACAGAGCTGACATCCGCTGCGGTAAAGAAAGCATACGACAGATACTGTAAAACAATATGTTCGGAGACTGCAAAAGAGATGTACCGTAAACTGGATCATATGCGGTGGCTTCGTTTCTATATTTTCTATAACTGGAGTTATGGTCCGGTTCGTGACGATAAGGCAAGACAACATCCCATGCTATGTTCTTATGAGGAGCTGACGCTGGAGCAAAGAAAGGAGAGAGACGCTGCCTGGGAGCTGATGGGAAGTATCTTTACGGAGCTGGAATAAATGATTTCGGTTTAAAATAAAGTATTTTATTGCACAGGAGTATCAACTTCTGTGCATTTTTTATACGGAAATCCAAAGAATGTCCCCCATTCCCCAAAGAGAGTTGGTTGATAATGCATGAAAAATAGCATAATATTTCTCTTATAGAAGACAGAATGACTAAAAAATGTAGGGGGGATGTGCGTGGAAACGAATAATGTGATACTGGAGGCAAAAGGAATCTCCAAGAGTTTTCCTGGCGTACAGGCACTGCAAAATGTGAATTTTCGTCTGGTTTCCGGAAAAGTTCATGTGCTTATGGGAGAAAACGGCGCCGGAAAGTCTACGTTGATGAAGATTATTGCAGGCATCTACGAGGCGGATGAAGGAGATATTTTCCTGCATGGAAAAAAGGTTGCATTTACCAGGCCAAAACAGGCGCTGGTGAACGGGATCGCCATGATCCATCAGGAACTAAGTCCGATTCTGGACATGTCGATTACAGAAAATCTGTTCCTGGGAAAAGAAATTGTAAAAAACGGTGTTCTGGATTACAGACAGATGAATGAAAAATCTGCAGAATTGCTGAACCGAGTGGGATTAAACCTGCCGCCCACTACACTGATGAAACGTCTGTCGACTGCACAGCAGCAGATGGTGGAGATTGCGAAAGCACTGTCATTTGATTCGGAAATTATTATTATGGACGAACCAACCGCCTCGATTACGAACAGAGAAGTAGAAAAACTGTTTGCGATTACCCGTAAACTGAAAGACGAAGGAAGATGCATCGTCTATATCAGTCATAAAATGGAAGAAATTTTCCAGATCGCAGATGAGATTACAGTATTCCGGGATGGCTGCTATGTGGGCACCTATAATGTGGACGAGATCGATGAAGCCGGTCTGGTAAGGCTGATGGTTGACAGGGACCTGAGTCAGATCTATCCGGAAAGGCACAATGTACCGGGCGATGTGATTATGGAAGTAGAAGAACTGACGCAGGAAGGAATCATTGATCACGTGTCGTTTCAGGTGAGAAAAGGGGAGATCCTGGGATTTGCGGGGCTGATGGGTGCCGGAAGAACAGAGACTATGAATGCATTGTTTGGACTGACCGGACCATTAACGGGAAAGATCCGCATAGAAGGGAAAGAAATCGATAAACCGACTCCGAGGAAAATGATCGAGGCGGGAATCGGTTATGTAACGGAAGACCGCAAGGGGAGCGGCCTTGTTCTGGATATGAGTGTTCGGGATAATATTATTATGGCTTCTTTATCAAAACTCAGCCATATGGGGAAAGTGAATTTTAAAAAGGCGAATGAACAGAGTGATGAATTTAAGGAGCGTCTGAAAATCAAGACTCCTTCTATGGAGCAGCTTGCGAAAAATCTGAGCGGAGGAAATCAGCAGAAGATCGTACTCGCTAAATGGCTGATGCAGAATCCGGAGGTTATTATCTTTGATGAACCGACCCGTGGAATCGACGTAGGTGCAAAATCGGAAATCTATCGTCTGATTGCATCGCTGGCTGAAGAGGGAAAGGCGATCATCTTTATTTCTTCGGAGATGCCGGAGGTTCTTGGCATGTGTGACCGGATTGTCGTTATGAGCGAAGGAGTAAAAAAAGGTGAACTGGATAAATCAGAAGCAACGCAGGAAAAAATATTAAGTATGGCTGCAAATGTAGTGAACGGGCAGGAGGAAACAGTATGAGTACAGCAAAGTCAGCAAAAACAGCAGGAATCAAAAAGAACTTGATGGAGACGTATTCTCTGGTACTGGTTCTGTTAGTCCTGGGAGTGATCTTATCAGTAACAACCAATAGCTTTCTGACACCGACAAATTTGTTGAATGTACTGCGCCAGGTGTCTATTAACGGAGTGCTTGCCATTGGTATGACTATGGTCGTTCTGACAGGAGGAATTGATCTGTCCGTTGGTTCAGTAGTGGCGTTTTCCGGTATTGTGGCGGCGCAGCTTTTAAGAGACAGCAGTCTTCCTATTTTTGTGATCGTACTGATTGCTGTTGCCATTGGGGCAGTCATGGGCATATTTAACGGATATTTTGTCGCTTACTGGAATGCGGCGCCTTTTGTAGTCACGCTGGCCTGTATGACAATCGGGCGGGGACTTACTTATGTGTTCTGTGATGGACGTCCGATTTCCAATCTTCCCAAAGAGTATCTGGTAATCGGAAAAGGAAGCGTGCTTGGCCTGCCGATCCCGACCATTATTCTTGCACTGGTGTTTATCATTGGTTATGTGTTACTGAAACATTTCAAAGTAGGTCGTTATATTTACGCGGTCGGCGGAAACGATAACGCGGCGCTGGTATCCGGAATCAATGTCAAAAGAATTCTCCTTCTGGTATATATACTGAGCGGAATCTGCTGCGGTATTGCAGCGGTCATATTGACTGCACGAGTCAGCGCGGGTCTTCCTGGGGCCGGTGACGGCTACGAGCTGGATGCAATCGCTGCAACTGTAATCGGAGGAACCAGTCTTTCCGGAGGACGGGGAAAACTGGGGGGAACCATTCTGGGTGCTCTTCTGCTGGCGATGGTAAGCAATGGACTGGATTTGCTGAACGTTAATTCGTTCTATCAACAGATCGTGAAAGGGTTGATCATTTTAGGCGCAATTCTGATTGACTCTAAACGTAATAAATAATCTCACAAACTTTTAAGGAGGAAAGAATCATGAAAAGAAAGTTATTAGCAGGATTACTGGCAATGTCTATGACAGTTGCAATGCTGACAGGGTGCGCATCCGGCGGAGGCGGCAGTGCAGCTCCGGCAGAGGATGCCGCTGCAGAGGCGGAGAGTACGGATACGGCAGAAGCAACTGACACCGAAGCGGCAGAGGACGCTTCTGCAGAGGATACTGCCGCAGAAGCACCGGCAGGAGACGGAAAATATACAATCGGAGTATCCATCTATTATTATTCAGAGTTCATTACCCTGATGTGTGAAGGTATTGAGGAAAAGGCAGATGAGCTTGGCGTCGATGTTGTAATTCTGGATGCGAATAATGACAGTGCCAATCAGATCACTCAGCTGGAAAACCTGATCGCGCAGAAAGTAGACGCACTGCTGGTAGCAGCGGTTGATTCAGACGCAATCGTACCTGCACTGGATATGGCTGAAGAGGCGGGAATTCCGCTCGTAGGAGTGAACATGACAATCAATACAGATGAAGAATACTGGTATGTCGGACCAGATGACGTGCTGGCCGGAGAGCTGGAAGCACAGGCGGCGATTGACAAGATCGGCGGCAAAGGAAATGTTGTAATTCTGGAAGGACCGATCGGTCAGTCTGCACAGCTGGATCGTATGGAAGGCAATCAGAACGTGCTTGCTGAAAATCCGGATATTACACTGCTGGCAAATCAGACTGCAAACTGGAGTCGTGACGAGGCTGTTTCCATCATGGAGAACTGGCTGCAGGCTTATCCGGATATAAACGCAGTTATTGCACATAATGACGAGATGGCCCTTGGCGCAATCCAGGCTATTGAGGCTGCAGGCAAGATGGATGAGATCACCGTTACCGGTGTAGACGCGATCAAAGACGGCTGCAATGCAGTGAAAGAAGGAACTCTGCTTGGAACAGTATATCAGGATGCGAAGCTGGAAGGTGGAAACGGGCTTCAGCTCTGCTATGATATTCTGACCGGAAACGAGCCGGCACAGAAGTTCAATCTGATCGACATGACTCTGATCACTCAGGAAAATGTGGATGATCTGCTGACAACATTATATGCAGACTGATCTGTAATTTAGGATAAGAGAAGAGGTAGAAAGATGGAAGGCAAAATGAAGGTTGCGGTGATGACGGGGATCCGTAAGATGGAGACGGAAGAACGTGAGATACCGAAAATCAAACCAGATGAGGTGCTGGTGAAGATTGAGTACGTTGGTGTCTGCGGATCTGATATGCATTTTTTTGAGGCAGGCCGCGTGGGGAACTGGATTGTAGACAAACCTCTTGTGCTGGGACATGAAGGCGGCGGAACCGTGGTGGAAGTCGGCGCGGATGTAAAAGACCTGAAGGTTGGAGATCGCGTTGCCATGGAACCCGGAGTAGGCTGCGGACACTGTGAGATGTGTAAGTCCGGAAAGTACAATCTGTGCCCGGATATGGATTTTATGGCAGTTCCCGGACAGAGGAACGGAATTTTCCTAGAATACTGTGCACATCCGGCAAGTATGTGCTTTAAACTTCCTGACAATGTTGACACTATGGAAGGCGGACTTGTGGAGCCGCTGGCGGTAGGACTGCATGCAGTAAATATTTCTGGAGCGAAAATGGGACAGAGCGCAGTGGTTCTTGGCTGCGGCTGTATCGGTCTTGTGACTATTATGTCGCTGAAGGCAGCAGGAATCGACGAGATCTATGCGGTAGACGTTCTGGATAAGCGTCTGGAAAAAGCGAAAGAGCTGGGTGCTATGCGGACGATCAACGGTAAAGAAGAAGATGTGGTTGCACTGCTTCAGTCTATGGGGGGTGTAGATCAGGTATATGAAACTGCCGGTTCAGAATTTACAACTCTGCAGGCTGGAAAACTGGTCGGAGCAGGCGGAACAGTCACTTTGGTGGGCATGTGTGCGAATGCAGAGATCAAGCTTGATATCGGAAGCATCAGTGCAAAAGAAGCGAAAATCAATACGATTTTCCGCTACCGTAATCTGTATCCGACAGCAATTAAACTGATTTCTCAGGGAAAAATCCCGGTCAAGAAGATTGTGTCTCATATCTTTGATTTTAAAGAAATCGCGGAAGGTGTAAACTACAATATCGACAACAAAGCAGATGTGATCAAGGCTGTCATTAAGATGTCTTAAAGTGGTTCTAATCTTATTGGAAGGGACGGCTGGTTCGGCAGCCGTCCCTTTCATCATCGCATGTACAGGACTGAATATGGATGCTTCTGTTGAAAACGCAGACGCTGAAAATGTTCAAAAGTACACAGAACAGGAAAAGGAGTGTGGGCGCTATGTCTAAGAAAATCATTAATGATGCGGAACAGGTAGTATCTGAAATGATGGAAGGGTATGTGAAAGCATACGAGAAATATTATGAGAAACATCCGGAAGTAAACGGAGTTCTGTTGAAAGAACGCAGAAAGGGTAAGGTGTCTCTGGTTGTGGGAGGCGGTTCAGGCCATGAACCTCTGTTCAGCGGTTTTGTCGGAAAAGGACTTGCAGACGCGGCGGCATGCGGAAATATTTTCGCCTCCCCTGATCCGAATACCATTTACGAGACGGCAAAAGCGGTGGAAGACGGACATGGAGTCCTGTTTGTGTATGGAAATTATGCAGGAGATAATCTGAATTTTGACATGGGGGAAGAGATACTGAATGACGACGGCATCAAGACCGCTCATGTGCGTGTATGGGATGACTGTGCATCGGCGCCGGCTGAAAGAACATCCGACCGGAGAGGAATTGCAGGCGATGTGTTTGTAATGAAGATTGCAGGTGCGGCGTGCGACAGCGGAGCAGACCTGGAGGAAGTAAAAAGGATTACGGAAAAGGCGCGTGACCAGCTCAGGACGATCGGGGTGGCGACTTCCCCCGGAATGATTCCCGGACTGGAGAAGCCAACTTTTGAACTGGGAGAAAAAGAAATTGAATACGGAATGGGACTGCACGGAGAACCGGGAATCCAGAGAACAACGATGAAACCGGCAGACGAGCTGACAGAGACTCTGTTTACCAATCTGTTGAAAGATATGCCCCTGGAAGCAGGAGAAGAGGTCTGCGTGCTGGTAAACGGACTTGGCTCTACTACAATTCTTGAGCTGGCGATTGTTTACAGAAAGCTTCGGGAACTTCTGGATGAAAAAGGGGTCAGGGTATATGATTCCGACCTCAACAGCTTTTGCACCTGTCAGGAAATGGGCGGATTTTCCATTACCATCATGAAAGTGGACCCGGAATTAAAGAAATATTATGACATGCCCTGCTATTGTCCTTATTATTCCAAGGAGGCGAGATGATGGAGACAATTTCGATTGAAAAAGCAAAAGAAATGCTGATTTATGTGGCGGACAAAATCATAGAGAACAAGCCATATCTGACAGAAATCGACAGTGCAATCGGGGATGGCGATCACGGGATCGGCATGGCGGGTGGTATGCAGAAAGCAAAGACAAAACTGGAAGGTCAGGCTTCCTTTGATAGCGTCTATGATGTATTTGCAACCGCAGGAAAAGCGATGCTCATGTCCATGGGTGGGGCGTCCGGCGTGATTTTCGGGAGTCTGTATCTGGCCGGCGCTAAAGGAATGGAACCGAAAACAGAGTTGACAGCCGGTGATCTGGCGGCGATGGAGAGGAAGAGTCTGGAGGCAATCAAAGAGAGGGGAAAGGCTTCCGTAGGAGATAAAACAATGGTGGATGCGCTGGAACCTGCGGTGGAAGCCATGGAGGCAAGCAGTGAAAAAGGACTTCTGGAAATGCTGAAAGAGGCAGAGAAAGCAGCATATCAGGGGGTGGAAAATACAAAAAATCAGCTTGCAAAATACGGGCGTGCCAAATCTCTTCTTGAGCGTGCAATCGGGCATCAGGATGCAGGAGCTACTTCTGTAGCGATTATTTTTCGCTCTATGAGGGAGTTTGTGGAAAAGGAGGAAGCCTGATGAGATCCATTGTAATCGGATGTGATAATGCAGCGGTAAACCTGAAAAATGTCATCATTGATTTTTTGAAAAGCAAAGGTGTGGAAGTGGAGAATGTGGGCTGCGACAGTGCAGAAGATCCTACGTATTATCCATACATAGCAGAGCGGGTATGCAGTAAAATCCAGGAGAGCGGTTATGAAAAACGCGGAATTCTGATTTGCGGTACCGGGATTGGAATGGCAATGACGGCGAATAAATATCCTGGTATCCGGGCAGCTGTATGTCATGACAATTTTGCAGCGGAGCGGTCAATACTCAGTAATAACGGTAATATTTTGTGCCTGGGAGAGCGGATCGTCGGTGTGGAGCTGGCCAAGAAGATTGTGAACGAATGGATTGGGCTGGAGTTTAAAGACGGAAGCTCCACTCCAAAAGTTGCAGCAATCTGTGAGATTGAGAAAAAATATTTTAAACAGTCATAAAAGAATGAATATTTGACAAAAGGCCACTTTTCAAAACACGTCAGAGAAGTGGCCTTTGAAATATTTGGAAAAAGACAAACATGTGGACCTGTGATATAATAGAAAGGACTTTAACTATGAAAACAAAGAAATTATATTTTGGCACGAACCTTAAGATGTATAAAACGATACGGATGACCGTAGATTATCTGCAGCAGCTGGAGGAGCTGACCAGAGACATCAGCAGAGACGAGATAGAGCTGTTCGTTCTTCCGTCCTATACTTCTCTGGAGAGTGCGGTAAAGAGTACGGACAATCATGTGGTCAGGCTCGGTGCACAGAATATGAACTGGGAGGACGAAGGACAGTTTACCGGCGACATCTCTCCGGTTATGCTAAAAGAGCTGAATCTTGATTTGGTTATGATCGGTCATTCAGAAAGGAGGCATGTATTCAGAGAGACGGATACAGAGGAGAATCAGAAAGTAAAGGCGGCTCTGAAGCATGGATTTACCGCTCTGCTCTGCGTCGGGGAAACCGCAGAAGACAAAGCCTACGGCGTCAGCGCAGAAGTCCTTCGTACACAGCTTAAAATCGGATTTTCAGGAGTGGAGAGGGAGAAAATTCCCAGCCTTCGGGTGGCATATGAGCCTGTCTGGTCGATTGGTGTGAACGGCACTCCTGCAACGGCGGATTACGCGGAGAAGATGCATAAAGAGATCAAAAGTGTGCTTGCAGAAATATTTGGAGAAGATGGACGGACCATACCGGTACTTTATGGAGGGAGTGTGAATCCGGGAAATACCTGTCAACTGATCACCCGAAAATATGTTGACGGTTTATATGTCGGACGTGCAGCCTGGGAAGCTTCTGCGTTTGATCGTCTGATTCGGGAATCCATGGAGGCATATAAAAACCAGGCGTCAAAATAGGATCAGCACTGTTCAGGGAGAGATATGGGGGGATTTGCATGTTAAAATTACTGATAGCTGATGACGAAATGAGGGTATGCAAGCTGATTCGCTATCTGGTGGACTGGAATTCTCTTGGAGTAGAGATCATTGGCGAGGCTTATGACGGAAACAGCGCCTTTCAGGTAATCATGGAAAAGAGTCCGGATATTGTGATTGTGGATATTCGTATGCCGGAACAGAATGGTCTGACTCTGATACGCAATGTAAAAAAAGAAAAGCCGGAAACCTATTTCATTGTCGTGAGCGGATACAGCAAGTTCGAATATGCGCAGCATGCAATTAAATACGGGGTGGAGGACTATCTTCTGAAACCCCTGAAGAAAAAAGAACTGACAGAGGCGGTCAAAAAAATCATAGAAAAATATGAATTGACCAGGAAAGTGGAAGCGGAGAAAGAACATCTGGAACAGTTTATGGACCATTATGCCAGCAAAATCAAAGAGAGTCTGTTTACAGAATATTTCAGGAAGAAAGGTCAGGCTCTGAAAGATATGGATACAGATACTCTGGAAGCGGTAAATCATGAATATTCCTGCAACTTTGTACCGGGAGAGTTTATGGGGATTGCGGTAAAAGTTCTGGTGGCAGACTGTGAGCCGGAAAGTCCTGTATTTTCCATGGCAGTTGCGAAGGTGGAAAACATTCTCAGTCAGGATTTCGCAGGCCAGTTTTCGGAGTGTGTGATCAGCGTTAATCAAGGGGTGATTTATGCTGCGCTGAATGCGCCGGAGATCACAGATATGCAGTTGAACCGTCTGATGAACCATGTACAAATTAAAGTTATGGGATGGCGGGAGGTTTTCCATGGGATTCGGGTTTGCTTTGGACTGGGAGAACGAATGGCCTCGGTCGGGCAGCTTTTTCGGAGTATGGATCAGGCGGTTGAAGCGGCTGCGAACTATATTCTGTCGGAGACAGAGACCGTTTTGTGGTATCAGAGCAGCTACAGTGCAGAATGTACGCCGGAGTTACTGTACAGTCTTGATATACGCAAGGATATTCAAAGAGGAATCGAACTCCTGGATTATCCGAGAATACAGAACTGTATTCACGAATGCAGTGAAAAACTGCTTCATATTTCTGGCCTGAACGCAGGTATGGTAAAATTGGTTTACTGGAAGTTCGTGGAAGATTATTTTTACAGTCTGGAAGTAAACAGGATTCATATTGGACGGGAAGAGTTTAAAATCAGAGCAGAACATTTATTTTTACTGGGAGCTTCGATCAGTATTCTCTTTGAAGGTCTGGGGAATTTAATGATTCAAAGTCTGAAAAACTGGGCAGAAAATAAAAAACGGGAAGAGCGCAGACCAATTCTGCAGGCGAAGGAGTATATGCAGGAAAATTTTTTCAGGGCTCTGACTCTGGAAGAAGTCAGCGCTTATGTGGGATTTAACGCGTCATATTTTTCGAACTTATTTAAAAAAGAAACTTCGATGAATTTTCTGGAGTATCTGACGCAGCTTCGGATTGATCATGCCAAAGAATGTTTGCTGAAAACGGATGATTCTGTAAATGAGATTGCAGAACTGGTTGGTTACAGCGACGTTAAATATTTTTCCAGAATTTTTAAGAAGGTGCTTGGACTAAGCCCTAATAAATTCAGAAAAATGTACAAGTAATCTTTGTGGATAGTGGATATGGGTAAAAAAATCAGAAAGTGGAATGCTGACCGGCTTATCTGTGCGTTCAGCCTGTTTTATATATTTCAGAATCTGGTGATGACCGGTTTGGCGGTATATTCTGGAGACTGGGTTTTCCTGCTGTCGTCAGTATTTGGATTCGTGTATGTCTTTCTGCTGATGACTGTAAGAAAAAAACAGAAAAAGCGGGAGCGGCGGATGCTTTCAGAGCTGGAGTCAAATGAATCAAAGCTGCTGGAGGAGGAGGAAAACTGGCTATCGGCAGAATTTTGTCAGATTGTCGGAGAGCTGTTGAGGGAACTGAAGGAACAGAACCGATATTATCAGGGAACCTATGCGGAGTATCTGGCGCTGCAGACGCAGATTAACCCGCATTTTCTTTACAATACCCTGGAAGCGATCCGCGGAGATGCACTTTGTGAGGGAGTGGAAACGATTGCGGAAACGACAGAAGCATTGTCGACCTTTTTTCGGTATACAATATCGGAACCGGAGACGCTTGTGCCTCTGGAGCGGGAACTGGATCATGTGGACAATTATTTTATTATTCAGAAATACCGGTTTGGAGACCGGATCGCTCTGGAACAGATCCATGAAGATGCAGGTGAAGAGGCTCTGAAACTGATGGTGCCAAAACTGATCCTTCAGCCGATTGTAGAAAATGCGATCTATCATGGACTGGAAGGCAGAGGAGCAGGAGGTAAAATCTTTATTAAGATTGAACTGACAGACAGTCGTCTGCTGATCACAGTATCTGACGACGGGGTAGGAATTGCAAAAGAGATGGTACAAAAGATCAATGAAAATCTGGCTAATCCGGACAGAATTATTGTTTCAGAAGGACATCATGGGATCGCGCTTGCCAATGTGTCGCGGAGAATTAAACTGCTTTTTGGAGAGTATTACGGGATCAAGCTGTTCAGCGTTGAAGAATTTGGAACGCAGGTGATCTATACACTTCCTAAGCTGACATCGCTGACAGAATTGGAGAATATATGAAAAGAGAAATACTGCGAATTGAAGGAGGAGTAAAAAAAGAGAGAACATTTTCTCTGAAAAATCTGCATATCCAGTGTTATCTGGGACATTCTTCCGGTATGATCTTTCTGAATGCGGATGAAAAAAAGCTGTTGTCCACAATTCTGGAGGGAAAGGTTTTTTTTGATGAGGGCAGGATTTTTCTGTTCGATCGCAGGGTTGAAGAAAAAGAATGGAGAAAGACGGTTCGTTCTCATATTGCTGTGGTTGGAAGAGAGAAAAAGCTGTATGATTATATGACTGTCGGCGAGAATATCGGTCTGTATGTTTCGGAAAATTTTATATTCAAAAGAGATCAGTATTATCAACAGATGTCCAGATGCCTGGAAGAAAAATTTGATATATGCCTGGAGGTGGAACATAAAGGAGATGAACTGAGTTTTTATGGAATGGTTCTGGTTGAGGTAATGCAGGCCTATGTCAGAAAACAGAGACTGATTGTTTTATATCAGCTTACAAACCGGCTGGACGACGCCGGGTTTGAACAGCTTCAGGGAGTGATTCATAAGATGAAGGAGGAAGGATATTCCTTTTTAATGCTGGATTCCTTTGAAGAACAGGTTTTAAAATGTGCAGATGACTATTATGTAGTAGACGACGGACGAATTTCCGGTTATTATGGAGTAGACACGATTCAAAAGCTGACATTTATGCAGATGAATAACAGGGATGTTCACGAATATTATCTGAAATTCAGGGAAGACCCGATGATTTTCAATCCGCTTCCTGATTCGGGAAATCGGGCACTGCTTCTAGAGTTTATGCATGTGGAAACCGGAATTGTCAAGGACTTGTCTTTTTCCATCCGGCAGGGAGAATTTGTTGTCATGCGGTGCAGGGACGATTATGTATGCCGGGCGCTGACAGCGCTTTTGAAAGGGGAAGAGCAGCCGCTGAAAGGAACAATCTTTCTGAAGGGCAGGAAGATTCCCTATCATGAGACATGGAGAATGCTGGAAAACGATATTGGTATTATGGAAGAACAGCCGCTGGAAAATGATCTGGTTGCTGATATGACGCTGATGGATAATCTGTGTCTGTGCCTGAGCAGGAAAATTTCCGGCTTATGGATGCAGAGAAAATATCAGAACAGCATTGAAATGATGCTGGAGCGTTTTATTGAGAAAAAATATTTCAGTGAGAAGATCAAGGATCTTCCGCTTAAGATTGCATACCGGGCGGTATTCTGCAAATGGCTGTTATTTGCACCCAAAATGCTGATCTGTGTGAGGCCGTTTGCCGCTGTGGATATTGACAGTGTCCGTATCATCGCAAAAGAGATGATTCAGGCTCTGCTGCAAAGAGGAGTTGCGGTGCTGGTAATTACCTCCAATATTCAGGAGGTGGAGGAACTGGAGGGACGGCGTGTGATTGTAGATAAGATTGAACATTAATGCTGCAGTAAATATACATGCTGTGGTATTTTATAAATGTAAGAATATTCATGAACATAACAGCCAGTGAGAGATTTGCTAGATAAGCGGAGGAAAGTATGCTGAAAAAAATACAGACCAGTTGCAGAAAACATCCTAATTTGTGTATCGTTATCGGAACTGTCCTGGCGGGGATTGCATTGGTGTTGCCTCAGTTTATACTTTTCTACAGTTCTGAAGGTTTGAGTGTGTTGTCATCTTTGCTTTTGGTCGGAAGTGTGATTGGCATTTTTCTGTTTTATCCGGCAGTGCTTACTTTCCAGAATTTGTGGCAGCTCTGTAAACTTCACTATCAAAATGAGCGTATCAACGTGGCAAGGATCACAGACGCAGTTACGATCATCTGGGGAGCAGTCTGTGTCTGCTGTTATCTGGCGATCTCGGATATCCGTATGGCTGACTGGACAGAGACGCTGGTAAATAGTGAAGTTCATACACCCATTGCAACATGGACATTTCCAACGTTGATTGCTGTGGGTGTGACAGCATGTTTAGGATATCTGATTTTGCGCTTTATTCCGCTCAGAAAACAGCCTCCGCTTTTGACGGTTCTTGCCATGTCCGCCATGTATCTGGGAATTGGACTTTGTATCCTTTTTATTATTCAGCTGCTGGGAGATAGCTTTGATTTTTTGCTGGCAGTTTATCCGTTCAACCTGCTTCTGATTTTCGGAAAGACGGTGCGTCAGGTCTGTTCGCAGCATGAGCAGGCCCGCAGGTGGTTGTGGGTTGCATTTGTACTTATGTGGCCGCTTCTTGGAATTCTGGTGGCTGTTCTGACACTGTTCGGACAGAAACCGGACAGTATTATACAGGCATGGACGCAGACCAGCGACTGGACGCTGTCTCTGCAGAAAGCTCCGCCGAATGTGCTTTATGATGAGCATTATCTCTGTACGGTAGCCGCAGGCGGTCATCCAAAACTCGTAAAACCTCTGCGGATGGGAGAGCGGCATGGACATCGGATTGTAGTGAACAGGCAGCTTCTGGTAGCGAATGCGTTTGAAGACCTCCTGTCTGAGCGGCTTCCGGGCGTACACAGACAGCTGCGCCGGTTTTATGATACCTGCGGTTATCCTGTTGCCAGACATATTCGCAGCCGCTGGACGGCGGATGCAGTGTATGTTTTGATGAAACCGCTTGAATATCTGTTTATAATGGTTTTGTATCTTTTTGACACGGAACCGGAAAACCGGATTGCGGTGCAGTACCTGGGCGGGAGTCTTCCGGATGCCGACAGAGATTTTTCAAATATCTGATGCTTGACATCAGTATGAAATCATACTATAATCTATGGTATGATTTCGTACTATGTGGAGGTATAGGATGAGAGAGCCGGGTTCAAAAATCAGGAAACGTTTTAATTATCTTCTGGGTGAACTGGATGCAGCCTACCATGAAATGTCGCTCAAGCTTGGATTGTCGGACAGCGCTATGATTATTCTCTACACGATCTGCGATCAGGGGGAGAAGTGCCTGCTTCGGGATATTCGCCGGCATTCCGGACTGAGTAAACAGACAATTAATTCTGCGATCCGCAAATTGGAAACAGAGGGCATTATCTTTCTGGAGTCTGCCGGTTCCAGGAATAAGAATGTATGTCTGACCGAAAAGGGATCGAATCTGGCTGAACGGACGGCAAGACGGATCCTGCAGGCCGAGAATGATATTTTTGCTTCCTGGACGGATGAGGACGTAGAAAGATATCTGGGGCTGACGGAGCGTTTTCTGAGAGCGCTTCAGGAAAAATCAGAACAGATGAAAGTGGAGGAACCACTATGAAAATCCGCTTATCAGATCATTTTACATATGGGCGTCTTCTGCGCTTCACTTTTCCGTCTGTCATCATGCTGGTGTTTACCTCGCTCTATGGGGTGGTGGACGGATTTTTTGTGTCCAATTATGCAGGGAAGACCCCTTTTGCAGCTGTAAATTTTATTATGCCTTTATTGATGATTCTGGGCTGTGCAGGCTTTATGTTTGGTACAGGCGGAAGTGCGCTGATTGCAAAGAGGCTGGGAGAAGGGAAACAGGAAAAGGCCAACGAACTGTTCTCATTGATCGTTTATACGTCCATAGTCTGCGGCGTGGTGCTGGCGTTTTTGGGTTTGGCATGCATTCGCCCGGCTGCTTCTCTCATGGGAGCAAAAGGGAGGCTTTTGGAAGACAGCGTACGATATGGAAGAATCGTACTGTTGGCCCTTCCGTTTTATGTACTGCAGTTTGAATTTCAGTGTTTGTTCGTGACAGCAGAAAAGCCGAAGCTGGGCCTGTATGTGACAGTGGTATCCGGCGTTTCCAATATGTTTTTTGACGCCTTGCTTGTGGCGGTGTTTCATCTGGGTATGGAAGGGGCTGCCATAGCCACAGCTTTCAGCCAGTTTGTAGGAGGCATAGTGCCGCTGATCTATTTTGGCCGGGAGAATAAAAGTCTTCTGCGGCTGGTGAGATTAAGCGGACGACTAGATGTAAGGTCGCTTGTGCGCACGTGCACCAACGGGTCCTCTGAACTGATGAGCAATATCTCCATGTCGCTGGTCAGTATGCTGTATAACATCCAGCTGATGAGATATGCCAGGGAAGACGGAGTCGCTGCCTACGGCGTTCTTATGTACGTCAGCCTGATTTTTCAGGCAGTGTTTATCGGATACTCTGTGGGCAGCGCACCGGTGATCGGTTATCACTATGGAGCGCAGAATCATGAGGAGCTGAACGGGCTGTTAAAGAAAAGTCAGTTTCTGGTCGCTGTATCTGCCGTTCTGATGTTTGGGGCCGGACAATTTCTGGCAGAACCTTTGTCGTATCTGTTTGTGGGATATGACCCGGGGCTGATGTCACTGACGGTTCGCGGGTTCCGCTTCTTTTCCTGTTCCTTTTTATGTTCCGGCTTTGCCATCTTCGGCTCCTCCTTTTTTACCGCCCTTGGAGACGGGCTTACTTCCGCTTTGATCTCCTTTTTGCGGACGTTTTTCTTCCAGTGCCTGGCGGTTCTGATCTTTCCGGTCTTCTGGTCTGTCGACGGGATCTGGATGTCCATCGTAGCGGCAGAAATTATGGCAGCAGGGATCACTTTCTTGTTTCTGGCGGGAAAGAGGAAGCGATATGGGTATTAGCGATTTCCGGAAAATAGTTGACATGTACAGATAACAATGGTATAGTATGTGAAATTTAACACGTCAAATCATTAAAGCAAAGATGAAGGTAACAACAATGAACAAGGAAAAAATCCCTTATAAAATTTATCTGAATGAAGACGAGATGCCAGAGGCGTGGTACAATCTGCGTGCAGATATGAAGAAAAAACCGGCGCCGCTCTTAAATCCCGGCACTTTGGAGCCTATGAAAGAGGAAGAGCTGGAGGGCGTATTCTGTGAGGAACTGATCACTCAGGAACTGGATGATAAAACGGCGTTCTTTGAAATACCTGAGGAGATTCGTAATTTTTATAAGATGTATCGGCCGTCCCCGCTGGTCCGCGCATATTGTCTGGAAGAAAAGCTGGATACGCCGGCGAAGATCTACTACAAATTTGAAGGGAATAACACCAGCGGCAGCCATAAACTGAACTCTGCCATCGCGCAGGCATATTATGCAAAGAAACAGGGGCTGAAAGGTGTGACTACCGAGACCGGCGCCGGTCAGTGGGGAACTGCGCTCTCTATGGCATGTTCTTATTTTGGTCTTGACTGCAGGGTATACATGGTAAAATGTTCTTATGAACAGAAACCGTTCCGGCGAGAGGTGATGCGCACTTACGGGGCGTCGGTAACTCCGTCGCCGTCTATGGAAACGAAAGTGGGAAAGAAGATTCTTGCGGAACATCCAGGTACAACAGGAAGCCTTGGCTGTGCGATTTCAGAAGCTGTGGAAAAGGCGGTGACAAGCGAAGGATATCGTTATGTGTTGGGCAGTGTACTCAATCAGGTGCTTCTTCATCAGTCGGTCATTGGTCTGGAGGCCAAGGCAGCCCTGGACAAATATGATGTGAAACCGGATATTATCATTGGCTGTGCCGGGGGCGGTTCGAATCTGGGTGGATTGATCGCGCCGTTTATGGGCGAAAAACTTCGCCAGGAAGCAGACTATCGGATCATCGCGGTGGAACCGGCCTCCTGTCCCAGTTTTACCCGCGGGGTATATGCGTATGATTTTTGTGATACGGGAATGGTCTGCCCTCTTTCCAAAATGTATACGCTGGGCAGCGGATTTATCCCCTCTGCCAGCCACGCGGGAGGTCTTCGCTATCATGGCATGAATTCCACGCTCTCTGAACTGTACCATCAGGGATTGATGGAAGCAATCAGTGTGAAGCAGACGGAAGTATTTGAAGCAGCGGAATATTTTGCAAGAGTGGAAGGAATTCTGCCTGCGCCGGAGAGCTCGCATGCGATTCGTGCTGCTATTGATGAGGCGGTTCGATGCAAAGAAACCGGGGAAGAGAAAACGATTGTATTTGGCCTCACCGGAACCGGCTATTTCGATATGGTCGCCTATGAGAAATTCCATGAAGGAGAAATGAACGATTATATTCCCACCGACAAAGAACTGGAAGTCTGCCGCAATAAACTTCCGGAAGTAGAATAAGCAGCAGAATTCTGCTGCAAAGTCAGTATCAGTAAGTTGAAACAGTTTTCAAGAGTGAGTATTCCATACAGGGCATACTCACTTTTTTTGTCAGTACCTGGTCTGTTCTCTGACTGCTGATTATTATTTCGAAAAAACTCTTGACATATTATTAATATGATAGTATCATATAGAAAATCAAAGAAGTTATCAAAAAGATAATAACAAAAAGGAGGAACGTTATGGGTATTGCGTACAAGAAGTTTGAGCCGACAGAATATGTCATCAAGGTAAGAAAAGGAAGAGTTGTACAGAAAGGGCCGGGCCTGTCGTTTTTCTATAATACGATGACTACAAGCATGACCGTGATCCCGGCTACGGCTTTTGACACAGGTTTTACTTTTGATGAACTGATGACCGCGGACTTTCAGAGCGTCAGCGTGCAGGGGGATATTTCTTATATCATCACCGATTATAAACGGGCGTCCCAGATGGTGGATTTTTCCTGGAAAAGAAAAAAGGAATATGCGGCGGTACTCACGGAGGCCAGGCAGAAAATGTCCAGGCGGGTACTGAATCTTGTAAAGGTATGTATCACCAAATTCATCAGCGGTAAGACGGTGCGGGAAGCGATCATATCCGCCGATGAGCTGGCCGGCGCTTTGCGGGAAAGAATGAGGGAGGATGTGGGACTGAAAGATTTCGGCCTGGAGCTGGTGTCCGTTTCCATTTTGGGTGTTCTGGCGCGAAGCGATACCAGAAAGGCACTGGAGGCAGCGGCCAGAGAAGAAATCTTGAAACAGCAGGACGACGCTATTTATAAACGCAGGAATGCAGCCATTGAACAGGAGCGGATTGTGAAAGAAAATGAGTTGAACACAGAGATCCGGGTGGCGGAAAAGCAGAAGGAAAAACGAGAAAAAGAGATGGAGATGAAACGGCTGGTGCAGGAAAAGCAGGCGGAGCTGGATGCGCGCAGAATCGCCAGTGAGATTCGTCTGGAAGAAGAGAACTGCCGTCTGGTGGATCTGCAGACAGAAAATGAAAAGAAAAAATCTGATGCGAAAGCCTATGATTCCGAGGCGCTGCTTAAAACCTTTTCCGGGGTGGATAAGGAGATTGTGAAAGCGCTGGCCATCAGTGGAATGGACAGCCGGTCGCTGATCGCCAGGGCATTTCTGGAGATGGGCGACAAGGCAGGGAAGATCGGTACTCTGAACGTATCGCCGGATCTTCTGAATGCGCTGACAGAATAAAGAGTTATTCTGAAAGATTTCGTCAGACACAGTGCAGATCGACTGTTTTTTCAGATGGATACATGTGCCGCGTGATATTCGCATTTTAATAAGGGCAGTCAGGTATGTATGGAAATGTATAAAAGCGGTGGATTTGATCTAAGTCCACTGGATGTCGTCCGTTATGCTGCGATCATTAGAATCAGATTTTTCTCATATGGTAACGGCCGGCAGAGAAAAATATTTGCTTATGTTCCAGGGAGGATATCATGGAAAGAGGAATGAACAAGGTGATCCTGGTCACCAGAAGAACCAGGCTTGAAGATTTGATACGCAAATATAATACGATCGAACAGGCCCGATTTTATATGGAACATCTGGGTGCAGATTTTTCAGATTATATTAAGGAAGAAGAGGCGTACCAAAAAGCAGTGTCAGCGGTGATGCAGACAGCAGAAAAATACGCCAGACTTCAGCGGATAGACAGAGACTTTCTCCCCAATATGATCTTTGGCCGGCAGGATATCGTGATTGCCGTGGGTCAGGACGGACTGGTGGCAAATATCCTCAAATATCTGGACGGACAGCCGCTGATTGGCGTAAACCCGGAGCCGGCCAGGTGGGATGGGACTCTGCTTCCTTTTGAGGCCGGGGATACAGAGCGCATTCTCGTAAAAATTCTTCAGCAAAAAGCCGGTTTCCGGGAGATCACGATGGCCCGGGCCAGGACGCAGGACGGTCAGACGATGCTGGCGGTTAACGATTTGTTTATAGGCCGGAAAACTCATGCCTCCGCCCGCTATAACCTCGCCTGGAATGACCGGCAGGAAAGCCAGTCTTCCAGCGGAATTATTATCTCTACCGGTCTTGGTTCCAGCGGCTGGTACCGGTCAGTCATCGCTCAGGTATCCGCCATCGCGGAAAACTTCGACGGTCTGCGTTTTATAAGCCGGGGACCGGAATGGGAAGAAAGAGCTCTGACCTTTGTAGTCAGAGAGCCCTTTCCCAGCCGCCGGACCCAGGCGGGTATTGTGTGCGGCAGACTTACAGAACAGGATACTTTCCGGGTTTTATCTCAGATGCCGGAAAGCGGCGTTGTCTTTTCTGATGGGATGGAAAGCGATGCCATTGAATTTAACGCCGGAACAGAGATTACGGTGGAGGTTGCACCGGAAAGAGGGGTGCTGGTTGTATAACCGGGCAGATTACCATTCATTTCCGCCATCTGTACGGATTTTCAAGCAAATGTTATACAGTTCTGTTTTGTCGTAAATATATTGTATTTTTTTACAGACGGTAACATACAGGCACAAAAGCAACGTTCAGAACTGTTCTAATGATCAAAATGCGCCGATACTTTCTTCGGTTTCTCCATAACAGGCAGATGCTGCGGACAGACGCTTTTACACTGTCCGCACTCAATGCAGTCTTTCGCTTTTCCGAATTTGCCTGTAAGAATCTCATACTGGCTGGAATTGGCGGTCCAGCGCTTTTCCTCCAGATTTTCTCCCATATGGTTTCCAGAGCATGTCTGCAGAGAACAAGCGCAGCATTATCCGCAGCTTTTGACAATGATTATGCAACGTTGTTTGATTTTCAGGGCAGAGACAACCATGGAAATAATAACAGATAATTGAAAAAATATAAAAAAATTATCAGAAAACAGTTGACAAATACAGAAAAATATTGTAATATAAAATCACCAAAACGAAAGAGACACATAAAAGTCTCTGGAAATGGAGGAAAGGTCCAATGGGAAGATGAAACTTTAATCATAGTTGGGAACGATCCGAATGTCAGCAGAAAAGATGACAATATCTGGAAGATAAGAAGTCAAAAAGCAGAATTGCCGATCCTTTCCCGGATATGATAGGAGATGAAAACAGAACAGGGGGTCTAAACAATCTGGCAGTAGCCAAAAATAATCTTGAAAGGAGATAATCAAGGTGAAACTTCAGATTGACAGGTAAAGAGCCATTCGATTCAGAAATGATGATCGGATGGCTCTTTTACATGTGCAGATCAGCAGTTGTTGGCGGGATTATTTTCGGTTATAATAAACCCAAACAAAACGAAGAGAGGAAATGGAAAATGGCACAGAAGAAAGTACTGGTTATGATCCCTATGACGCAGAGGCAAAAAGAACGGCTGGAACAGGCTCTTCCGGGAGCGGAATATACTTACGCAAGTATTGAGGAAGCAACAGAGGAGCAGATACAGCAGGCGGAAATCATTTTTGGAAATGCGCCGGTGAATAAAATACAGTGTTCGGAAAAGCTTGTATGGCTTCATCTGAATTCTGCAGGATATGACCCATATGTGAAAGAAGGAATTCTAGGCAGGCATACCGTGCTGACGACCAGCAGCGGTGCATATGGGAAAGCGGTTTCAGAGCATCTGTTTTCCATGCTGCTGGCAATGCAGAAAAAACTTCATCTTTACAGAGATGATCAGAAACGTCATGTGTGGGGAGAGGAAGGGGAAGTTGTATCTATTACGGATTCCACAATTCTGATCCTTGGAGCCGGAGACATCGGGCGGCATTTTGCAGAACAGGCGCATGCCCTGGGTGCATATGTGATTGGAGTAAAAAGAAGTCCGGGTGAGTGTCCGCCCTGTATGGATGAATTGCATACGACAGAAGAACTGTCAAGTCTGCTTCCGAAAGCAGATGTGGTAGTTTCTTTTCTGCCGAGTACAGACGAGACAAGAGGACTTTTTAATCAGAAAATGTTTGCTCTCATGCGCCCGGGCAGTTTTTTTGTCAATGGAGGAAGAGGAGATCTGGTGCATACAGAAGCTCTCTGCGATGCGCTTGAATCCGGGCATCTTGCGGGTGCAGCGCTGGATGTGACAGATCCGGAACCGCTTCCAGAGGACCATCGGCTGTGGGATATTCCCAATGCTTTTGTGACGCCGCATGTCTCCGGTTTTTATCATCTGCCGGAGACGCTGCGCAATGTGGTGGATATAGCAATAGAAAATGCAGGAAAATATGCGGCGGGAGAACCGCTTCGAAATGTGGTCAGGCGATGATCATGAGTATCTGCCCTGTATCAAGTCTTCCAAAGTAATGTGAAAGAAGAAATCATGGATCATCTCATCAAAGCGCTTCCACATAGGCAGTGTGATACATATGGGGTTTCTTTTACAGGACTCTGCATCGTTTTGCAGGCAGGCCACAACGGCCAGAGTGCCTTCCATCAATTCCAGGATTTCGCCGACCGTATATTCCGCAGGAGTTCTGGTCAGCTTATAACCGCCGCCTTTCCCCCGAAGACCAACCAAAAGCCTGTTTTGTACCAGCGTTTTGAGGATAATTTCCAAATATTTTTTGGAAATTTCCTGTCTGGCGGCGATTTCATCTAATGGTGTGTAATGTCCGGAATTCTGCTGAGCCAGATCCAGCATCACGCGGAGTGCATAACGTCCTCTGGTTGATATCATTTTTGTATTCCTCCCGCTTTCTTATAATAAACCTATTATAAAGCAGGGTAACTGGGTTGTCAAAAGATGGAAGGTGACAAAGCAGAAGTCAACCAAATAGTCTGTAATTTGAAATTTAGAGCCGGCAAGATAGCTGCAGATACCAGGGCGGGAAATGACAGAAGGATGTTGAAGAACAGAAATATTTCTTGCTTCCAAAAAACCTATTGACTTGATAGGTAAAAAGTGATACGATTCATCCAGAATAAGGAAGAAAGAAGGAAGCAAATATGTCGGGCTATTACAGAAATATATTGGATCTGATTGGAAATACTCCGCTGGTCGAGGCAGTCAATCTTGAGAAAGAGCTTGGACTGGAGGCAACGATTCTGATAAAGCTGGAATATCTGAATCCGGCAGGGAGTGTAAAAGACAGGGTTGCCAAAGCGATGATTGAAGAAGCAGAAGCAAAAGGAATTTTGAAGGAAGGTTCTGTTATCATCGAGCCGACTTCGGGAAATACCGGGATTGGTCTGGCGGCTATCGCAGCGGTTAAAGGCTATCGAATCATCCTGACCATGCCGGAGACTATGAGTGCAGAACGAAGAAATATTTTGAAAGCGTATGGTGCAGAGCTGGTGCTGACAGCAGGAGACAGGGGGATGAACGGCGCGATTGCAAAAGCGGAGGAACTGGCAAAAGAGATACCAGGCAGTTTTATTCCCGGTCAGTTTGTCAATCCGGCGAATCCTGCCGTCCACAGATCGACAACAGGGCCGGAAATCTGGAAGGACACCAATGGAAAAGTGGATATTTTTATTGCCGGGGTGGGAACCGGCGGTACCATCACCGGAATTGGTGAATATTTGAAAGAGAAGAATCCGAAAATTCAGGTAGTCGCATTGGAGCCTGCCGATTCTCCGGTTTTGTCGGAAGGAAGGGCAGGAACACATCAGCTCCAGGGGATCGGGGCAGGATTTGTTCCGGAAGTTCTGAACAGGGCTGTTTATGACGAAGTCTTTAAAGCAGAGAGTGAAGACGCGTTTGCAGCTGCAAAACTACTTGCCAGAAAGGAAGGGATTCTGGTTGGGATTTCTTCCGGAGCAGCGCTTCATGGGGCTATTGAACTGGCAAAGCGGCCGGAAAACAAAGGAAAGTTGATTGTAGCGCTTCTTCCGGATACTGCTGACCGGTACTATTCCACGCGGTTGTTTGCAGAATAGAGCCGCCGCAGCAGATCAGCGTCTGAAAGAGCAGCAGCGGAAGGATAACAGGAGGATAACAGGAGGATATGAAAAAATGACAGATATCAGAGATTCAAGAAACTGGAGTTTTGAGACCAGACAGCTGCATATCGGGCAGGAACAGGCAGATCCGGTCACAGATGCGAGAGCGGTTCCGATTTATGCGACAACCTCGTATGTATTTCATGACTCTCAACATGCGTCTGACCGCTTTAGTCTTAAAGAGGAAGGAAACATTTACGGAAGACTGACAAATCCTACACAGGATATCTTTGAACAGCGGATTGCATCGCTTGAAAACGGCGTGGCGGCGCTGGCAGTAGCTTCGGGAGCTGCGGCAATTTCTTATACATTTCAGGCGCTGGCAAAATCAGGAGAACACATTGTGGCGTCCAAGACAATCTATGGAGGAACCTACAATCTGCTGGCGCATACCCTGCCGCTTACGAATGGCATTACTGCGACGTTTGTAGATCCGGAAGAGGAGGGAGCTTTTGAAGCCGCGATCAGGGAAAATACAAAAGCTATTTTTGCAGAAACTCTGGGAAATCCGAATTCCAATCTTGTGGATTTGGAAAAACTGGCGGAAACCGCGCACCGGCATCAAATTCCGCTGGTGGTAGATTCTACATTCGCAACCCCATATTTGATTCGGCCTGTTGATTACGGCGCAGATATCGTGATTCATTCAGCATCAAAATTTATCGGAGGTCACGGTACGGCAATCGGCGGTGTGATCATTGACAGCGGCAATTTTAACTGGAAATCGGCCGAAACCTATCCGTGGATTTCAGAACCGAATCCCAGTTATCACGGAGTTTCTTTCTCAGATGCAGCGGGAGCTGCGGCTTTTGTGACTTATATTCGTGCAGTACTTCTGAGGGATACCGGGTCAACACTTTCTCCATTTCATGCGTTTTTCTTCCTGCAGGGACTGGAGACACTGTCGCTGCGTGTGGAACGCCATGTTCGCAATGCGCTGAAGATTGTTGCTTATTTGGCAGGACATCCGCAGGTGGAAGCAGTGCATCATCCGTCGCTGGAAAGTGAGCCGAGTTACGAGCTGTATAAAAAATATCTTCCAAACGGCGGCGGGTCGATTTTTACATTTGAGATAAAAGGAGATGCAAAGACTGCCCGGACTTTTATTGATCATCTGGCGATTTTTTCTCTGCTGGCGAATGTGGCGGATGTCAAGTCGCTGGTCATTCATCCGGCGACCACTACACACAGTCAGTGCACAGAAGAAGAACTGCTGAACCAGGGAATCAGGCCCAACACCATTCGACTTTCGATCGGGATTGAGAATGCAGACGATTTGATTGCTGCACTGGAAGCGGCGTTTGAGGCGGTAAAACAGACAGAAACAGTATGTTCAGACAAACCCTTCCTTTTTCAGCAATGACGTATGGAGAAGGACCTATGGATATTGAAGGGAAAAAAGTGATTCTTCGGCATGTCGAAGGACAGGACCGGGAGATCTTCTGGAATCTGAGCCGGGATCCGGAGATCATTAAGGTGACAAAAGGATATGCCAGGCCAATAACCTGCGCATATCAGATGAACCGGCAGAGCTTTGGACAAAGTTCCGCCTGCAGTATACGCAGGATTATTGCAGATAAAGAAAGTCCGGGAACGGGGCTGGGAATTATCATGCTATCTCATATAGATTCTGAAAACGGTACGGCTGAGATTCATATAAAACTTATAAAGTCTGCCAGGGGAAGAGGATATGGGCAGGATGCTGTCAATACACTGGTTTCATATGCTTTTCATGAACTGCGGCTGAACTGCATTTGCTCTAATATTCTGGAATATAATACGGCGTCCCGGAAACTGTTTGAAAGATGTGGTTTTCTGCAGGAAAACACTTATGTGAGCAGAACAGATCAGGAAGGAAACTGTAGAAGAGTGTGTTTTTATAAAATACAGGATGCATTTTGAACTTTGAAAAGGGCAAAATGTGCCCTGTTTTTTTGTTTTTTTTAAAAAATTATAATTATTTCTGAAAGGCTGGGGTTCCGGTACACTGGCCTGATGTGGAAAACGGTTTCTTTACGCGAGGACTTTTACTGATCCTGGAAATACGGTATAATGGAGCCGACAGCAACAAAAATTGGTAGGTATAATTCAATACTTTGGTAAGATGTTTAAAAGTCGGGATTTTAATATTAGGAGGAACAGATATGAATTTCAAGAACGACTGTCTGCCGCAGCTTCTGACAGACGCTTTGGACAGTCTGAAGCTGACGGAAAAAAACCGAAGAATTGCAAAAAGGTATCTGGAGTCCTCACAGGGACCGGATCTGTCTGTGAATGGAACATCTGATCTTCTTGCACAGATGGAGTACCAGGACTTTTCGCTGCTCAGCGCTTTGGAGCAGGAGGCGTGCCTGGACTGGTGTCAGGCGCTCAGAGATGAAAAAGAAGAAGAGCTGCTTGGGCGCTATGTGCAGTTCGTGGCGGCAGCAGGCGGTTCTTCCGCGGTCTGTGTGCTGGTCCGATATAAAAATGAAAACTGGCTTCTTCGGTGGCTTACAAAGGAACAGCGTGCGGCGTTCTGGGCGGAGATGTACGCCCATGAAGCTAATACCCTGCAGCAGGGACGCTTAAGCGTACTGTTCAGTGTGGGGCGGAAAGATCCGGAGGTTCTGATCCGGGCCGTGGAGCTCTGCCGGGGCTCTGAAGATGCACCGAAAATGCTGCTGGTCGGGATCTGGCTGTGCTGTATGAGTCTGGACTCTGTGAAAAATAAGCAGACAGAGGCGCTGTCCGGATGGCTGGAACAGAGATTTCTTGAAAGACTTCCGGAACTTTTTGGAGGTAATGCGCTGACAGATGCAGAACTGTCAGAACTTCAGGACTATGTTCTTCATACATATGGGGATATGCCGTTTCCCGCAGAAATCCGGAAGATTTTAAGAGGCCGGACAAGTTCTGCGGACCGGCTGGCCCTTCTGACCGGATGCGCGTATCTCTCCCTTGGACACAGGGAGTCTTTCCAGACAGCACTGAAGCTTCTGGCGGCGGCGGATCAGGAAGCAAGCAGAAGCTGTTTTCCTGGCATCTGCCGTTATATGGCGGATGCTGACTGGTTTAACCGGCACCGGAAGTTTTTGCTGGAAGAACTTCCCATCTCTCCGGCAGACTGGGCCCGGTGGGGCATCCGGGAGCGGCTGGATGATATCTGGAAGATGGTATTCACCAAATATCCGTCTGCGATTACGGAAGTGACCGAAAGTCTGTCTCTCTGGCAGTATGACAATCTGCTTCAGACGGCCAGGCGGCAGGCTCCGGCGCTGCACGAGAAGATCTATGAGCAGGAGAAGTACCTGCAGAAGGCGGCAGAGGAACTGGTCACTAACTTTGAAAGCAATGAAGAGGTTGCCCGGAAGTATTTTCTCGGGAAAGCAGAGCTTTCGGAAGTCTTGCCCTTCGTAAAGGAGTGGCGCAAAGATGCCAGCGGCTATTATGGATATAAGAATGACCGGCTGGAACTTCTGCGGGATGATCCAAAGATGCAGAAACTCTATCGGCGTGCGGTGGCCATGGAAGGGCTTCTGATGCACGGCAGCTATTTCCGGTTTTATATGTTCCGTTTGGAGGAATTTGGCCTTAGTGAGCTTTTGACTGTGCAGGAAATTGGAAGTATTTTTCAGATCTTCCAGGATGAGCGGGTTCCTGTATCTTATCAGCTGGATACTCTGGCCAGTATCCATGAGTGCTACCATAAAGCGCAGGACCAGGACGCTTTTCAGAAGGAGTGCGTGGAGGCTCTGGACCGGAGGATCAGCGTGTGGGGGGAGGAATACAAAAAGGTCGCTCTTAGTGGTGCTGCCATGACGCGGATTTTCTGTATCCTTACTATGGACCGTCATGGGCAGGAATATAAAAATGCGCTTCTTGCCTGCGCCGGTGATGGTTCCAGACAGGTGCAGCAGGTCCTGCTGTCCGTGTACGGAGGACACAGAGAATGGGAGCAGGAGATTAAAGCCATGCTCGCATCCAGAAAGCAGAAAGAGCGTCAGATGGCAGTGTGGGTACTGAAACAGTGGGGTGTGGAGCAGTACCGGCCGGAGCTTGAAAAAGCGCTTCAGAAGGAAAAGAATAAAAAGATATCCGAATATCTGCAGAAGCTTCTGGGCGCAGAACAGGAGACGGTGGATCTGGAACAGCTGGCTGGAGACTGCCTGAAAAACGGCGGCAGACAGAAGGTACAGTGGGCCTTTCAGGAACCTTACGAAAAGATCCATACAAAGGGCGGTATGGAAGCGCCGGAGGATTATTTAAAGGCGATCATGGCCTGCTATGCATTTATGGAAGTGCCGGGTATCTCAAAGGATGCAGGGAGGCTGGCAGATGCGCTGGAACAGGCTGAGTTGTCCGCATGTATGCGGGATCTGTTTTTCCGCTGGCTGGAGACCGGAGCGGAGGCCAAGAAGAAATGGGTTCTGTACGCGGCGTCCATCCACGGCGGGGAAGCAATGATTCCCCTTTTGCATCAGCAGATCAAAGAACTGCCCGGGAAGTTCCGGGGTGCGCTGGCGGTGGAGGCGGTGAAGGCGCTCACGCTGAACGGTTCCTCTGCCGCGCTTCTTCTGGTGGATCAGATTTCCAGAAAGTTCAAATACCGTCAGGTAAAAAAAGGAGCGGCCGATGCGCTTGCCGGGGCGGCTTTGCAGCTTGGGATCAGCCGGGAAGATCTGGAGGACCGGATTGTGCCGGATCTGGGATTTGATGAAAGAATGGAACGGATGTTCGATTGTGGTTCCCGATGCTTTACGGTCCGGCTGACCTTGTCTCTGGAAGCGGAAGTGTATGACGAAGATGGAAAGCGGTTAAAAAATCTGCCGTCCCCCAAAAAGCAGGATGACCCGGAGAAGGCAGAAGAGGCAAACCTTGCGTTTAAGCAGCTGAAAAAGCAGCTGAAGACCGTGGCAGCCGGTCAGAAGCTTCGGCTTGAGCAGGCGCTGATCGCCGGAAGGTACTGGCAGGCAGCCGGCTGGAAAGAGCTTTTTGTGAAAAATCCGGTTATGCACCAGTTTGCGGCGGGGCTGATCTGGGGCGTCTATGAGGACGGGAGGTTAAAGGCGACTTTTCGGTATATGGAGGACGGTAGTTTCAACACCCGGGAGGAAGAGCCTTTTGCATTTCCGGAACAGGGGACCATCGGGCTTGTGCATCCGGTGGAGCTCTCCGAAGAAGAGCGGGCGGCATGGGCAGAGCAGCTTTCGGATTATGAGATTACACAGCCTGTTGAACAGCTGGCCCGTACGATCTTTCGTCCCACCGAAGAAGAGCAGTCCCGGATGGAACTGTCCCGTTTTAAAGGAAATGTGGTGAATGCCCTGTCGCTTTCCGGCAAGCTGACCAGGTTTGGCTGGAATAAAGGGCCGGTGGGAGACAACGGAGAATATGATACCTTTTACCGGGAAGATGGAAAAACAGGTGTGAGGCTGTCTTTCTCCGGCTGCGGCATCACCGGCGAAAATACGGAAGTCGTGGTGTATGACGCCGTCTTCTACCGGCCGGGCACAGATGCGGACCAGAGGGGCCGGGAAGAAAACGGTATATTAGGAGAAGTCAGCCCCCGGTATTTCAGTGAGATCGTGCTGCAACTTGCACAGGCGACCGGAAATAAACAGTGACACCGGGTCTGTGAAAAAGGGAAAACAGATCGAAATTCTAATCACAGACTAAACAACAAACATGATTCAGAAAAAATATAATTGTCTGAAAATCCAATAAAAAAGCAGAAAATCTGTTTTGCATCGGTGCAGGAAAGGAGAATATAATATGTCAGATATTTTTGATGAAACAAATATGAGGCGGGCGTTAGGAAACTATATACCTGATGGGGAAACGTTACTGGCCGGCATACATGCGGTAATGAAAGAAATGAAAGTGACGGGTGTTTTTGGAAAGTGTGTGCGTACGGAAGATGGTCTGGCTCCGGACGGAAACGGCGGTATCATTGCACTTAGTAAGAGAAAGTATGTAGCTTATGATGTATATATTGGGTTTACACAGTCTCTCCTGACGATTGTGGAATGTGAAAGAAATAAATACTTTTACCAGTTCAGCAATAAGTGGAGCGGGGACGAAGGCGATGTACAGGAAATCACTTCAAATCTGCCTTTCGCTGATATTGGGACATGCTTTTTGCTGTCGGACATTCAAAGCTGTGAAATAAAAAAAGGCTGGATGGGATCTGTGAAATGTACGATTACTATGAAAAACGAAAATTATTTCAAACTCATATTTCCAAAACGTGGCGGACTTGGTGGAGGTATGCCGCATCATGCAGAGTATCGTGAAGCGATTATCGCAAGACTGAAGTCTGTTCTTTGACGAGAACGCACACACTGAACTGTGATATTTGTTTGATTCCCGCGAGCAATGAGCCAAGTGCCGTGCTTGCACGGGCATTTGGCGAATGCCGCGAAGGTCACATACCCCGCTGCTCTGCAGCGTTGCAAGCTTGATGACCCGTTGCTTGCAGCGGGGTTGTTGACTTTCTGTGTTGTCCGCAGTCCCATCGTCTGACATGAAAATTAAACTAATAGCATCGGTCAGGGCTGCCGGCGGAGAACCTCTGAATAAAAGCAGTAAGGAAGAATAAAAGATCATGATTATAAAAGATACAGAGGGAGGAGCAATCCGACAAAAATTTTTCAAGGCGATTGGCATGCTCAAAGCCAATCGAAAACTTGCAGAACGTTATCTGGATATGGATCTGCCGGAGGACGAAGGGCTTCTTTCTCTGGTAGTGCATCAAAGTCTGGAACTGACGATGCCCGCTTACTTGTGGGAAAACGGGGATTATCCAGGCTGGCTAAGGAAAAAGAAACAGACAGAAGAGTTTGGGCGCTGTATGCGTTTTCTGGCGGCCGTGGGCGGGTCTACAGCGGGAATACTGCTGACCGACTTTAAACAGCCGTCTTGTCTTTCTGAACTGGAAGGATCACTGGTGTTTCTGAGCGGTACCCAGGCCGAAGAGCAGAAGACGGCGATTCGTGCAGGGATGTGTGTGCAATATCTTCACTGGCGGAAACCGGAAGAGGTGAAAGCGCTGTGTCAGTCCGGGGCAGAGGATCCGGACCTGTTTTTGCGGGCCGCGGCGTATTGCTATGATCGTACCCGGTTCGGGAAGGTGAGCAGTACAAGGATGCTCCTTCTGGCCATGTATCTGCATCATACAGAACCAGGTACGGCGCCGATGATTGTAAAGGAGCTGGAAGAGAGCCTGATCGCTTCTTTTCCGGATCTGTCGGCGTTTGAGAAGCAGGAACTGGTGTCCCTGGAGTCCTATGCCCAAAATGCAGGCAAGGATACCCCCTTTCCCCATCGGATTCTGTCCATTTATGAAGAACGGCGGTCGGGCAGCATGGAGACCGGGTTTCTCTCCGGCTGTGCGTTTCTGGCACTGGAACATTCCCTGCGTTTTGAGATTATCCTGCGGATGATGGCGGCGGTCAACACGGCGGGCAGGGCATCTGTGGGAATGAATCTGCGGCGCCAGGGAAGAAATCCGGTGCTGGAAACCTGTATGAGAATCGCAGAAGAAGACTGGTTTGACGCCCGCATGAAGGCGATGGAAGAGATGCTGCCGATCCCGGATGAGGATTATGTTCTGTACTGTGTGAATCTGGGTTACACAAAAGCGGTGGAGCGCATGGCGTCCAGATGTCCGGAAGGAGTCAAAAAAGCGGCGGCGGAAGCGGACAGCAGACTATACAGGGAGCTAATGAGAATCATACGTCATACGGGATATTGCCAGGAGCTTCAGGACGAGTTTGAGACGACCTGGCGGGAGAAGCTGGCGTCCGAGATCGTGTCCCGGGTCAGTCCGGGAAAAGAGGATGCGAGGCAGTATGTGCTGGGCGCCTGCTCTGCAGAGGTGCTGGAACCCCATATAAAGGAATGGGGCAATGATCTGTATGCGGAAAAGGAAAATCATCAGCGGTTTTCTGAACTGAAACGGCAGGAACCGTCCCTGTACAGAAGGGGAATGGTGCTGGAAGCGCTGCGGAAAATGGCAGGGTATTTTGCATATTATCCGGTGTTTCAGGAGGAAGCTTTTGGCGGGAAGCCGGAGGAACTGCTGTGTGATCCGCGTCAGATCCGCGGAATTTTGGACCTTTTTGCCGAAGAACACATTCCGGTCTTTTATCAGATGGATGCCCTGAGTGCCATGGGAGAGAATCTGAGTAAAAAGGAGAAAGCGTTGTACTTGGAACGGTGTGCGAAAGCGCTGGCAGAGTGTGCGGCGGCACAGGATATGGAGCGCTGGGAAGAGGGAATGACCAGGACCATAAGAGAGGGGAGCGGTCCGGCCTGCTGTCTGGGGCTTGAGATTCTGGCCCATCAGGGCGGCCGTTACCGGGACCTGTTTCTCTCCTGTGTGGGAACCGGCACAAAGCAGGTACGTACAAAAGTTCTTGAGATCGGCCGGGAGCATCCGGAGTGGAAACCGGAAGTGCTGGCGTTTCTGGAATCAAAGAAAGTAAAAGAACGGGAATTCGCCGTTTGGCTTTTAGGGGAATGGGGAGACCCGTCCTGTCTGGAGGCTGTCAGAACGGCCTGCGACCGGGAGAAGAATCAAAAGCTGGCAGCTTCTTTGGCGGCGCTGGCAGAAGAGCTGGAACAGGAAGCGAAGGATGTGGACGGGTCCGGACGGACGAAACGGATGGAGGAACGGCTGTCGGCAGAGATCTTCCGAGGAAGCCGGAAGAAAAAGGTAGAGTGGGTCCAGAGCCTGACGCTTCCGGAGGTGCATCGCAGGGACGGGGAGACTGTTCCAAAAGAATATCTGCTTTCGATCCTGGCAGCCTATGCGGATCAGGAACCTGCAGGGCTCAGCGAGGATGCAAAAAAGCTGGCCTCGCCTCTGGAACCGGAAGTGCTTTCCGGATATATGCGGGCGTTGTATGAAGGCTGGCTGTCGGCGGGAGCGGAGGCAAAAAAACGCTGGGTACTCTATGCTTTGTCCGTACACGGCGGACAGACTGTGATCCCGGTGCTCTGCGGACAGATCAAAGACTGGGCAGAGCATCAAAGAGGGGCTATGGCGGCGGAGGCGGTGCGCGCCCTTGCCTTGAACGGAAGTCCGGAGGCGCTGCGTCTGGTGGATCAGATGTCAAGAAAATACAAGTTCCGTCAGGTAAAAAATGCAGCGGGAGAAGCGCTTCGGCAGGCGGCAACAGCCCTTGGCATCAGCCGGGAAGAACTGGAAGACCGCCTGGTGCCGGATCTGGGTTTTGACGGGAAGATGGAACAGGTCTTTGATTATGGTCCCCGAAGTTTTACCGTGCGCCTGAATGCGGCGCTGGAAGCAGAGATCTATGACAGCACCGGAAAGCGTCTGAAGAATCTGCCCGCTCCCGGCAGACAGGATGATCCGGAAAAAGCAGCGTCTGCAAATCAGGCCTTCCGGCAGATGAAAAAACAGTTAAAAGAGGTGACTGCCAGCCAGAAGCTTCGTCTGGAACAGGCCCTGCTGGCGGCGCGTTTCTGGGAACCGGAGAAATGGCGGGCGCTGTTTGTGAACAATCCGGTCATGCAGTCCTTTGCCATGGGGCTGATCTGGGGTGTCTATGAGGGATCAGAGCTTCAGGGGACTTTCCGGTATATGGAGGATGGAAGCTTTAATACCGAAGAAGAGGAAACCTGTCCTTTCCCGGAATCCGGAAAGATCGGCCTTGTGCATCCCCTTGAGCTGTCCGATGAAGTACTTGCGGCATGGAAGGAACAGCTTTCGGATTATGAGATTAGCCAGCCCTTTGAACAGCTGTGCCGTCCGGTTTTCCGGGTGACGCAGGAAGAAAGAGATAAGACGGTTCTTGCCCGATTCGAGGACAGGACGCTGAACGGTCTGTCTTTGTCCGGACAGCTTCTGAAGGCAGGATGGTTCCGGGGACCGACCATGGATGCGGGACATTTTGAAAATTATTACCGCAGGGACGGGGCATTTGGTGCAGAACTGACGTTCTCGGGCTGTTCGGTGGGTTGCGAGAACCAGGAGGTGACAGTCCGTCAGCTTTCTTTCTACCGCCTGCCCGAAGACGTACCCGGAAGCGGTGCATTCCGAAAAGAAAACCGGTGCCTGACGGGGGAAGTCGAGCCCAGATATTTCAGCGAGGTGGTGCTGCAGGTTACGAAAGTGGTGGGAGACTGACGAAGATGCTTTCTGTGTTTTACGGTGACATGCCGGAGGCGATCTATGATCCGGTGGTTTATTTTAAAAACACCTATACAAATGAATGGATCACGGATGAACTGTCCAAAGAGATGATCCGGGAGTACTATGAGTCGGGGGAGAGCAGCGGCATAAAGCTTACTTGTTCGAAGGCCTGCCGGACGCTCTCTGGCAGAGACTGGAAGCTGATCCTGTCGGCTACGAAAGATCATATTATTTTTATAGACGAAGATAATGCGTTTTTGTCCACCAGAGAATTTGCAGAGGAGGTTCGCGGGTCGGATAATTATTATGTCATTGTGACAAGAGAAAGTCTGTCGAATCTTCCCTATAGTGTGGACGAGATCTATGGGATCTGTGAATCCGGGAAATATGCATCACTGAAACAGACATTTCATGAGTTTTTCCGAATTTACGGGAGGAAGGATATTACAAAGCCGGTAAAAGTGAGGCAGGTGATTGTGGAAGATTCCAATGCCGGGTATGAGTTTTATGAAGATCTGTCCGAGGCAGGCGGTGACAAAGTGGTCAGTGCCGGGAAAAATCAAATATTTTTGCAGAATTGATGAAAAGGCAGGATCAGGAAATACTTGTGATTGCGGATGGAGCTGCATTCGGACCGGAAATGGAACGGGTCATGAAATGGATCAGACAGAAAAATGGAATCCTATTATATCTTCCGGAATCGTTTGAGTGGCTCATTCTGAGATCTGGTGTTGTTACTGAGAAAAATTTGAATCGGCTCCTGGAGAATCCGGAGGGGACTTATTTTATCAACATAGAACGCCAGAAAAGATCCACGAACAGCTGTATATCCGTATACGAAACAAAGAGCTACACATGTCTCGGTAAGATGTACGAGGATAATGACCGGATTGAACCGAAATGGATTGAATTCGGAGAAGATCAGGTGCCCTATGTTCTGGGATTGACCCGGAGAGAAGACCGGGTGATGGACGCTGCGTTCATAGCACGTCTGGGCCGCAGCGGTCTGGAAGACAGGCGTATCATTACCGGGGAGGAATTTGAATTTTTCACAGATTTTAAAAGGCTGGAAATGCATGGTTTTACCGAGGAGGCAAAACAGTGGTCAGGCTTTCGATATCGGAATGTTGATATGACCGACATGGAACAGGAATCCCACCCGTTCAAAGACCTTTGGGAGCGATATGGGCAGATTCAGGGATCCTGACAGTCCCCTCCCTCACTGCAGATACGGTTCCACCTGGTTGGAAGCATGGGCATAGAGTGTATCATACCAGAGCTGTCCAGTTTGTACAGTATCAGCATTGGCTGGCAGCGTTTCTCTGGTCCCAAGCAGGTCTTCGCACACAAGGGCCATGATCCAGCCCTCCAGCCCGGTCTCACCGCCCTTCTGAAAACGGCGGAAGCAGTATTGAAGCGTATAGCTTCCATAATAAGTAAGTTCCCGGTATTCCAGCCCATGAGCCTGAATATAGTCCCGGGGTGCGGAGGAGACCGCAGGATCGGAACATATGGTGTTCAGCAGGCGGCGGATGACCGCGTCCGTGTCAAGCCCGCTGTACTCCACCGCCTGCCGGTAGCAGCTCTGAATCTGGGGCAGGATGAATTTCTGGCTGTCCATTCCGTCAGCAGCCAGAAATTCCGGAAACCGATTTCGGATATCTTCTGCAAAATAGATGCCTTCCCGGGGTTCCCAGTAATCTTTTAAACTATATGCATCTTCTTTTACTTCAAAGGTCAGTGCCACCGGGATATGGCTTCCGCCCACATCTTCAATCCCCGTTTCCGATATACCATAGGTTTGATATAATGCCCAGCCATAGGCAGTGAATGTTTGTTCACTGTTTTCGGAGGCCAGACTTTGGGATTCCGTTCCCAGTATGGCAAAATCGCTGCAGGCCAGGTCATACGTTTCCGGTCCGGATGAGGCGTTGCGCTCTAAGATGGCAGTGTTGGCCGCCTGCAAAAGAGACGCGACGGCAGGATCGGTGTCGTCTGTTAATGGTTCTGTGGTCTTGTGCGGAGTCTGTGCGTCCGAAGCATCTAACGGGTCTTCGTGATGCGGCTGTGAGCCGGCAATATTTTCAGGAGGGTTGGTCAGAAAGCATACGGCAGTGATGATACCGGCAGCGGCAGCCACGACCAGGAGCCAGAATGCGGGTTTTTGATAGTGCAGGATTCGGTTTACTCTCTTTTTTACACTGATCTCTCCAAATGCCAGAGGACAGGTCAGGACCAGTCGCTGCTGCAGGCTGCAGGATACCAGTGCATGGGAGTAGGCTTTCTTTTCTTCCAAAGACAGATCCCGGATCACTTTTTCATCGCATGCAAGTTCCAGATCCCGGCAGAACAGGTAGTAGGCCGCCCAGATGAGGGGATGAAACCAGTAGACCGAAAGCAGCAGATAGGCAAGCGGTTTCCACCAGTGGTCCAGACGTTTCAGATGGCCCTGCTCATGGGCCAGAATATACGGAAGATGAGCCTGGTCAGTATCAGCAGGAAGATAGATCCGGGGGCGCAGGATTCCAAGAATAAAGGGAGCGTTTATGGAATCGCAGAGCCTTAGATTGTCTCTGAAAGGAACGGACTCCCGGATTCTGCTGCGAATCCGGATCAGGGCAACAAGTCCGCGGGCAAGCAGACAAAAAGCTCCGATCCCCCAGAGGACAGCGGCAAAGAATGTCCAGACATACAGAGGGTTGACACTGGCGCCCGGAGAGGGTGCGAACGTATCCAGGATGATCGGATTCAGTGTATGATCCAGAACAGGAACGCCGCTTTGAATCTCAGGTTCCGTTGAAAATTGTATCGTATACGGACTGAGTGTCTCGCCGCTTGGCAGGAGGCTGAGCGGACTTACAGGGGAGAAGGGACAGAGCAGGCGGAGAGCGACGATGCCCCAAAGGGCACAGAAGAACCATCCGGGGGCTTTTCGGAAAAGAGACCGCAGCGCCAGGACTGCCAGGATCAGCCATCCGGCAGCGATACTCCTGTTCAATAATTTCAAAAAGATGATCTCCATAGTCAGTCCTCCATTGCCTGATCGATGATCCGGTGCAGCCTGACCGCTTCCTCCGGCGTCAGGGTGCTGCCCTGGGTGAACGCGGCGAGAAATGCGGGCAGGGACCCGCCAAAGGTGTCTTCTACAAAGCTGCGGCTTTGCATGGCTTCAAACTGTCCCTTGGAGATCAGAGAAGTCACAGTTCCTTTCTGATTCTGAAACAGTCCTTTTTCGCACAGTCGTTTGACGACGGTATGGGTGGTCGTTCGTTTCCACTGAAATGCCTGCTGCGCCAGCTTTACCAGCTCTGAAGTGGTCACCGGTTCCCGCGACCAAATCAGATCCGCAAAACGGGCTTCGATTACGCCTAATTGAATCTCTGCCATCTGTTTCCTCCTGATGATACTACAAAGAGTAGTCTTTATATACAGACTACTCTTTGTAGTATCATTTGTCAAGCGTTCTTCTGCATCTTATTTTATTTTTCTGCATCGAAATCTGCAGTATACTGATCTAATAGATGGAAACAGACAGACGAAGTCCCCGGCCGGGCTTCCAGATACCGGAGCATATCTGTCGGTATACAATTTTACAAGAGCTTGAAAATGAATATGCATACAGAATCCTTTAAAAAGAATTGTCCAGGCAGATACATGGCATGGGTGGAGGAACAAGATATGAAAATATTGGTAAAAAAAGCGCAGCAGGGAGATGCGGATGCTTTTATTGAATTAATCGAGAGGAACAAGATGACTCTCCAGAGAGTCGCTTATGGATACTTCCGGGGGGAAGAGGATGTGGCGGATGCCATTCAGGATACAATCCTGGATGCGTTTGAACACCTTCGGGAGTTGAAAAAGCCGGAATATTTCCGTACATGGCTGGTGAGAATTCTGATGAATAACTGTAACCGGCTTTATAATCAGAACCGAAAGAGCTGCGGGCTCGAAGAACTGCCAGAGGCGGCGGGAGATATTTCCGGTACGTCGGATGTGGAGTTTCATGAGATGCTGCGCACACTTCCGGAGGACAGCAGAGTGATTTTTCTGCTGTATTATGGAGAACAGTTTACAACCCGGGAAATCGGGCAGATGCTGCATATGAAGGAAGCGACAGTAAAGAGCAGACTTCACAGAGGGAAGCAAAAACTGCGGATGCAAATGCAGGTGGTGTAAACAAATTAAATTTTGAAACACGCTTCAGATGTCTGAACAGCAGATCTTACAGAATGCGGGCCTCCATGAAACAGCATTTTGCCCGGATGATCTGAATGGAGAATCCAGAATACAGTTTCGGAAGAAAACGGTTCCGAAAGGAAGCGGCTAAGAGCGATGAACACAAAATTTTAGTCAGGAGACAGATTATGAGACAGGAATATACAAAAAAGGAATATGAAAAGGCATTAAGTGTGGAACTGAAAAAATCAGCAATTATTGAAGAAAAGGTGCAGGAAGCTTACCATATAATTCGTACAGACAGTAAAAACAGACAGAAGGGGTGCAGGAGAAGAGGCCTGCAGGCACTGGTGACAGGCATGTCGGCGGTAGCGGCGGCGATGGTGCTGAGCGTAACTGTATGTGTGGCCAATCCGTCTCTGGCGGCAAAGCTGCCGTTTATTGGCAGAATTTTTCAGACAGTAGGGGAAGATTCGGGCTATGCGGGAGATTTTGAAGAAAATGCGGTACAGCTGGTATCGCCGGACGAAGTACAGGAGGATGGTACAACACAGAGTCCGTATGTACAGACAGACAACGGGATTACATTTACAATTTCAGAGTGCAACTATGAGAGTATGGCCATGTATCTGGCAGTCGTCATTGAGTCAGAAAATGGTTTCAGCGAAGATATGAGGAATTTTGCCCGTTATGGTTCCTATGAGAAAACGGATGAGTCTGAGATGAGTCAGACATACAGTAGCCTGTATATGAACAGTACTTCTACGGCGGATTTCTCTGCATCCGGCAAAGGGATCTATAAAGGTGATCCTGCAGCAGGAACCGTTTCGCCTTACTATCTTACAGGAAAATTTATAGACGAGCATACGTTTGCAGGAATTATCCGTGTGGACCTGATGAATATGGGAATCGTCAGTGAAAACGGAGACTGGCTTGAGATCGACAATACGGATCTGCCGGATGTATTTGGCTATACGTTACAGATAACAGAAATATTTGCGGATTTTGAAGGAGAACATTTGTCCGGGAAATGGGAGTTTGCACTGGACGTAAAACTGAACCATGAACATACAGTACGAAAAGAGATTAACAGAAGCAATGAAGATGGGGTCGGTATCGGAACGGTCACCAAAACCGCCTATGAGGTGTATGCGGATCTGGTAATCCCGGAGGGAAAAAGCAGAGGGGATTATGTTGTGGCAATCTGCGATGCGCAGGGAAAACCTCTGGAATCGCAGGCCGAATTTTCGGAAATTTATTCTGTCTATAACAGAGATGTGAGCAAACTGTATGTCTATGTGGTGGATTACCTCACTTATATGCATGAGTGTAAGGGCAACAATTATCATAATCTACCCAAGAAGGCTGTTTATCAGACGGAAGTTGTATTTTGATCATGAAAATGCAGTGCAAATCGGAACGTGAAGACAGTCAAAGGGAATATTTGAAAATGTTCTGTTCCGTCTGCTTCACGCTCCTGCGCCGTTAAAATTTATTCAAGCAGTGAACGAAAATCTCTCGTGCCGGTGCTGCATGCATTGTTGTGGCACAGATAATAGACAGTGCCGCTGTCGGGAATTGGATACTGTGCGGTGAAAGGCGCCATGCGGACAATCGTGTCCCGGTTGTCCGTAGTCAGAAGCAGTACTGTGAGTTCGGGAAAATAATTTCGGCAGAGGAAATCCTGCACTTCTTCCGGCATCTGACGATCTGCAGAAACACAGACCAGCTGTGAGGAAGGGCGGAGCACATGGTACATGGAGAGCAGGGCAAAGCAGTGGGCGGATGGAAAAGCCCGGGCTTTTCCGGCAAGAAAACGCAGGACGTGTTCTTGTTCCGTGCGCCAGGATTTCTGTCCGGTCAGTTCATACAGAAGAGAGAAAACCAGTGCGGCGACGGAATTGCCGGAGGGAAGAGCGCCGTCCCAGGTTTCTTTGGGACGGCTGATCAGCTGCTCTGCGTCCCTGGCATACAGATAGAAACCGTCGTGTTCCTGGTCGGAAAACAGACGGCTGATCTGTTCGGCTGTGCGTACGGCTTTTTCGAGACAACCAGCGTTCCATGTTGTCTGGTACAGTTCCAGAAGAGCCCAGGCATAGCAGGCGTAGTCGTCTAAATTACCCGGATGCGCAGCCTCACCGTCCCGGTATCTGACATACAGCCGTCCGTCGGAGCCTGTCAGCCGGGTTTCCAGGAAGCGCTGCGCTTTTTCGGCCGCATGCAGCCAGGAAGGTTCCCGGCAGAGAAAGGAGGCTCTGGCCAGCGCCGCAATCATCAGGGCGTTCCAGGAGGTAAGGATTTTGTCGTCTGTGTGCAGAGCGGTACGGGTGAGGCGATAGGCCTGAAGTTTGTCGCACAGCTTTTGCATTTTCAAGTTCTTCCGTTCTTTTCTGCCCAGAAGGCTGGGTATGTTTTTTCCCTCAAAATTTCCTTTTTCTGTAATGTGGAAGAAACAACAGAAATCATTTCCGTCATCTGTTCCCAGAACAGACCGTATTTCTGAGGGAGTCAAGGCATAATATTTTCCTTCGACGCCATCGCTGTCTGCGTCCTGTCCGCAGAAAAACCCACCGTTTTTATCTGTCAGTTCACGCAGCACGTAGGCGACGGTTTCTCTGATTACGGAGAGAAAAAAGGGATCCTGGGTGATCTGATACGCTTCGCTGTAAGTGTATATCAGCAGAGCATTGTCATAAAGCATTTTTTCAAAATGGGGAATCAGCCATTTTTCATCTGTTGAATATCGGGAAAAACCGCCGCCGATGTGGTCATAAATACCTCCTTCAGCCATGCATTCCAGTGTTTTGTTTATGATCTGCATGATATTTTTATCCTGTCTGAAAGCGGCATAACGCATTAAAAAGAGAAGATTGTGAGGAGTGGGAAATTTAGGTGCACTGCCGAAACCTCCCCATTTGGGATCAAAACTTTCAGACAGATCGGCGGCGGCACGGTGCAGAAGTTCGAAGGAAGGTTCCTGTTCAGAAGATTTGTCCGGCGTCTGCAGCCATGCAAGAATTTTGTCTCCGGTGCGGGACAGTTTTTCACGCTGATTCTGCCAGAGCTCTTCCACCTGATTTAACAGTTCTATCAGCCCGAGGTGACCATAGCGGGAATGCTTTGGAAGGTAGGTGCCGGCATAGAAAGGTTTCTGATCCGGAGTCATCAGGATGGTCAGCGGCCACCCGCTGGAGCCGGTCATAGCCTGACAGACCGACATATAAACGGCGTCTATGTCAGGACGCTCTTCCCGGTCTACCTTGACGGGGACAAAGGAATGGTTCAGAAGCTGAGCGACCTCCTCGTCCTCAAAGGATTCATGCGCCATCACATGGCACCAGTGACAGGTGGAATAGCCGATGCTCAGAAAAACAGGCCGGTCTTCTTTCCGGGCAGTCTCAAATGCCTGACTGCACCAGGGATACCAGTTGACGGGATTTTGCGCATGCTGCAGAAGATAGGGGGATTTCTGACTGTTTAACAGATTTGGCATAAGGTCTCCTTTTCGTCCAGTGATTGTACGCTTATTATAAACCTGCCGGAAATATTCTATACTTATTGAACTGCGGATGTTCAGCTAAGGTCTTCCTTTTTCCAGGCCAGTATTTGCTCCAGACGCTCTTTCACTTCTTTTTCCTGTCCTTCTTCTGTAGGCAGGTAATATCTTCGATCTTCCAGGCTTGCCGGCAGACACTTCATTTTGGACAGCTTTTCCATGGTATCATGAGCATATACATATCCGCGCCCGTAGTCCAGATCTTTCATAAGACCGGTCGGTGCATTGCGGATCTGAAAAGGCACCGGTTCTGCCGGGAGTTCCTTCACATCTTTTTTGCAGCTTTCGCATGCTATATACAGCGCGTTGGACTTGGGCGCCATGGAAAGACAGACTACGGCGTGAGTCAGATGGACGTCGCATTCCGGCATTCCCAGGAAATGACAGGCCTGATAGACGGCGACTGCAGTCTGCAGTGCCTGGGGCTGCGCCATACCGACGTCTTCACTGGCAAACCGTACCAGTCTTCTGGCAATATAGAGAGGATCTTCTCCGCCGTCCAGCATCCGGCACAGCCAGTAGACCGCCGCGTCTGGGTCGCTGTTCCGCATGGACTTATGAAGTGCTGATATCAGGTTATAGTGTTCCTCCCCGTTTTTATCATAGAGCAGAGAACGCCGGTTCATGCACTGGGAGAGAACCTCATCACTGACATGAATCTTTCCGCTCCGGTCCATCTCTGCGTTCAGCACCGCCATCTCCAGTGTGTTCAGCGCTGTTCTGGCATCTCCGTTGGAAAAGCGGGCGATCGCGTCAAGATGGGAGCTGTCAATGGAGATTTCCATCATACCAAGTCCTTTCGGACTTGTCAGTGCATGGGAAAGAAGTTCCTTTAAATCTCCTTCTTCCAGTGATTTGAGTACAAATACCCGGCATCTGGACAACAGAGCCGAGTTGATTTCGAAAGAAGGATTTTCTGTTGTTGCACCGATCAGAATGATGCTCCCTTTTTCGACGTAAGGCAAAAATGCGTCCTGCTGGGCCTTGTTAAAACGGTGGATTTCATCAGCGAATAAAAGCGTACGGATTCCCATTTGACGGTTCTGTTCTGCCTGCGCCATAACTTCTTTGATTTCTTTGATTCCGCTGGTCACTGCGCTGAACTCCACAAAGGAAGCTTGTGTCTGCCGGGCTATGATCCGCGCCAGCGTAGTCTTGCCGACGCCGGGCGGTCCCCAGAAAATCATGGAGGATATCTGGTCTTTGTCAATGAGCTGGCGCAGGATTTTTCCTCTGCCAAGCAGGTGCTTTTGTCCTGCATATTCTTCCAGTGTCTCCGGCCGCAGACGGCTGGCAAGAGGCGCGCTTGTCTTTCGGTCGTCAAATAAACTCAACTGTTCCATATACTGTTTCCTTTTCATTTTGTGTCTGTACAGCCTTACAAAAATTTGGTGAACGAAATAAGTATAACGGATCGTGGAGGAAAACACAATCAATCTGTCAGGTCTTCTCTTTCCGGACAGAATATTGTATACTGAATAAAAGACTGAGGATTGATTCTTCCAGTATGACTGAGGAGGCTTTTCATGTTCCGGCGGCTGTCTGTTTATTTTCAAGAGATGTATCCTATTCTGCCAAGATTTGCTCTTGGTCTGATTATCTTTGGAGAGATTCATTTTATCATTTTGCTCAATGCCGGTATCCGCTCATTCCATCTTGGAATACAGGAACTGATCGGCGGTTTTACGGTTTTCAGCTTTCTTTTATGGCTGAGGATTGCGGATGATTTTAAAGATTACGAGCTGGACTGCAGACTGTTTGCACACCGTCCGCTGCCGTCAGGCAGAGTACATAAAAAAGACCTGGCTGTCTTTGTGACAGTTTTAATTGCCGTTACTGTATTGTTGAATTTTGTGTTCATGAATAATTTTGGCTTTTTTCTGTTTCTTTATATTTACGGTACTCTCATGTCTCTGTGGTTTTTCAGCAAAAAAAAGATACAGAAAAGTCTTCCGCTGGCGCTTGTTACTCATAATCCAGTGCAGATGATTATGAATATTTATATCATCTCTTTTACCTGCCGGAAATATGGACTGCCTCTGTTTACATGGGTTAATTTCCTTGCTGCATGGACACTGTATTTTCCGGCTCTGATCTGGGAAATCTCCCGTAAAATCCGTGCACCAGAGGATGAGACAGAATATGTCACCTATTCCAGTCTGTTCGGTTATCGGAAACCGGTGCGGTTCATTCTGTTGTTGACCTGGGTGGACATTATGACCAACTTCCTGCTGGTCTGGAATCTGAACCGGATCACAGTGGCAGCGTTGCTTCTTGATGTTTCCTGGATGACTGTGAAGTTTTTGCAGTTTATAAAAGAACCCTCGCAGTTTGCGATTGTAGATAAGGTGGAACGGTATACCTATATTCAGGAATCCCTGATGCTGCTGACGATACCGGTTTATCTGATCTGGGGGAGGATATGATGATATGATTATCGATGCAGATAATTATAAAAACCATGCGCCGGGTTCGAAGGCGTGGAATTTGTTCCGGCTTCTTGAAAACGGATATCCGGTCCCGCCGTTTTTCTGCGTGGATGAAGCTTTTGAGGAAGAAGAGGTTATCAGGCGCCTGAACCGTTGTTTTTCCGGAAGCAAGTTGTTTTCTGTCCGTTCTTCCGCGTCGGTGGAAGACGGAGCGGAATATTCATTTGCCGGGCAGTTCTGTACATTTTTGCGGGTACGCGAAGAAGAAGTCTGCGCCTGCATCCGGAAAGTGTTTTCACAGGCGGAAGAAAGCAGAGTCTCTGCATATGGCGGATCGTGTGGGATGGCCTCCGGTAAGACGGGCATGCATGTCATCGTTCAGGAAATGGTCGAAGCAGAATTGTCCGGGGTGCTGTTTACAGTCAATCCGCAGGGCCTTTTAAATGAGACGGTGATTGTTCTTGGGGCCGGGACCGGGGAGCAGGTGGTGGAGGAACGGACGGACACGACTACTTATTATTATAATCGGTCGGACGCCGTCTATTATTTTGAACAGACAGGAGAGGCTCCTCTTCTGGATGAGAGACAGGTGGAGGAGCTGATCTGCATATCGGGTCAGGTCAGGGACCTGTTCGGGATGGAATGCGATATGGAGTATGCTTTGCAAAACGGAAAGCTGTGGCTTCTTCAGACGCGTCCGATTACCGGTCTGGATAAAGAGGCTTCGGTTATCATTCTGGATAACAGCAATATTGTGGAGAGCTATCCCGGAATTACGCTTCCTCTGACGCAGAGCTTTATCAGAGAAGCATATTATCAGGTATTTAAAAATCTTCTCAATCGTCTGACGGGAGAATCAGAAACGGTTCAGAAGATCGATGAAGTGCTGAAACATATGGTGGATATGGCCAATGGGCGCGTTTATTACCGCATCAGCAGCTGGTATGACGTACTTCTTTTTCTTCCATTCAGCAAAAAACTTATTCCCATATGGCAGGAAATGATGGGAGTGGAAGAGAAGGCGGTCAGTTCGAGTCTTCAGGGAAAGATCCGGCCCGGCGTACGTCTGAAAGTTACGGTTTCTTTTTTTCGTCTGCTTCTGACCTGCCCGGAAGAGATGAGGCGGCTTGATGAATATTTTAAAGAAATTATCGGACGATTTGAAATGCTGGATACGGCCACAGAGGATAACAGAGTGTTGCTTGAACATTATCATTTACTTCAGGAAATGACGGTAAAAAGGTGGGATATGACGCTTGTAAATGATATGTATGCCTTTCTTTTTACGGGGCTTTTGAAAGCGCGTCTGAAAGCCGGACATGTTCCGGATTATGGACTGGAGGCAAAGCGTGCCATATCCGGTCTGCATAATCTGGAAAGTCTCGGCCCGGTACAGGAACTGCGCCGTCTGGCAGAACAGGCAGTAAAAGAAAAACGGCTGGAGGAGCTTCGCCGGATTCGGACCCGGGAAGACTATGACAGATATGCTGAAAATACCGGGGATGATTTTACAAGGCGGATAAAGGCATATATCTGCAGGTATGGTGACCGGAATACAGAAGAACTGAAGCTGGAGAGCAGGACCTTCCGGACAGATCCGCAGCTGCTGGTCAGGTATATTCTTTCATATGCGGACAGCGTCCTGGATTCTGAAAAAAACGCCGGTTCTTCCGGCCCGGACAGTCAGCGGAAAAAGGATGAGGGTTATCTTGACAGGCTGTCTCTTTTCCTGGCGGGCCGGGCGGCTCTTGGTATCCGTAACCGGGAAAAATCGCGGTTGAACAGAAGTCGGTTATACGGTATGATGCGCACGCTGGTGCGGCAGATGGGAAGAAATCTGCACAGGCGGGGACAGATCGAACATCCGGATGATATTTTCTGGCTGGAATGCGGTGAGATCGAACAGGAGGCTTCTGGTACTTTACGTGATCTTAAAGAGCTGATCCGGAAGAGAAAAGAACTGTATGAGGGCTTTCGAGCACTTCCCGCCTGGTCGCGCCTTGTCTTTTCCGGGAAAGTGACAGACAAGCACTCCCGGGGAGTCCAAAACAGGGAATATGACAGCGGTCAGAGAGTATTCAGAGGAACCGCATGTTCTCAGGGAATTGCAGAGGGCAGAGTAAAGATTGTCAGGGAACCGTCTTTGGAGGTTGATACAAAAGGCCGGATTCTTGTCGCCAGGATGACAGATCCGGGCTGGGTATTTCTGATCGCAGGCGCCAGAGGGCTTATTTCTGAAAAAGGTTCTCTTTTGTCGCACACAGCGATTATTTCGCGGGAGCTTGGAAAGCCTGCCGTAGTTGGAATCCCGCATATTACCGAGTACCTGAAGGACGGGGATCTGGTAAGAATCGACGGGGACAGCGGAACAGTAACTGTTCTGCAGTAAAACACATGTATTCTCACAACTGTCACATGAACGGCAAACACAGAAGACGGCACAGAGGCAGGAATATGGTCAGCGGCAGTTTGCGGGAGAGATGATGAGGAGATCATATGAAAACGATCAGTGAATATTTAGAAGAAGATGATAGAAAGTGGACGGATCGTCCCTATATTCGTACCAGGAGCGGCGGCAGCTGGGTTGCGCATACGTTTCATGAGGTGATCGGCGATGTCCAAAGTATTGCCAAAGCTCTCTTAAAACAGGGGTTTCAAAATAAAAATCTGATGCTGTGTGCAGAAAATTCCCGCGAATGGATTCTTCTTTATTTTAGTATCATGGGGTATGTGGGAACCTGCGTGCCGGTAGACCCGACATGGACAGAATATGATCTGGAGCATACGATGTCTGTGATTCCTGTCTCTGCAGTTTTTTATTCCTGTTCTCAAAAGGAAAAAAGAAGAATACTGGAAAAAAAGCATCCGGAAATGGCCTGGTTCAGTATAGAGGAGGATCTGCCCGCTTTGATCCGGGAGGGACAGAAAATGGTGCTTAGGCCGGACGGCATCAAAGATGAGGAGCGGACTGCTCTGATTCTGTTTACATCCGGCACTACCGATGTGCCTAAAGCGATTCCGCTTACACAGCGGAATCTGTTTGCAAACTGGGAGACTCTGTACAGGCGGACGCCGATGACAGAGGAGGACAGCGCCTATGTCTTTCTTCCGTTTCATCACGTCTATACCGGGGTGGCAAACATTTTATATACGGTTATTTCGGGCATGCAGCTCTGTCTCTGCTCTGATCTGAAGCAGTTGATTGCAGAGATGGTGGAAGTGCGTCCTACAGTGGTATGTACGGTTCCGCTTTTTCTGTACCGGATGTACGATATCATGACAGCGGAACTTCTGGAGGTTCTGCGGCATATCCGGTTTCTTTACTGCGGCGGAAGTTTTACAGATTCCGCAGTCAAGCAGTATTTTATTCAGCAGGGAGTCTGCCTTCTGGAAGCGTACGGAACGACGGAGACTTCTTCTGTCATTGCGCTTGCCGTTCCCGGTGATCCGGATCTTGCTTCGAATGGAGTGGTCTTTGAGAATCTGGATGTCCGGATTCTGGATCCGGATAAAGAAGGGGTCGGGGAGATCATTGTAAAAGGAGAAAGCGTGTCGCGGGGATATCTGGATCAGAATGGCCGTTATTCGGAGTTTGATCAGGACGGAGCGTATCATACCGGAGATCTGGGAATTCTTTCTGATACCGGTCACCTGTATCTGAAAGGGCGGAAGAAGCGCATGATTCTGACTGCCAACGGCAAAAATGTCTATGTGGATGAACTGGAAAAACTGATTCTGCAGCATCCGCAGATAAAAGCAGTAAAGGTCTTTGAGGAGAACCATCATCCAACCGCATCGGTGGTCAGTGATCTTACGGAAGAGGAAGTGAGAGAACATATCGAACAGGTCAATCATCTGCTGCCCCGATATAAGCAGATCCGACAGATTTATATCAAGGCGGATACGCCGGGAGGACGGATCAAATGAATTATACAGTATTGTCGTTTTCCGGGGAAAAAGATCTGATCAATAAATTTCTGGAGCTTCCTCGCAGGCTTTATACAAAGAAAGAAATGGTACAGCAGCCGCAGGAAGAGCAGAAGATTCTGGAAGGAACTCACATTCTCAGTCATTACTTTAAGGTTTTTCCGCTGCTTGTTCTGGATGACGGAAAAAGGGCTGTAAGCCGGGCGGTTCTTACGGTCTATCCGGAAGATCCGGAGGGGTATCTGGGCTTTTTCGAAAGTGAGGACTGCGAGGAAGCGGTCGGGCTTTTATTCCGGGAGGCGGAAACTATCGCAAAGGCAGAAGGATGCGTTAAAATGACCGGACCGGTCGATGCTTCCTTCTGGCTTCGCTACCGATTTAAAGCCAGTCATTTTCAACGTTTTTATACAGGAGAACCATATAACAGGGATTATTATGTGCGGCTGTGGCAGAAAGCAGGCTGTGATATTACGGAGCGGTATTTTTCCAATCGCTATCGGATTGTAGAACATTCTTATGAGGATCGAATATTTTCTTCAAGGCTTCATCAGAAGCGGCAGGAAGGATATCAGATTCTAAGTCCGTCCAGCGGGACATTTGACCGTACGCTGGACGAAGTTTATAATCTCATCATCAGGCTTTACCGGACTTTTCCCGTATATAAACCGATCAGCAGAGATGAATTTGCCGCTCTGTACAGTTATCTGAAACCTCTGATCCGGTATTCTATGGTAAAGATGGCTTATTATCAGGGAAAAGCCGTAGGATTTTTTATCAGTATTCCGGACTATGGAAATACCGTCTATGGCAGGCTTACTGCCGCCGATTATGTGCGCATTCTTCTGACGCGCGTCAGACCGCGTTCCTATGTTATGCTCTATATGGGCGTTGACGCATCGCACCGCGGACTGGGAAAAGCTCTGGCAGAGGCTGTTAAAGAAGAACTGCAGAAAGCCGGCGTGCCGTCCGTAGGAGCGCTGATTCGTCAGGGCAATATAAACCGCGGTTATTTTCAGGAACTGGTGGCTGAGGAGTATGAGTATGTTTTGCTGAGTAAGGAACTTACATAATCGCACTGTTTTTCAAATAATCCGTAATTTATATTGACAGGGCTGCAGTATTGTTATTTTCAGGGACATTTTGTTGTTTGCTTTTTCGGTTGGCCGAAAAAATGCAGGAATTGCTGATGGAATGAGTTTTCAATGACCGGGTAAATTCTGTCATATATGCAGCCGTCGAGGAATATGGATCTGTCAGGTGATTAGAGATATGACTTGGCGGAAAAGATATAAGGAGAGAAAAATGAGTAATCTGTTGAAAATAGGTATCTTTATTGTTACTGAAATACTGACCAACCGAGTGGTTGATCTGGTGTTCAGATTCATGACAAGAAAACACAATTCTGTACATCTGAGATTTACAAAGAGCGTGATTAACGTTGTGCTCAATGTTATCATTGTTTACAGTTTTCTGCAGCAGTTCGAAGTGACAAGAGATATCAGCAAGGCTTTGCTGCAGAGCGGTTCTTTGATGGTGGCAATCGCTACTTTTGCGGCTCAGCAGGCGCTGGCCAATGTAATCAGCGGAATCTCTTTGTCCATGTCAAGACCTTATAATGTGGACGAGAAAATCAGGGTCGTTCAGGGCAGCAGTGTGATTGCTGAGGGCATAGTGAAGGATATAACGATTCGCCATACAATTATCCGGCAGTTTAACGGGGAGTGCTGTATCGTTCCCAATTCCGTCATGGATACAGCGGTGATTACCAATACCAATTTTATTGAAAATGTGGGAAATTTTATGGAAATAGAGATTTCTTACGATTCCGATATCGACAAGGCAATGGATGAGATGCAGAAAATCTGTATAGAACATGAGCTGACATTGAATACAGTGGAAAACAAAGTGTTCATTAAAACCTATACGTCAAACGGAATTATTCTCAAGACGACTGTATGGACCAAGAATCTGGACGACAGCTTTCAGGCGTGCAGCGATATCCGGGCGGCGCTGGTGAAAAGGTTCAGGGAGAATGGAATTACGATTCCATATCAGACAGTGACCATCAGCTGAAGATTTTGGCTTGACAAACACCGGCTTCCCGTATATACTTTAGGCGAATACTTTGAAAGTCAAAATAATATTGCGGAATAGAGGATACAGAATGAACGCAAAAATTATCGGAACCGGCTGGCAGCTGCCGGCGTATGCAGCGGATAATGACTATTTATCAACGATCATGGATACCAGTGATGAATGGATTGCAGAACGTACCGGTATCAGAAAGAGATATCTGGCAAAAAAGGAAACTACGACTTCTCTGGCGACAGGAGCCGCTCAGAAAGCGCTGGAAGCTTCAGGACTGCAGCCAGAACAGATCGACCTTTTGATCGTGGCAACTATTACATCTGATACAGAGACTCCGAGTACGGCCTGTCGGGTTCAGGCGGAGCTTGGAGCTGTAAATGCGGTTGCGTTTGATATAAATGCCGCCTGCTCGGGTTTTCTGTATGCATTACATACGGCGGATGCTTTTATCAAGAGCGGCATCTATAAAAATGTATTGCTGATCGGAGCGGAAACTTTGTCCAAACTGGTGGACTGGACAGACAGAAGTACCTGCGTACTCTTTGGAGACGGAGCCGGGGCGGCGGTGCTTACTGCGACGGAAAAGGGCGGCGTGACCGCGCAGGTGACAGGCTGCGACGGAAGTCGGTGGGAGGTGCTTTCCTGCAGGGGTCGTTCCAACCATAATCCTGTATGCAGGGAAGAGTCCGAACTTGGTTATCTTCAGATGAACGGTCAGGAAGTATTTAAGTTTGCTGTAAAGACGGTTCCTTTATGTATCGAGGATGTTCTGAAGAAAGCAGATCTTTCGGCAGAAGAAGTAACCTGGTTTCTTCTGCATCAGGCGAATAAACGAATCATCCAGTCTGTGGCGAAACGCCTCAGACAGCCGGAAGAGAAGTTTCCCATGAATATTGATCAGTGTGCCAACACCTCGGCGGCTAGTCTTCCGATCCTGCTGGCGCAGATGAATGAACAGGGAAAACTGCATTCCGGAGACCGGCTGATTCTTTCCGGATTTGGAGCCGGTCTCACCTGGGGAGCCTGTGTGGTAGAGTGGTGAAAAATTGTTAAAAAGGATATTGACAAAACGAGATGGCGACTATATACTTTGATTGTCAAAATAAAATGAGAAAAGAAAAATAATTTATAAAAAGGAGAAGATGAAAATGTTAGAGAAGATTAAAGAGATGGTAGCAGAACAGCTGAATGTAGAAGCAGCGGATCTGACAGCGGAGACTTCCTTTAAAGAAGATCTGGGGGCGGATTCTCTGGATCTGTTTGAACTGGTAACCAACCTTGAGGATGAATATGAGATCGAGATCCCGTCTGAGGAGCTGGAGAAGCTTACGACGGTCGGTGCGGTTGCAGACTATCTGAAATCGAAAGGGATCGAAGAGTAAGGAAAAGTAAGAGGAAAGCAGGTGTCTGTTATGAAGACAAGAGTTACGGAACTGTTGGGAGTAGAGAAGCCGATTATCCAGGGCGGTATGGCGTGGGTGGCAGAGTCGCATCTGGCAGCAGCCGTATCGGAGGCGGGCGGCTTTGGTCTGATCGGTGCTGCTAACGCGCCGGCTGATGTGGTAAGAAATTATATCCGCGAAGCGAAAGAGCTGACCGACAAACCTTTTGGAGTAAATATCATGCTTCTGAGTCCTTTTGCGGACGATATTGCACAGGTTGTGACAGAAGAAGGCGTGGCGGCCGTGACAACGGGAGCCGGGAATCCGGAAAAATACATGGCGCAGTGGAAAGCGGCGGGTATTAAGGTCATTCCGGTGGTTGCGTCCGTAGCTCTTGCAAAGCGCATGGAACGCTGCGGTGCGGATGCGGTTGTTGCCGAAGGAACAGAGTCCGGCGGGCATATTGGTCAGGCAACAACAATGACACTGGTGCCGCAGGTAGTGGATGTGCTGTCTATTCCGGTTATTGCAGCCGGAGGGATCGCAGACGGCAGAGGTTTTGCAGCAGCTATGATGCTGGGTGCAGAGGCAGTTCAGATGGGAACCCGTTTCTGTGTATCCGATGAGTGTACGATACATGATAATTATAAAGAGCGCATTCTGAAGGCCAAAGACATTGATTCTGAAGTGACCGGGAGAAGTCATGGACATCCGGTCAGGGGACTGCGCAATCGGATGACGCGTGAATATCTGAAGTTGGAGACATCGGGAGCTTCTTTTGAAGAACTTGAGAAGCTGACTCTTGGTGGTCTGCGCAAGGCAGTTGTGGAAGGCGATACGGATAACGGTTCTGTTCTGGCGGGACAGATTGCAGGTATGGTGACCAGAAGGCAGAGCTGCCGGGAAATTATTGATGAGATCATGGAGCAGGCGGAGACGCTGCTGAAGCTGAGATAGTACAATGATTTGCTGTTAGAATGTCATGATCTGTTTTATGACGATTGGGACACCTGCTGTACAGCCTGTGTCTGGGTAATGTTTAGGTAAGAGAAGGACTGCTGTGCAGGATCGCATGGCAGTCCCTGTTTTAAAATAAAAACTTTGGGTTTCAAAATATGTGAGACCATATGAATTGATATATAAAATGTAGACTCGGACCTTCTCAGTACATTTCTTTGCGGCTGAGTTTTCTCCGGCTGTATATCTGGAAAAAGCAATTCGTATCATCAGATTCAGCGGGACTCCGAGCGTATATAAAAGACAGGGGAGGACAGGAATATGAGCAAGATCGCATTTGTATTTCCGGGTCAGGGCGCGCAGTATGTAGGCATGGGAAAGGATTTTTATGAGACGTTTTCAGAGTGCCGTGAAGTATTTGATGTTGCCTCTGAAGCGTCGGGACTGGATATCGCAAAAATTTGTTTTGAGGAAAATGAACAGATCAATCAGACAGAATATACGCAGATCTGCATGCTTGCTGCAGAGATGGCGGTACTCAGGGCGGCAGAAGCCAAAGGACTTGCGTCTTCTGTGAATGCCGGGCTGAGTCTGGGCGAGTACGGTGCTTTGGTGGCGTCGAAGGTCATGAGCCTTGCCGACGCATGCAAAGTTGTGCGCCAGCGCGGAATTCTCATGCAGGAAGCGGTACCGACCGGAGGAGCTATGGCAGCAGTGCTGGCCATGGATGCAAAGAAGATCGAAGAGATCTGCAAAGAGACGGCGGGTATCGTATCGATTGCCAATTATAACTGTCCGGGACAGATCGTGATCACCGGGGAGGAGGCAGCGGTGGATGCGGCCTGTGAAGCGCTGAAGGCAGCCGGAGCCAAGAGAACTTTGCGTCTGAATGTAAGCGGACCATTTCATTCCCCAATGCTTTCAGGTGCAGGAGAGAAGCTGGCAGAGGTGCTGGCAGAAGTGGAGCTTACGGCATTTGAGACGCCTTATATCACGAATGTGACGGCGGATTATGTAAAGACTACGGACGGGATTAAGGATCTGCTTTGCCGCCAGGTATCATCCAGTGTGCGCTGGCAGCAGTCCGTGGAGCGTATGATCGCAGACGGCGTGGATACGTTTATTGAGATGGGTCCGGGAAAAACCCTTTCCGGTTTCGTGAGGAAGATCAGCCGTGACGTAAAAATGATGAATATAGAAAATATGGCGGATTTTGAAAAAGTCATGTCAGCACTGTAACTGAAAATGTTGTTTACAATCCGCTGATCTGTGTAACAGTACAGAGAAAGTATCAGCAGGTGCGGAACAATAAAACAGCATCAGCCCGAAGCAGCGCCAGGAGAATTTCAGGGCGCGGATGCAACCGGCGGATGCAGAACTTTAATCAGGAGAATTAGGATGCTGAAAGGAAAGATTGCCCTGGTGACAGGGGCTGCAAAAGGAATCGGCCGCGCCATTGCCCTGGCTCTGGCGGCGGAGGGGGCGACAGTGATCGTCAATTACAATGGTTCAAAAGAGAAAGCGGAACAGACAGTAGAAGAAATTCATGCTCTGGGGGCAGAAGGGTGCGCATATCAGTGCAATGTGGCAGATACAGAGGCGGCTTTGTCCATGATTAAAGAAGTAACAGCCAGATATGGACGGCTGGATATTCTGGTCAATAATGCGGGGATCACAAGAGACAACCTGATCATGAAAATGTCGGAGACGGATTTTGACATGGTGATCAGCGCCAACCTGAAGGGGTGTTTTAATACCATCAAGGCCGTAAGCCGTCAGATGCTGAAACAGCGGGCCGGACGCATTATCAATATCACTTCTGTTTCCGGTATTCTCGGCAATGCCGGTCAGGCCAATTATGCTGCATCCAAAGCCGGGGTCATCGGTTTGACGAAAACCATGGCAAGAGAGCTGGCCAGCCGCGGAATCACAGTCAATGCGGTGGCTCCCGGATTCGTGGACACAGATATGACTCAGGTACTTTCAGACAGTGTGAAAGAAGCGGCAACTGCTCAGATTCCCCTGGGAAGATTTGGAAAGCCTGAGGATATTGCCAATATGGTGGCGTATCTGGCTTCTGAAAAAGCGGCTTATATCACAGGACAGATTATCAGCGTAGATGGAGGTATGGCAATCTGATGAAAAGAGTAGTTGTGACTGGAATGGGAGCGATCACTCCCCTTGGACTGAATGTAAAAGATTTTTTTGAAAATATCAAGGCCGGCAATCATGGTTTTGGCACTATTTCCAAATTTGACGCTTCGGGGTATAAAGCTCATGTGGCGGCGGAAGTTAAAGGATTTTCTGCAAAAGAATTTATGGATTTTAAAGCGGCTAAAAGAATGGAGCCTTTTTCGCAGTATGCGGTGGCGGCGGCTAAAGAAGCCCTGGAGCAGTCAGGACTGGACATGGAGCATGAGGATGCTTACCGTGTAGGATGTTCCATAGGTTCCGGAATCGGCAGTCTGGATGTGGTTGAAAAGGAATACAGCAGACTGATGCAGAAGGGACCGAATCGGGTGGCTCCTTTGATGGTTCCTTTGATGATTTCCAATATGGCGGCGGGAAATGTCTCCATTGCTTACGGATTAAAGGGGAAAAGTCTGAATGTGGTGACTGCCTGCGCGACGGGAACCCATTCGATCGGCGAGGCTTACCGGAGCATTCAGGCGGGAGATGCGGATGTGATGCTGGCAGGCGGAACGGAGAGCTGCATCTGTCCTACTGGTGTAGCGGGTTTTGCAGCGCTGACCGCGCTTTCCGGCAGTGAGGATCCGGATCGCTGTTCCATTCCTTTTGATAAAGACCGGGACGGTTTTGTCATGGGAGAGGGCGCAGGAGTGGTGGTTCTGGAAGAACTGGAGCATGCAGAAAAACGCGGAGCCAGAATTCTGGCAGAAGTGGTGGGATACGGCGCTACGAGTGACGCATATCATATCACTTCTCCGGCTGAGGACGGCATGGGTGCGGCGACGGCTATGAAATGGGCAGTGAAAGAGTCCGGTGCGGCCATGGAAGACATTATGTATATCAATGCACATGGGACCAGCACACATCACAATGACTTGTTTGAGACCCGTGCTGTCAAGCTGGCGTTCGGGGAGCATGCGAAAAACATGAAGATTAATTCCACCAAATCCATGATCGGCCATCTTCTCGGCGCGGCGGGAGCGGTAGAATTTATCACCTGCGTGAAAGAAATGGAAGAAAGCTTTGTCCATGTGACCAGAGGTCTTGAGAATCCGGATGAAGAGCTGGATCTGGACTATGTACAGGGAAAAGGCGTATCAATGGAGCTGACCTATGCGCTGTCTAATTCTCTGGGCTTCGGCGGACATAACGCCAGCATCCTTATTAAAAAATTTAACTCATAGGCAGGGGCCTGTAATTCGATTAGGAGAAATAACATGACAATGGATATAAAAGAAATCATGGAGATCATTCCCCACAGGCAGCCTTTCCTTTTGATTGACCGCATTGATGAGCTGGAGCCGGGAAAAAGAGCGGTGGGAAGAAAATGCGTGACTTATAATGAGCCGTTTTTCAACGGACATTTTCCGCAGGAGCCGGTGATGCCGGGTGTTCTGATTCTGGAAGCGCTGGCGCAGGTAGGCGCGGTATCGATTCTGAGTCAGCCGGAAAATAAAGGAAAAACTGCTTATTTTGGCGGCATTGATAAGGCAAAATTCAAGAAAAAGGTCGTTCCGGGGGATGTGCTGACACTGGAACTGGAGATTATCAAACAGAAAGGTCCGATCGGCGTAGGAAAGGCGACTGCAACTGTGGACGGAAAAATTGCGGTCACGGCGGAGATGACGTTTGCAGTCGGATAAAATAAAATATGGAATCATTAAATTCCTCACAGCTTTGCCGCTCTGTCGGCCTGCTGTGAGGTTTTTATATTTTGCTTGCAACATTTTGGGGGATTGTGTGACTCTATATAATATAAGAAACATACCCTTGTACACTGAGGGCATTATCTGGCAGATTCCGGGGGCGAGGTGGAAGAATGGAGCGATTTATGGAACTGTACCAGACGGTGTATGGTGATCTGTACCGTCTGGCTTATTATTATATGGGAAATGCGCAGGATGCAGAGGATGCCGTTCAGGACGCGGTGCTGTCGGCGTATGAGCATTTTGGCGGATTGAAAAAAGAAGAATCCTTCCGATCATGGATCTTCCGTATCCTGGTCAACCGCTGCAAAAAAAGTCTGAAGAATCGGAAACGACAGGCAATTCCTGCAGAAGAGATGAATAAGACATTGGAATCAGGTGAGACGGCGTTTGATTCTCAGACGGAAATGCTGGAGCTTCTGAGCGTACTGAACGATGAGGAACGGCTGATCGTGACGTTGACGGTATTTGGCGGCTATAAAGGAGAAGAGATTGCCAGAATGCTGAGAAGAAATCACAATACAATACGTACAAAATACAGAAGAGCTTTAAAAAAGCTGGAGCAGGAGCTGCTCCGGATAAACGGCGCCGGATACCGATACGGAAAAAGCCGGGGAAAGGAGGGGCAGAAATGAAAAGAAACGGAAAAATAGAAGATTTTCTTAGAGAAAAGGGAGAAACTCTTTTGATTCCGGAAAATCTGCAACCGGATCAGATGGATAAAATTCTCGGAAAATGCGGAAAAAGTCGCAGGAAATTTACGGAACAAAGCCCTATGTTTCGCTGGAAAAACATCCGTCCGGCGCTGGTAACGGCAGCCTGTTTTCTGCTGGCTATGGGAACGACACTTCTTTTTTATCAGCCGGTACACACATTGCCGGACAAAAGTTTTGTGCAGAAAGAGGCGAAAAAACAGGAAACAGCGGAGCGGGGTGTGTCGCCGGCGAATCCGGAAGAGGAACAAAAACTGCAGGTTTTTTCCGGCAAATCTTATGAGGAAATCTATGCCTGTCTGTCTGAAACCTGGCGCAGACAGGAGGAGCAGAGAAGAAGAATGGATATAGAAGAAGCGGAGGCAGAAGCTGCAGACTCCGTCGGAGAACTGCAGATGTCAAAAGAAGCTTTTGGCACGACCAACAGACAGGTGGAACAGGTTGACGAGGCGGACCAGATTAAAAATGACGGCAGATATCTGTACCAGATCGTCAGAAAAGAGCAGGAGGAAGCAAACGGAGAAAACATGCATCCAGTCGGGATCCAGATTGTGGATACAAAAGACGGTTTGAAAGAAACGGCGTTTCTGAATGATTTTGAAAGTCTGGAAGAATTCTATGTGTGGAATGATCTGCTGATCACTGTTGAAAACAAATCCTATCATCATATCCCGCTGTCACTTTCCGCAGGGAAGATGGAAGCGGCAGAAGATATAGCAACTGACAGAGATTTTCGTATGGAACAAGGTTACCATGAAATCAGCATTTATCAGACTGTGGATAAAAGCAGACCGAGGAAGATGAAGACGTTTACGCTGCAGGGGAGCTATGAATGTTCCAGGGTGTCAGAGGGATATTTTTATGGAATCAGCCGCTTTACAGCAGTTCCGGGAGAAGGGGAGCAGGATTATGACGCATATATTCCGTTTATGGATGGAAAACGGATGGAAGCAGACCGGATCTACTGCCCGGAGAACACAAACGGCGCGGATTATCTGGTTCTGGTTTCTATTGATCTGTCAGATCCTTCTTCGTTCGCAGACAGCCGGGCCGTGCTGTCCGGATCCGGTATTTATTATGTAAATATGCAGAATATTTATGTGGCAAGCTACCGATCGGCTTTTGAAAGGGAGCCTTCAGAAAAGGGGCTGATTGAGGACGCGACCAGTTTGCTTCGGTTTTCCTACAGGAAAGGACGGTTTTATGCACAGGCTGAGGGAGAGATTCCAGGAAGGCTTAAGAGCAGCTTCTCGATGGACGAATATGAAGACAATCTTCGTATGGTCTCGACGATACAGGAATACCAGGTCAGGGAAATAACTGACGACCGGACTGGTGAGCGTCTGGGGTATGATTATGCAGAAGCGGCCCAAAGTAACGCTTTATATATTCTAGATCCGTCTCTGCAGATAATAGGAAAGATGGAAGGTCTGGCAGAAGGAGAGCAAATATATTCCTCCCGATTTCTGGGGGATAGCGGATATTTTGTGACATTCCGTCAGACAGATCCCCTGTTTGCGGTGGATTTATCCGACCCGGAGCAGCCGGAGGTTCTCGGAGAGCTGAAGGTAAGCGGGTTTTCGGAATATCTGCATTTTTATGGGGAACACATGCTGTTGGGGATCGGTATGGAGGCAGATGAAGAGACCGGACAGGAACAGGGGATGAAACTGTCCATGTTTGATATTTCCAATCCGAAAGAATTAAAAGAGGTATCAAGATATTCGCTGGCAGAGTATGATTACAGTGAAGCTCTGTACGACCACCGGGCGGTACTGATAGATGTGGAAGAAAATATAATCGGTTTTCAGGCAGAGGGAAGCCGGCAGGGAGAACGTCAGGAGGACTATCTTCTTTACGCCTACCAAAACCATGATTTTGTCCGGACGCTGAAGATTGCTACCGGACAGAAAGACCACGAATATTACAGAGTAAGAGGTAGCTTCATCGGCGATACGCTTTATCTTCTCTATGAAAACGGGACGGTCCGTGCATACAGTCGGGACAGCGGAGAACTTCTGGATGAAATTTGAGAATCCACTGGTCAAACAGCCGGACATTCGCTATACTGTTAAGGAAAGAAAGTCAGGAAAGTGAGGTATTTCTGTATATGATAAAAAAAATCGGTATTATTGGCGCCATGGAAGAAGAGGTTACGGCTCTGAAAGAAAAGCTGACGGATATGGAGCTGCTTCAGAAAGCTTCGATGAATTTTTATTCAGGAAAACTGAATGGAATGGAAGCGGTGGTTGTCCGCAGCGGAATAGGAAAGGTCAATGCCGCGGTCTGCACACAGATTCTGGCAGATATATTTCAGGTAGATGCGGTGATCAATACAGGAATTGCCGGCTCTCTAAAAGCAGAGATCAATATCGGAGATATTGTGATTTCCACGGATACGCTGCAGCATGACATGGACGCTACGGGATTCGGCTATGAGCCGGGAGTGATTCCGCAGATGGATATAAGCTGTTTTCGGGCTGACGAAAAGCTTTTGGAAAAAGCAGTGACAGCCTGCAGAGAGGCTGTGCCGGAGATTCAGGTGTTTACCGGAAGGATCGTCAGCGGAGACCAGTTTATTTCAGACAGAACAGTAAAAGAACGGATTGTAAAACAGTTTGACGGAATGTGTACGGAAATGGAAGGGGCTGCGATCGCCCAGGCGGCTTATCTGAATCAGATTCCCTTTGTAATTATCCGTGCGATTTCGGACAAGGCGGATGACAGTGCAACGGTTGATTACCCGACCTTTGAACGTCAGGCGATTGCACACAGTGTAGCGCTGGTGGACAATTTTGTAAAGCGTCTGTAACTGCAGAAGACAGGAACAGACATGCACTGTCATAATTTACCGATAAGTTCGGCCTCTCCTGGCTGAGAGTTCTGTTATAATGAGCTCATCTGAAGAATATGCAAGGAGAGGAGCTTTTTATGTATCAGATATGGGCATTGTACTACGGAGAATTTCTGGTGCTGGGTGTATGGGGAATCATCTTTGCACTGGCAAGGAAAATACTGTTTGGAGGACTTTGCAGGGATGCAGCGCTTGGAAGCGGCAATAAAGGCAGGATGCTCAAAGCCATGACGCTGAAATTTGAAAAAAGTTATGAGGTCAATGTGGGAATTTATGACATTGGAGTATTTGTCCGGAAATACCTGTGTCAGGAAAAAAGGTTTGGTATTTCGCTTGGACAGTGGAAACGGCTTCCTGAACGGTGGACAGGCATTGTATTCGGTGTTGGATTGACAGAAGCGGCGGCGCTGTATTATCTGGGCTATGAAGGGGCCTTCTGCCTGAACCGGTTTCTGGCAGCTGTCACAGCGGCGGCAGTTGTGCGGGTTGCAGCGCTCTGGTTTGAATCGGACAGCCTGTGGGAACAGGCACAGGTATATCTTCTGGACTATGTATCCAACACCCTGTATCCAAGGCAGATGCATGTCTATGAGGGATTTGAAGGAAAAGAAGAATCCAAAGAGGCAAAGAAACAGGATATAGAAGAAGCGTTGGAGGAACTGGACACCGGACTGATTCTGGAAAAAGAAGAAGAAAGGATCTTTGAGGAAGTTCTTTCCGACTTTTTAGGTACATCCACTTGATTTTTAGTATATCAGGGTGCTACAATGTCTTTAAATGGATAAGTCTGCGCAGGCAGTTTTGTCAGGCTGTTGTCCAAAACTTTTGCAGTTATAAATATACGGGGGGACTCGTACAGAAAAGGAGTGTAGGAACACATGGGAAAAGTTACATTTGACTATTCAAAAGCAGCATCTTTTATCGGCGCAGAGGAAGTGAAATTCATGGAAGCGCAGACGGCGGCTGTGAAAGAGGTTCTGCTGAAAAAGACCGGAGCCGGAAATGATTTTCTGGGCTGGATTGATCTTCCGGTTGACTATGATAAGGAAGAGTTTGCGAGAATCCAGAAAGCGGCAGCAAAGATTCAGAGCGATTCCGAGGTGCTGATTGTGATTGGTATCGGCGGTTCTTATCTGGGAGCCCGCGCAGCGGTGGAGTTCTTAAGACACAGCTTTTACAATATTGTGTCCAAAGAGGTCAGAAAGACTCCTGAAATCTATTTTGTAGGAAACAGCATTTCCACCCGCTATTTAAGCCATCTGATGGATGTGATCGGAGACCGCGATTTTTCTGTAAATGTAATTTCCAAATCCGGTACAACGACGGAGCCGGCAATCGCTTTTAGGGTGTTTAAGAAAAAACTGGAAGACAAGTACGGCAGAGAAGAGGCGGCAAAGAGAATCTATGCAACAACAGACAAGGCAAGAGGAGCCCTGAAGAGCCTGGCCACGGAAGAGGGATATGAGACCTTTGTCGTTCCGGATGATGTAGGAGGACGTTTCTCGGTTCTGACAGCAGTGGGACTGCTTCCGATCGCAGCCAGCGGTGCAGATATCAAAAAGCTGATGGAGGGAGCAGCCAGTGGACGCGAGGCGGCTCTGAATACGCCGTATGAGGAGAATGACGCAGTTCTGTACGCGGTTGTGCGCAATATTCTCCACAGAAAAGGAAAATCCACCGAAGTCCTGGCAAATTATGAACCCAGCCTTCACTATATTTCCGAGTGGTGGAAACAGCTTTACGGCGAGTCTGAGGGTAAAGACCAAAAAGGTATCTTCCCGGCGTCTGTTGATCTGACTACCGATCTGCATTCTATGGGGCAGTTTATCCAGGACGGTGCAAGAATCATGTTTGAAACCGTCCTCTCTGTAGAAGAGTGCGATCAGGAGATCATTATGAATGAGGAGCCGGTAGATCTTGATGGTCTGAACTACCTGGCAGGAAAGAATATTGACTTCATCAACAAGAACGCCATGAACGGAACGATTCTGGCACATACGGACGGCAATGTGCCGAATCTGATGGTGAAGATTCCGCGTCAGGATGAGTTTTCTCTTGGACAGCTGTTCTACTTCTTTGAATTTGCATGCGGGATCAGCGGATATCTTCTGGGTGTGAATCCGTTTAATCAGCCGGGTGTGGAAAGCTACAAGAAGAACATGTTTGCGCTGCTTGGAAAGCCGGGTTATGAGGCGGAGCGCGAAGAACTGTTAAAGAGACTGTAATATGAATTTTATGTAATCTGCAGGGCTGCTGCAATATGCGGATCAGTTCTCGTAGCCAACAATTCTGTGTGGATTGGAGCGGACAGCGGTTATGGGGACGCGGGCATATTTGCAGCAGCTTTTTTGATCTGTGCAGGATGATCTTATGCAGGACTTGCCGCAGGAGTAAGATTGTATGCCGTTGCCTCATGAACGACGTATAGTGAAAAGGAGCAACCGGAAAGTGAAAAAGTACAGAATTTTGTATGAGGATGAAGAACTGCTTGTTGTATGGAAGGCGTCAGGAACAGCGGTGCAGAGTGCGAGGATATCGGAGCCGGATGTGATGAGTCTGCTGCGGAATGATCTGGCTGAAAGAGGAATGAAAGATATTTGTCTGCGTCTTATAAACCGGCTGGACCAGCCGGTGGAGGGGATCTTTCTGGTGGCGAAGACAGAATACGTGGCGTCGGACCTGTGCCGGCAGATCAGCGATCATGTCCACACGGAAAAGTGGTATCAGGCGGTGGTATGTGGAAAACTGCCTTCTCCAAACGGTATTTTGGTGGATTATCTTTTAAAAGACGGACGGACCAATACCTCACGGGTCGTTTCGGCCAAGACGAAAGGGGCGAAGCGGTGTGAGCTTGCCTATGAGGTCATAAAAGAACAGGAAGAAAAGAGTCTTGTGAAGATTCGTCTCCGGACAGGACGCCATCATCAGATCCGTGTACAGCTTGCCCATGCAGGAGCTCCTGTTGCAGGGGATCGGAAATACGGAAAAGCAGATGCGGCCTGCAGACAGCTGATGCTCTGCGCCTGCAGAATCTGCTTTTGGCATCCAAAGACGAAAAAAAGAATGGATGTGCAGGAAGAACCGTCATTTTTGCATGCCGATATACATCCTGCTATGGACGGTCGTCCGGAACTGCCGCAGTGTTAAAGATTCAGGTTGCTTCTCTGGGAGCTGGACATCTCCAGTTCAATCCAGAGCTCCCGTATGAGCAGCACTCCAAAGGGCCCGGAGAAAAAGCCGAGGGCTCCGAACAATTTAAGTCCGGCGATCACGGACATAAGAAAACAGATCGGCAGCAGTCCGAGTCCGTCACCCAGAAGTTTCGGTTCCAGCAGTTCCCGGGTCATCCAGGTGATCAGATAGAGAAGAGCCAGCCACAGCGCGAACGTATAGTCTCCCTGCAGGATGACGATGACGATCCATGGAAAGAAGACGGTTCCGGTTCCGAAGACCGGGAGAGCATCGATAATGCCGGTAAGAACGGCCCAGAAGGGAAAGCCAGGGATGCGCAGAAAATAATATCCGACGGCGCATTCCAGTGATACGATGATCATGATTCGAAACTGTGCATGAATCCAGCCTTTTACGCACTGGAGAATTCGTCTGCCGGCGTTGGAGACCGGAACAGCGAACGGAAGTTTATAGAGCAGTGCGTGAAAGTGATCCCAGTCCCTGGCAAAGAGCAGAACAGAAATCAAATATAAAAAAATACCGAACATACAGGAAAGCGCGGCGGGCATGAGAACCGCAAGGTGTCCGGACAGGGATCCAGGCAGCCAGGCAAGATACTCAGAAAACCGTGTCCAGTAACTCTGACAGACCGGAAGCAGGCGGCAGCAGGGTTCGTACAGCAGAAAGCAGCCGCAGAAAACGGAGATGCCAAGAAGCAGAAGAAACAGCAGAATATAGAAGATTCCCAGAGAGAAAAGACGTATCTGGAATTTTTTCTGCAAGAAAGTCAGACATCCGACAGTGACCCATGCAAGAAAAAAAGGCAGAATGACAGGCAGCAGAAAACGAAGCATCAGATAAACTGCCAGCAAAATACCTGTTTTTTGAAAATAAAGTCTGGTCTGTAATTTCATGGGTTCACCTCCGTTATATACAGTATCTGCAAATCGAAACGGAATATGGCAGCTAAGTATTGGAAGGACTTCCATATTTAAACTTCACGCATCTGCACTTGACAAACCTCACAATCCTTTTTACAATGAAAATCAGTTTAGAATTGTTATGAATAAGGAGAATTTACGGATATGGCAAAAGACAAGAAGCTTGTGAAAGATATTACTTCCATGGACGTAGACTTCGCCCAGTGGTATACGGACGTAGTGAAGAAGGCGGAGTTGATTGATTATACAAGTGTTAAAGGATGTATGGTTATTAAACCGGCCGGCTATGCGATATGGGAAAATATTCAGAAAGAACTGGACCGGCGGTTCAAGGAGACCGGTGTGGAGAATGTGTATCTGCCCATGTTTATTCCGGAAAGTTTGCTGCAGAAAGAAAAGGATCATGTAGAAGGCTTTGCGCCGGAAGTGGCATGGGTAACTCACGGCGGACTGGAGCCGCTGCAGGAGCGGATGTGCGTACGGCCTACTTCGGAGACGTTATTCTGTGATTTTTATGCCAACGAGATTCATTCTTATCGCGATTTGCCCAAAAATTACAACCAGTGGTGTTCAGTTGTCCGCTGGGAGAAGACGACCAGGCCGTTTCTGCGTTCCAGGGAGTTTCTCTGGCAGGAGGGCCACACGGCGCATGCCACGGCTGAAGAAGCTAAGGAGCGGACGGAGCGGATGCTGAATGTCTATGCGGACTTTTGCGAGGAAGTGCTGGCAATCCCGGTGATCAAGGGCCAGAAGACAGATAAAGAAAAGTTTGCCGGTGCGGAGGCGACATATACCATCGAATCTCTGATGCACGACGGTAAAGCGCTTCAGTCTGGTACCAGCCATAACTTCGGCGACGGCTTTGCAAAAGCTTTCGGCATTCAGTATACGGATAAGGATAATCAGTTAAAATATGTTTATCAGACGTCCTGGGGTATGACCACCCGTATGATCGGCGCCATTATTATGGTTCATGGGGACGACTCCGGTCTCGTTCTGCCGCCGAGGATCGCGCCGGTGGAAACTGTGATTGTGCCTGTTGCACAGCAGAAGGAAGGCGTTCTTGATAAGGCATATGAACTTCGTGATCGTCTGTCAAAAAGGTTCCGACTGAAAGTAGACGATACAGATAAAAGTCCGGGCTGGAAATTTGCAGAGCAGGAGATAAGGGGGATTCCCACCCGAATTGAGATCGGCCCCAAGGAAATAGAGGCGAATCAGGCTGTTATTGTACGACGGGATACGAGGGAAAAGATTGCCGTCTCTCTGGATGAAGTGGAGACAAAACTTTCTGAGATTCTTGAGACAATGCAGAAGGAGATGCTGGAACGGGCCCGTGCTCACAGAGATGCTCATACTTATGATGCTGTGACTTACGAAGAATTCAAGGATACGGTCGAAAGTCGTCCTGGGTTTATCAGGGCTATGTGGTGTGGAGATCAGGCCTGCGAGGATAAGATTAAAGAAGACACCGCTGCAACCAGCCGCTGCATGCCTTTTGAGCAGAACCGGATAGCTGATAAATGCGTCTGCTGCGGGAAGCCGGCCCGGAAACTGGTTTACTGGGGAAAAGCATATTAAAGAAGTGATTATGATGAAGATTCAGATTCCTGAAAAAGTGAATAAGATTATCCGCACACTCGCCGCGGCAGGGCATGAAGCCTATGCCGTTGGCGGGTGTGTTCGTGATGCGGTTCTTGGACGGGAGCCGGCAGACTGGGATATTACAACTTCTGCAGCGCCTGTGGAAGTGAAAGCGCTTTTTAGAAAAACCATTGATACCGGGATTCAGCATGGAACTGTGACGGTGATGCTGGAAAATGAGGGTTTCGAAGTGACAACCTACCGGGTGGACGGGGAGTATGAAGACGGTCGTCATCCGAAAGAAGTGCAGTTTACAAAGAGTCTTCTGGAAGATTTGAAACGCCGTGATTTTACGATTAATGCCATGGCATACAATGAGAAAGAAGGACTGGTGGACGCTTTTGACGGTGTCGGTGATCTGAGGCAGGGAATCATAAGATGCGTAGGCAGTGCAGAGGAGCGTTTTACAGAAGATGCGCTGCGGATGATGCGTGCCGTACGTTTCAGCGCCCAGCTTGGTTTCGAGCTGGAGGCGGATACAAGGGCGGCGATTGGTAAGCTGTGCGGAAATCTTGTCAAGGTCAGTGCGGAGCGGATACAGGCGGAACTGGTGAAGATTCTGGTTTCTCCTTATCCGGAGAAGCTCAGGGATGCCTGGGAGAATGGCCTTACCGGTGCTGTGTTGCCGGAGTTTGATCTGTGTATGGAGTGTGAGCAGAACAATCCCCATCATATTTATTCGGTTGGCGAGCATACGATTCATGCGCTGAAACACGTGGAGGCAGATCGGATTCTGCGTCTGTCAGTGCTTTTTCATGATTTTGGGAAACCGGAGGTAAAAACGACGGATGAGGAAGGAATCGATCATTTTAAACGGCATCCGCTGGTCAGTGAAGAGCTGGCGCGGGAAATTCTGAAACGTCTGCGTTTTGATAATGAGACTATTCGTCAGGTATCGAAGCTCGTTTGGTGTCATGATTACCATCCGTCGCTGACTCTGGCAGGTGTGCGCAGGACTCTGAATCAGATTGGCGAGGATCTGTTTCCAATGTATCTGAAGATACAGCGGGCAGATATTCTGGCGCAGAATCCGGATCTGCAGGAGCCCAAACTTAAGGCGCTGGAAAAGGTCAGTCAGCTTTATGAACAGATTCTAAAAGAGAAAGACTGCATTACACTAAAACAGCTGGCTGTGAGCGGACGGGACCTGATGGAAAAGGGATTTTCTTCAGGACCGCAGCTTGGTGAGATTCTGCAGTATCTGCTGGAGCTGGTGCTGGAGGATCCGGGGAAAAATGAAAAGGAATGGCTTCTGGAGGAAGCCTGCAGATACCAATCTGACGCAGAACTCAGGGAATGAATTGATCAGAAGCAGAGGTTTGTTAAGGATAGGCAGGATCGCGGAAAGTTGTTTCAAACAGGAGGGAGGTAATCGTCAATATGCAGGAAAAAAGACTGCGCGTACAGATGCTGGGAGGATTTTCTATGTATTATGGAGGAGAACCGGTTGCTTTTAACAAAGCAGGAAATTCAAAATCAGTACGTTTGCTGCAGATGCTTCTGCTGACTGTCAGAGGTGGCATTGCAAAGAATGAACTGATTGACAATCTGTACAGCTGGAATGAGAAAGCGGATATGGCTAACCGCAACCGGAATCTGAATAACCTGATTTACCGCCTGAAAAAGCAGCTGGTTTCCTGCGGGCTTCCGGATGATGAATATGTGGAGTTAAACGAAGGGAGGTGCTGTTTTAAGAGCAGTACTCCTCTGCAGCTGGATGTGCAGGAGTTTGAAAAAACAATCATAGAAGCAGAATCTGTCGAGGGGGGGGGTACAGCGGATTCGGCTGATGCAAAAAGCGAATGAGATGTACTGCGGAGAATTGCTTCCGGGAAATCAGTCGGATATGTGGTTTTTTCATAAAGGGAATTATTATAAGGAGCTGTATGTCCATACGATTCAGGAACTGGAAACAGAATATAGAAAGAAAAGAGATTATAAAAATCTTCTGCTTCTGTATTCCAGAGCGGCTGCTGTCTACCCGTTTGAGAACTGGCAGGCAAAGCTGATTCAATGTAATCTGGAAGTATATCGTTATGAAGAGGCTGTGGAACTCTACAACAGTACGATGGAGCTGTATGCGCGGGAGATGGGGACCCCGCCTGCATCAGAGATGCAGGAGTGTTTTGAAGCATTGGAGCTCGTGGAAGAAAATCACAGAAAAAATATCAATGATCTGGCCGGATGGAGAAATATGGACCAGATATTTATGGGAAGAAAAAATGATATTAAGAAAGCGATTTTCAGGGATGAAAGGAAAAAAGGCGCGTATTACTGTACATACCCAAGCTTTGTAGATTACTGCCGTCTGGTCGTGCGGGCCAAACAGCGCAGTACGTTTTACGCGGTTCTTATGTTTCTCACGTTGAGCATGAGAGGAAAGAAGGATGGACGCAGGCAGATCGATCTTTCAGGGCAGATGCAGATTCTGAAAGAGGCTGTCGGCAGTTCTCTGCGGATTGGAGATGCGTATACACGTTATGGGAACCGGCATTTTATCCTGATGCTTACGAAAACAGATATGAAATCCTGCAGTGTGATTTTTCAGCGGATCGAGACGGCGTATTACAGAAGCTCCGGTAAAGGAGAGCTGTGGTATTATGCAGATATGACGCAGGAGCTGGATGAGTTTGTTTTATAGACAATTCAGATATTCGGCAGCTGCAGATACATGGACAAATCTGTTTTTTGTATTTGACAGACGGTTCGGATGCTTTCCTGAGTATAAGAGTGCTGATGGAAAATAAAGAGCCGGGATTGTCGCATTTTGCGGCAATCCTGGATTTTTATTTGTCCTTTTCTCAGAAATCCCGAATATTTTCGAAAATGAGTCAGTTTGCAGGATAGTCTCTTTGCTACAATAAAAATGTACTAGTAAAATAAGGCTGTTCGGAAGAGAAAGGAATCAGTAGTGGTGGAGGAGAAAGAGAGAAGGAAAATCGACAGGATATCCTATCCGGCAAATGGGGTGGTCGTAGTGTGTGACACACAGGAAAAGATCTACGTCCAGGTGGAGGATGTCAGTCCTCTGGGGGTTGGGATTCGTATGGAACCTGCAAGCCCTGTCATTCAGGGAAAGGATGTAATCATCGTCACCGAGACATTGATCATGTATGCGGATGTGGCGCGCCAGGACAGACAGGAAGACGGAAGCTACAAGGCAGGAATCGCAGCGAAAAAATTTACGGACGACGTCCTGCAGTATCTCTTTGACAGTATCGCATGGAAAGGAAATCAGGAGGGAAGGTAAATGAAAAACAGACTGGTAAACAGGAAAGTAATCAATTCCATCGGGATCGGTATTCTGGCTTTTATTACGGCAGGTACGCCGGTAATGGCGGCGGCAGAAGGAGAACTGCCGGAGGCACCGAAAGATTCAGAGTCAGAAGAAGCGCCGGAAGAGACGCCGGAGACAGAGACACCGAATGCGGAAGTGAGCAATGCGTCAGCAGAGGCGCAGGATGCAGTTGCAGAGGCGCAGGATACAGTGGCGGATCAGGATTTGGAAAGCAAAGAAGAAATCAAAGAATCACTGGAAACTTCGAAAGAAGCAGTTGAGAATCTTCAGGAGTCTGTAGAAGAACTGGATCAGCTGAATCAGGCAGCCGGAACAGCAAAGGAAGATTTGAACGATATCGTACAAGACGAAGAAGGCTATATGGGAACTATGGCCGAAAATGTTTCGTATGCAAAAGAAGAGGCCGAAAAAGCGGCGGCATCGACGGAAGAAAATGCCGGGACAGCGGAAGAAAAGGCGGATGCGGCAGAGAGCGCACAGCGTGTGGTCTATGAAGACAGTGCGGCGGCGGATGCGGCAAAGAAACAGGCACAGGCGGATGCAGACGCTGCAGAGGAAGCGCTTACAAAAGCTCAGACAGCAGATGCGGCGGCGCAGGAAAAAACAGAGACGGCAAAGACCTCTCTTCAGGCACTGACCGGACAGAAAGAACAGGCAGATGCCGCTTATGAAGATGCCAAAGCGAAAGTGGCGGCAGCACAGGAGCAGCTTCAGAAGATTCTGGCGGAAAACGGGATCGGGGAAGGTGCAGAGCTGAGCGGGGACGCGCAGGCAGCAGCACAGGCGGCTCAGAAAGCACTGGAAAAAGCGCAGACCGAGCTGACGGCAGCAGAGGCGAATAAAACAGATGCAGATAATAAAGTGAAAGCTGCGGAACAGGCTCTTGAGGATGCAAAAACAGCGGCTGACAAAGCGAAACAGACTCTTACCGATGCCAAAGCTGCCAAAGATACGGCGGAGCAGGATCTTACAAATGCCGAAGGTGAGCTGATCAGTGCAGAGAAACAGGCCGAAGAACTGCAGGCTGCACGTGACGAAGCTGCTCAGGCTGTTGAAACTGCAGGACAGGAGTTAAAAGCGGCGGAAACAGAAAAAGCGGCGGCTGATGAAGAACTGAAGAAAGCAGAGGAAGCGGCCGATCAGGCGGCAACAGAAAAAG